>JAGWLG010000002.1 GCA_028864975.1 Thermoplasmata archaeon | reverse complement strand
GTTCTGTGAGTTCAGGACCGAGGGCTTGGTACTTGGCACGAAGTCCCTCGACGTCCACGCCAGAGGGGAGAGGGGCCCGCGGTTATATAACTCACTTATTCAGTTGCGACCCCTAACCTCGAGGTAACCACCCCTTACTCTATCGCCTCGACGTACTCCTCCTCTCGTTCATGACGGCGATCCGACGGGAGTGGAGCTTGACCGGGTCGATCCACTCCATCGCTCGATGGATGACGTTCGGGACGTACGTCGCTTTCGGGTTGGTGGTGATCGGCCTGATGTCGGTCGTCCTGTCCGTTATCCTCCTCCAGACCCACCTCGGCGTCACGTCCATCATCGTGGGGCTCCTCGTCGCCGCCTCGGTCCTGATGGTGCTGGGAATGGCCATTGGCGCGGCGCTCATGCGGCAGCAGGCCGCTCCGGGGGGCCTCCAGGAGGCGCAACGCCTTGTCGACCTCGCACCGGAGCCCCTATTCCTTGTCAACTCCGATGGGAGCATTCGTTATGCGAACGCGACGGCGAGCCGTGTGTTCGGACGAAGCCCCTCCGCCTTGCGGGACCAGCCGATCGTCGACCTCCTGGCCCCCGGTTCGCGGGACGCCTTCATGGCGCTCCTCCGCGAGATGGGCCAGGGCCCCTCAGAGAGCCGCGAGGACTTCGCGGGCCTGCGCGCCGACGGATCGACGTTCCCCGCAGCGGCGCGGGTCCACCGGGAGAAGGTGGGAGACTCGGAGGTGTTCGCGATCGACCTGCGCGACATCTCCGAGCGGGTCGCGCTCATCGAAGCGTTGGCGACCCGCGGCGCAGAGCTCTCTCGGATGAACCGGGAGCTGGAGCAGTTCGCCTACGCCGCCTCCCACGACCTCCAGGAACCCCTTCGAATGGTGGGGAGCTTCACCGAGCTCCTGAAGATGCGTTACGGAGCGAAGCTGGACAAGGATGCCAACGAGTTCCTAGACTTCGCCCAGGACGGGGCACGACGCATGCGTCAGCTCATCGATGACCTCCTCACCTACTCGCGGCTGGGAAGGAAGGGTACCCCCCGGGGCCCTGTACCGATGAACGAGGTCCACGACGAGGTGCTCCGCGACCTGCGGGAGTCCATCGGACCCGCCCACGCGGAGGTCTCCCGGGGGGACCTACCGACCGTCATGGCCGACCGGACCCAGGTCCGTCAGCTCCTGCAGAACCTCATCTCGAACGCGATCAAGTTCCACGGGTCGGGGCCTCCGTGGGTCCGTACGACCGCGGCGCGCGTGGGCCCCGATTGGCAGTTCACCGTGGAGGATCACGGCATCGGCATCGCTCCCGAGTTCCAGGAGCGGGTCTTCGTGATGTTCCAGCGGCTCCACACGCGAGACGCCTTCCCCGGTAGCGGGATCGGGCTCGCGATCGCACGAAAGGTCGCCGACCATCATTCCGGCCGCATCTGGATCGAGAGCACCGGGGAGCCGGGGAAAGGCTGTCGGTTCCATTTCACGATCCCCGCCGAGGCTCCCAAGCCCGAGGTGCATGGTCCGGCCCTCGAGGCGCCGGCGCGAGGGCCCGCCGTCGCCGCGGAGAGCCTCATCGAGCAGCGGCTGAAGGAGCTCGCCTAGGGGGCACGCACGATGAACGTGGCTGCGCTAGTGTCAGGTTCCTGGGACCTGGCCTCCGCGGGGATCTACGCGGTCCTTGCGTGGACCCTCTCGCGACGGCAGGTCTCGGCGGCCTCGAGGGTGGCCAACACGCAGTTCGCCGTGTGGTGGGGAGCGCTATCAGCCTCCACCTTGATCGGGAGCCTGGAGAGCCTCTACGCGGCCTTCGCCGCGCCCGGGCTCGACGTGGCCGCGTCGGCGCTCCTGCTCACCGTGGCCGTCATCTGCGTTGCCCTCTGGGGCTTGGTCGGATACCTGATCTTCGTCTTCACCGGGAGGTACCACCTCCTCCCCTTGACGCTGGTCTACGTGGTGTACTACGTGCTGCTCTCGTCGTTCGTCACGGCACGCCTGGTCGACTACGTGGCCACGAACGGAGCGGCGGGGGCCGTCTCGGTCGTCGATGGCTCGGTGAGCCTGAACTTCATCACGACCGGTGGAGGGGCCGCGCTCGACCTGTTGCTCGCCTTCCTGTTGTTGCCGGAGATCGTGGGTGCCGTCCTCTACCTCACCCTCTATCGCCGCACCACGGACCGCACCGTGAGGTTCCGGATCCTGATGGTCGGCGGGGGGCTCCTGGGATGGCTGGGCTCCTCTTCGATCCTAGCCCTCGTCGGAGCTTCGGGCAGTCTCGCCGGGCTCGTGTTCACTCGCACGACCGGCGTCGTGGCGGCCCTTGCGATCCTCATGGCGTTCCGGCCCCCAGAGTGGGTCCGCACGAGGTTCGACCTGAATCCGCCTGCGCTGGAGGTAGGGGCGTGAGCTCGTGAAGGTCGCGACCTACGCCCCGAAGGGCGGGGTCCATGGGTTCGTCCCTGGACCGAGATGGACGCCCCTTCCCCCTCTCCCGCGGGGTTACGCGGTACTTACGAGCTCTACGATGCTGAAGGGGAGTAGCGAATGAAGGCGACAACCATGGGAGTGCCCATCCAGATCCTCCTCGCGGAGGACAACGCGGCCGACGTGCGACTGGTGAAAGAGGTCCTCAAGGACAGCAAGGTCCTGACCGAGGTCCACTCCGTCTCCGACGGGGTCGAAGCGCTGGACTTCCTCTACCGTCGAGGGAAGTATGCTCAGGCCCCGCGACCGGGGATCCTCTTCCTGGACCTCAACATGCCACGCAAGGACGGTCGAGAGGTGTTGAGCACGATGAAGGAGGACCCGGCTCTCAAGGACATCCCTGTCGTCATCCTCACCTCTTCCCAGGCGGAGGAGGACATCGTGCGGGCCTACAAGCACCACGCCAACTGTTACGTCCGCAAGCCCGTGGACTTCCAGCAGTTCCACGACGTCGTCAGGCGGATCGAGAACTTCTGGTTCACCGTCGTCGAGCTCCCGGGAGTCGACGGGGAGCCCAAGGGGGGTTGATGGTCGTCGAAGGAAGGGTCCGGGCCCTCCTCGTGGAGGATGACCTGGGCTACACGCGGCTCGTCCAGCTTGCTCTCGAGGGAGAGCCGTCGGGCCGGTTCACGCTCCTGCACGTCGAGCGGCTGAAAGAGGCGCTGAACCGGATCAAGGTCGGTCCCGTCGAGGTCATCCTGCTGGACCTGGGGCTCCCGGACAGCCAGGGCCTCGAGACCTTGAAGACGCTCCGCAAGCGCGCTCCGCACGTCCCCGTGGTCGTCCTGACAGCCCTCGACGACCGGGAGATGGTCCTGGACGCGCTCGAATGCGGTGCGAGCGACTATCTGGTCAAGGGGACCTACAACCGCGAGATCCTGATCCGCACGATCGAACAGGCGATCGAACGCGCTCGACGGCCCCCGGCTGAGGGGGCAGCTGGCGGCTCGCCGCACGCCGAATCCCGCGACTAGGTCCTAGGCCCCGGAGGGCCCGTAGGAGCTCTCACGACGGAGCTCCTCGAGCATCGCGTGGATCTTCTCGATCTGGGCGAGCGTCCGGCGCAGGAAGACCCGACGGCCCGCAATGGTCACGGCCCAGAGCGCGGTGCGGTCGCGGGGGACGTTCGGAGGGACCTCGATGGGCTGGAGGGCGAGCCGGCTCACCGGAGCGAACCACTCCATCCCTACCCCCTCGAGGTTCTCCTTGCTGAGGAAGACCAGCTTCTGACTGGTCACGATGAGGAATCCCGGGTTCTTCGGAGAGTCCAGGTAGGCCGACCAGGCCGCGACCATCCGCTCCCCCGGCTGCGTCGGGACCGCCTTCCGCAGGAAGGCGGGGATGGTGACCGACATCCCCGGCAGGTCCCCGGGGTCCTCCACCGCCCTCAGATGGAGGACCAACGCCCCCGAAGCGCCATCCGGAGGGAGGCGGGGGCCGGCATGGGGAAGACGGACCGTCTCCCCGTCGGTGGTCCCCGCGGCCACGGGGACGAGAAGAGGACCGTTCCGTCCTGGGACGACGACCTGGCCACCGCGCGAGAGGATCGTCTGGGGGACCGGGAAGGCCATGTGCTGCGCCCCTGCCTCGTGCCAGGCCTCGGGCCCTTCGGCGAGCGCGAGGGTGAGGTAGTAGTCTCCCCGCTGATTGCGGGCAGCATCCCACCGGCCCAATCCCTGGAGACGTAGCCGTCGCCCGGGGGGTGACCCCGGGGGGATCTCGACCATCACCATGTCGTGGCGGGACTCTCGGCCCTTCCCTCCGCAGACGTCGCACTCCTCCCGGGTCACCTTCCCCGTGCCTCCGCAATGAGTGCACCGGTCGATGCTCTTCCAAGCACCCCCGAGCCGGCTCTCTTCCCGGCGTCCCGTCCCTCCGCAGGCAGCACAAGGGAGTTGGCGGGACTCTCCACCTTTGCCACTCCCTCCGCATGCGCGGCACTGCTGCTCGTCGAGCAGGACCACGCGTTTGACCGCTCCCAAGAGCGACTCCCGGACCGTAAGGTCGAGGAACGAGTTGACGTCCCCCGCGTTCTCCTCGCGCTCGACCTTGAGCGCGACGAACGGGCTGCCCCGGGCGAACGCGTCCCCCAGGGAGGCGTGCGCCCCCTCCTTCCCCCCCCACCCCGCCCAGTCGAACGGGATGGTCGGGTCCAGGGGCAGCCGACGGAAGACCCGCGTTTCTGGGGCGGGCGGGGAGGGGATGGGGGAGGTGCGGGGCGGTGGGGACGGGGCCCGACGCGTCCGGGGTTCGGAGGAGCTCGGAGCCGGGGCGCGACGGGGGTGCCCCTCCTTGATCCGCAGATAGGCCTCGGTGACCTCCTCGAACCGTGCGCGGTTGGAAGCGGCGGCCTTCGGACCCTCGGCGTGGTGCGCGTCCGGGTGGTAGCGTCTCGCGAGCCGACGGTAGGCCGCCCGGACCTCTCCGGGCGATGCGCTCGGACGGAGTCCGAGGACGGCGTAGTCGTCCTCCATGGGTTCGAGGGCTCTCTGCGGGACCGGGAGGGAGGCGCATGCCCAAATAGCCGAGGGAGGGAGAGAACGGGAGAGCCGACTCCCCCAAAGGCGCAGGGAATCCGTACAGAGGCCGCTCGCTCGTTTCAAATAGCGGTGGAAAGGTACCTACTCTTAGCGGGAACCCCGTAGGCCGTTTTGCGGGCTCCCTGCGACGGACAGGAGACATGCTCGACGCCAGACGGAGCGGCCATCGGATCGGGGGGTCGTCCTCGAGGGCCTATCCACCGGAGGTCAGGTCACTCAGCGGGGGTGACGCTGAGGTGGCCGTGCGTTTGAACCGGACCTCGTCGCGGATGATCCGCCGAAGGATCGAGAGCTCCCGACGTGGAGTCGCAAGCGCGGTAGGCACCATGTTCACGATCCTCCTCGTCGCGATCATGCTGGCGAGCTACCTCGCGGTCCAGTTCCCCGCGCAGATGGAAGCGGCCGAGTACCAGCACACCCTCCAGGTCGAGAACGAGTTCCGCGAGCTCCAGGGCGACATCTACGCCGAGATCGCGCACCCCAACCAGCACGTCGTCATGACGACACCAATCACCTTGGGGAGCGGCAGCGTGCCTCCGTTCGGACCCGCATCCGGTGGTATCCTGTCTCCCCCTACAGCGAGGGCTGAGAACGCCACCTTCGGGATGTCGTTCGGTCAGATCGGGTACTTTCCTCCGAGCTGGGGACAGGGGAACCTCTGTCCCATCATCACAGGGGGATCGTGCAACCAGCCTAGCCAATCGAAGTGCAGCCCAGCGTTCTCCTACAACTTCTCCGGGACAAACTCGGGCTGGAACATCAACCTGAATGGAGCGGGCAATTGCTACTACGCCAACTTCACCGGGAGCCACAACGTCATCAACTTGACGATGCCGAGCTCGAACTTCCAATTCATCCAGATCATCGTGGAGGGCGACTATAATTTCTTCAACTTCCTGTATAAGGGAGGTTGCGGCGCCCCGAACATCTACATTTTCGGTCAGCGCAATTCCTACAATGCCACGATTGGCGGAGGCGGCTCCTGCGGGAAGCAGGCAAACACAACCTTCATCGGATTCACGAACGGGACAATCCGGTGCCCGCTCCAGAACCTCTCGAACAGCGACACGTACAACGTCACTTTCACCTCGGGGAACAAGAACGTCCAGAACATCACTTGGTTCAACGCTAACGGCTGGAACTCCGCTTACAACCTCCGACCTCCAACGTGCAAGGCCGGCTGCCACGGACAGGTGGCCTTCCAGAACATCTCTAAGGCGCTCAGTTGTGCCTGGTACCTGAACTACGTGAACAACCTGAACGCCGGCAACTACGGGGGTTTGTCGGCACGGCTCAACAACCGGTACAGTCCTGTGGTCTCGGTCAACTACGAGGAAGGAGGGCTCATCGTCGGGAACCCGATCAACGACTCGACGATGCTTTCCGGCCCGCTCTTGAGCGTCTTCCCGTCCAACAGCGGAGGAACTGGATTCGATGCGAACCTCACGATCGTCGATTTCCAGATCCAGAACCTGACCGTTGAGCAGGGCCAGGGGGTCGTCGGGGTGAAGACTTGGCTGGTCTCGGAGAACTCGGTCTTCTTCCCTACGGGGAGCCCGACGAACCTCGGGAACGGGAACTACATTTTGACCAATCCACAGTATCTTAACGTCACAACGAATTTCGCAGGGGCCTGGTCGACATGGGCGAAGTCATACTCCTCGGTCGTTACATCCCGCCCCTACATCCATAACTGCTTCGTCTCCTACGACGGATACAACTCCTGCGAGGTTTCCATCCCCTTCGTGGACGCCGGGATCTACCTCACGGTCGCCACCATTGGGCTCTCCTTCACTCCGGAGTGAGGGGCCGACCCGCGGACCTGGGTCCGCTCGAGGTCCTTTCCCGAGCGAATGCCCTGCGGAGCAGCCGGTCCTCCGCTTCCGAGGAGATGACCGCGAGCGGAAGGTGGAGCGCTGCGGTCCGCAGGATCCCCTGGGAGTATCCCGCGGAGCCCGGCAGGGCCGCTTGACGAAGGAAGTCGAGCTCCCCTTCGTGGAGCCCGAGCAAAGGGGCGATGGCCTCTCCACCGTCCTTGAGCCGAAACAACAAGACCGAGTCCAAGTTCTGGAGGATCGTCCGGCCCGTCTCTTCCCTTAGGAAATCCTCGGGGTCTTGGCTCAGGAGCTCGATCCCGGCTTCGAAGTGCCGGACGTGCCGCACCAGATGGTCGAGGAACGCCGCGGTCGCGGGAGCGCGTGCCAGGTAGTGCGCCTCGTCGAGGACCACGATCTTGGGTCCGGGGCGGCGACGTACCTCACCATAGACCAGGTCGAGGAGCAGGGTCAGGAAGAACGGAAGCTCTTCGGCCGTGACCGCGGAGAGGTCGAAGCCCAAGAGCCGTGACGAGAGGTCCAGGTTCGTCGGCCGGTCCAGGCCTCGCAACGACCCCCGCGTCGCTCGCTCGAGCAGCGTGAGGAGGCGGGCCGGGCGTGGCTGCAGGCCTTCCAGGCGCCCGACGAGGTCCCGTAGCAGCGGGACCTTCGTTCCGCCCGAGTCGTAGAGCTTGGAGAGCGTGGTATCGAGGAGCGCGACCTCCTCGTCCGCGAGCGACGGGAAGAGCGCCCGGAACATGACCCCCACCTGGGCGGCCTTGACCCGTACGTCCCCGCCCGTCGTCGCGGGGTCCAACGGGTTCAGGGCGAGGGCCCCATCGCCCGCCCGAAAGAGCGAGCCCCCCAGCTCGGAGACCACGTGAGCCAATCCCCCGAGAGGGTCCAGGACGAAGACCGAAAGGTCGGGCCGGAACCAGCGAAGGCGGATCCAACCGAGCGCGCTCGCGTAGCTCTTGCCGCTCCCGGTCTCCCCAAAGATGGCCGAAGAATGGCTCGGGTGCTGGAACCGGTCCAAGAAGATCGGCGTCCCATGCATCGCGTGGAGCCCCACCAGCACGCCCCCGCGTTCCTCAAGCCGGTCCTCCCAGAGAGGAAGTAGCGCAGCCACGCCCTCTTCGGGGAGCGCATGGAAGAGCTCGCTCGGCGCCGGTCCGAGGGGGCGTGGGGCCACGCACAGCGCCTCCGCCTGGAAGTCGGTGGCGTGGAAGCGGAACCCTCGAGCATGGAGAGCTTCACGGAGCGGCGAGACGGCCCGGACGGCTTCCTGTTCGGAGCGACCCCACCCTTCGAAGGCGACGACCACATCCCATAGCCGCGTCCGGCGAGACGCGAGGGCTTCCTCGAAATGCTCGAGGCCCGCGGCTTCCTGCCGAAGGACCGCTGAGCGGGGGTCGGCCCGGGAACCTAGGGTCGCCAGCTCCGCCTCCACATGGGCACGGTCCTCCTGTACCCGGTGCAACGCCGGGCCCTGCTCCTCGCAGCGTAGGCGAACGGTCGTACGGACGCGGAGGTCGCTGCTCCCCAGAGGGCCCAACGCGGGGGCCGCCACCTCCTGGGGGAACCTGCGGACGATCAGGGGGGAGCTCCAGCGGAGCCCGGAACGCACTCCGCGCCGCCCGACCTCGAAGAGGCCGCGACGCGCCGGCCCGCGCGAACCGGGAGCCGTAGAGGTCATGGGACCTCGCCGGGCCACGGGAGGCCGCGCAGGGTCCTTGCGTCGTTCGGGTCGCCAGGGAGCAACAGGTAGGCGAGCCCGCAGGAAACGAAGGCGAGCAGGAGCTCTCGCGTCCCTTCCCCCAGAGGCACCCCCGGGAGCAGCTCCATGGTCCACCCCCCCGCGCACAGGGCAAGACTGGGGCCCCAGGCCCGGAGCCCCGTCGTGAGCCCACGCGAAGCGGCGCCGAAGTACCGCCCCCACCCGCGACGTTGGGGGTCGAGCAGGAAGAGGGTCCAGCAGAGGACCACCAGCGAAGGGGTCGCACCGCGGGCGAGCCCCTCGAGAGCGAATGCCCCGGAGAGGAGCGCCACCGCGACCGAGAACCGTTCGAGGTCGGCCAGGGACAACCCCCCCAAGGCGGAGACCGGCGGGGCAGGTCGGGTCGCGTATCGCTTCACGACCCGGTCCTCCGCGCGGCTCGAGCGGGGTCGAGCGGGTCGGTGGTCAGCGGGACCGGAGGCAGAGCTGCTCGTCGCTCCCACCCCGCTCGCGTCAGGACCTCACGGGCCCGCCGTTCCGCGTCATCGGGCGCTCCGCCCGTCCTACGAGAAGGGAGGAGCAGGAAGAGCCGTGCGCGGTGCTTCCCCGCGACCGAGCTCCTTAGGAGATCGATGTAGGCCTTCCTCAGCGCCTCCTCGCTCCCCCGAGGCCCTTCCGTGGGCGGTACGAACCCTGCGAGATTCCAGGTCGAAGGGGAACGAACGAGGAACGCCTCTCGGTGCAGGAGAGCGAGGTCGCGGACCACCGAGCGCGACTCCTCCAGGAGCTCCCCGGACGTTCGGCCCGAGATGCTCCAAGGGTCGTGCTCGAACACCTCCGGCGGTGGCACCATGCTCCGGGAAGGGCCCGCGCGAAGCGACACCTCCGGGTGGGAGCCGGTGTGGAGGAAGCGCGCGATCGCGTCGCGGTAGGACCTCCCATGGAACCGGAGCCGTCGGTCCACCAGGACCCACAGCGACTCCTCTTCGAACCGGAGCAGGGTGAGGAGGGCGCCGAGCCCCACGAACGGCAGCCAAGCCCAGGTCCCGAGGAGCGTTGCGGGAAGCACCCCTACGGCGCACGCCAGGAGGAACCTCAGGAAGTCACGAGGGTCCTGGAACGGCCCGACCGACATCCGACGGCCGAGCCGCTCGGGAAGGAGGACCGTGTCCTCGTTCATGCCCGGCTCGCCCTCCGAGGCGAGGACCGCGCTCGGTCGCCCAGTTGTTGCTGGAAGGAGGGCACGAGATGGGGGACCTTCGTGACGGCGGGGGTGGGCCTGGAGGGCTCCGGCCCATGATCGCCGTTCCGGCTCGTCCCTGTCGTATCGCCCCGGGCCTTGGCGACGCGTGCTCCCAGCTCTCGCCCCAATCTCCCCAGCCCCTCCTGCATGCCCCAGAGGACCAGCCCGGCCGGCCCGGCGAGGGCACCCCGCCCGCCGCTTCCGAACGTGCTCCCGCTACCCCGAGGGGTCGAAGCGGACCGTCGGGGGGTTCGAGAGGAATGGGCCGAGGACGCTGACGTCTCCCCACCCTGGCTGGAGGCGGGGTCCTCGGGGCGTGCGGCCGCCTGCCGGAAGGAGGACGAGGAACGGGCCAGCAATCCGCTCGCCGTCCCTTGCGAGGATCCGGCACCCTCGATCAACCCGCTCCCGACCGCGAAGCTGGCATTCGGGAAACCGGCGTGCGATATCGCTGAGCCCGAAACCGAGAGCAACTGGGGCATGGCGATGGCCGCCGCGAAGAGCCCGAGCGTGAGCAACACGCTGGTCGACCCCACGGCCAGGACCAGCGGGACGACGACGAAGCAGGGCAGCACGGCCATCTCGGCGAACAGGACCCAGGCCTTTCGGGCCACCGAGGAAGCCCCCGGAATGGGCCAGAGCAGCGTCAGCACCGGAAGCAAGACCAAAAGGACCGCGACAAGCGCTCCTCGGAACGCGATGAGGAAGGAGAGGAGCAGGACCATGCTGAAGAGCACCCAGGAGACGATGAAGGCCAGGACCCCGTTGTCCCACGACAGGTTGATCGCCCCCGGTCCGACGAGGTTCGCATAGGTCCTCCAGGCCCCTCCGCCGTAGTCGTAGAAGAGTGGGTAGATCCCCGCCGCGAGCTGCCAGAGGGCGGAGGTGATCGGCAGCACCAGGTTCGCGAGGAGGATCCCCACGATGAGCTTCGGGGCGAGCCCTGCCAGGCGGGGAGAGGGATGCACCGCGCGGGCGAGGTAGAGGAACCCCACGGCCAGGATGACCAGGACCGCGAGCGGGTCGACCAGTTCGACGAGCAGGGTGTTGCTGAAGAGCGACGCCTGGGCGAACACGTTCCCGCCCTGCCAGACGGCGAACGCGTTCGTGGGGTCCATCTCGTGGACGAAGAGGTTGTCGTAGGTGGGCCCCGTCACGACTGTGACCGCGGCGGTCAAGGTCCCGAAGATGGCGAAGAGGATGGCCTTGACGATCGGTCCGTAGTCCATGGGTCGTCTCCTGGGGGGGGCACGTGAGGGAGCGGGACGGGAGGGGAGACCTCACGTCCCCGTCAGGACCCAGTGGGCGAGCCCCCACGCGAGTCCGCTCACGGCCGCAAGGAGGACCATGCTGCCCACGAGCGCATCGCGCGCCCGCTCCTTCGCCTGGACCTTCTTGGTCGGGTCATGGGAGAACCAAGAGATGGCCACGCGCGACCAGACCAGGGTGATGATCCCGCTGGCGGCGATCCCCACGAGGAGGACCGCGCGGTTCAACGAGGCCGTGAGGTTCCCTGTGGCGTTCGTCGCCGCCGAGATCGCGACTCGTCCATGCCCGCCGACAGAAGAGGCCTCATCCTGGAGGGCCTCCGCTGGGAAGGCGGCGGTCGCGTGAGCCGGGCTCGACGACCCCGGCGGCACAACGAGCCACAGGGCGCCCAGGAGCACGAGGACCGGTAGGCCGACGAGGAAGCCCGCGGGAGGGCCCCCCCAAGCGCGGGGGGACCCGTGCGCTGCCCGTGTCCTCATGCTCCCTCCTTTGGGGACGTCTCGTCCGCGGGGGTCTCGGCGGTGGTGATGTCCTCCGGGACCGGAGGGTCCCATCGCTCGATGCCTTCGCTGTCGACCCGCCGCGTCGCCTGGTGGTTCTGTTCGAGGAGGATGAGGGCTTCCTCGGCGTCCTTCCGAGGGATCCCGTGCTCCTCCGCGAGCATCAGCAACGAAGCACGGTCCTCTCCCGGAAGATGCTCGATGATCTCCTCCATCGCCCCCTTGGCCTCGGAGAGGGTCGGGGGCTCCTGGGCACGACGGGCCTTGTCGCGTCGGGCCCGCTGGCGTCGGCGATTCCAGGCGATGAAGGTCCCGGTAGCCAGCGTCGACCCCAGGAAGACCGCGACCAACAGCAAGCTCACGGTCCCCGAGGGAGGGTCGCCTCCCGAGGGAAGGACCACCATGGTCTCCGCGCCATCGGGCCCGACGAGCTCCAGGTCCGCCGCCCCGGCGGCGCCCGGTAGGAGCAGCGAGACGTTCCCTCCCTGGACGACCCCCTGGACCGAAGCACCCCCGGGGACCTTCGCCTCGACCGTGAGGTTCGAGAGCGGGTTGCCGTAGACGTCGAGCGCGCTCACGTTGAGCAGGAGCGAGGAACCGATGCGCTCCCAGGAAAGCAGCCGCAGGACCGCCCTGGAGGGGTTGGCTTGCCAGGGGATGTTCAGCACGCCCCCACCCGAGAGCGGGGTCGTGAGGGCGTAGCGCGCGAGCCCGGCCTTCGTCGAGAGGAGCGTCAGGCTCAGGTCACCTGCGGCGAAGGTGCCCTCGGCGAGTTCTGTGGACCCCCCGGGGCCCGAGAGCTCCTTGGCCGAGACGTTCCCGGCGTAGCTCGTGTTGAGGTTGCCGAAGGCGTCGTTCGCCTCCAGGAGGACGGTCGCGTTGGTCCCGGCCAGGTCGGGGGCCGCGTTCGGAAGGACCGAGAGGGCCATCGCTTCGGCGGGATGCACCTCGATCGGGATGGGGGTGGTGAGGTTCTCGAGGAGGGTGCCATCCGGGGCGGTGACCGTTCCTGAGACCTCGGCCGTGTGGGCGCCGGCCCGGTCCGAGAGGAACGTGGCCACACCCTCGCTCTGCTGTGTGAGGTTCTCTCCCCACCAGGACCAGCCCACCTGCTCCCCGCTGACCCAGGTCCCGTTCATGATCGAGCCTGACGCGGTCAGTGTCAAGGGACAACCGGCCCGCACCGTCGCCGGCAGCGGGGAAATCGACGGGGCCGACAAGGCCCCGAAAGCCCCCACCGTGAACGTCGCATTGGCCTGAGCCCCCAAGGGATCGGTCGCACGGACGCTGACCGTGTGCATCCCGGGTTGGGCGACGGCAAGGGGAAGCACCCAGGGGAGCGCCACGGCGAGGTCGTGGACGGTGCCCGTGAGGGCCCCGTCGACCTCGACCGTCACCGCGACCGGCGTCGCATTGCCGATGGCCGAGATCACGAGGTCCGTGCGTAGCGGCGCGAGCCCTTCGGTCCGTGTCGCATTGACGGCAAGTGCGAGGTCATCCGGAAGGGCTGTGGCATTGCTCCGCAAAGCGAGCACCGCACCGGCGGCGTCGTGGACCACCGCCACGACCTGGTACGTTCCGGACGAGGGGAGCGTGAAGTTCGCCACCGTCCCTTCCGAGGTCCCCACGCCGGGAACGCTCCACGTGATGGTGTAAGGCGCCGAACCCCCGAGGACCGAGACCTGCCAGCTCTCCATCGCGCCGACCGCGACCCGAGGGAGGGCGCGAAGGAACGAGGCGACAGGAGGAGGAGCGACGCTCAGGTTGGTCTCCGCCACCGCGACCGCGCCGATGCTGTCGGTCGCGACCACCTGGACGGGGAAGACCCCCGGAGTGGGGAAGACCACGCTGCTCCCCAGCGGGAACGTGCCGAAGGGGGTGACGAACGTCGCATGGACCGGGCCGATCCCACCGAGGACCGAGGCTCGGACCACGACCGGTACCCCCGCATCCGCGACGACCCCCACGCTGTCGACGCTCACCGAGAGCTGGGGAGCGATGTTCAGGGTGGTCGTCGAGGTGAGCATGCGGCCGTCGGCATCGGCCACGGTCAGCGAGAGGGGTATCGCCCCAGCCGTCGGCACCACCGCGTCCCAGGCGGAGCGGTTCCCAGGGTCGCTGAGGGGGAACGGCACCGACCAAGAGTAGGTGAACGGCGCGACCCCTCCCGCGACCCCGGCGAGGAGCTGGAAGGGACGGGTCGCTTCGGGTGGGGTCGGTACGGAGGTCAGGTTCAGCGATAGTGCTGCGGCCACCTCCACCGTGAACGCGGCGGTGCTCCGTGCCCCGTCGGCGTCCACGACCGTCACGGTCCCCGACAAGGGGCCCGAAGCGTTCGGGAAGACCGCCCAAGAGGAGAGTCCTTGTCCGCCCCCCTGGAACCCCCCCGCTTGCCACTGGAAGTAGAAGGGCGCAACGCCCCCCGTGGGAACCTCGGTCAGAAGGCTCCGGACCCCGACCTCCCCGGTGGTCGGGGAGATCGACGTGCCGGTCGCGGCGAGGGCCGGTGCCACAACGAGGGCAAGGTCCTCGGTGGCCGTGCCTCCGGCGGCGTCCGTCAGGGTGGCCTGAACGTCGTAGGAGCCTGGAGAGGTGTAGGTGTGGTTGAGGACCCTGCCGGTGGCCACCGACCCATCCCCGAAGGTCCAGACCACCTGCGCGGGGGAGGCCCCGCCCAGGACCGTGGCCTGGAAGAGCCCGCTAGCCCCGACCTCGAGCTCGCTCCGGTTCGCGGAGGCCGATAGCGCCGGGGGTGCGGCGACGCTGACGTTCACCACCGGAGCCGAGGACGAACGACCGGTACTATCGGTCACGGTCAGGGCGACGTGGTAGGCCCCGGGTTGGGCGAAGTCATGGCTGGGGTCCGAGAGCGCGCTCACCCCTCCATCCCCGAAGTTCCAGAGGTACGAGTAGGGGGGAGTCCCGAAGGAGACCTGGCTCGCGAACGAGGTGGCGAGCCCCTGGTCCGCCCCCGCCTGGGTCATCTCCGCGGCGGCCTGAGGATCCGGTACCACGGAGATCAGCTCGGGAGCGCTCGAGGCCTTGCCACCGACCGAGTCGGTCACCGTCGCGTTCGCGAGGAAGGTCCCCACGCTGCCGTACAGGTGGCTGGACGACCAACTGGTGGTCGAGCCCCCGTCGCCATAGGAGACGGTGACGCTGGGGAACACTCCCGTCCCCCCGCCCGCCCGCGCAAGGAACGCGAGCGGAGCGCCGACGTCCGTCTGTCCCCCGCCGCAGGCGAGCGTCGCCCACGGTGCCGGATTGACCGAGACCTCGACGGTCCGGGTCGAGGGGGAACCTAGGGCGTCGGTCGTCATGGCCGTGAGGGTGACGTACCCTCGTGTGGGGAACCCCAGGGTCAGGGTGAAGGAAGGGGAGGGACCTTGGAACGGGAAGACCCGGCCATCGGAGGTACTGACGACCCCCGAGAACGGGGCCCAGCCGCCTTGCAGCAGGACCGTCGCGGAGATCTGCCCTCCGGCGTCGACACTGCCCGAGCTCACCGACAGCAGCCCTTGGAACTCGGGGGCGATGGACACGATCGTCGAGCTCACGAAGACGTGCCCGAGGGTGTCCGTCGCCCGGAGCGAGACGGTGAGGTTCCCCGGGGTCCGAGGAATGAGCGAGAACAGGGCGGTCCCAGCGTTCTCGGGGGTGCTGGTGGCCGCCTCTCCATCCGACGCGCTCAGCGTCAGCGTGTAGGGGCCCTCCCCCCCGGTGAACGTCGCAAGGACCGAGAGGGGTTGCCCGACCTCTCCTCGTAGGGGCTGGACCGAGAGGCTCGCGGTGAGGGGAGCGAGGACCTGGAGGTCGAGCGCGCTCGAGGCCTGGCCTCCGGAGGCATCTTGGACCTCCAGCTCCGCCTCGAGCCCTTCGCTCACGGAGAGCGACCCGTTCCAGACCAGCGACCCCGCCGTTCCCATGGTCCCGGAGAACGGGCTTGAGGAGGAGACCGGTCCATCGAAGACCCAGTCCCAACTGTACGGGGCGATGCCTCCGGTCACCGTGGCGGTGAGCTCGAAGGGTAGACCCTGGGTGGGCACCGCAGGGGAGGCGCTGAGACCCACGTTAGGGGGGGCGACCACCGTTCCGACCTGCGCTTCGGTGCTGAACGAGATCCCGAGGGCGTCGATGACCTCGGCGTTGGCGGAGAGGGACCCGGGAACCGAGAACGTGTAGGGCTCTGCGAAGGTCCCGTCGGCGGGAAGCTCCGTCGCGAGGCTCCCTACGCCCTCTCCGGGGTCCCAGACGAGCTCGAAGGGCGCCGTCCCTCCCTCGACATCCACGAGGAGGGGGAAGGGCGTGCCCGCATCGGCCTCGGGCACCGCGGAGGAGAGGGCGACCGAAGGGGGCGCCGCCACTTGTACGGTCACCGACGGAGCGACCGTCACTTGGCCGTCCGCGTCCGAGACGGAGAGCTGAACGGTGAGCGGACCAACGCGCGAGGGCGCGAGGGTCCATGCGCCGGAGGAGTAGGAGCTGTCCCCCCACGAGTCCGACCAGAGGAAGGAGTAGGGTGCGCTTCCGCCCCCGACGCTCGCACGGAAGGTCGTGGCCGTGCCACGGTCCGCGCCGGATGGGGGGAGGATCGCGGCCCCAAGATGGGCGGTCACGACGACCGAGCTCAAGGCGGAGGTGACCGCGTGGTCGCCCAATCCATCAGCGACCTGTGCGGTGGGCGAGAACGTGCCGGCGGCATAGGAGTGCGAGATGGTCGCCTTCCCATCGTTCGACTGATCGAGGGTTGCGCTGCTCCCGTCTCCGAACACGAACGAGAGGGTGAACGGCGGGAGCCCCCCCGAGACCTCCGACGTGAGCGAAATGGACTCTCCCGGGGCCGCGGGGTCGGGGTTCGGCAAGAGGGCCGAGGCGGAGAGAGGCGGCACCACGGTGACCGCGGCGGTGGCGTCGACCGTGAACCATTCTCCGAGGATGATGGGGACCACGTAGCCGGTGGCCTGCACCGAGACCACGGTCGTGGTCGGGGTTACGACGGGGGAGGCATAGAACGGAGCGGTCGTGGTGTCCGATGTACCAAGGTAGCCGGGCGCGTTGGAAGGGAGCGACCACGAAACGGAGAAGATCCCCACCTCCCCGACGCCCTCTCCGGGGGAGATCTGTGCCGTAAGCTCCTCCGTCCCCCCCATGACGAGCGCGCTGGTCGACGGGTCGACGGACATGGTCGCGTACGAGCCGTCCATGGTGTGGGGAGCGGCGCCGGGATGGGGGGTCTGGGGCGGAGCGGTCCCCGAAGTTGGCGGCGGCGTGGTACCGAGCGGACCGGAGCCGACCCCTCCTCCGGGGAGGAGGACGGTGGCCAGCAGGGCCAAGGGCATCAGCACGGTCAGCAACAGCAGTTGGGCGTTGGGGGCGTTTCTTCTCGAAGCGGACATGGGTTCCTCGGCGACCCCATCAAGCCCACGTTTATGAGATTACTCATATACCGAAGAAGTGGAAAGTGCCCCGCCCCCGGACCGTCCCCCGAGAGGGGGGGCCCGAAAACCCTCCGTAAGCCTCTTGGAGGGGTTCGAGGTGGCGAAGCTCGTGGCTTGTACCTGTCGCGCCCTTCCGCATTGTCCGAACTGCAACGCCCAGGTGCGGGTGCCGTTCTCGAACATGGACCGGGGGGCGGCCCTGACGTCCCTCCTTCGCAAGCTGGAGAAGAAGGAACGCTCTGTCCCCCGGGAGAGCTTGAACCGCTTGGCCGAGGGCAAGGCCTCCTGCCCCTCGTGCGGAGAGACGATCCAGGCCATGCACGACCGGCCTTGCGTCGGGGAGAACCTCGCGAGTCTCGGGGTCTCGATGTCGGACCGCGAAAAGCTTCTCGCCCGGATGAGTTTCCCGGAGTGAGCAGACCCGAGACGAGCGTTCGATGAACGACCCTCCCGCACCTCACGACGCTTCGGCGCACCCCTCGTTCAAGGTCACCCCTTGGGAGGTCAAGGGAAAGATCGATTACGAGAGGCTCCGCGAGCAGTTCGGGACCTCCCCCCTGGACGGACCGATCCTGGCTCGGCTGGAGAAGATGCTCGGGAGCCCGCTCCACCCCTTGCTCGCTCGGGAGGTGTACATCAGCCACCGCGACCTGCCGCAGGCTCTGGACTCCTACGAACGGGGGAACCCCTTCTTTCTCTACACCGGGCGGGGCCCCTCGGGCGAGATCCATCTCGCCCACCTCATCCCGTTCGAGATCTGCGCCTACCTGCAACGGAAGCTCGGTGTCAATCTATGGATCCAGGTGACCGACGACGAGAAGTTCTTGTTCTCGGGGGCGGGGGGCCGCACGGAGCTCTCCCTCGCCGAGACCTACCGCCTGGGCCGGGAGAACCTGCTCGACCTGCTCTCGGTCGGGTTCGACCCGAAGCGGACCCACATCCTCTTCGACACGATCTCGATCCACTCGCTCTACCCGCTCGCGCTCGAGGTGGCGAAGCGAGTCACCTTCTCCACCGCGAAGGCGGTCTTCGGGTTCAAGAACGACAACAACATCGGTAGCATCTTCTTCACGGCCATCCAGTCGGTCCCGGCCTTCCTTCCCTCCGCGCGCGCCAAGCGGCCGATCCCCTGCCTGATCCCTTGTGGGGTCGACCAGGACCCGCACTTCCGGATCACCCGGGACGTGGCCGAAGCCCTGGGTTACCCGAAGCCTGCCCTGCTCCACAACCGGATGCTTCCCGGTCTCCTGGGCGACGAAAAGATGAGCTCCTCGGCGGACCGACGGGACAACGCCATCTTCCTCTCGGACAGCCCGAAGGACGTCCAACGAAAGATCTCCCACGCCTTCACCGGAGGTCGCTCGACCGTCGAGGAGCAACGGCGTCTGGGAGCGAACCCCGACATCTGCTCCGTCCACGCCCTCTGGAAGACCCGGTTCGCCCCGGAGCCGAAGGAGTTCGAGGAGATCACGCGGACCTGTCGCAGCGGGGAGCTCCTTTGCGGGGAATGCAAGGGGCGCCTCGTGCCCCGCGTCGAGGCGTTCCTGGCCCAGCAGCGAGAGCAGCGGGCGGAGGTCGAGAAGTGGATCGACTCGGCCATCGAGCGCGACGCTCCCACGGGCAGCACCCCCTCGTGAGCGGGCTTGGCCCGGCATTCTCTCCTCGGGGGCGGAGAGGTAACCGTGCGAACCCTTCTCTTGGCCAGGCTCAAATACCCCGCCCCATCATGACGGTCCACCCAAGGAACGCTACCGCCCGAAGTTTCGACACGACGCCCTTTCGCCGGGGTTCTCTCGAACACCAGCTGAGTGCGAACGGTCAGGACGCGGGCGGGGGTGTGACGACGGTGCGACAAGAACGCGAACGAACGAGAGAAGTGAACGCCATGGTAGACAAACCCCTGACCAAAGTGAAGGACCTGACGCCGAGCTCGAAGCAAGTGAACATCCTCGCCAAGGTGGTCTCCGTCGGAGACGCCAAGGAAGTGATGGGCAAGTACGGCGACCCCCGCAAGGTCGCGGAGGCCGTGGTCGGCGATGACACCGCCGTGGTCACGCTCTCGCTCTGGAACGACCAGATCGGCCAGATCGCGAAGGACGACATCGTCCTCATCGACAACGGGTATGTATCCCTCGTCCGAGGGCACATCCGCCTGAACGTCGGCCGCTACGGGAACCTCAACAAGTCGCAGGAGGGCATGGCCGCGGTCAACACCTCCCTCGACATGAGCGCCCAGGAGTTCCAGTCCGAGCGCCGCTACTTCGGTGGCGGCGGCGGAGGCGGCGGCTTCGGACGCGGTGGCTACGGCCGCAGCGACCGGGGCGGCGAGGGCGACTCCCCTCGGCGCTTCTGAGCCGGACCAACCTTTCCCCGGGTTCCCCGGGCAACGGGGGGCCTGCCCTTCGGGGCGGGCCCCTCGAACTCAATTCTGAAATAGGCGGAAGAGGGGTCCCCCTCTCGAGCCCATGAACGCGTCCATCCCCCGTGAGGTCCTCCTTTACGTCAAGAGCCGCAAGCAGATCACGAGCTTCTATCGGGGGAGCGCGCAGCAGCTCGAGACCACCGCGGGGGGCAAGGACATCCCCATGGGG
The DNA here is from genome assembly GCA_028864975.1 of Thermoplasmata archaeon. Classification (GTDB taxonomy): domain Archaea; phylum Thermoplasmatota; class Thermoplasmata; order Lutacidiplasmatales; family UBA184; genus JAKAAX01. The sequence continues at coordinate 169,891 of JAGWLG010000002.1, read as the reverse complement.
GCGGCCAGCTCGAGCGCGACGAACCTCTCGCCCGACGTCGGCGAGGCCGAGACCGCGCTGGTCCTCCCGGACGAGCAGGCGCGCGCGGTCGCCCTGGTCGAGGAACTCGCGCCCCCGCGTGGCTACGCCCTCAAGATCATCGACGTCTCTCGCGCCGGGCTGGTCAAGAAGATCTTCGACACCCACCTGTCGGGCGTGGAGCGCTACCCCGTGCTCGTCTCCCCCGCGACCGGGAAGCGACTCGAGGGCGCCGACGCGTTCACCGAGCCCTCCCTCCTGAACCTCCTGCCTGCGGACCTCAGGAACGTGCGCGCCTTCACCCAGCTCAAGGTCGACGCCCACCAAGTGGACACGGTCCGCTCCGGGCTGCTCTCCTTCTCGGAGGTCAAGGAGGTCCACCTCATCACGGGGGAGTGGGACATGTTCATCACGCTCGAGTTCCCCTCGGGGCCTGCGGCGAACAAGCGGCAGGTCTTCGACTTCGTCCTCCAGAAGCTTGCGAAGATCCCGGGGGTCCAGGACTTCTCGACGATGATCCCGGAGTACTCGGTCACGAAGTTCCCGATCTGAAGGACGCGGTCCCAGGGCGAGGTCAACCTGGTACGCCAGCGGTCCGTCTTTGTGACGCCTTGAATTCGGCGAACTGGGCTTGCAGATCCCCTAGCTCGCGAACAACGTCCAGCGTCTTCTCGAGAGAGACCACACGCTGTTCGACCCTTCCGATGTCGGCCTTCAGCCCGTTCCTTAGCGAGTCGACCTTGTTTTCCACCGAGTCGATGCGCGAGCCGAGCTTTGACCCGACAGCATCGATCTTCGTCCCCAGGACAAGGATCGATCCTTTGATCTCGCTCAGCTGAGGGAGGAGAAGACGTTCGAGCCAAGATGGGACCTTCTCCATGACCCGCCCAGTTGCGCTACCTACCATGGCCGCCTCCCACTTCAATGCGGTGCATGGTCAGAAGTCAAACGTCCCGTCATGAAGTCGAAGGAGACCCACGAACACCATGAAAGGTGCTCCAGCCAGGGACGGCGGTGTGAGCGCTCCTAAGGGGACGGCCACCTGGGCCTTCCGCATCGGATACCTTGCGGATGGGTTCCACGGCTATGCGCGCCAACCCTCGGCCCCCACCGTCGAGGGGACGTTGCTTCAAGGTCTCCTCCAGCGAGGGGTACTCTCCCAGTCTAACGCCCCCAGGTTCCGGACCGCGAGCCGCACGGACCGCGGCGTTCACGCTCTCGGGAACGTCGTGAGCTTCCCCACGCACCTGAAAGGGCTGGCCGCGGCCCGCGTGATCGGTTCGATCGACCCTCGCATCTTCTGCTTTGGCTACGCGGAGGTGGAAAGCGAGTTCCAGCCGAGGCACGCCCGCTCCCGATGGTACCGTTATCTCGAGCCTTCAGAAGGCCACCATCTACCGCGTTGGAGAGAGGCATCCAGCCTCTTCCTCGGGGAGCATGACTTCTCGTCCTTCTCACGAAGGGACGACCCGCCTCGGTCTCCCCTCGGGCGCATCGACGAGCTGGAGGTCCGGGCGGAGGGGTCCTTCTTCGTCCTCGACCTACGCGCGCCGAGCTTCTTGTGGAACCAGGTACGCAAGATCGTCGCCGCCCTCGAGCTTCTCGATGCGGGCCGGATCCGCCGGTCGGATATCGAAGAGGCGCTGCGAGGGAGGAAGGTCCTTCACCTCCCCTTGGCCCGCCCGCAGGGGCTCGTGCTGATGGAGGTCTCCTACGACTTCCCGTTCACCGAACTGAGGCCTCGCGCCTCGGCTCAGCGTCGGGACCTCCTGGAGGGTGGCCTCTGGGAAGCCCGGAGCAGGGAAACGCTCCTGGGCTGGTTCCAGGCCAAGGCGGTCCCTCCCTCGCGTGGTACGTCCGACCCGTAGAGGGCTTCTACGGTCAGAGGGTGCTCGCGCAGCCAGGCCAGCCCCCCGACGTAAGCCGTGAAGGTCTCCACGCTCGTGAAGAGCGGTATCGCGAGCTCGATCGCCCGCCGGCGCAGGACGTACTCGTCCTCGAGCATCCTCTCGAACTTCTCCTGGGTGAAGGAGGCTGGCACGTTGAGGATCAGGTCCACCTCCCCTCGCTCGAGCACGGTCCGGAGGTTCGGCTCCCGATCCGGTTCCATGATCTTGTAGAGCACCCTCACGCGCTGGATCCCCTGGCCCAGGAGATACGCGGCGGTGTCCTCGGTGGCCATCAGTTCGAACCCGAGGCGCTCGAGGAGCCGTGCCGCGGGGAGCAGCTGCTCCTTCAGCCGTGGCCCTCCCACAGAGAGGAAGGCTCGGCCCCCCTCGGCGACGAACTTCACACCGGTCGCGACCATCGCCTTGACCAGGGCGTCCGGGAAGGTCGGCCCGAAACAGGCGACCTCTCCGGTGGACTGCATCTCGACCCCCAACAGCGGGTCCGCGCCTTCCACTTGGAAGAAGGAGAACTGCGGGACCTTGACGCCCCAGCGGCCGAAAGGGACCGTGGACATCCCGCTGCGGGAGAGCCCCTTGCCAAGGAAGGCCCGGGCCGCCTCCCGGAGGACGGGGGTCCCGGTCCCCTTGGAGACGAACGGAAGCGAGCGAGAGGCCCGAAGGTTGAGCTCGATGACGTAGACGTCCTCCCCGACGACGAGGAACTGGACGTTGAAGGGGCCCTTGATCGAGAGCGCGCGGGCCATCGCTGTCGCGGCCTTGACCATCTTCTCCTGTACGGAGGGGGGCGTCGAGCGGGGAGGCAGGACCAGGATCGCGTCTCCGGAGTGGACCCCCGCTCGCTCGACGTGCTCCAGGATCCCGGCCACCAGGATGTTCTCCCCGTCCCCCACAGCGTCCAGGTCGATCTCGCCCGCCCCTTCCAGGAACTTCGAGATCACCACAGGGTGCTCGGGGGAGATGCGGACCGCCGCGGAAAGGAACCTTTCGAGGTCGACCTTCCCGGGGATCACCCGCATCGCGGCACCGCTCAGGACGTAGGAGGGGCGGACCAGCACAGGGTAGCCCACTTCGTCCGCGAACCGCTCTGCCTCCTCGAAGGTCGTGAAGGCCCTCCAAGCGGGCTGGGGGATCCCGAGGCGCTCCAACAGCCGGGAGAACCGGCTACGGTCCTCGGCGGCATCGATGGAGTCGCTGGAGGTGCCGAGGATCGGGATCCCGCAGGTGGCTAGCAGGGGGGTCACGTTCTGGGCCAGCTGGCTGCCGACGCACGTGACGACCCCGCGGAACCGCTCCTTGTCGTAGATGTCGCGGATCCGCTCCAGCGTGATCTCCTCGAAGTAGAGGCGATCGGAGCGGTCGTAGTCCGTGCTGACGGTCTCGGGGTTGGAGTTGAGGACCGCGACGGAGGGAACGCCTTCGGCCTTGAGGCCGTCGACCAGGTTCATCGTCGACCAGTCGAACTCGACGGAGCTCCCGATCCGGTAGGGACCGGCCCCGAGAACGAGGACGCTCCCTTTGGGGGAGGGCCCCACCTCGTCGCTGTCCGCCCCGTAGGTGAGGTAGAGGTAGTTCGTCCGGGCGGGCCATTCGTTCGCGAGGGTGTCGATCATCCGGATATGCGGGACGATCCCCCCGCCGATGCGTGCCTGGCGCACCTCCTCCTCGTCGCGGTTCACCGAACGGGCGACCGCCCGGTCCGAGAGACCCAGGCGTTTGGCCCGCCGAAGCAGAGGCATCGCAGGCAAGCGGCCCTTCGCCCTCCGTAGTTCGTCCACCACCCCGTGGACCTCGCGGAGCTGGGCGACGAACCACGGGTCGATCCAGCTGACCGCGCTGATCTTCTCATCGGGGATCCCGACGTCGAACGCCTCGAGGACGTGCCAGAGGACCTGAGGAGAAGGGTTGGCGAGGTCGCTGAGCACCTCCTCCTTCTTCCGAGGATGCTCGGGGGGGACCAGCTCGCTCCGCGGGTCGGTCATCCGGACCGCTTTCAGCAGCGCCTCGGGGAAGGTCGCGCCGATCCCCATGACCTCCCCCACCGATTTCATCGTGGGTCCCAGCTCCTTGCGGGCCCGGGGGAACTTCTCCATGTCCCATCTCGGGTGCTTGACCACGACGTAGTCGAGCGCGGGTTCGAAGCAGGCGGTGGTGACCCCCGTGACCCGGTTCTTGAGCTCGGGAAGCGTGTAGCCGAGCGCGAGCTTGGCCGCGACGTAGGCGAGCGGGTAGCCGGTCGCCTTGCTCGCGAGGGCGCTCGAGCGCGATAGGCGGGCGTTGATCTCGATCGCGTAGTACTCCTCGTTCCGGGGGTCGAGCGCGAACTGGATGTTGCATTCCCCGATGATCCCGCAAGCGTCGGCGGCTCGGATGGCCGCTGCGCGAAGGAGCTGGTACTCCGAGTCGGTCAAGGTCTGGGAGGGAGCGACGACGATGTTGTCGCCGGTGTGCACTCGCATCCCGAGGACGTTCTCCATGTTGCAGACCGTGAGCGAGTTCCCGAGGCGGTCGCGCACCACCTCGTACTCGATCTGCTTGAACGACCCGACGTAACGCTCCAGGAGGACCTGGGACACGGGGCTCGCCCGCAGACCCCGGGAGGCGACCTCGCGAAGCTCCTGCGCGTCGCGCGCCACGCCACCCCCCTTCCCGCCGAGGGTGAAGGCGACCCGAACGATGACCGGGTAGCCGATCTGCTTGGCCCTCGTGAGGGCCTCCTCGACAGAGTAGACCGGGTGGCTCTTCAGCACCGGGACGCTGGCCTTCTCCATCAGCTTGAGGAAGAGCGCACGGTCCTCGGTCTCTTCGATCCCCCGGACAGGGGTTCCGAGGACCTTCACGCCAAGACGACGAAGGACCCCACGTTGATGGAGCGCCACCCCGCAGTTGAGCGCGGTCTGGCCGCCGAAGGAGAGGAGGATCGCGTCCGCCCCTTCGCTCTCCAGGATGGGTTCGACGAACTCCGGCGTGACGGGCTGGAAGTACGTCCTTCCCACCCGAGGAGGGTCCGTTTGTAGGGTCGCGATGTTCGGATTGACCACGACCGCGTACACGCCCTCCTCCTCCAGCGCCTTCAGGCACTGGCTTCCCGAGTAGTCGAACTCCCCGGCCTCGCCGATCTTGAGCGCTCCGCTTCCCAGGACGACGACCCGCTTCGGGAGGTCGAGGCTCATGCGCGCTTCCTCAGCTTTTCGACGAAGAGGTCGAAGACGAACGAAGCCTCCCGCGGACCGGGCCCTCCTTCCGGATGGCCTTGCAAGGCGATTACCCGGCCCCGGCGGTCGCGGAGCCCTTCGAGCGTGCCGTCATCCGGGTTCCTGGCCCAGGGCTCGAGGCCCGTCCCCCGGAGCGAGGCCGGGTCCACGGCGTAGCCGTGGTTCTCCGAGAGGATGCACGCCCGTCCATCGGGAAAGACGACGGGCTTGTTCTGTCCTCGGTGGCCGTACTTGAGCTTGAACGTCGAAGCGCCTCTGGAGAGGGCGAGAAGCTGTTGGCCGAGACAGATCCCCAACGTCGGGGTCCCACGTTTCTCGGAGATGCGCAAGGAATCGATCACGGTCTCGAGGGTGGAAGGGTCTCCGGGACCGTTCCCCACCAGAATCCCGGCGATCTTCCTTCCCTGGAAGCGCTCTTCCACGATCGAATCCGAGGGCCAACGGACCACATCCGCCCCCCTGCGCAGCAGCGAGCGGAGGATGCTCGCCTTGATGCCACAGTCCACCGCGGCGACGAGCGGGGCCGCGGCCCGTTTCGAGCGGAGGAGCTGGGGGTGGCGAGGGGCGACCTCGGCGACGAAGTCCTCGTCCTCGTACTTCGGAGCTCGCCCGAGCGCCTTCCGCATCGCGGGGGCGCTGGGGACCTGTTTGCCCACCGCGACGCTCCCCCGCATCACCCCGCGAGAGCGGAGCAACGAGGTGAGCCGGCGGGTGTCGAGACCGACGAGCAGCGGGACCCCCGACCGGGCCGCCCACTGCGGAAGCGAGACCTTGGCGTTCCAATGGTGGGGGGGCTCCAGGCTTTGCATCAACGCGGCCCGGACCTGGATCTCCCCCGACTCGAACCCTGCCGGGAGGCCCCACTCGTCCCTCGCACTCGGCGAAGGGACCCCATAGTTCCCGAGGAGGGGATAGGTGAAGGTCAGGATCTGCCCGCGGTACGAGGGGTCGGTGAGCGACTCGGGGTATCCCACCATGCCGGTGGTGAAGACCACCTCCCCTTGCACCGTTCGAGCGGCCCCGAACCCTTCGGCCTCGAAGGTCGTCCCGTCTTCGAGAACAAGGCGTCCTTGCAGGGCAGGCGGAGACGTTTCTGGTCTTCGGGTTCCCCGCGTCAGGAGCGACCCAAGCGGGCCCGACCTAGGGGACGGTAATAAGGGTCGCGCCCCGCATTCGACGGGTCGCGTGCAGGTGCGCGGTCGCAGCCCGGAGGTTCCGCCACCACTCTAAATCTGGGTCGTGGACTATCGCTGCGCGTGGCGGGCTATCCCGTCTCGGTCCCCCTGATCGGCCGCGAGACCGAGAAAGCGCTCCTAGAGCGGGTCCTTGACGGAACGGCCAAGGGACGCGGCGGGCTGCTCTTGATCTCAGGTCCGCCAGGTTCGGGGAAGTCCCGCATGCTCGAGCTCGCCTGCGATCTCGCGGTCGAGCGGGGGTTCGTAGTGTTCCAAGGCCATGCTTCCGAAGGGGACGCTCGACCCTACCTCCCCTTCCGCCGCGCGCTCGAGAACCCCAGCCGCCGGGCCCTCGACCTCGATCCACCGGTCCGGGCCGAGAGGGGTGCCTCCCTCCCGCTGGCCGCGGCGGTCGTGGGTTCGGATGGTGGACCGCGCCTGCGCGACTACGGACGGGCGGCCGCGACCCGCTCTGGGCTCTCGAAGGACTGGGGCGTGGCGGCCGAGGAGCTCTTCCCCCCGTCGGACGGGAAGGAGCTTCGGCTCGAGGAACTCCCTGCGGTCGCTGCCTCGTTGAGGGTCCTGGACCACCTCTCACGCGCCTCCCTCGAGCACCCGGTGGTGGTCGCGCTCGATAACTTCCACTGGGCCGACCCTTCGTCGCGTTCTTTGCTTCGCCCGCTGGCCCGGGAAGCGAGGAAACGCTCGCTCCTTGTCGCGGTCAGCTACGACGCTGAGGAACCCTCCCCCGAGGGTCGCCCTGGCGATGGCCCAACGATGGAGGAGCTCGCCCATAGTGTCCAGCGCGAGAGCGGTGCGGTACGTCTCACGCTGCGCAGCCTCTCCGATACCCAGGTGCTGCGGCTCACCGAGGAGCTTCTGCAGGGCCCCCTCTCCCTGGACCAGCCGGGGAAACTGCCACCCATCCTCGCGCGGGCCAACGGCAATCCGTTCTTCGTCCAGGAGATCGTACGGGCCGGCCTTCGCGATGGGTGGATCGCTCGGAGGGGGGAGGCGTTCCGGGTCCATCCGCCTCCCGAGGACCTTCAGGTCCCCACGCTGCTTCGCTGGTGGGTTCACCGACGGATCCAGGTGCTGATGCCGGAGGACCGCAACCTCCTCGAGGCGATCTCGGTCCTGGGCAGCGAGTTCGACCCTCGTGCCCTTCCTGCGCTGCTTCCCGAGCTCGCCCCCAAGCTCAAGCGGGCGCTCGAGCGCTTGGAGACGCGCTATGCGCTGGTGCATCCGGTGCGACCGAGCGTTTGGCAGGTACAGCCGGGCTTCCTCGCTGCGGTCGTACGCTCGGAGATGTCCGGAGAGCTGCTTCGGCGCCTCCATCGACGGGCGGGGGAGTGGCACGCGGCGCACGACCCGCAGGCGGTCGAGCGGATCGCCATGCACTACCACCGGGCCCAGGAGCCGGTCCTCGCCCTCCCCTGGCTGGACCGTGCTTGGAAGGCGGCCTCCGACCGAGGGGACCTCGAAGCGCAGCTGCGGTACGCCCGGGAGGGGGAGGAGCTCGCGCGGTCGGGCGCCCTCGCGGACGCTCTGGTAGGATGGGAGCGACGGGTGGCGACGTCCCTCTTCCAGACCGGCGACGCCGTGAGAGCGGTCACGACCATCGAGCACGCTCTCGAGACCTCGCCTCCCGGGCTTGCGCAGGTGGAACTGCTCTGCGAGCTCGCCCTGCTCGAGACCCACCGCGGGAACCCCGAGAAGTCCCTGGCGATCCTCAACCGGGCGGATTCGGTCCTCGTCGACAAGGACCAGCGAAGCCTGGCCGACCTGAGGATCCGGATCTACCGCTGTGAGGTCCTGAACCGCCAGCAACGCTGGGAGGAGGTCTGCCGCGAGGTCCCCCGCTTCCTCGACCGCCTCGACGAGGAGGGGGCCGAGATCGAACCTCGACGACGCATGGGGGTCAGGATCTCCTACGCCACGGCGCTCGTTGCTCGAGGCGAGTTCGCCCAGGGCAAGGCGGTCCTGCTCGATGCCCTCTCCCGCGCCCGGCGCGCTGGCCACGTGACCTCGGAGGCGAACGTCCGCACCGCGCTGGGGATCCTCGCGGTCACCCTGGGGGACCTCGGGATGGCCAAGGCCATCTTCGAGCAGGCCAGCGAGGAGTGGCGGCGAAGGGGTGCGCTGACGAACCAGGCCATCAACTTGGCCAACGCGGCGGAGGTCCTGGTGCACATGGGCGACCTCGAACCGGCCAAGCACGCGTTGGAGGAAGCGCTCGAGCTCTGCGAGGTCGCAGGGCTCTCGCAGGTCCAGGCCATGACCTTACCGATCCAGGCCCGGTGCTTGCTCGAGCTGGGCGACCCTCGACGGGCCGAGGAGCTCCTCCGGCCGCTGCTCCCCGCAGGACGCCTTCTCTCCCAGCAGGAATCCTCCCGAGAGGCGCACGCCACGATGGCTCAGATCCTGCTCGCTCAGGGCAAGGTGGAAGAGGCCTGGTCCGAGGCGCAGCAGGCCGGACACGACCTCTCCGGCATGATCGGCTCCTACGCGGCCCGGACCTATGCGGTCGTCCAGGCTGCCCGAGGGGAGAGCTCGCAGGCCGAGGGGCTCCTGGGTCGGATCGCGGAAGAGACCGCGCGGTCCGGGCGCAAGTATGACCACGCCATGGCCCTCGAGGACCTGGGAGACCTCCTCGTCAAGGAGGCCCGGTACAGTGCGGCGCGTGCGGCTTGGAACGAGTCGCTTGGGCAGCTGAGGGCGAGCGGTGCCCTCGCGCGGGCGGTGAAGCTCGAGGCACGGAGGAACGCCCTTCCATTGGCCCGCTGACGGCGGAGAAGGATTGAAGGGAGGGGACCCGGTCGGCAGCGGGAGTGCACCCCTTGAAACCCCCCAAGCAGACCCGAAGATCACGGTCAGGTCCGAGGGATCGGAGACGCACCCGCCGGTCTGCCCGTCCGAAACCCCGACCTCGCTCCTCGGTCCCTCTCACCCTTGAGAGGCTCTTCTCGCTCCCGCAGTACAAGCTCCCCGCGCTCTCTCGCGACCGGGGCACGCTCGCCTTCTACTTCGACAAGACCGGCCGGAACGAGCTCTATGTCCTCCCGCTCGACCGACCTCGACCTCGCCAGGTGAGCCAGGGAGAGGTGCCGCGTGCACTTCGGTCGGGGCTCCTGTGGGACCGCGAGGGGACCTCGCTGTTCTTCGGCAAGGACATCCAAGGGAACGAGAACCACGACATCTACCGGATCTGGACGAAGGATGGGCGTGTCGAACGGCTGACGGAGGACCCCTCCTCGGAGAAGCACCCGATCGACGTCTCTCCCGATGGACGCTGGCTGCTCTTGATGGGGAACCTCCAGGGGAAGAGCGGTCGGAAGCAGCTCAACCTCTGGAGGCTCCGGCTCGAGAAGGGGTCCTTGCCCGAACAGCTGACGGACCACGCCAACCCGGCGGGGGCCTACAGCGAGCGCGTCTACAGCCCGGATGGGAAATGGATCGCCTACGGGACGAACGAGCTCGAGGACCCGAAGAACGAGGATGTCTATCGGATCCCTTCCGATGGAGGGACCCCAGAACTTCTCCTCCGCGTCAAGGAGGGCTCCAAGGATGTCCCCATGGGATGGAGCCCCGACGGAGCTTCCCTTGCCGTCGCCTCGGACGCGACGGGGAGCTTCCGTCCCGGACTTCTGGAGGTCGGGACGCACCAGGTCCGATGGTTCGGCCACGCCGGGTGGGAGGAGAACCCCGCGGATCACTCTCCCGACGGAAGACGCCTTCTGACGGTCGGGAACTCAGGGGTCGCCACCCGTGCATGGGTCTACGACCTGGCCTCGGGGAAGGAGGAGGCCCTCGACCTTCCGGGCGGTACCCTCGGGATGGCCCAGTTCCTTCCTTCGGGCTCCGAGGTCCTGCTGTACGAGACGGACGTCCACCGCCCGTGGCAGTTCTGGGCCTTCGACCTCCCGCGGAAGAGACGGCGTCTTCTCCTCGCACCGGTCATGAAAGGTATCGACCCCCGCGCCCTGGCCCCGTGCGAGACGGTTCACTACCCGACGTTCGACGGACGCGAGATCGAGGCGCTCGTCTACCACCCGCGAGGCCGGGCCTCCGCGCGGCGCTCCCCCGCCCTCGTCGAGGTGCACGGCGGCCCCACTTGGCAGTTCTTCCGACAGTTCAACCCCCTCGCGCAGTACCTTGTCGCTCTCGGGTTCACCCTCATCGAACCCAACGTGAGGGGGAGCACCGGGTACGGCGTCGAGTTCCGCGACATGAACCGCAAGGACTGGGGAGGGGGCGATCTCCGCGACGTGGTCGCCGCGACCGAGTATCTGCGGACCCTGCCCCAGGTCGACCCGGACCGAGTGGGGCTCTTCGGGGGGAGTTACGGGGGCTACATGACGTATCTTGCGAGCGTGAAGCGACCGGAGATGTGGAAGGCCGCCTGCGCCATCGTGGGGATCACCGACCTCGAACAGATGTGGGAGGGATCCAAGGAGCACTTCCGCTACTTCTTGCGGGAGAACATGGGTGACCCGGTCCAGGACCGTGAACTCTGGCGTGACCGTAGTGCGCTCCACTTCGCCGAGAAGCTCCGAGCGAAGCTCCTGATGCTTCATGGAGCGAACGACCCTCGCTGTCCTGTGGACCAGGCCCGGAAGTTCCGCGACCGTCTGCTCGAGCTGGGAAGGACGGAAGGCCGGGAATTCGAGTACGTCGAGTTCGGCGACGAGGGCCACGGGTCCGACGACATCCAGCAGAAGCTCCGGATGTGGGGGCGGATGGGCGAGTTCTTCCAACGGGAGCTCTGAACGGGAGATCGGACGGAATGCCAGGGTCGCGCTCCCGCTGGGAACGACGCAATCCGCGGGCGGCTCGCAAGGACCTTCGCCGGGCCATGTCCATCGCACGAATCATGGCCCGGACCTTTGCTCGAGAGGGAGCCTCCGCCGTGGTCCTTGCGGGCAGTTGGGCCCGAGGGGACGCTCATCGGTGGTCGGACCTGGACCTATGGGTGGTCGGCCGGCGCGAGGGGACCGAGATCCTCTTCCGCGGGGGACTCCAGGTATCGGTGCATCGGACCACCGTTCGCAAGGAACGGTCCAGGTTTGATGATCCCAAGAACGCCTGGGGGGCCGTCCCCGGCTGGCGGGAGGCCGTTCTGCTCCACGACCCGTCGGGGGTGGCGGGCCGGCTCAAGGGGCAAGCGGAACGCTTTCGACCCGAACGGCTCCGACGCTCCTCCAGTCGGTACTTGGGACGAGAGCTGACCGGCTGGGCGGAGGAGGTCCAGAAACTCACGCGCTCGATGGCCGAAGGAGACCACGAGACGGCCGCCGTCCAAAGGAACCTTCTGGGGAACGCCATGGCGGCACTGGTCGCGGTCCACCTCGAGATGCCCTATGGGACCGAGAACGCGCTCTGGGAACGGGTCGGCGCCAGGATGTCCCCGGGGTGGCGCCGCGCTCAACGGCGCGCGTTGGGGGTGGAGGCGACTTCGTTCGACCAAAGCTGTGAGGCCGCGCTGGAGCTCTACGCGCTGACGGCAGGTGGGCTCTGGGCCCACTTGATCCCGTTGGAGCGACGATTGGTGAAGAGCACCTGTCGCGCCTGCGGTCACCCGCTGCCCTCGTTCGTACCTCGGACCCGGGCTCGCCTCGCGGAGCCTGCGCGCGACCTCAAGTAGCGAAATCGGTCCTAGGGTGGATGGCCGGTTTCGTCCGCCTCAAGCCCCAATACGATGTCCTGGTCCTCGGCGGCGGGCACGCCGGCCTGCAAGCCGGGTTCAAGGCCGGGCTGCTCCACCAGACCGCGCTCATCCTCGACCGCGGGCCGAAGTTCGGACGGTCGTACTACGCGCCGAACATGGCGAACATCCCGGGGTTCCCGGAAGGGATCAGTGGACACAAACTGCTGGACCTTCAGCTCGAACAGGTCCGCCGGGTCTCCAACTGGACCGACTACCTCTCGCCGGTCGTCGTCCATAGTGTGGAGCGCGGATCGGAGGGGTTCACGGTGACCTTCGAGCGCCTCCGTCAGGTCCAGAGGGTGACGGGACGTGTCCTCGTCCTTGCCATGGGGGTCGTCGACCGCATCCCCGAGGTGCAAGGGGAGATCCGACCGATCTTTCCCTGGGCCAACCAGGGGATCGTCGACTTCTGTGTCCTCTGCGATGGCCACACCCTGCCGGGCAAGAGGGTCGCCGTCATAGGAGCAGGAAAGTTCGCCGCCCTGACGGCCCTTGACCTCTTTCACTTCCATCCCACTTCGGTCACGATCCTCGCGCATGGGTCCACATGGCTGGAGGACACCCCGCCGGAGGAACGCAGGGAGATCGAGCGGCGGCTCGCGTCCCGAGGAGTTCGACACCTCGACCCGTCGATCGTGAGCTTCGAAGGGATCCGGGAGAAGCAGTTCGGGGTCGTGTTGGCCGACGGCTCCCACATGACCTTCGACAAGGGGTTCAGCGGGATGGGCTGGTACTCGACCCATGCCGAGCTCCCACGGAAGTTGGGGGCGAAGATCACGGACGACGGCTACGTAGCGACCGATGACGACTGCCGTGTCCTTGCGACCGACGGCTCGGGCCCGGTCCCAGGTCTCTACGCCGTAGGAGACCTGCGGGACGGCTGGAAGCAGATCCCCGAGGCCTGGGCCACGGCCGAGCGTGCCGTGATCCACGCCTTCGCTTTCTATCTGGAAGAGGCCGGGGAGGAGCTCACGCTCGAACCGTAACCAACAGGTAACCCTCGCGTTCATATCTGCGGTACGTACCTATACGCATTGGACGGGAGGTCCTGGGGCTCCCCGGGGCGTCCATGCCGATTCTGCTGAAAGACCTCTCCAGCTTGCCGTCGGGCACGCACGCCATCGCCTTCCATGACTCGGGAGAGGAGGAGGCCGAGCATGCTGTCGCGTTCCTTCGTGGGGCCTCGGACCCGGGGGCGACCGCCTATTGGGTCGCAGAACCCTGGGTCGCAGACCTGGTCCGGGAGAAGCTCCCTCGTATCTCGGCCCGTTTCGAGGGGGCCATACGCGACCTTCAGGGACCCCAGGTGGCCGCAACCCAGCGCGTGCTGAGACCTGTACCGGAGATCGCGGAGTTCGTCTCGGCCCATCCCCGAGGGGTCTCGGCGGGTGCGGACGCCATATCGTACTATTGGACCCGCGAGGACGTTCCCCGGATCGAGGAGTATGAGAGCTGGTTCGACCAGCAACCCCGCGGCGGCTCGCGCTTTCTTTGCCCGTACGACCTTCGCCGGATCCCCCTCGACATGGCTCCTTCGCTGATGCGGCAGCTCGGCTCCGCGCACGACCATCTCACACTCTCCGATAGCGAGGACCCCATCTCTCGGCTCGTGCAGGCCTTTCTCTTTGCCTCCCCCCAGGGGGTGCCGGAAGGCCTTCGAGGTACCGTGGACGAGGCCCTGGACAATGGGTGGCTGTACTACCGACCGTCGCACGGGTTCTCGTGGACGGTGCGAGGTGAGCATTTCTCCCAACTGTTGCGCGAGCGCACGCGAACGGTCCCCCTCCGCGATCCGTCTCCCAAAGCGCCCTCGCGAAGCGCCGCTCAAGGTCCTGTCGCGCTATGACCGGAAGGCGAGGTGGGCCGCTATGCGTAGGGAGGAGGGGGAGAGGCGGTCGGGACCGGCACTTGGACCACGGGCGGCGTTAGCGGAACCTTGACCTTCGCGTCGAACCCCCATTCCACTCCGAGGTCGAACTCCATCGACCAGGTGCATCTGAAGAGCTGACCGCTCCCGGGGTTCACCATCCCGGCGTCGTTCGGGACCATGAGGTCGAGGCGCCCCTGGAAAGAGGGAGCGTTGCCTTGGAACGGAGCAAAGAAGTTCCCGAAGATCTGTTGGCTCGCGCAGGAGCGGCCCCGGCAGACATAGCTCACGTCGCGGACCAACCGCGCGGTAAGCCCCTTCAGGGTCTTCCCCGAAGGGTTCTGGACGTTGTAGAGGATCGAGCAGGGCTTGCCGGGGAAGATCCAGGGGGCGTTACCGTCCAGGGGGGCGACCTGGAGCCCTGCGCGGTCCGGGCCCGAGCTCGTGCGGGCCTCGGGCATCCCTCCGAGGACGCGGACCGGGGGATAGACGGGAAAACGGTGCCGGCGAAGGGGGTCGATCCAGAGCGGAACATCGACCTTGATCTCAAGGGCGTAATCGACGTACATCCCGTCACGCACGTGATCGATGTGCCCGAAGTCCTGGTCCTCGATGGAAGTGGCCAGGGTGGGAGGAGCGACCACCGGGAGAGGGAACTTGAACGGAAGATCGTAGGTGCCGGGGGTGGCGTGCTCGGGGTCCTGGAACGGGATGCGCTCGCGCAGGGAGACCGCCTGTTGTAGGAAGGGTGACACCTGCGTGATCGTCTCGGAGTTCTTCCCCGCCTGCACCGTGGTTTGCGAATGCTCACTGCCGGTCAGCGTGAGGGTGATATCCCGCACTTTGGTAGGCTTGTCGAACTCAGCACGGACCACGCCCTCCACCGCGCCTCCCAGGAACGCGCCTGCGGAGACCTGGAGGAACTGCACGCTCGCCACGCCCGGGACGAGGGCTCCTTGGTATTTGGGCTTCCGCTGCAGCATCCGCCCCGCCGTAAGGTGGAGACGGGGGTGTGCATGGGGCGGAAGCCGCGCGGCTCGCTCGACCCCGACATGCTGCCTTATACCTCCGTGATGTGGGCCTACCGCCGATGGCGACGGCGGACGTCCTTCCCCACGACGACCGAGGCTCCGGGAGCCCGATCGTGCTCCTCCACGGTTTCCCGCTCCACCGCGGCGTGTGGAAGGGGCAGCTCGACCCCTTCGCGGTCGGGAACCGCGTGGTCGCCTTCGATCTTCCAGGATACGGACAAGCGTCGACCATTCGCCCTCCCGAGACCCTGGAAGGCGTCTCCGCGGTCGTGGAATCGAGCACCCACGCCCTGGCCTCCCCGCCCGCGGTGGTGATCGGCCATTCCCTCGGAGGGTACCTCGCGCTGCACAAGTATGGGGAGCATCCGGAGCGGGTCCGTGCGCTGGTGCTGACGAACACCCGCGCCGAGGCGGACTCTGAGGAGGCCGCCGCGAAGCGCTACGCGACGATCGCCCGGCTCCGTCAGGAGGGCCCCGGGGGATTTGCGGTCGAGACCGCGCGGAACCTTCTCGCTCCGAACAACGTCGGAAACCCTGACCTCTTTCCCGCGGTGCTCCAGATCGTTCGTGCCTCTCCCGTTCCCGCGATGATCGCCTCCCTGGTCGCGCTCGCGGGCCGACCGGACTTCACGTCCCTCCTGCCCGAGGTGAGGGTCCCCACGCTAGTGATCTGGGGAGAAGAGGACCGAACGATCCCTCCCAAGCAGTCGAAAGCCCTGGTGGATGCGATCCCTGGGGCCAAGGGCGTCGGGATCCCGGGCGCGGGGCATCTCCCCTTCCTCGAGAACCCTTCCGCCTTCAATCAGGCGGTGCTGGAGTTCCTCGCGGCCCTCCCCTCCCTAGAGGAGGGCGGGGCCCCCGCGAAGGCAGCACCGGCCTCCAAGTGAACGTCCTCCGCCTTCGGGTGCTCAGAGCACGGTCTCCGCGAGGGAGATGAGCTCGGTCATGTCCAACCGTCGGGGGTCCCCGGGAAGCCCCCCACCCCAGAGCGAGACCCCGCTCCCCTCCAGCATGACCGCGCCCCAGGCGATCTCGATCGCCCCCTGAGCGTACTCTCCGGCCGTCTCCCCCGATCGCACGACCAGGAGCTTCGGGGCATCCCGTCGCCTCGCGATCTCGAGCAGCAGGAGGACCGCTCCGAGAGGGGTGGCGTCGACGAAGATCCGCTCGGTGAGCATGGAACGGACCTCCGTTCGTATCACCGACTGCTCCCCATGGGAGACCCGGATGCGACGCACCACACCTTTGTTGCCGGGAAGGACCTCCTCGTGCTCCGTCCCGAGGGAGATCCCTTGGGCGTAAGCGCGACAGCTCTCGATGAGCTCGGGGTCGAGGTCCGCCCCCCGCCAGGACTTCATGCGGCGACCCTCGACCGGTTCGAGACCGCCGGAGCCGGGGCGTTGGCCGGCGGACAGCGCGGGGGCGCGCTGAAGAGGATCCGACGGCCCCGCCACAGGTCGCAGTCCGCCCGAACGGCGCAGGGTGCGCAGACCTCGGGGTCTCGCCGCTTGGGGCAGTCCCCGGAGATGCCGGTGTGAGCAAGGACGAAGTCGAACCTCACGGGGTCCTGGGCATCGAACCGACGCAATCCTCGGGTGATCTCGACCACCGTTCGCCAGTTCCGGGTCCTTCGCCGGGTCAGTCCGAGATGATAGGCGATCCAGTACACGTGGGTGTCCAGGGGGATCTGAAGGTCGGATGGAGCGACCGACTTCCATAGCCCCAGATCCGGAAAACCGCGACGCACCATCCACCGGAGGAAGAGCGCTTCGCGCTTGCAGGCAGGTTCTCCGGGCCCGAGCGGGCTCGGGAAGAGACGCAGATAACCTGGAGGAGGTTCGAAGACCGTCGGCGCGCGATCCACCGAACCCCAGCGGAGCGCCTCTGAGAGCGCGTGCAGCCCGTGGGCGCACTTCTCCTCGGGGGCGGCAAGTTCTCCCGCCTCCGCCATCCCACGTAGGACGACCTCCTCCAGTCCCCCAGGGTACCGAGCGTAGATCTCCTGGAGCCGTACGCAGAGGAATCCGATCTGGTCCGCGCGGATCCATCGATGCTGCCACGGGTGAAGAGCGATCCTCCAACGTCGGGCGGGGAAGCCTTCGATGTACCGACGGGGCGATTCCCCCATGCGATCGAACAGGATTACGAGCGCGCGTCGGATGGCCTTCACGTTCCCTACGGCGACCGTGGAGGCTAGGATCCCCGCGATCTCGGCCGACCGAGCGTCGGCGGCAAAGGGACGGACCATGGCGAGAGGGTCCTGAGGGAGCGAGCGCTCGTACGGAAAGTGTGAAGCGAGGGACCCCAAGTGGCTCCCCAGGGACGGGGAAGGACGGGTTCGGTGCACCGTAGAGGAGAGTGGGACCGACCCGATAACCATGCGCCGCGATTGCGAGAGCGACGGCTCCCGTCCCTGCGGAGGAGCGACCCGTTGTTCCAATGTCGTCCACGGCTCCGGTAGGGTCTCGAGAGGTCCAGCGCTCGCAAGGCCCTGATTGACCGTACCTCATTGGGGCCTCGTTCACTCGGGTAGGCGCCCCAGGAGGACTCCCACCCTAACCGTCGCTCGACTCGGGGTTCACCCGCCGCGTGGAGGACGAACCGGAAGTGGCGGGGGGGATTGCCCGTCGAAGAGGGGCGGTGCCGCAGCGACCACGGGTCGAGACTCCTCGGGCGAACCTGGGGCGGCCGCGCCACCGGGCGGGCGGTCGACACCACGCATCGGGCCATCGGCAGACTGTGAGGGGTGAGTAGTGCCCGCCCCGCCGGGACCTGAACGGTAGAGGCGTTCCAGATCCTCCCGCGACATAGGAGCCTTTTGGACCCTCTCGCCGAAGCTTCCGTCGTGAATGGACGGGACCCGTTCGTAGAGGAGGACGCCGATACTAGTGGCGGCCACGGTCGCGACGACCACAACGAGGGTGGGGGTCAGGAAGGAAGCGGTGGACGGGACCAGCCCCACGGTCACCGGTAGGATCACCAGGACCGCGCTGGTGAGCCCGCGCGCGCCAAGGGCGGTGAAAGGAAGGTTCCAGCTGCGCGGGCGTTTCGAGATGCGCAGGAAGCCTTCCACCGCGGTCGCCCGGGTGGCGAGGACGAGGGCGGCGAGCACCCCGCCCACGAGCATCAGCTCGAGGGAGCCGGCCGCGAACCCGACGAGCATACCGAGGACCAGCATGAAGAAGGCGCGAAGCAGGAACGCGACCTCCGTCTGGAACTGCCGAACCTGGACCATGAGGACGAAGTCGCCCTTCCACTTCAGCCGGTCGCGGATCCACTGACCGTTGCCCAGGACGACCCCGAAGACCAATGCAGAGAGGATCCCCGCTCCACCCAGAGCGGTCACAGCCCCCACCAGGGCGAACAGGAATCCCACCGTGGCCATCGAGAAGAACGGACGGTTCTGCCAGCGTAGGGTCGCTTCGATCCAGGCAAGTCCCCCCAGGAATCCCCCCAGGGCCCCCAGCGGCAGGGGCAGCAACACGAGGGCCACCACCGGTACCCCATTGGAGGCGGGAAGGAGGAGGACCATGAGCGTCGTGACGAGCACCACGGCGATGGTGTCCTCGAGCGCGGAGGAGACGTGCACGATAGAACGCGCGGTGGAAGGGAGGGACATCCGGGACGCCACGGGCACGACCACGGCGCTCGACGTGCAGGAGAGGGCGCCCGCGAACACGAGGGAGAGCAGGAGCGACCTCCCGGTGAGGTAGAGATACGCGACGGGGAAGGTCACGGCGAACGCGAGACCGACGGAAAGGACCGCGAGCAACGCGGCGTTGGAAGGGACGTTCTCGAGCTTGGACTCCTCCAGATCGAGCCCCGCGTCGAAGAGGATCAACGCGAGAGCGGCCGTTCCCAGGTAGGGAGCGAAGGAGAGCAGCGTGGAGATCGTGAAGTGCAGGGTCGGCCCGGCCAGCCCGACCAGGACCCCGACGGCCAGGACGAAGAGCACGTCGGGGAAGCCCAGGCGACGTGCGATCACGTCCGCGGTGAAGGCCACGAGGAGAGCCCCGCCCGCGACGGCCAGGACGAAGGCTGTGCTCGTCATGAACACGCAAACATCCCGGTGGACCATCTCAAGCTTCTGCCTCGACCTGACCTGGGTGGCGGGGGTGGACGCCCCCTATATCGGCCCAAGATGTGCTCCCGCCATCATGGCGAACGAAGGGATCGCCGAGATCTTCCTCGAGATCGCGGACCTCCTCGATCTCGAGGGGGTAAAGTTCAAGCCGGAGGCCTACCGGCGCGCGGCTCGGACCCTGCAGCAACTACCGACCGACGTGAAGGACCTGGTCAGGACCGGGAAGGTCGACGAGGTACCGGGTATCGGTGAGGCGCTCTCCGAGAAGGTCCGCGAGTACGTGGCCACCGGGAGTGTGCCCTACCTCGAGAAGCTCCGGCAGCAGTGGCCCCCCGGTCTCTTAGAGCTCATGCGGCTCGAGGGCATCGGTCCCAAGACCACCCGTCGGTTCTTCGTCGAGTTCCAGGTCACCGGTCCCGAGGACCTGGAGAAGCTCATCCGCGACGGAAAGCTTCGCGGAGTCTTCGGGTTCGGCGACCGGAAGATCGAACTCTTCCAGAGGGCGCTCGCCCGCGCACGCACCTCTCCTTCCCCGAGGTCGGGAGAGCGACGGATCCCGCTTCCCATGGCCCAGGCGGCGGCGGACGACCTGCTCGCTTCCCTGCGCGGGTCTGGTGCCCCCTTCGAACAGCTCCTCTTCGCTGGTAGCCTACGGCGAAGGCGGGAAACGGTGGGCGACCTCGACCTGCTGGCCACCTCGTCCCGACCGAAGGAGGTCATGGACCGGTTCGTTCATTTGGAGGAAGTTGGGGAGGTCCGACTGTCGGGAGAAACGAAGTCGACCGTGGTGCTCAAGGAAGGGCTTCAGGTCGACCTGCGGGTCGTCGCGCCCGAGGCGTTCGGCGCGGCCTTGCAGTACTTCACCGGGTCCAAGGACCACAACGTCCATCTCCGCTCTCTCGCGAACAAGAAGGGTCTCAGCATCAACGAGTATGGCCTCACCCGGGACGAAAAGCTCGTCCCGGCTCGCACCGAGGAGGAGGTCTACGCCGCGGTGGGCCTCCCCTGGATCCCTCCGGAGCTGAGAGAGGACCAGGGGGAGATCGAGGCAGCGGCGAGGGGAGAGGTGCCGCCCATCGCATCCGACCGAGACCTCACGGGCGAATACCACATCCACGTTCCCCCCTCGATGGGGGTCGAGGACGTTGCTCCGTGGGTCGAGGCTCTTCGAAGCCTGGGACTTCGCTACGGAGGTTTCGTCGTCCGCGAGCAGGACCTACAAGCGAAGCGGACGACCCTCGACGACCTCCGTGCGGCCCTCCCGAAGAGGCCCTCCGACGTTCGGCTGCTCTTGGCAGTCGAAGTGCTCCTCGATCCGCAGGGCTGGCCCCCCATCCCTGAGGGTACGGACTTCGTTGTCGTGCGACCTCCTACCCATCGCATCTCCTCCCCTCGGGAGTGGTGGCAAGCCCTCGTGGGGAATCCTCCGTCCACTCCTGCCGTCCTCGGCCACGTCGACCCGGAGACCTTGGCCAGTTCGGGGCTGGAGTGGAAGGATCTTCTGTCCGAGCCGAGTCCCTTCGCCGCGGTCGAGGTGGCGGTCACGCACGAGAAGGTAGCGGTCGAGACCGCGAAGGTCCACGAGCTCGCCCTCTCGGGACTGCAGGTTGCGCTTAGTGGGCTCCCGCGGCAGCCCGAGGAGCTGCCACGGCTTCTACTCGCGGCGGGGGTCGCCCGTAGAGGCTGGACGCCTCGGGCGCAGGTCATGAACTCAAGGGACCCTTCGTTCGGTATCGTCCCGGTGGGCTCCCCCTCACCTGACTCGACCCGACCGAAGGAGCGTCCCAAGGGTCCCTCGGCCCGGCCCGCTCGACGAGGAGGATGAGGGACGTGCTCATGGGCCCGGAGCTGGGGTGCCTTCCCAGGGGTCGTCCGTAGCGGCGCTTGTTCTCCTCAAAGGGGGAGCCCGAGAGCTTCCGCCACGGGTCCTGCCCGCCCTCATATCCGACGTTTGCTGCGCAGGACATGGCCCGCCGGTCCCGGGGTGCAGGAGCGAGCAAGGCGGAACGCACCCCGTCGCCCCGATTCGTGGTCTTTGACGTAGGAGGGGTGCTCATCCACTGGGACGACCGGTTGGTCATGGACAGGGCCGCACGGGAGCTCGGAGAGCCGCCGGCCCTCCTCCAGGAGCTCCTTCTACGGTTCCGCCCCCCGTTACAATCAGGGAGGATCGACCTCGACGCCTTCTGGGACCGCTTCGCGAAAGAGCTCGGCCGGCCGATCTCCCGGGCGATCCGTGAATCCTGGTGGAAGCTCTTGGAGAAGAGGGCCCGACCTCAACGCGCGGTCGTGGCCTGGGCAGCCGAACTTCGCAGGGCCGGTCTGAGGACCGCCTTGTTCTCCAACACCGAGGCGTCGCACCGTCGGTACTTCTCCCGCGCGTGGAGCCGGGGCTTCGACCCGCATCTCCTATCGTATCAGCTCCGAGCGACCAAGCCTAGCCCCCTCGCCTTCCACCGGGCGCGAGCTAGGCTCGGCGTCCCTGCCGCCCAGATTTGCCTCTTCGACGACCTGCCGAACAACGTTCGCGCGGCTCGGGAGGCCGGCTGGAACGCGCAGACCTTCCCTCCGATCCACGGGGTGCCCAGTGCCCGGCGGTACCTCCGAAGCCTCGGATGGATACCATAGGTCGTACGCGGGGCGTGTGCTGTTTCCGCCCTCGGGCGCCGGAACAGAGCGCCGCCGCGTCCGGACCCACCCAACGTTCATCCTGTGGACAACGAAGCTCCTCTCGGACGTGACCGTGCCTAGGACCTTCTCGCCATGGGCGCCCCTCGCGTTCGCGCTCCTGCTCCTGCTTCCGCCACCAGTTTCCGGTCATGTGCCCGCAAGGAGCCCCGCCGCGATCACGGAGCTCTCGGAACGTGCGCTGACCGACTGGGAGCTGGGACGTCATGCCTCCGACATGGGTCCGCGGAGCGCTGCGTCCCCCTACGTCACGCTCGAACGGGAGAACATGCCCTGGCTCTGCAATGGATGTGGGCTCTCGTTGAACCAGGGGCTCACGGAACTGGGGAGGATGGCCGAGAACGAGTCCGGGGTCTCGTACATCCAGTACTTCGTGACCTCCACAGGCTCCATCTATTGCCAGTGCCCGGACCAGACCTCCGCGACGGGTCACGCTCTGGGCCTCGACGTGATCCCCATGATCAACAGTGCCGACAACGCGGGGTCGGATGCGTTGTCGCTCATCGATCACCGGAACTGGTGGCCAGCCTTCATCCAGGCTGCGATGGCCACGGCGAACAGCAGCGGCTACGAAGGGTACAACTGGGACATCGAAGGGACGGGGAGCGGAACGCCTCCCGCCAACACCTCCGCGGAGTACGCTCACCTTCTCTGGCAGTTCGCGAACGCCTCTCACGCCCAGGGGATCCGTACCACCGTGGATGTCGCATGGTTCGACCCTCAGCTCTGGAACGCCACCTACCTCTCCGCCACCTCGGTGGACGTCTTCTACGACATGGACTACTACAGCTGGTACTACTTCTGGAACCGCCTGTACAAGGACCTGGGCCAGTATCCACGCGACCGGTTGGGCGAGGGGCTCTCCGGGGACGTGGGGAACGGCGTCCCTTGCCCCGGCGACGTTGGGTTGGGAGGATTCTCGCAACGGGTCCACATCCTGGAGTCGTACAACATCACCCACACGGCCTTCTGGGCCATGGCCGACTGGGCGGTCGGGAACGGCTGCTGGGACTATCCCTCCGGGGTCGGCGCGTTGCTCCACGACTTTCTCTTCAACGGCTCACGTTCGGCCAACTGGACGCTCGACATGGGAGGTGCCCCCGATGGGTGGGCGTTCTGCCCGGGGGGATGGTCGTATGCGGGAACCCCTCCGGTGGGTGCCTGTGCCCCTTCCTCTCTGGACGGGATGAACGTCACCCTGTTCACGGCCAATGCGACAGGGGCGGTTGGTCCGGTCACCTTGGAGGGAAACGCATCCATCACTCGCCTGTGGAACGCCCCGCTCACCCGGTTGGACGTCGGGGTCAACGCCTACCTGGATGAACGGAACGTCACGCTCGCCCAGCAGAACCTCTCGTGCGGTACGAAGTACGTTCTCTCCTCCGGCCTCCTCCCCACGGGGATCGGGTGGTCCCACCGTTCGCTCAACGAGACCTTCGCGCCTGGGTCAACCTGCGGCGTGAGGTTCATCCTCTCCGCCGCGACCCCCGGTCCCGTGACGGGAGAGAACGATTGGTTCGCGAACCTTGCGCTCTCCTTCCCTCCGCCATCGCTGGTCGCCCGCGCCACAGGATCCCCCCTCACTGGCGCCACACCCCTCGCCGTGGCGTTCTCGGGCTCGGCCACAGGGGGAGTGCCGCCGTACGGATGGGTATGGGCCTTCGGCGACGGTACCGGAGCCCTCGCCTCAACGGCCAATCATACGTACGGGACGGTCGGGAACTACACGGCCACGCTCAAGGTGACCGATGCGACAGGGGTTTCCTCGACCGCGTCGCTGGGGGTCGAGGCGACGGCTGGGAGCCCTCCCCGGCTCACGTTGGCCGCAACCGCAACCCCCCAGACCGGGTCGGCCCCATTGCTCGTGAGCTTCGCAGCCGCGGCCTCGGGAGGGACGGCGCCGTACACCTACGCCTGGGACTTCGGCGACACGTCCTCGGGCACGGGTTTCGACATCGCCCACACCTACACTTCTCCCGGTAGCTACACGGTCGTTGTGACCGTCACGGACGGTTCCGGACGCTCGACCCAAACTACGATCGCGATCATCGTGACCGTGCCCACATCCCCTCCGCCCTTGCCCGTGCAGCTCGGTGCGACACCGTCCACGGTGGTCCTAGGGGACAGCGTGCGGCTCTCGGTAGAGGTCTCCGGTGGTCTCTCGCCGTTCACCTACGCATGGCAAGGTCTACCTTCCGGCTGCTCGGCCATCGGAGGCGGGAACCTCTCCTGCGCTCCGGATCAAGTGGGGAGGTACCAACCGTCGGTCGTCGTGACCGACAGCTCCTATCCCTCACGCCAGGGAAATGCGTCAACCTCGTTCATGGTGACCTTAGGCCCCGCTCCTGCACCGACCTCGACCGGACCGCGCACCCCCTCTACGCTCGAGCTCGCTGCGGTCCTGGGAGCCGCCGGGCTTGGGGTGCTGCTGCTCGGGGCCGTTGTATGGCGTCGAAAGCGGTCCGGGGGTGCTCCACGCTCGGACCCGCGGGATGGGAGCGAAGGGCCCTAGAGTGCGCCGGTCGCGGAGGGAGCGGGAGCCTCCGTGGGTGCAGCCCCGAGGCTCTCCGTCGGTTTTCCCTGAGGCATCCTCCCGACCATGAAGAACGCGAAGATCAGGGCGAGCAGAGCCAGAACGAAGGCCAGCTGGAACGTGTCGATGTAAGCGTGGGCGGTCGGTACGCGTAGCGCCGATAGCGCGTTGTAGTAGGGAAAGCACGCCGCAGGGGGCGGGGGGTTGGCTGTGGGAGGGAGCGGACAATAGACTCCCGAGGGTGCTGACGGGACCGGGGGTCCGCTGTAGCGGAACTGCTCATAGGAGAAGAGCACCGAGACCCCCACCGCACCCCCCAGATTCTGAAGGAAGGTGATGAGCGACGTGGCCGCACCAATGTCCTTGGAGGGGACCGCGAACTGGACGGAGAGTGCCGTGGTCGCGAAGGTGAGCCCTACCCCGAGCCCGATGGGGATGAGATCGAACGCGAGGTTGTCGGACAACCCTTGAGCCCCTCGGATCGGCCAGAGGGTCATGTTCGTGTCGAGGTTCGCGAGGAGCAGGGCGCCGAAGGTCATCAACGCCATTCCCGGGACCGTGATCGCGCGGTAAGGGAGCTTCCGCATCAGCTGGCCTCCGGCGGTCGCCCCGACGATCATCGGGACGACGAAAAAGTACAGAGCGTCGCGAACCTGGTCCGGTGTTCCACCAAGGACGAAGACGACGAGGATGGTCGCGAAGGTCGACACTGCGACGAAGGTGACCCCTCGGAGGAACGTGACCCCGGCGCTCGCCGCGACGAGCTTCTTCGCAAAGAACCGCAGAGGCACGACGGGTTCGTCCGTCCTGAGCTCCCAAACGACAAACAGGACGAACACCGCGATGAAAGCTGCCATGAGCCCGAGGATGCGGGGGTCGCTCCAGGCCCAACGACTGTCCGCGTTCTGAACGAGCGCGAGCATGAACGGAGTGACCCACCCCGCGAGGAGGACCGATCCGATCGTGTCGAACTTCTTCCGGAGCTTCGGGCGAAGGGCGTCAACGCTCGTGACCATGACGAGGATCGAAAGGATCCCGATCGGGAGGTTCACGTAGAAGATCCACTGCCACGAAAGGGAGGTCACGATGTACGCCCCGACGACCGGCCCGACGACCATGGCGATACCAAAGACGCTCGACATGGCCGCCGTCAGTTTCGCGCGGGTCTGGGGGTCGAAGATGACCGCGATGATCGAGAGGCCGATGGGGAAGAACGCTCCGCTGCCGAATCCCTGGATCGCCCGGAACACGATGAGCTCGTTGAGCGTCTTGGACTGCGCGGCCAGGAGCGAGCCGGCGATGAAGATCGCTTGGCCAAGGATGAAGAAGTTCCGGCGGCTATAGTGGTCGGAGAGCTTCCCGAAGATCGGCGTCGCGACGGTCCCTGCGATGAGGTAGGAACTCACGACGAAGGGGACCCCGTTGCTCGCGTTCAGGTCCCTGGCAATGTTGCCGATCGCCGTCAGGACGACCAGATTGTCCAAGGCACCCATCAGGATACCGAGCAGCACGCCGACCAAGGCGAGGATGGCGGCCCTCTTGGTGAGGTTGACGACCTCGGGCCAGGAAGAGGGCGAGCCGGAGGGGGTGTTGCCCGGCCCCAAGCGTCCGTTCGAAGCCGGGGGCCGCTCCGGCCCCTCCCGAACAGGTTCGGTCAAGCTGTCGCCCACGCGGAGAACGCCCCGCAGAAGCGTATGAAGATTGCTTTGGGGACCTAAGCGATTGCCGCGGACACCGTGGTGGAAGCGGGCGAGGTCGCTGTCGCCTCGACCATCCTGTCCAGCGCCTTTCGGGCACGACGAAGGATGGGGTCGGGCACCTCGATCCGATACTTTATGTCCCGGAGGGAGTCGCGGACCTTCTCGAGGGTGTTCCGCTTCATGAACGGACAGACCGCCTCGGGCGAGAGCGGGATGAACGAGGTCTGGGGGTTGACCTTCCGCATGCGATGCAGGATGCCCACCTCCGTCGCGACCAGCACCTCGGGTTGTCGGGTCTCCTTCGCGTAGCGCATCATCCCGTCCGTCGAGAGGACACGGTCGACGTCCGGGAGGACCTCGGTAGAACAGCCGCACTCCGGATGGGCCACGAGCTCAGCTCCCGGGTGCTCCCCCTTCATGCGACGCACGGTCTCCGGGCGCATGCGGGTGTGCACGAAACAATCTCCGACCCACAGGTGGATGTTCTTGCGCCCCGTCCTCTGTTTGACGTAGTTTCCGAGGAACATGTCGGGGAGGAACAACACCTCCTGGGATTCCGGGACCCTCCGGACGATCTCGAGCGCGTTGGAGGAGGTGCAGCAGTAGTCGCTCTCCGCCTTGACCTCCGCCGAGGTGTTGACGTAGCTCACCACAACGGCCCCCGGGTGGTCCTTCTTCCAGGCCCGCAGCTGCTCCGCCGTGATGGAGTCGGAGAGCGAACAGCCCGCCTCCAGATCCGGCAGCAGGACGGTCTTCGTGGGATTGAGGATCTTCGCCGTCTCCGCCATGAACTTCACGCCGGAGAAGAGGATGACCTGGGCGTCCGTCTCCATCGCCTTGCGCGAGAGGTAGAGCGAGTCGCCGACGTGGTCGGCGACGTCCTGGATCTCCCCCAGCTGGTAGTTGTGCGCGAGGAGGACCGCGTCCCGTCTCCGCTTGAGCTCGCGGACCTCCTTGGCGAGGTCTTCCGTCATGTCCGCCTACGGCCGTGTCAGGGCCCGCAGGGACTTAAGAGGGCCCGGACCCCGAGGCTTTTCTACCCTTGGACCGACGGGCCGGTCGCACGACCAAGTGGTAGGGAAGCGCGGGAGCTGAGTGGGTCAAGCTTCCCATCGAGGCGACGTCCGCCCCGGTACGAGCATACCGCCGCACAGACTTCGGGTCGATGCCTCCTGACACTTCGACGACGACGCCGTCGCGCAGCCCCGCGGATTGGAGCGCACGGATCAGCGCCCTCACGCGCTGGGGAGACATGTTGTCGAGCAACAGGCGGTCCGCACCTTCTCGGGCCGCGGTCATCGCATCCCGAACCGACCGCGCTTCGACGATGACCGAGACGCCGCGGGCCTTCTGCGAACGAAGGCATCGCAGGAGCTCCCGTAGAGGGACCAGGGCGAGATGATTGTTCTTGACGAGGACCGTGCTCGAAAGGTCCCGCCGATGAGGGTCCCCTCCACCGTGGACCACGGCCGCTTTCTCGAGGTCGCGGAGGCCTGGGAGCGTTTTGCGGGTCGCGGCCACGAGGGTCCTTCCTCCGGATCTCCTGACGGACTCGACCCCGCGCGCCGTCGCGGTCGCGACCCCCGAGAGGTGCATGAGGACGTTCAGCATCGTCCGCTCTGAGGCGAGGAGCTTCCGGGCGTCGCCCCACACTTCGAGCACGGCGTCTCCTGCTCGGACGCGGGAACCCTCGCGAAGCAGTGGACGGGCATGTAGCCCCAGTTGCCGGGCGATCTCCAGGACCGGGGGGATGCCGCTCATCACGCCCTTGGCCTGGGCCACGACGAGGCCATGAGCCGCGGTCCGGGGGGGGATCGCGAGACGGGAGGTGATGTCCTGACGGGTCCGGTCCTCGCTCAACCATCGGCGAACCGCGGCGGAGAGCGGACGGGGTGCCAGGTCGGGGACGACGAGCGGCATGCGTCCCTTCCCGGAGGGGCGCCCTCGTTCGTCGGGGTGGGGCATGCCTAGGTCCCCGAGCCTTCGTGGGCCTGCACCGGCTCGGACCCGGGGCTTGAGCTCACGGACGGCAGCGCGACGCCCCGGCTCTTGAGCGCTTCACGGACCTTCTCGAGTTCCGGGGCCATGTCAGGACGGACCGACCGGAAGGAGCGGCCCTCGAGCTCTGCGACCTTCTGCGCGGTGGACTCGAGCTCCCCTTTCTCCAGCGAGAGCTCGCACAGGCGCAACAGGACCTCGAGCTCGTCCGGTTCCAACGAGACCTCCCGCGCCTGCCGGTAGGCGTCGAGCAACGCGAGCTCCGCGTGGGGGAAGTCGCCCCTCGCCTGGAAGAGCCTCCCTTCGTTGAGCGCGACCTGGATGAGCGCGATCCGGTCCCCGACCTTCCCCAGGTGCTCGCGGGCCTGCCGGTTCAAGCGCTCGGCCTCGTCCAACTCTCGGGTCCGGAGCTTGAGGTCCGCCATGTTGAACTCGCACCACCCGAGCATGCGAGGGTCCTTCCCTTTCTGGGCCAGGTGGAGGGCTCGGGCCATCTCCTCCATCGCCTTCTCGACCCCGACCTGCTCAAGGTAGAACAGCGCCAGGTTGTTCGAGGCGGTCGCCGCCTCCCCGGGCTGGCCATTCGCCTCGAGGTCCTCGATCGATCCACGGTACAACGCTTCCACCTCCTTGACCGGTGGGGAAGGCCGCTTCATCGACCGGACGTTCGCGAGGGAGATCTTCGACCTCGCCACGTCCATCGGGCTCTCGGCCTTCTCGAAGAACTCCTGCGACCGGGCGTACTCCTGTTCGGCCTCGGGGTAATGCCCACGGTAGAACTCCACGGTCCCGCGCAACCGGTGCGCGTGCCCGAGAAGCTGGGGCTCCCCCTCCTTCCCGAGCGCCTCGAGCGCTTCGTTCGTGAGCGGGTAGGCCCGCTGCATCTCTCCCGCGTGCGTCAGGATCTTCGCCAGGTGGATGGCGAGACGCGCGCGGTCGCGCGGGGCGAACCCCTCCCGGGTCCGATGGGCCTGCACCCGCATCTCCTCGAGGACCGCCGATGCCCGAGGGACCTCTCCGACGGCATCCAGCTGCAAGGCGAGCTCCACCGCGAGCGAGACCTCCCCCGAGCGGTCGTGGGGTCGAACACGACGGTGGACCTCCAGGGCGCGCTCGAGATGGTAGGCGGCCGTCGTGGGCGACAACGCCTTCTTCCCCAGCTCCGCGGCCCGTCGGTTGTACTCGAGCGCCTTCTCGTCCGACTGGGCCAGGTACCAATGCCGGGCCAGCTCGTAGACCACCCGGGGATCTGGACTTCCCTCGCGCGGAAGATCCTTCTCCAGGGCCTCCGCGACCTTGCGGTGGAGGATGTTCCGTCGGACCTCGGTCAGGGAGGTATAGACCTCGACCCGAAGCTCCTCGTGCACGAACTCCAGATGTTCTCCCCCCTTCTCACGGAGAAGTCCGCGGCGCACGAGGGACTCCACGGCCTCCGCCAGGAGCTCCTCCTCCTCCCCGCAAGCACGATGGAGAGTGGGGAAGCTGAACTCCTTGCCGAGGACGCTCGCGTAGGAGAGGGCCCGGCGTTCGGGCTCCTTCATCTCCCGCAATCGACGCCGCAGCGCCTGCCGCAACTCCTCGCCCCGGGGGAGCTCTCCCAGGTCGACCTCCCTCGGCGCCCCCTCGGTGGAGCCGGGAGAGAGCACCTCTCCACGAACCAACTGCTCGAGGAAGAGAGGGTTGCCTTCGGTCAACGTGTACCACTTCGTGAGCGTCGCTCCCGGCACGTTCTTCCCCGGGGCAAGCACCTCCACGAACTCCGTGGCCTCTGCTTCCGTGAGAGGGCGTAGCGCCACACGGCGGAGCACCCCATCTTTGGCCAAGCCCTCGAGGTGCGCCCTGACCTGAGGGGGTAGCTCGGCCTCGGGGACCGACGTGACCAGTACAGCCAAGGATGCCTGCCGGCCTCGCCGCGCGAGGAACGAGAGGAACTCCAGCGAACCTTCGTCCGCGTGATGGAGGTCCTCGAGGACCAGGAGCAGGGGCGACTCGGCCGCGACGTCCTCGAGGTGCGACGCGAGCCCGTCGAAGAGCTCCATCCGCCCTTCTTCCACGGAGGGCTCGTCGCCCGAGAGCGCTTCCAAGAGCCGAGCCTCACGGTCCTTCGCGCTCTCCGACTCCGACTCGAAGGGCAACATCCCGAGGGGCATGAGGGATCGTCCGCTGCGGTCCGAACCCCGAAGGATGCCGATGCCGGCGACCCCGATGTTCGCGGCCCCACGGTCCGCTTCCTCCGCCTGGCGTCGCACGGCGGGAAGCTCCCGCAGGGCCTCCTGTAGCACGAAGTACGGGGGCGGGAGGTCCATCGGCAGCGCCCGGCCTTCGAGGACCAGGGTGCCCCTCTCGCGCTCCTCGCGAACGACCTCACGGACGAAGGTGGACTTCCCGATCCCTGTGGCTCCCACGACCAGCAGGACGGGGCTACGAGACGCTCCCTCTTCGTGAAGGAGCCTTCGGGCCTCGGCCAAGAGGTCCGTCCGGCCGATGAGACGAGGCTCGGACCGGGGAGCGACGGAGGCCAGCATGCGTTCCTGGCGAAGAGGCACGGCGCCTGACATAATGCTGGTGGAAGCTCAGGCACGGGCCACCCCGTCGCCTTATGGGCGAGGGGGCCTTCCGCGATGTGTGCCTCCGCGCCCTCGCACGTCGGCGCATGCGTCCTCGTCCCCCCGTCCTCGCCCGACGTCGCTCCGATCACGGGCTGCGCCCGACCCTCGCCCTGAGGGCTTCGAGGTGGTCCCGCTCGAACTGGACCCACGGCTCACCGTCACCCAGTGGGTCGCACCCGAACTGGGCAACTGCTCGTACGTCGTGACGGTCCGAGGCGAGGGAAGCTCCGCCGTCATCGACCCGCTCAGGGACGTCGACGGGTACCTCGCGCGGCTGCCCCGCTCCGAGCGGGAGGTCCTCCTCGCACTGGAGACGCACATCCACAACGAT
Source organism: Thermoplasmata archaeon (assembly GCA_028864975.1). Lineage (GTDB taxonomy): Archaea > Thermoplasmatota > Thermoplasmata > Lutacidiplasmatales > UBA184 > JAKAAX01. The sequence continues at coordinate 139,028 of JAGWLG010000002.1, read as the reverse complement.
TTCATCTCCGGCGCCCGAGAACTCGCTTCCTCGGCCGGAGCCGAGATCGGCTCGAGCGCCGTGGCCGAGCTCACCTACTCCCACCGACCGCTGCGCGACAGGGAGGAGGTTCGGCTGGGAGGCTGGAAGCTTCAGGTCCTCGCGACCCCGGGCCACACTCCCGAGCACGTGAGCTACCTCCTGGTCGACCCCGGAGGCAAGCCTGTCGCGCTGTTCTCCGGCGGAGCGCTCACCGTGGGGGGCGCAGGTCGCACCGACCTGCTTGGCCCCTTGCTCGCCCGCCCGTTGGCCCGCGACCTCCACCGGTCGATCCACGAGCGCCTTCTCCACCTCCCGGGCGACGTGCGACTGCTTCCGACGCATGGTGGAGGTTCCTTCTGCTCCGCCGAGTGCACCGACCGGCGCGTCAGCACCGTCCGAGAGGAGAAGGCGAGCAATCCCCTGATCCGAGCCCGCACGCTGGACGAGTTCGTCTCGCGGATCCTCGAACAGGGGCCCTTCCCCCAGTACTTCCGGCGCATGCGCGCGCTCAACTCGGCCGGGGTCCGACTCTTCGGGGGCGCGTGCCCCACCCCGAGGGCCCTGGGGTTGGAGGATTTCGACCGGGCACGGGCCGAGGGCGCCATCGTGCTCGACACGAGGACCGCCCCAGAGCACGACCAGGCCCATGTCCCCGGGGGTTACGCGATCGGGGCGGACGGGCCCATGAGCGCGTGGGTGGGCTGGCTCTTCTCCCCCGAGCGGGCCATCCTCCTCCTCTCCCGCGACGAGCGGGAGGCCCGAGAAGCGACCCGGCAGCTCTTCCGGATCGGTTTCGACAGGGTGGTGGGATTCCTGGCGGGGGGGTTCGAGACCTGGGCGGATGCCGGGCGTCCCGTCGCCTCGACGAAGCTCATCGAGGCTCCCGCGCTCGTGGAACGGCTGCGTTCGGAGGAACCCCTCGTCGTGGTCGACGTCCGAGAAGCCCATGAATGGTTCCGGGGCCACGTTCCGGGAAGTCTCAACATCCCCTTGGCCACCCTTCCGCAGCGGTCGGGAGAGGTCCCCCGGGATGCCCCGGTCGTGGTGCATTGTGCGTACGGTTATCGCGCGGACATCGCGGCGGGCATCCTCGAGCAGGCCGGCTTCACCCGGGTGCTCCGGTTGGTGGGGGGGTACGAGGATTGGTGCGCCGCGGCCTCTCGGCGTCAACCTTCGTGAGAACCGAACCCTTGCGGGTCCCGGACCGCGGTCGCACAGGGGATAGGATGCCCCGTAAGAGTAATCCCCCCCTTGGCGCCTGATTGAGCATCCCCGCTTCCTCCTACCGCCTTTCCTTGGACGTGGATTTCGCGGGCCTCGCGTTCTCCGGAGTCGTCAGGATCGGCCTCCGTGGCGCGACGTCCGAACTGACCCTGAACAGTATCGGCCTCGAGATCGATAGGGTGGAAGCTCAAGGACGAGCCCTCGAGTTCGAGACCGTGCCCTCCGCGGAAGAGCTCCGGGTGAAAGGCATCCCCCCAGGAACTTCGGAGCTGATCGTGGGCTTCCGCGGCCGCGTGAGCGTGGACTCGCTCTCCGGGTTCTACCGTTCCCATCACGGTACGGAGAGCTACTTCCTGACCACGCACCTTGCCCCCACGGGCGCCCGACGTGTCTTCCCTTGTATCGACCACCCTGCCGCGAAGGCGACCTTCGAGGCCGAGGTAACGGCGGATGCCGGGCTCGAGGTGATCTTCAACACCGACCCCAAGGAGGTCGTGGCCACAGGGGACCGCAAGACCTGGAAGTTCCCCCCCACGCCCAAGATGTCGACCTATCTCCTCTACCTCGGGATAGGAGAGTTCGACACCCTGGAGGAAACCCGCAGTGGGTTGCGGGTCGCGGTGAAGGGGCCCCCCGGAACGAGGGAGTCGTTCGGTTGGGGGCTCGAGAACGGCCACCTCGCGGTACGGGCCTACGCCGACTACTACGGGATCCCCTACCCCCTTCCCAAGCTCGACCTCGTCTCGGTGAAGGACTTCGCCGCAGGGGCGATGGAGAACTGGGGCGCCATCACCTTCCGGGAGTCCGCCCTCCTCGCCGATGACCGGACGAGCACCTTCCGACGTCAAGTGATCGCCGAGGTCGTCGCGCACGAGATCGCTCACCAGTGGTTCGGCAACCTCGTGACGATGGAGTGGTGGAACGACATCTGGCTCAACGAGAGTTTTGCGACGTTCATGGGGTTCAAGATGGTCGACAGGAACTACCCGAGCTGGGACACCCTCGGGCTCTTCCTGGTGAGCGAGACCGGGACCTCGCTCCTGAACGACTCGCTCGATTCCACGCATCCGATCGACGTCGAGGTCCACAACGTCGACGAGATCGGACAGATCTTCGACGACATCAGCTACGGGAAGGGTGGGAGCGTCCTTCGCATGCTCGAGGCCTACCTTGGGGAACAGGTCTTCCGCGAGGGGGTGGGCGACTACCTCCGGGCCCACGCGTACGGGAACGCGCGCGGGGACCACCTCTGGGGAGCGCTCGAGAAGCGCTCCGGGGTGCCTGTGCGTCGGATCATCGATCCTTGGGTCCGTCGCTCGGGACATCCCGTGGTCAAGGTGGAGCGGCAGGGGGACCACGTCCACCTCACCCAACGCCGCTTCCGGCTTCACGGCAAGCACTCCGAGGAGGTCTGGCCTGTCCCGCTCACCATCCGCGCCCAAGGGGAGGTGCGACGCGAGCTCTTCGACACGGCCTCACGAGAGCTCCGCCTTCCGAACTGCGATGACCTCTGCCTGAACGCGGGCAGCGCAGGATTCTATCGTGTGCTCTACGACCCGGCCACGTACGAGCGAATGGGACAGCGGCCTTCCGGCCTCCCTTCCCACGAGCGGTGGGCGGTCCTGCGCGACCTCTTCGCTTTCCTCCTTTCCAGGGACGTGACACCGGAGGTCTACATCCATCACCTGCGGAAGCTCCGGGAGGAGACCGACGCTGTCGTGACCCTGGAGGCGGCCGGGCAGGCCTCTCGCCTCTTCACCATCTTCGGACATCAGGGCCCCCTGGTCTCGGAGGTCCGGCGGTTCCTCGAGGTCCAGAGCGAGCGGCTCGGCCTCGAGAAGCGACCCGGAGAGCCCGCGGCGACGGGGATCGCCCGTGAGACGGTGAACTCGGACCGTGCCTACCTCGACCCCGACTTCGCGAGGCTGCTGTCGGTGAGGTTCCGAGAGTGGTCGGACATGGACCCCGACCTGCGGGGGCCGGTGGCCATCGCGATGGCGCGAAGCGGAGGCAGCTCCGCCTTCGATCCCCTCGTCGAACGCGCTCAGGGGGCGCGGACCGAGTCGGAGCTCGAACAGTTGATCGGGGGCTTGGTCTCCTTCCACGACGGCCACCTCGTCGCTCGGACCTTGGACTGGGCCGTGAGCGGAGGCGTGAGCCGTGGGATGTTGGGCAGTGTCGGCGTAGCGGCGGCTCGGAACCCGGACGCGAACGCGGTCGTCTGGCCGTGGTTCCGGGACCATCTGGATGCTCTGGAGAAGGTCTACACGGGCACCGCCATGCTGCCGCGCGTCGTCGAGCGTCTGGTCCCCATGGCCGGCCTGGGAAGGCTCCCCGAGGTCCGGACGACCCTCTCGACGCGCCCCATCGCCGAATCGGAGCGAGCGGCGCGCTCGGGTCTCGAGATGCTGGGGGTCTTCGAGCGGCTCCGCGGCGCGGTCCTAGGTTGATCCGCGGGGGACCGGGTCGGCCCCCTCCACCGGGAGGGTTCCGAGCTCCGCGACCCTCCTCTTGACCTCGCCCCAGAACTCCCTGACCTCCGAGGGCGAGGGTTGGCGTCGCGCTTCCAGGCGGTACTCGGCTTCGAGGACCTCGGCCGAGTCCGCGTCCCACTTCAAACGCAGGACCCCCTGTCCCCACGGCTCCTCCCAGGTAAAGATCCGCTTCGTGGGGTCGGTCGACACGGGCTCGGGGGCGAGAAGGTCCAGGGGCGGCATCGGCGGTGGACGGTCGCCCAAGAGCACGACCGGCGCCGTCGGAGGGGGCAGGCGCAGCCGGAGCCACGCCGCGACGTGACCGAAACGCCGTCGGGCTGGGGGTCGCGCCACGGTTGTGAGGGAGGCGCGAGGCACTTCAGGCTTCCATCGGGGAGCGGGAGCCTACGACCCAGCTCGTGGGGCCGAGGCCTTCGGTGACGGCGCGTTCGGAACGAACGGGAGAGGGACGACCTTCGCACCGCATCGCCGCCCGCGAACCTCGATCTCGAGCGAGGTCCCGGTCGTGGAGAGCTCCGGGGGGAGATAGGCGAGCGCGATCCCTCGATGCAGCGTGGGAGATTGACAACCCGAGCTCACCGTGGCGACCGGAGCCCCGTTGTGCAGGATCGGGGCCCCATGCCGAGGGATGGTGGAGGGGTCGTCGACCAGGACCCCTGACCAGCGCGTGTACTTCCCCCCCTGCCGCTGCTTCTCCATGGCCTCCCGTCCGACGAAGGGGTGGTCCATGTCGAGGAAGCGGTCCATGACGGCCTCGAGCGGGGTCCGGTCCCGATGGAAGTCGACGCCCGAGAGCAGGAACCCCTTCTCCATGCGCAGCGTGTCCCGGGCTCCCAGGCCGCAAGGGACCGCTCCCTTCGCGGAGAGCTGCTTCCAGATCTCGACGGCCCGCGTTCCGGAGACGAACACCTCGAATCCTAGCTCGCCCGTGTACCCCGTTCGGCTGATGAACGCCTCCTTCCCGTCGCGAAGCCGCGAGGCGAACCCCTTTCCGAAATGGCGCGGCCCCTTCTCTCCGAAGGTGAAGAATCCCCCGGTGTACATCTTCATCGAGAGGTCCCAACCGTAAGTGTTCTCGAGCAGCTCTCGGGACCGCGGACCCTGCACCGCGATGATCGCCAGGCTGCCGTTGTGGCGGACGATCTCGCACCCCTCCGGGCGGTGCTGGAGCAGGACCTCCAGGACCCGTGGCGTCGTCCCGGCGTTCGGAACGAAGAGGAAGCTCGTGGGCTCCGGCTCCTCATCTAGCCGGGTGAAGATGAGGTCGTCGATCATCCTCGCCTCCGCGTCCAGGAAGAAGGAGTACCGGCACCGGCCCGAGGGGGTGGTCAGGGCGTTCGCCGGGGTTCGGCGGGCCAGCAGAGCCGCGGACGACCTCCCTTCGATCGAGACGATCCCCATGTGGGAGACGTCGAACAGCCCGACCCGCTCCCGCACGGCCTTGTGCTCCTCGAGGATGCCGGTCCGAGTGTAGTAGAGCGGCATCTCCCACCCTCCAAAGGGGACCATGTGCCCGCCCGCTTCCACGTGAAGGTCGTGGAGCGGGGTCTTGAGGATGGGCGAGGGCGTCGCCTCGGCCACGGTGGCGGGCGAGGATGCGCTCATGTGACGAGCTCCTCCAAGCGTCCCTCGTCCAGGGCACGACGCAGTTCGAAGGCGAGTCGGCGTCCCGAGGACATCGGGACCCTCCAAAGGGTGTTCCCGTAGGGGTGGCCGAGCGACATGTGGATGTTCGTCCCCCCGCCGAGGCGGACGGCGACATCGAAGACGAAGGGCTTGCCGTCCTTGTCCACGCAGGTCTGAAGACAGAAGGGGCCGATGATCCCTGGAGGATAGCGCTCCTTCGCGGCATCCACGAACTTCTCCCCGAGCTTCAGCGCTTCCTCCAGGAGCGACTCCCGCAGCGTGAGGCTCCCGTGACCCACGACGGTGTACTCCGGGATCCGTGCGGTCTCGGGCAACGCCAGCTGCTGCTCCGCGGGAAGCCGGACCATCCCGTCCAGCGAGCTCTCGCGCCGTTCGTCGACCCCCAGGAGCTCCAAGCGTTCGATACGGGGGGCGAGCGGGCTCAGGAAGAAGTTCAGGTTGAACACGGGTCCGATGATGTACTGCTCCACGCGCGCGTGGTCCAGGTCTTCCTGGGTCACCGTCCCTTGGGCGAGCAGGGCCCCGGATTTCTTGAGGAACTCGGCGTGGGAGGCACAGGTGAAGAACCCTCGCTCCAACCGCTTCTTCGCGTGCGGGAGCTTCACGATCGAGAGCCCCTCGATCTGCTTCACGTCGACGACGGGATGAGGGGTCGGGATCTGCGCCTTCTCGAGGAGGGTGTAGTAGTTCTCCCGCTCGCTCCTCTCCTCGATGCGCAGCATCGCGCGGGAACCGAGGATCGGCAGGGCGAGCTTCTCTTCGACCTCATCGATGGGAACGTAGGAGGAGAGCGCGCGGTTCGGCACCAAGAGGGTGCCCATCTGACGGAGCTTCTCCTGGACGCCTTCGTCCAGAATGTCGTCGAACTTCTCGAGCACATAGGCGGTGTCGACGCAGCCCTTGAGGAGGTTCCCGGTCACGTCGCGGAAAGCCCTGTAGTACTGGCTGTAGGTCTTCTCGCGCCCCCGCTGACAGATGGCGAGGGTTCGGAACCCCTCCGCGGAAGCCCCGTCGAACGCGTCGAGCGCGGAGTGGGACGCCACCGCCCCCACCACGGGCGGGAGGGGGTAGTCCTTCAGGCGGGCCTGGACCTTGCCGCGGTCGATCACTTCCCCCCCGTCGGCGTGACCGGTGGCATCCCCGGGACCTCTTGGGTGGGAGCGCGCGCAGAGATAATACCGAGGGCTCGGGCCACCCGCTCGGGCGTGAGGGGGATCTCGAGCACCCTCGCCCCGGTCGCATCCGCGAGCGCGTTCGCCACCGCCGCGGGGACGGGGATGATCGGCGGCTCGCCGACCCCTTTCGCCCCCCAGGGTCCGCTGCCCGGATGTCCCTCAATGGCCACGATCTGGAGTTCCGATGGCACGTCGCGGATGGTCGGGATCCGGTAGTCCAGGAGCCCCGGGTTCTGCAACCGACCTTGCGGGGTGAGGAGCCCCTCCTCCGTCAGCGCGGTCCCCAGGCCCATCAGGACGGCCCCTTCGACCTGGCCGCGGTATCCCTCCGGGTCCACCACGTGGCCCGCATCCTGGAAGGCGGCATAGCGTTCGACCCGGACAGCCCCCGTGTCTCGGTCCACGGCCACCTGCGCGAGATGCACGGACGCGATGAGGTCCGAATAGGGGTAGAGCTCCCCGTCCTTCACCACCGAACGGTCGATGTCGTGGGACCTCCCGTATTCCTTGCCGAGCGCTTCGACCCCCCCACGCTTGCGCTCTTGCGAGGTCAGGAGCGCGACGAGCGGTCGCGCGAGCTCGCCCTGCCGTACCATGACCCTCCCTCGAAAGAGCTCCAGTCGGACCTCGGGGGCCCCTCGGCGGGATTGCCTCGGATGACCACGGCCAAGACCAAGCCCACGCCGTCCGAGGTCGTGAAGAAGCGCCTCGCACGCCTTTTGGACGGCACGTCCGAGGGCGATGGTCGTCCGACTCCCCCAGACCCCGCTATCGAACGGCGCACGCGACGTGTCAAGGTACTCGACCTGGACCGCTTCCATGGGCAGGCCCGTCACCCTCGATGCGATGGCCCGCGTGGCCTCGCACACCGAGCCGGTGCCGATCTCCCGCTCCCCTTGAACGATGGTGAGACCGGTGGGGCAGAGTCGCACGATGGCCTCGCCTCCCGCCCCGGTCCCTGTGGACCAGAACCCGACCGCGATCCCGATCCCACCGCCCGGGGGGAGCTCGGCCCTCCACGACCGTTCCAGCGCCTGCCCCCGCGCCAGCGCCTCCGCGGCCGCGAACGGCGGGACCTCCTGGCCGAACGCGGTCTTCTCCCCGGCCTCCCAGACATGCTGACGTCGGAAGGCGATAGGGTCGACCCCGATCCGGCGGGCGAGGGAGTCGAGATGGCTTTCGGCGGCGAAGCTGCACTGCGGCGCAAGCGGCGCGCGGTGCGGGCCGAACGGGGGTCGGTGGGTCCGCAGGGCGTACCCCTCGAGCTCCCAGGCGTCGAGACGGTAGGGCCCCAGCGTGAATCCGAGCGCATACCCCAGCGCGAAGTCCCGACCCGGGAGGGAGGCCCCGGTGTCGAGCAGGAGCCTCGTACGACGACCGATGAGCCGTCCGCCCCGGACACAGCTCGTCATCTGGAAGACCGCGGGTTGGGTGGTCCTCGAGAAGAGGAACTCCTCCCGGAACGTGAGCGCGAGCCGAACCGGCCGACCCGTCCGCTTCGAGAGCAGCAGGGCGTGCGCCTCCAGAAGCGCCTCGTTCTTGCCCCCGAAGCCTCCCCCGACCCAGGTCCCTTCCACCCGGACCCTCTCCGTGGGGAGGCCGAGCTTGTCCACGAGGTCCTCGCGCAATCCGAAGGGGGTTTGCGTGGTCGTCCGGACGTGCCAATCCTCGCCACGAACGCGGGCCAGGCAGGCGTGAGGTTCCATCGGAACCTGCGCGACCATGTTCGTTCGGTAGGTCTCGTCGTGGACCACGTCAGCGTCCCGGCAGGCCTTCTCGAAATCTCCTCGAGAGGCCAGAACGTGGGCGTTGACCCGGTCGTCCCCCTTCATCACCTCGGGGGTCGGCCAGGAAGGGAGCTCTTTCGTGAGGTCCGTGAAGGCAGGAAGAACCTCCCAATCCGCCCGGACCCTCCGCGCCGCCGCCCGTGCTGTGGCGAGGTCCTCCGCGGCCACGAGGGCGAAGGGCTCTCCCTGGAACCGCGACTCCTTGGCCACCAGCAGAGGGCGCTGCGGGTCCGGTTTCCTCTTGGGGAGCAGCGCGGAGAGGTCGGCCGCGGTCAGGACCGCCCGGACCCCTGGCGTGGCCAGCGCCTCGTCCACCGATAGTGAACGTAGGCGGGCGTGCGGATGGGGGGCCGTGGCGTAGGCGGCCCACAACATCCTGGGGGCAGAGAGGTCCGCGCCGAACTCGACCCTCCCTTCCGCCTTGGGAAGAGCGTCAGGACGGGTCATGGGTGTTCCTCCTCCTTCGACCCGGATCCTACCGTCGCCGAGCGGGAGGTGGCCACCCTCGCGAACCGCGAGCGAGCGGGCCCTTCCGAGACCTCGCGGGCCCGTTCGTTGAGCACCCTCGAGAGCGAACGAAGGATCCCGTAGTACCCGGTGCACCGACAGAGATTCCCTCCCAGCTCGTCGGCAAGCTGCTCGACCCCCTGGGGTGCCCTTCCCTCCCGCTCGCGGAGCCACCCCTCGACGGCGACCACGAAGCCTGGGGTGCAGTACCCGCACTGCACGCCCCCCGCGAGGGCGAACGCCTCGGCGACCTTCTTTCCCCCAGGACTCCCCCGTGCAAGATGCTCGATCGTCTCGACGCGACGGGCCTCGATCTCATGGGCGAGCGTGAGACAGGAGAGCGTCGTCCGGTCGTCGAGCAGGACCGTACAGGCGCCACAATCTCCCGTGCGGCAACCCTCCTTCGTGCCTCTCAATCCGAGACGCCAACGCAGGAGGTCCAGCAGCCGCTCGTCGTCGGGAACCCCGCGGAGCGTGCGCTTCCGGCCATTGACGGTCGTCCGGAGCGGGTGGGGGCGCGATGACATCAACCGCCCCCGGCGGTCGCAGCCGAGCGTACCGTCCGTTCGATCCCCCGGCGAACGAGGACCCTCAGGAGGTGCCTTCGGTACTCCTCGGCCGCCCTAAGGTCGGTCAGGAACTTCGCCTCCCCAGCGGCTTCACGAGCGGCCTCCGCGACTTCCCGCTCCGAGGGCTCGTCACGCTCGAGGCAGGCCTCCGCCCTCGTGAGCCGCTGGAACGACCCTGCCGTCCCTCCCGCGACTATCCTCCAGCGTACGGAAGGGCCTCCCCCGTTCTTCGGATGCCGCACGACGGCGACGCCCACCTGGGAGATGTCGTTCGCAGGACGCACCCGTTGCCATTGGTAGGTCCCGGGACGCGGTGAGGGGACATGCAGCTCCTCCACGATCTCCCCCACGCGAAGGCCGGTCTTCCAGGAACCTTCCACGAACCCTTCCAGCCTGACCGTGCGGCGTCCCCCGCGGCTTACGAGCGTGAGCTCGGTCTCCAAGGCCACCAGGGGCGGAAGCAGATCGGAGGTGGCCGAGGCACGTACCACGTTCCCTCCCAGGGTCGCTCGATGACGGAGCTGCACGCTCCCGACCTCGTTGATCGCCTGGGCGAGCGCGGGCACGCCCTTCCTGACACGCTCGTCGAGCTCGAGCGTCCGCAAGGGCAGCATGCTGCCGATCCGGACCCCGTCCCGTCCGAACTCGAGCCGCTGGAGAGGCAGCCGCGACAGGGAGACGAGCCTCTCAGGGGCAAAGCGGCCGAAGTCGAGCCCGAGGAGCAGGTCCGTCCCCCCCGCGATCGGTAGCGAGGCGCCGGGGGGCCCCTGTTCCAAGAGGTCCCAAGCCTCTTCGAGCCGGGTCGGGAAGTGGAGCGTGAAGCTCATTCCGACCGTCGAAGAGCTTCCCCTTCAACCCCCTTTCCTATAGTTCGGCGCACCTCGCGCCACAGGGAGGCGTCCTTCGTGCGGGAGCCCCCGCGCAACGTTCATTTGGCGTGGCCGTCGTCTCATCTCCAGGAGCTCCCGTGACGTTCGAGATCCAGGTCCGCTACACCACGCCCCTCACGCCGGTGAAGGACTTGGACGAGGTCTTGAGGGAGTTCTTGACCCTGATCGGGTATCTCCCCGAAGGAGAGGGGGGCGACCGGTCGATCGCCTACCGATTGGTGCGGGACTGCTTCCTGCGGAACCCCGAACGTCCCTGGTACCCGGAGGAACTCTCGGGGGTGCTCAAGACCAGCAAGCCGACGGTCTACCGGCACATCAACAAGCTGAAGGCGATGGACCTGCTCGAAGAAGTGCCCGAGGTCCGTGCGACCGGGAAGGGCCGAAAGGGCTACCGCATTCGCTACGGGAACCTGGCCAAGGCGTGGGACTTCGTCGAGGCGAACGCGCAGAACGCGCTCAAGCGCTACCGCGAAACGGTCGATCACCTGCAGGGGCTTGTCGAGAGCTCGCGCAAGCCGACCCCAACACCCGGAGTCGAGCGTAGGGAAGCCCTTGGGAAGGCCCTCACCGCCCCCTCCGTGCGCGCGTAGGCCCGGGGCCGCCCCTGCGAAGTCGCATATATCCCACCTCTCTGGTGCATACCTGAGGCGGGAACCCGATGGCGGAAGAGAAGCCCAAGCGTTCCGGGATGTCCCTGACCACGGGCTCCTCGGTCCAGGTGCGGTCCGGGGACAAGGGGGAGGACCCGCTCGTGACCACGGGAACCTTCCGTGGCTACGTCGGCATCGGGAGCGGCGACCAGGCGCTCTCCATCGAGCTCGACGACACCCACGGCAAGGAAGCGAAGGGGCGGATCCGGCTGATCCCCGCCGCCATGGTCCTCTCCATCGACATCCTCCACGCGGCGAAGCCCGAAGAGGAAAAGAAGGTCCCCGAGCAGGTCCAGGTCTACTTCGGGTGATCCTGCGCTCCCCTTCGTGGGGCTCTTGGCTCCGTGCGAGGGGGCCATCGTTTATCGCCTAGCAAGTGCTGATGCGCCTCGAGGCGCGATGGCGGGTGGTGTCCCTCCCGAGGTCCTCCCCCTGATCCCGTGGCGTCCGGGGGAACAGATCCTGGGCTTCCTACCCAACCTGTTCTCGATGGTCATCGGGATCCAGGGGGGACGTGGGGTGAGGATGGACGAGATCCGCTACGAGATGGTGGAGCGACCCACGAACCTCATCGTAACCGACCAGCGAATGATCGGCTATGGGTTCGACGAGGTCGAGAAGGGCCTCTTCGGCAAGGAACGGCAGTTCCGACCTCGCTTTGGGGCCGACCTCGAGAAGATCCAGGAGGTCAAGGTGAAGGACAACCGAATGGAACTGATGGTCGAGCTCTCGGGCATGGGGCTCTCGACCCTCTATCTTCTCACCGGCAGTACTCGGGAAGCCCAGGGACTTGCGCAGTGGACCGAGAGCATGCGCCAGCGTCGGCTCGAGGCCCTGGGGAAGGTGCCCGGTGGTCCGGGCGGGGCCCCCGCTCAGCACGAGCGTCGACCCGGGGGCGGGTGGAACGCCCCACCCCCTGCCCCGCCACGTTGAGCTCGCGCACGTCGGACCAAGGACGAACTTTATCGGCCTTCGACCACCTTGGGGTTCGTGCAAGGGCTCGTGGCGTCAACGGCCGACAGGCCCCTGCTCTCCGCGATCGAGAACGCGGGGCTCTTGGGGATCACCTCCAAGCAATTGGCCTCCACCACGGGGAGGCCGGTCGTCGAGGTCGAGGCGACCCTCCGTCGGCTCTCGCAGGCGCAGCGCGTACTGCGCGTCGGGAAGGGGCTCTGGATCCTTCCCCGGTACAAGGGTCAGCCCGGGGAGGAGAGCGACGTTCGGGGGCCGTCCTGGTATCTCGACCGCTTCCTGAAGGGCTTCGAGCTTCCTGGCCCAGACCCGTTCCAGGGGGAGATCCAGTTCAACCCGAACGAGGAGCTTCCGGTCCATCGGTGGTGGCCCTACGTTCAGGGATTCAGTGCCGAGTTCGTCCGTCGCACTTGCGAAGCCTTCGACATCGGCCCGGGGAAGGTCGTTCTTGACCCCTTCGCAGGATCGGGCACGGTCAGCGTGGAGGCGCGGCTCCGGGGAGCCCAGACGATCGCCTCCGAGCTCATGCCAGTGGCCGCCATGGTCATTCGCGCCAAGCACCTCTGGACGGCGGCTCCCTCAAGGGTCCGTTCTGCCGCTCGTAAGCTCGTTGTCCGCGCGCGACGGGGGACCCCAGCTCCCCCTCCGTTCCTTCGAGAGACCTCTCGACAGTTCGCCCCGGGAGCTCTCGATTCCCTCCTTCGGATGCGCGCGGAGCTCGAGAGGCTACCGGCGGGCGAGGTCCGCTCTCTGCTCGAGCTCGCGTTCGCGGGGGTGCTCGTCGCTTCGAGCCGGCTCAAGCGCTCGCCCTGCCTGGGGTACGCGCGCAAGCCCGAGGTGGGCGCCGAGACCCCTTACCAGCGCTTCCTTGGGATGGCGGAGCTCATCGCGACCGACCTCACGTGGCTCAAGCCGCAAAGGGGGCGGTTTGGACCGCCGGCCCAAGTCCTCGAAGAGAACTCGAAGCAGCTCGACCTCCCTGAGGCGAGCGTCGACCTGGCGATCACCAGCCCGCCCTACGTCAACGGGATGGACTATGTGATGAACTACAAGCTCGAGATGGCGTGGCTCGGCCAGGTCCGCAGCTACGAGGACCTCGCGCGGCTAAAATCGGACATGGTGGCCTGCGACAACGTCTCCCCCAGCGTGATCAGCGCGCATGAAGCGGGACGTTGGGTGAAGGAGGATGGCTGGCTTTCCCACGCCCTGGGGCAGATCGAGGAGAACATCGCATCCAAGACCGTCTATCGCCGACGCGACATGGCGGAGATCGTCGCGAAGTACTTCGACGACCTGGTCCCGGTGATCGTGGCGGTCCACCGCGCGCTACGCCCCGGCGGGAAGTTCGTGGTCGTCAACGGGGACAGTTGGATGGCCGGTAGCTACGTTCCTGGAGACCTGCTCTTCGGTCGGCTTGCGGTACGTGCGGGGTTCGAGGTCGAGAAGTTCGAGGTCGCCCGCGTCCGTCGCTCGGGGCAACGTAGGGACTTCCTCCTAAGAGAGTCCGTCCTGACCCTGAGGAAGGGCGCGAGCTAGGGCCCGCGGGCCCGAGCGGGAGCGAGCGGGCTCGCCGGGATTCTCTCTCATGGTCGCCCTTAGCGGCCGATGAGCTTCGAACCCGGGTCGATGGCTCCGAAGGCCATCAGGATAGTCCAGACTACCCCACGAGCCCGCGAGGCGCAGCCTTCCCGGAGGACTTAGGGATTCTGTTCGCGGCGACGAGGGCCCACAACCACGACGTCATGGCGCCGAGGGACCGGTCGGAACGCCTTTCAAGACGAAGCGGGGTCCGGGACGCATCCCAGGAGCCGACCGCCGAGCGTGCATCATGACCGAGGGGAACACCGACTTCCGAGCCCTGGAGGAGCGGCAGAACCTCGCTTTCGCTCGGGGAGACTTCGTCGCTCTGGAGGCGGCCGCCCGTGAGATCGCCGCGGCCTTCCCCGACCAGAGCGACGATGCGGCCATGACCGTCGCGATCGCTCGTGTTCAACGTGGGGACCACGCGGGAGCGGTCCGCGAACTGGAGGAATCCCTGGACCGAGGCCTTTGGTGGCCGCCCCAGTGGTTCGAGATGTACGGGAACTTCCTGGGACCTCTCCAGGGTCTCCCGGAGTTCGACCGTGTCCGGAAGAGGGCGGGAGAGCTCCAGGCGCGGGCCGAAGGGGAGACCCGGCGACCGTCCCACCTCCTCGTCATGCCTTCGATCCCCAAGAGCCCGCCGGACCGTCCGCCCCCTTGGCTCATCGTCCTTCACGGTCGGGGACAGAACGCTCGCGCTGCCGAGCCCATCTGGGGACGCGCCGCGGAAGAGGGCTTCCGAGTCGCGCTCGTCCAATCCTCGCAACCCTGGTCGTCCCAACGCTATCGGTGGGATGATGTACCTCGGGCCTTGGATGACCTGCGCTCGGTCACCCTCGACCTTCCGAGAGAGTCCCCGAACGTCCCGCTCGTGCTGGCAGGTTACTCCCAGGGAGCAGCCCTCGCGGTGCACGCGACCCTGCAACAAACCCTTCCGGCCATCGGATTCCTCGCGGTCGCCCCGACGAGGGCTGTTGCGCTCGAGGGGGGGGAAACTCTCGTCGACCTGGCCGCGCGGCCCCTGTCCCCCGACCTCAAGGGGGTGCTGGTCACGGGGACGGCCGATCCCTCTCGAGGTGCGACCGAGACCTTGCAGGACAAGTTGGTCGACGGAGGAGTCGACTGTCGCCTCGACCTCGTGCCCGGGCTCGGGCACGACTACCCTCCCGACTTCGCGGCACGCCTCCCCACACTGCTCCGGCAGCTGCTGAAGTAGGCTGGGGTGGGCGCCCTGCCCTCACGCCGCTGGCGCGGAGGGGGGAGGAGGCTCCGACGGGGGCTCCTCTTCCGGGGGAGGGGGCGGGGTCGGCCGGTCGGGGGCGTGGAATTCCTCCAGCCCCACCGCCCCCGGAGAGGTGGGGAACAGGCTCGCGAAGGAGGACTCGAGGATCTCGACCCGCTGGCGGAGATAGGGCGAGACCCCGTAGCGCTTGGCGAGGTCGCGGGAGAGTCCCAGGTACTTGGTGACGTTGCTGGGGTAGACCGTCGGAAGGAGCTCACCACCGCACCGGGCTTTCCCTCTCAGCTCCGGGCAGCGCCCATCCAAGGCGGGGCGGCGAAGAGAGCTTCCGCAGACCTTGCAGCGGAACCTCTGCGTGGCGTAGCTCTTCATGTTGCCCATGATGTCGGGGAGGAAGTGGTGGTTGAGCAGGAGCCCCACCGCGTCCGACACGTCCACCGCCCGTAGCTGGGCGCCCAAGAGGAGGGTCTCCTCCACGGTGCGCTCCATCCCTCGGGCCTCGCGGTAAGCGGACTGGCGGGGTCCTGCCCCGATGTCCGCGGTGTCGTGCGTGAACCCCATCCGGGAGAACTGCAACGGGCCCTTCTCCAGGCGCTTTCCCAGCGTGTCGATGAGCGACTCGACGGCCTTGGGGGAGGCGCCTTGCTCGGCGGCCTCGTAGAGCGCGAGCGGGTAGGAACAGGCCACGTCGACGTTCTGCGCCTCCTTGTCCACTTCCCGGGAGTCGAGCCGGGTCGTGAGCACGAGGGGCTTGTCCATGAGCGCCCCCCGCTTGACGGGAAGGTAGGCGAAGGAGAAGTTGAGGAGACCGTCGAGCAAGAGCGTGACCGAGTCCTCGTCCCCGTCGCAGTTCCTTCGCTTCGCGGCGTGGAAGACCGGATGGGCGAAGCATCCCTCGACGTCGGTGAACCCGATGAGCCGGCCCAACACGCCGCCCGACGTGTGCGGTGCGAGGGCGATCACGAGGCTCCCCAGGAGGTCGTAGCGGTTCTGGCCCCGGTAGTAGGGGTCCATCCCGTAGAGGAGGTGGAGCTCGTCGTCCAGGAAGTGCGAAAGGGCGAGCAGATAGTCGCCGCAGCTCTTCGCGACGATGATGTCGTGCGGAAGGACCTCCAGGAGCTGGTCCACCCGCTCCAGGGGCGCACCGGTCCAGTCGTGGGTGTAGCCGAGCGCATGGGCCTTCGCCAACGGGAGCCCCACTTCGCAGGGACGGAAGTGCGTCAGCGGAAGGTCCGTGAGGTCGAACCGTGTCGTTCCATCCTGGTAGACGGAAATGTTGTGGAGGGCCCGGAGGACCCCCTTCTCGAGCGGTTCCGGGGTCTTGCTCTCCGACATGAGGCCCTTGACCCCCTTGACGTCCCGCGGGAACTTCGAGAACCCTAGAGCGCGCAGGGAACGCTCCCAGAGCTCATGGAAAGGTACGGGCTCGGCGACCGAGCGCTCCGTCGGCCGGGTGTGTCCCCCGCACGCGCAACGGTTGGAGATGACCTCCTGACCACATTGCTCACAACGCCGGATCCCCAGCGCGACAGAGAGGGAGGGCGGGGGTGCGGGCGGGGAGGCGGCGGACGAAGGGCGCGAAGGGTGGTTGCGAGGGTAGCTCGGACGCGCAGCCTCACGAGCCCGGTCCGCCGCCGCCAGGACCGATCGTTTGGCACCTCCCGCTTCCCCCACAGGGAAGAGAACGTGCACGTTCGGCGACATGACCCGTTGGTAGGCCTTCTCCGGTCTTCCTACGCGGGCACCGATACGGGTGGGAGCTCGGGGCTTCCACGCGACCCCCGAGAGCCGGACGACCTCGGCCATGGTGTCGGCCGCCCCTCCTTCCAGGGGGGCTCGCCGGTGCAGCTCGCCGTTCGAGGGGACGACCTCCAGCCCGAGGCCCAGGAGGAAAGCGGGGGCCCGCTCGGGGTCGAGGACGAGCGAGCCCCCCTCGACGTGATGAGGGAGGCCCAAGACCAGAAGCTCCTCCCTCAACGAGGGGTCCATCGGGAGGTGGAGGGTACCCCCGGACCAGGCGCTCTGGTCCTCCACCCGGCGGGAGAGCGCCCGAAGCGCTTCCGCTGAGAGGTCGTGCCAGAAGAGATTGAACCGAGGGTGAAGGGGAACTTGGAGCTGCTTCGCGTCCTCGAGCGCTTCGGGGAAGGTGGGCGCGAGGGCACGGCGGTCGAGGGTCGCCCCCTTCGCCCGTAGCACCTCCAAGTGCCAGGCGAGGGAGTAGCCGCCCGGTGCGAGGGGGCGATTGTTCTCGAGGAACTCCCCGAAGGAGACCAGGAGCTCACCCAGGTCGAGGATCCTGTCCACCTCTGGGAGGACCTCCTTCGCCCGCTCGGCGTCGTTCACCTGGAGGTAAGTGCCGTCGCGAAGCAGGACGAGCGGCCCCTCGACCGTGTCGCAGAGGGAGATCGCCGCGGCCTTTCCCGGCAGCTCCGTCTTCACCTGGGTGCCGATCGCGACGAAGTGTCTCAGCAGGACCATCGTGGCGGGGTTCACGCCACAGGAGGCGAGGCCGGTGGTCCGGCAGCGTCCGTAGACGAGCCGGAACCCCCCGGGACGGTGCGGGTAGGCCAGGACCGGGCGTCCGCCCACCGCTTCGGCGAGGTACTTGGGCAAGGAACCCTTCCCTTCGTCGTCCTCCTTCGCCCCCTTCAGGCCCACCTTGTCGAGGAAGTCCCAGTCCGAGAGGGAGAGCCCCTTCTTTCGGAGGTTGTCCACGATCTTTCTCACTTTGGGGGCCTTGAGACAGAGCCCCTCGGCGATCACCAGGCAAGCCCCGCCCCGCACGCCGTTCGTGCCCACGCGGGGGACGTTGCGGAAGGCGCTGACCTCCTGGTCGCCTTCGGTCGCTTCCCCGTCGATACAGACCGGGAGCCGGGAGACGACGGTCCGGATCTCCTCCACCGAGGGGGAGTACTGCAGATGTTGGAGGTGCTTGTAGAGCGGCAACTCCTCGCAGTAGCGGGAGATCTCCTGCTCCGTCGCATGCCAACGCGAGAGCCCGAGCTTCTCGCGGACCACGTCCGCGAGGAGGACCGAGACCGCCTGAGCGCCCCCCCCAGCGGCGCGGATTGGGCCCGCGTAGTAGAGGTCAACGTAGTCTCCCTGGGGATCGGGGTGGACCTCGACCTTGACAAGCCCTTCGAGCGGGGCCACGACGATCCCTTCCGTCAGGATGGCGAGCCCGACGCGCAGGGAGACCTCGAGACGTTCGGCGACGCTTCCGCGCGAGGCGTCCCCGGCCATCTCCTGCGCCAGGGTGATCGCGACCTCCTCCCGGGAGATCTTCGGGGTCTGGGCGGAGAGCTCGCGGATGCGGACCGCGACCCCCGAGACCGGCCATTTCGCGAGGAGCTTCTCGACCCGAGAGGCGAGGTCCTGCGCCCGGGGGATCTCCACCCGCGGCTCGGGGTCGATCCCGAGGGCGCGGGCCCGCGTGGCCACCTCGTAGGCACGGGTGACCTCCTCGTCGAGGTGACGGAAGTATTCTTCCAAGCCGCGGCCTCAGGCTCTCCACCGCTGGCGCGAGCATAAAGGCCGAGCGTCGGGCTCCGTCACCGTCGCCGGAAGACCGACCATGGGTCCGTGAGAGCGACACGCAAGGCGTAAGCCCGCCTCCCCTTCGGCGCTGCACGAGGGGCAGGGCACGATGACCGAAGCGATCCCATCCGAGGGGGAAAGCCTCGGCGGTCCGCCCGCCGCTTCCGAGGCGGACCGGGCATCCCCGCTCGACGCCGCCCAGGCCTCGGCGTCTTCGGCGGCGGAGGCAAGAGCGCCCCCTGCCGAGCGGCGCCCGCAGGGGGAGGAGTGGGTCCAACCGCGTCGCATCGCGGTCATCGTCGCGTTCGCCCTCTCCCTGGCGCTCTTCCTCGGCACCGGGGCGCGACTTTGGCGGCTCGGGTCCGCGCTTCCCATCGCCGGCGCGACCTCCTTGATCGCGGGCATCCTCGAGGTCCCCCCCCTCCTCCTCTTCGTCGCGGGGCTCGAGCGGCGCACCATGCGCACCTCCCCGCTCCTGCTCCTGACGGCGGCGGGCGGTTTCACCGCGTACTTCGTAGGCGGAGCGGTGGGACTCACCTCCCCTACGACGCTGGGAGGGGCGGTGATCGCCCTCGTCCTTTTCCTGATGGTGGGCCACCCCGCCGCCGAGAAGC
Source organism: Thermoplasmata archaeon (assembly GCA_028864975.1). GTDB lineage: Archaea > Thermoplasmatota > Thermoplasmata > Lutacidiplasmatales > UBA184 > JAKAAX01. The sequence goes on along the minus strand of JAGWLG010000002.1, from coordinate 120,119 downwards.
GCAAGCGTCGGCTGCGTCGAGTGCACCGTTGGAGCCGGAACGCCAGCCTTCTGGGCATCGTGCTGCTGCTGCTGGCCTTTGGGCTCTACGTCTCATACAACGGCTCCCCTGCCGTCGCCCCCATAGCAGGGGTCAAGCTCGACCACACCGAGGTGCTCGCCCCGGGGGGGTCGTACAACTTCACGACGACCGGAGCCCCCGGGGACGAGCTCTACCTCCTGATCGCCGCCTCGAACTCGACGGCGGGGGTCGCGGCCACGTATCTGGACCACAACGGGAATCCCGTGAGCGCGAGCGTGCTGGCGGGAAGCGCCCAGGTCCCCGGTTTCCTTCCCTTCTCGCTCCAGAACGGTGGAGGGGTCTTCATCGTCTGGATCACGTACCCGGGCACCTCGAGCGGCCCTGCCTCGGTCTGGGTCAACTACACCTCCGGGGACATCCCTGCGGGCACGGTGGCCCTCGGCGCGGCCACGGTCCCGTCCGGCTGGACCGGGTTCATTCTCGTGATCGTTGGGACCACCCTTTGGGTCGTGACCCGGATGCCACGCCCTCCTCCCCCCTCCCCGGAGGGAGGACCCCCGCTCTCGCCGGAAACGCCCCCCGTGCCTGCGACTGGAACCGGACCTCCCGAAAAGGTGGAGAGCCCTCTACCCCTCGAGGGCGAGGGAGATGGAACGCCTTCGAAGAGCGCCACCGCGCTGACGGTGGAGGGAAGGCTAGAAGAGGGAGAATCGTCAGACGAAGGGAAGACGAAACCCCCAGACGTAGAAATCGACAGCTCGAGCGCAACGTCTAAATAGAGAACCTGGGAATAGTCTGCGCGAGCGTCTGACGCTCGGCAGACAAATCCAATCGGGGCGAGAGCATGAAGTCCATCATCCAAGAAGCGATTGCGAAGCACCAAGAAACGAAGGCCAACGAAGAGCGACAGGCGGCGAGCCCCTCTCCGGCGCATACCCCCGTGAGCGCGGACGACGAGGAGCTTGCCAAGCTCGCCGAGCAGCTCAAGGTCAACATCCGCATCGTCGGCTGCGGCGGCGGTGGGTCGAACACCATCAACCGCTGTGTCGAGGAAGGTATCCAGGGCGCGGAGATGTGCGCCATCAACACGGATGCCAAGCACCTCTTGACCATCCATGCCCCCCGCAAGGTCTTGATCGGCCGCCGGGCCACGAAGGGCCTGGGCGCCGGGGCCCGACCCGAGGTGGGAGAGGAGGCCGCTCGCGAGAACGAGGAGGACCTCCGCAACTTCCTGCAGGGGGCCCACATCGTCTTCGTCACCGCCGGAATGGGCGGAGGGACGGGGACGGGCTCGGCCCACGTGGTCGGCCGCATCTCGAAGGAGCTGGGGGCCCTCACCATGGGGGTCACGACCCTGCCGTTCTCGGCCGAAGGCGCGGTCCGGATGGAGCAGGCCCGCGACGGGCTCGAGCGCCTGCGCCGGGTGTGCGACACGACCATCGTCATCCAGAACGACAAGCTCTTGGAGCTCGTCCCCCGGATGCCCTTGGACGCGGCGTTCAAGCTCGCCGACGCGGTCCTGATGACCGCCATCAAGGGGATCACGGAGATCGTGACCCGGCCCGGCCTCGTGAACCTGGACTACGCGGACCTCCTGACCATCATGAAGGATGGCGGGGTCGCGTTGATCGGGCTCGGGGAGAGCGAGAGCGCGACGGACCGGGTGACCGAGGCGGTCACCGAGGCCCTCACCTCGCCGCTCCTGGGCGATGTCGACCTCAAGGACGCGACCGGCGCCCTGGTCCGCGTCGTCGGCGGACCCAGCATGACCGTGAGCGAGGCGGAGAAGGCGGCGGCCCTCGTAGGCTCCAAGATCTCCAAGCGCGCCAGGATCATCTGGGGATGCACGATCGACACCTCGCCCGAGCTGGAGAACACCATCAAGGTGCTCCTCATCATCACGGGCGTGAAGGCCGCGAGCCTGCTGGGGAACCGTGGTGGCTACGCCCAGGGCGAGACCTCCGGGGGCATCGACCAGGTCAGCTGATCGCGACCCCTCGCGTGCACCGCCCGCTTCGCCACGTCCAACCCGTTCCCGCTATGTCGGGATCGAGGTGGAGGGGGGAGAACCCCCCTCCACTCGAGAGCTCGCCCGTCTTCTGGCACTTCGATTCGGGGGAGGGGCCCGCCGTCCCCCTTCCGCTCCCCTTCCTTGGGTCCGCGTCATTCGCACCGAGCGTTCCCGCGCGATCGTCGAAGTCGCGCACGAGGACCTACCTGCGGCGCGGGCGGCGTGGAACGGTCCGCTGACGGGACCTTCGGGGGCCCTGGGGCGCGGGCTCGCCGTGAGAACGTGCCGTACCTGGGGCACCCTCAAGGACGCGAAACGCTGGCTCGCGGGTCCCCACCTCCGACCCACGGCCTGGAGAGCGAAAGGCGGGCTGAAGCCCCTTCCGTAGATTTTATTCCCCCGGGTACGACTTACGTCGGGGTAAGAGGCGTTGGGGTCCGACACCGAAGACGCGCTCGTGGTCCCGCGTCGCGCTCTGCTCTCCGCCTTCGACCCGCTCGCGCTGCTCCCGCTCGCCCAGGGGCTCGCGTCCCAGGGGGTCGAGCTTTGGGGGAGCTCCGGGACCCAGAAACGGCTCTCCGCCGAGGGACTTCAGGTCCACCCCACCGAAGAGATCACCGGGATCTCAAGTTGGTTCGAGCACCGTGTCGCCACCCTGCACCCCGCGCTCTTCGGTGGGATCCTTGCTCCGCGGACCGCGGAGGGTGTAAAGGAGCTTGAGCAGCGGAAGGTCCTGCCCTTCGACCTGGTCGCCGTCCTGTTCTACCCGTTCGAATCGGAACTGGCGAAGGGGACCCTTCCTCCCGAGACGCTCCTCGAGTGGATCGACGTGGGCGGGCCCTCGCTCCTGAGGGCGGCCGCGAAGAACCACCGATGGGTGGTCCCGTTCTCGGACCCCGGCGACACCGAGTCCCTCCTCGAGGAACTCTCGGCACGTGGAGGGATCTCCCTCGCGACCCGGGCACGGCTCGCCGCGAAGTCGTTCCGGACCACCGCGCTCCACGACATAGCGGTCACCTCCTGGCTCTCGAACGGATCGGCCGCTCCGGAGGCGGCCCGGATCTCTTCGGCCTTCATCGCTCTCACCCCGACGGGCGAGACCCTTCGATACGGGGAGAACCCCCACCAACCCTCCCAGGTCATGGCGGTCGCGGGCCCTCCGGGGACCTTGCTTCGACCCTGGCCGATCGAGGTCCTCAAAGGGGAGGCCCTCTCCTACAACAACTACCTCGACCTGGAACGAAGCCTCGCGCTCGTGAGCGAGTTGGACCGACCTGCAGCGGTCGTCGTCAAGCACGCGACCCCTTGCGGGGCGGCGAGCGCCCCCACCATCGAGGACGCCTGCGCACGGGCCCTCGCCACGGACCCGGTGGCTCGCTACGGGTGCGGGATCGCGGTCAACGCGCCGCTCAACGTCGCGGCCGTGGATGCGATGAAGGGGACGTTCATCGACCTCCTGGCAGGGCCGGACTTCCCCCCCCAGGTCCAGGAGAGGCTCTCGAAGCGGCCGAAGCTCAAGCTCATCCAGGTCGCCCCTCCCGACCCGAAGCTCCCGAGGTGGGAAGCGCGGACCGCCACGGGGAGGGTCCTGCTCCAGGCCTCCGACCAGCGGACGCTCAAGGCCGAGGACCTCCGGCCCGTCACCAAGGGCCGAGCCTCGGCGCAGGAGCTCCGGACCGCGGACTTCGCCTGGCGCGTGGTCCGCCACGCCAAGAGCAACGCCGTCGTCCTTGCCCGCGGCTCGGAGACCGTCGGAATCGGGGGCGGCCAGACCAGTCGGGTGGGCGCGGTGCGTCTCGCCCTCGAGGTCGCGGGGCCCCGGGCGCAAGGGTCGGTCCTTGCCTCCGACGCCTACTTCCCCTTCGCCGACGGCATCGAGGAGGCGGGCAAGGCGGGAGTGAAGGTCATCCTGCAACCCGGAGGCTCCATCCGAGATCGCGAGGTGATCGAGATGGCGGACCGGCACGGGATCGCCATGTACTTCACCGGGTGGCGGGTCTTCCGCCACTGAGCGAGGACCTGGCGTCCTCGCCCTACGAGCCTCACGCTCCCGTCGAGGCCTTCCCGTGCTCCCCCTTCGGTCCGCCCGCGGAGGGCGGGGGGAGCCGGAGGAGCCGGTCCGAGATGGGGAGCAGCCCGCGGTAGAACCAGATGAGCGGTCGGATCCGAGGAGGGACCACCACCACCGGCCGAGGCCTCAGGAGGGTCCGTTCGGCGACCCTCCCCACCTCGTCTGGACCGATCATCACCCGGCGGAGGCTCCCTCGCTCGCGCATGTCGCGGCGCCCGGGCTCCCCAGCCCTCCCGATGAAGTCGGTGTCCACGGTGGTCGGCTCCAGCACGCTGAAGTTGAGGCCACGATGGCCGACCTCCCGCCCTAGGGCGAGGGAGAAGCCCTTCACGGCCCCCTTGATCCCCGAGTAGGGGGCGAGCCGAGGGAAGGGAGCCTCGGCCGATAGGCTCCCCACGGCGACGAGGTGCCCCGATCCTCCTTCGAGCATCGCGGGGAGGAAAGCGTGGCTCAGGGCCAGGACGGCGAGCAGGTCGACCTCGATCTGGGTGCGGAGCTGTGCATCGTCCTGACGGACCAGGCGACGGAAGAAGCCCAGGCCTGCATTGTTGACCAGGAGGTAGGGAGCTCCCCCGGCCTCCATCGTGAAACGGAACAGCTTCTCGGCGGCCCCGCGTTCCTGAAGGTCCTGGACCCACGGGTGGGCCCCCCCGCCCAGGGAGTGGACCTCCTTGGCGACCTTCTCCAGAGCCCCCTTGTCGCGACCGGTGAGGACCACTTTCATTCCATGTTGAGCGAGACGGAGCGCGATCGCGCGCCCGATGCCTCGTGAAGAACCCGTGACCACGGCGGTCCTGCCTCGCAGCGACTCTGGGGAAACGACGACGGGTGCCCATCGCTCCCTCGGCTCCTCGGGGTGGCGGCCGTGGAGCTCGCGTTCCACGTAGCGCCGGAGGACCGTCGGTGAGGGCGGGGCGCGTCCGTGCCCGTGGAACGACCGGTGTCGGACCGAGGGCGAGCGGAGGGTGGAAAGGAAAGCGCGCGCGACGGCGGCGTCGCTTACGAGGAAGCGTCGGTGCGCTTCGTTCGGAAGCCCCTCCCCCGTCGCCGTCTCCGCCGGAAGGGGTGGGGAGGGGTAACCGGCCGGTTCCAGGTAGGAGATCCGCACGCCCTGCCGGTGGACCTCGCGGTCCAGGGCCGTCAGGAACGCAGGGAGCGCGGCAGCGAGGGCCGAGTGCACCGCCGCCTTGGCGAGCGGCGCCCGGGCCGCTGCGGACCCGAGGACAATGATCCGGCCCTCCCGCCGCTCGATCATCGCCGGCAGCAGGTCGCGCGCGAGCACGACCAGCGAGGAGTAACCACGGTGCACCTCCTCGACCACCTCCGGAAAGCGGCGTTCGTGGAAGGGACCGGTGATGGGAGGGGGGAGCGCATGAACCAAGAGCGTGGGGGTCCCGAGTCCCGTCGGCAACTTCCGTCCCAGGGCCAGGACAACTTCCAGGTCGCGAAGGTCCGCGGAGACCGTTTCCGCGCTGGCCCCGGTTCTGAGCACGCGTTCGCGAGCGGCCCCAAGGCCCTCTCCCGCCGCATCGACGAGCACGGGGAGGAAGTTCTCGCGCGCGAGGGCTTCCGCGAGCACGCCCCCCCAGGGGCTTCCGGCTCCGAGAACGACCGCGACCCCGTCCTGCTTGACCGGCGGGTCTTCGCGGGGGGGCCCGAGCGGGGCCACCGTGGCGGAGCCCTCCATCAGCACGGCCTCGGCAGGGTTTCCGGCCTCACGATCGGGGGAGGTCAGACCGAGGAGAAGTACTTCTTCAGGATCGTGCGGAACTCGTTCTCCGCGAGGAGTCCCACCTGGCGCCCGCGTTCGGTACCTCGCTCGACGAAGATGAACGTGGGGATGGAATAGACCCCGTAGCTTTCCGCCGTTTGCTCGTTCTCGTCCACGTTGAGACGTGCGAACCGGACCTTTCCCTGCAGGGTCGTGGAGAGACGGGAGAGTAACGGCTCCGCCTGGCGGCACGGGCCGCACCAGTCCGCGTAGAAGTCCACGACCACCGGGACCGGCGACTGGAGGACCTTCTCGTCGAACGTCGCGTCGGTGACCTTAGCCAAGTCCCCCTGTCCCGACCCTTCGTCCTTCGCGGTCATGCTCCCACCCTGTACGCCCACGGAACTAGCACCTCATGAACCTTGACGGTCCCGTGCCGGGGGGTGAAGCGACCGAAGAGCGCTCGGTGGGCCCGGGGGGTCCGGGAGGTCGGCGACAGGCTAGTCGCATGGTTCGAACGAGAGGCCCTCGACCTTCCGTGGCGTCGAACCCGGGACCCGTATCGGATCTGGGTCGCCGAAGTGCTTCTCCAGCAGACGCGGGTCGAGCAGGCGCGTCCGTACTACGGGCGCTTCCTCGCCGCCTTTCCGACGATCGAGGAGCTCGCCCAGGCCCGCCGCGAGGAGGTTCTGAAGGTGTGGGAAGGGGCGGGATACTACGCGCGTGCCCATCGACTGCACGAGGCCGCACAGTTCCTCATCCACCGGCGCCAAGGGAAGCTCCCCTCCGAGGTCGAGGAGATGGAGCAGCTCCCAGGTTTCGGGCCCTACACGTCCCGGGCCGTGGCCGCGATCGCCTTCGGTGTCCCGGTGGTCGCGTTGGATGCGAACGCCCTGCGCGTCCTCGCGCGATTGTTCCTGATCGACCCCTCGGGGGGGAAGACCGCCCCCAGGGCCGAGGCCCTCGGGCGGCAGGCCCTAGGTGGCCACCCACCGCGCGCGTTCAACGAGGCGTTGATGGAGCTCGGGCAGCGCTACTGCACGGCGCGCTCCCCTCGCTGCGGCGCGTGTCCGCTCGCCCGTCGGTGCGCGGCACGTCAAGAGCTCCCCGATCCCGGGGCCTTCCCGCCGCGCCGGCCCCGACCCGTCCGCCCTCGCGTGGAGGCCGCGGTGGGTCTCCTCGAGCGCGAGGGACGATGGCTCGTGGGTCAGCGGCCTCCCGGCGGGTTGCTCGGCGGCCTTTGGGAGTTCCCGGGGGGCAAGCTGAAGCCGGGAGAGTCCGCGGAGGCCGCCATCATCCGAGAGTTCCGAGAGGAGGCCGGCCTGCGCACGAGCGTGGTCGAGCACTTGGGCGATGTCGAACATGACTACAGCCATTTCCACGCGACCCTCCACGTCTTTCGGCTCGCCGGGACGAAGGGAACCGGCCACCCCCTGGGAGTCGAGCGAACCTTGCGCTGGGTCACGGCGCGTGAGCTCCCCGCCCTTCCCCTCCCGACGGCGACCTGCAAGATGCTCGTGTGGGTCAGCCCCAGAACTTCCCGGGGTTCAGGATCCCGTCGGGGTCGCAGCTCTGCTTCAGGGCGCGCAGCGCCCGCACGGCCGCGGGCCCGTGCTCACGCACGAACGCTCCGGCCTTGAGCGACCCGAGCCCGTGTTCGGAGCTCGCGGTGCCGTCCAGGGACCAAGCGAGCTCCCAGAGCTCGCGCCGGAGGCGTCGCGCGAGGGGGGAGACGGGGTCGACTATGAAGTTCGGATGGAGGCTGCCCTCCCCCAGATGGGCGTACATGAGCAACCCGACCTCGTGGCGTTGTGCGAGCTCTTGGACCCCTTCGATCAGTCGGTCCCAGGAGGAGAGCGGGACGGCCACGTCCTCCCGGACCCTCTCCCCCACCTCCTTGTCGAGGAGGGTTCCCGCCTTCCCGCGAGCCTTCCACAGCTGGTCCGCGTCCTCGAACAACCCCACCTCTTCTGGCAGCCCCAAGCCCTTGAGCGCGACCGACCATCGCTCGAGGACGGTGTCCGCGATCTCCCGCGGGACCTCGACCTCCAGCAGGAGCGCTCCGCGACCCTCCCGAAGCGGAAGTCCGGTGCCTCGCAGGAGCGCCGCCCCGACCCGTGCATCCACCCATTCCACGGCCGAGAGACCTTCCCGTCGGGCCCACTGGAGGCCTTGCGCCAAATGCCCGAGCGAGACCCCCTCGGGGACCTGGGCGAGGAGCCCCACACGGCGAGCCGGGGTCGGGACCAGTCGGAGCGTCAGCTCGGTGAAGATCGCGAAGGTCCCCTCGCTGCCCAAGAGCGAAGTGAGGAGGTCCGGTCCGGCGGAACGCTTCGCGGAGAGCGTGCCCACCTGGACGACCTCCCCCGTGCCGAGGACCGCCCGGGCACGGATCACCCACGCTCGTGTGGGGCCGTAGCGGAAGGAGCGGAACCCGGAAGCGTTGGTCGAGGCGTTCCCCCCAATGGTGGAAGACTCCCAGCTCCCGGGATTGGGGGGGTAGAACAGCCCCTTCGGGCGCAGCGCCTCTTGCAGTCGGTAGTTGACCAGTCCGGGTTCGACGCGGGCCCAGAGGTCCTCCTCGCGGACCTCAAGGATCCGGTCCATCCGCGAGAGGTCGACGACGACCGCGCCGCGCCGTGGGACGCTCTCTCCGTCGAGCGAGGTTCCCGCTCCCCGCGGGACCAGGGGGATGTGGTGGCGGCGTGCCCACCGGACCAAGGCCACGACGTCCCTCTCGGTCTTGGGGCAGACCCGGGCGGATGGACGGCCACGCGCCCCCGAGGCATCGTGATCGACCTGGGCGAGGACCTCGGACGAGACCTCCAACGGGAGGCCATGTGGGGCGCGAAGCGGTCCCCCCGCCCTCCCGCCAAGAGCGGTCGTGGCCGGCCGTGCGGAGCTACGGATGGCGGGCCGGTGGCCCCCCTGTCGTCGGGTCGCCCTCACGTTGGCGGTCCTCCCCCCCTCCGCTCGAACGGTCTTCAAGCGCTCAGGTTCTTGGTGGTTTCAGTTCGGAAGCTAGGGGGGTGGGAAGTTCGCGGACCCCTCCCCCAGCACATTTCACGTGTTCCGAGGTTCGGAGTTAGCTATTTAGGACGGCGACGGCATTGTACATTTGGCCTCGGGCTCAGGTGGGGTAGCGTCTCCGGTGGCACCGTCCGCGAGACCAAGAGCCTACCCCACCCGAGCCTTCCCCTTCCCAGCGCCTTAGGGCGCGTTCTTGGTGGGCCGAAAGGCTGGGGAACGCTTCCCCCCTCCCTCCTTCGGAAGGTCCAATAGCCATCGACCCCCCATGCGTCCGGAATGTGGAGCACCCGGCCACTGGACACGGATGCCCTCCACTTCCTTCGGTGGGGGGCGACCTTCTCCCTGGCTTCCCAGGCGATGGTTCTCCTCTTCGTCGCGTTCACGTCCCTGTTCATCTCGAGCCTCGGTTCCCTGGTCACCCTCCTGGGGGGCCCCGCAGGTCTCCTCACCGTCTCCACCTCGGTCGCCATCACCTCCATCCTCGCCTACCTTGCCTCCCTCCTCGCCTACTACCTCGCCCTCGACGTGTTGCGAAAGCTCGACAAGCCGTCCTTCCAGGTCCCCTGGGCCTATGCTCCCCTTTCGGTGGTCGGTCTCGCGCTCACCGGCCTCATCCTTTGGACGACCCCCAGCGCCCTTCTCGTGGGAGGGGTGGTGCTCTTGGCCGGCTACGCCGCGACCCTGGTCGGGGTCTATCGCGCGGGCGTTCGGTTCAGCAGCGAGAGGATCCGGATGGGTGCCGCGTTGACGCTGTTGCCGCTCTTGGTGGGACCTCTCCAGGTCTACCTGGGGGTCCGGGAGGCCCAGCGGAGGCTTCCCCCGCTCACGTTCCCTGGCCCGCTTGGAGGGGGCACGTCCGACGGAAGGCCGGGCGGGGGTGCCCCCCCGCCCCCCATCGGCGCGATCTCGGTCAGCTGCACGAGTTGCGGGTGGGATAACGCTCTGTCGGCACTGCGATGCCGAGGGTGTGGAAGGGCGCTCGGGGTGCAGAACGAGCTCTAGGCCCCTAGGCTCCGCTCGACGTCAGCCAGGAACGACCCTTCGCGAAGGGCCTCGTAGAGCCGCTCGATGTCCGGGGCAGGGGGGCGGTCTTCGGTGAGGGGGGGGATACGGGTCCGGACCGCGGCCCGAACGGTCTCGCTCCCCTTCCCGCCACGTGAGGGACCCCGCTGCTCTAGTGCCTGCACCCCGACCATGAGCTCGATCGCGAGGATCCTGCGGAGGTTCTCGAGCAGCCGGAGCCCCTTCCTTCCCGCGGTCGCACCCATGCTGTTGAAGTCCTCCTGGTTCGCCGACGTGGGGAGCGAGGCGGCGCTCGCGGGGTGGACCAGGACCTGGTCCTCCGCGACCAGCGACGCCGCCACGTAGGGGGGGATCATGTACCCGGAAGAGAACCCTGGGGAGGCGGAAAGGAACGGGGAAAGCCCCCGGGAGAGGTCCGCGTCGACCAAGCGGGCGGTCCGCCGCTCGCTGAAGCTTCCTAGATAGGATAGGGCGAGGCCTACGGTATCGAGGGCGAGCGCGAGCGGCTGCCCGTGGAAGTTCCCGCCGGAGAGGAACTCCCCGTCGAAGACGAGAGGATTGTCCGAGGCCGCGTTGAGCTCCCCTTCCGCCACCGATCGCGCCCAGGAAAGGCCGAGGCGAACGGCCCCGAGGACCTGGGGGATGCAGCGGAGGACGTAGGGGTCCTGCCCTTGGTAGTCGCCGGGGGCCCGGGTCAGTGAACTCCCGGAGAGGAGGGTGCGCATCTCGGCAGCGACCGAGCTCTGGGCGGGGAGGTTGCGGGCTTCGTGCAGCCGCGGGTCGAGGGCGCCAACGTTCCCTTTGAGGGCGTCGAAGGAGACGGCCGCGGCGAGCTCGGAGATTCGGAGCAACGCCTCCCCGTCATGGACCAGGAAGGAGAGCTGGGAGGCCATCAGGCAGGTTCCATTGACGAGAGAGATCCCCTCCTTCTCGACCAGCGTGATCGGAGGGACCTTCGCCTTCGCAAGGGCCCCGGAGGAGGGCATCCGGTGCCCCCGCTCGTCGATCACCTCCCCCTCGCCCATCAACGCCAAGGCAAGGTGAGCGAGCGGGGCAAGGTCCCCGGAGGCCCCGACCGAGCCCTGCTCCGGGATGGCGGGGACCAGATCGTGGTGGAGCGCGGCCAGGAGCGTCTCCACGACCTCGACCCGTACCCCGGAAACCCCCTTGGCGAGACTGTTGGCCCGAAGGAGCATCATCGCCCGGACCAGCTCTCGGGGTAGGTCGGGTCCCACCCCGCTCGCGTGGGAGCGGACCAGGTTCCGCTGGAGCTCGGGCAGCTGTTCCTTGGGAACGATTCGGTCCGATAGGCGTCCGAAGCCGGTGTTCACCCCGTAAACTGGCCTCCCGTCCGAGACAATGTGGAGGACTGCGGCCCGGGCCTTCTCCATCCTGGCCCGGGCCTCCGCGGAGATCTCCACCGGCCGTCCTTGGCGCGCGACGCTCACCACGTCCGAGAGTGTGAGGTGGTTGCCATCCAAGACCACCGGGCCGCTCATGGACCGGGGGTCACGAGCCATCGCCTTAAGCGTGGGGGAGGGGAGGATGGGCGGCCCGGGTGGGCTAACCGCCCCCCGCCCCACGGTGCGTCGGGTCCACGGTCTGCAGCTCGAGACGCCCAGGGCCATCCACCTGGAGGGCCTCGAAGCTCATCGCGTGCCCCATCAGCCCCTGGCCCAGAGGCTGGTTGAACGCCCGGATCTGCACCGTAGCATCCTTGCGGAGGAGCCCACCATGGTCGATCTGCATCGACTCTCCTGGCTTGAGGTCGAATCCCAGGATGTCGCCGTGGCCGTGGTAGACGATCGTGCCGGGGCCGGTCAGCCGGTCCATCCAGAACCCGACCATCCTCCCGATGCGCCCCGTCCCGGCCACGTAGTAGGTGTCGTAGCGCACCGTGTTCGACGCGAGAAGGAGGGAGTGCTCGGCGATGTCGACGACCTGTCCCGGGGCCAACTCTTGCACCCGGATCTCCCCAGGACCGAACCGGCTGAACGCGACATACCCCGGTCCGTGGAAGACGTGCATCCAGAACGGGACCCCGCCGACCAGGGTCCGTCGCAGGGTCTGGCCCATCCCCCCCTGGGTGAACGGGCGGATGCTCATCTGGATGGAGGGGTCGGCGTAGACCATGAGCCCCCCTTCGCAGAAGATCTCCTCGCCGGGGTTGAGCTGGACCAGGGCGACGGGGACGAAGTTCCCTTGGACGTTCACCTGCATCGCTACACCCCGCTGTGGACCATGACGGAGCCTGGCCCCACCAGGTGAAGGACCGGCCGGGGATTCACCCCCACCCCCCCCATGCGTGGGGCGAACCACGTCACGTTGACCTGGGTGGTGGGCGCACTCGCTAGCCACCCCTCGGTAGAGGTGCGCATGGCCTCCCCCGGCTGAAGGTTGAAGGAGAGGATGTTCCCGTGTGACTGGAAGACGACCGTACCAGGTCCCGTGAGCTCATCCGCGAAGATGTACTCCGTCTCCTGGTCGTTCCCCTTCTTCACCACCCAACGTGCGACGACCATGGGGAAGTACCGAACCGTCTCGTCGAAGCAGATGAGATGGCCCGAGCGCAGCCGGATCGCCTGGCCGGGGGCCAGCTGGAGGATCCGTACCTCCCCGGCCTTGTCGCGCGAGAAGGTGACGTTCCCCGGGCCTTCGAACTCGGCGAAGAAGTAGTTCTCTTCCGAGTCCCCTTTGGCCCGCATCGACATCAGGTGGGCCGTGGAGACCCCCAGATGCTTCAGCGTCTTGCGGTGGAGCTTGACCTCCCCGTCCATGTGGAGCATGATCTCGTGGGCCGCGAGGACCTTCTCGCCGGGCCGCAGCTGGACCAGGACCGCAGGGGTGATCCCCCCGACCGTGTCGGCCTTCACGAGAGACCCCCCCTACGCTCCCTGGACGTCGAGGTTGTAGGTTCCGCCGCAGTAGGAGCAGCGAGCGTAGCCGCCCTTGATATTGGCCGGGTCGATCTTCGCCCCGCAGCTCTTGCAGTTGATCTCCTTGAGCACCGCACGGCTGATCGTCACTTCGGTCCGCTTCTTCGTGAACTCTTCCGGTATCGGCATGGCTCGTTCTCCTGCTTCCTCGTGGAGGGTCCTCAGCTGTGCGGCTTCTTCGGGTCGACGCTCTGGAGCGCCACCTTCCCCGGGCCAATGAGCTCCAAGACCTCGTAGGACTCAAGCTTCCCCAGAAGGCCGCCGCCGAACGGAAGGTTCAGGGACTTCGCTTGGACGCTCGCGCTCTTCCAGAGCAGGGCCCCGTAGTCGCAGGTCATCTTTTCGCCGGGGGCGAGGGACATGGAGATGATGTTCCCGAAGCCGTGCAGCGCGACCCACCCAGGTCCGGTGAGCCGGTCCATCCAGAACCCCACCATCCGTCCGGGGCGGTGCGTGCCCGAGACGTAGAACATGTCGTAGGGAATGCGGTTCTCGGCGCAGAGAAGCGACCCTTCCGCCACGTCCAGGACCTCCCCGGGGGCGAGCTCGATCTCGCGGATCTCGCCCACCCCATCTCGGGAGAAGGCGACGGAGCCAGGACCGACGAACTCGGCGAGGAAGAAGGGGATCCCTCCCACGGTCTCGCGCTTGAGCGCGCCGAACATGCCGCCGGACTTGATCGTCTTACGGCCGACCCCCACGGTGGGGTCCTTGTACAACATGATGCCATGCTCGCAGTAGACCGCCTCCTGGGGTCCGAGCGTCGCCAGCACGGCGGGCACGATCCCCTTGAGCGTCTCCAGCTGCACGAGCGCGACCTTGAGGTGGGCGAGCGGCGGTGGGGGATATTAGCCCACCGCCGGCGGTCGAGGGAGAGCTTCTTCTCGCCCTCCTTCTGACCGGGACATGGTCCCTCTCTCCCCTCCGTCCGGCCGGTCCGCTTCCACGACCGAGGTGGGTCGCTTCATGGACCGGCTCGAGTCCGCGTTGGCCCCCCTCGACCGCGGCATCCTCCTCGCCCAGTGGGGCGTGGCCATGGGCCGTTCAGCTCATCCCGAGCGGTGGGAGATGGCGCGGGCCCGCCTGCTCGGAGGTCCGGAACTTGTTCGATTCGCGGACGAGGCTCTCTCCCGACCCCTCCCGCGTCTGCTCGAGCGACGCGTCGCCCTCCTTCGGCGCGCGGCCGAGGACGTCCAGGTCGAGCACGACACCCCGATTGTCCGTCTCCGCAACGATCTCCTCCGCAGGGACGCCAGTCTTCGGGTCCGCTACCGCGGACGACTCCTGCCGTTGCACCGTGTCGGAGAGCTACTGCGGAAGGCGGAAGAGAGAAGGGAACGCCAGAGGCTCTGGGAGGCATCGCAGCGCTCTCTGGCCACTCTGGAGCCGGGGATACGAAAGCTGGCCGAGCTCCGCAATGCTCGGGCCCACGAGCTCGGCTTCCCCTCCTTCGTCGAACTGAGGCTCTCCCAAGAGGGGGTCTCGCGCGCCCAGCTCGAACGGTTCATCGTCTCGCTGAAGGCCATCGGCCGCCCGGCGGCCCGGAGGGTGCGGGACGATTTCGAGGATGCGAAAGGGGAACGAGGCTGGTACCCCTGGGACCTCCCGCGCGCCTTCGAGCTGCGAAAGCCGCCCGCGGTGGACCGATACTTCCCTGGACGAGGGATGCTCTCGGCCGCGATGGGAGCCCTGCGAGGGTGGGGCTTCCATCCTGAACGCTACCACCTTCGCATCGACCGGCACGCGATCAGTGCGGGGGGCCTGTGCTACGCTCCGACCATTCCCCAAGACGTCCGGGTCGTCGTGAATCCGCAGGGCGGCTGGGTCTGGTATGGGATCCTGATGCACGAGCTCGGACACGCCGTCCACGCGAGCTTGACGCGGGCCCCCACGCACCTCCTGCGCGGGTACGAGACGCTCCCCGGGAACGCCGGCATGTCGGAAGGGGTCGGTGGCCTCTTCGAGGAGATCTCGGGAGAGGCGGCCTGGCTCTCCACGCGAACCGGCCTGCCTCGGGCCTCGATCGATCGCCTCATCGCGGACCGTGCCGTGGGATGGCCAGATTCCGTGGGGTACACCGCCCTTTGGGTGGAGCAGGAGCTCGAACTCTACCGTCGGCCGACAGGGGACCTGGTCTCGACGTTCGCGCGCCTGCAACGAGCGTACGAGGGCTACCTGCCAACGTCGGTCCCTGCCTCGTTCGGCGATGGGATCTGGGTCCAGTACGGCCTCTACGCCAAGAGCTACCTCTTCGCCTGGCTCTTTGCCTCTCAGGTGCGGGAAGGGATGCTCCGCGACATCGGGGGCGACACCTGGCCCAACCCCCGGGTTGCCCCGTGGCTGACCCGGAACTGGTTCCGTCCTGGGATCACCCAGGACTGGGTAGCGCAGGTCAACGAGACCAGCGGCACCCCGTTGGGCACGGGGGCGCTCCTTCGACGCTTGCGCTCGTTCGGGGCGTGATCGAACGGGGTCAGCCCGCGTCGCGGATCCCTTCGGGCAGGACGGAGAAGATCGCCTCTCCTTCGGGAAGGTTCGGGGAGTCGACGAGCCGAGCGATGCGGCGCGGGGGCTTCGACTTCCGCATGTACACCCGGTACGTCGCCGTGTGGCCGACGATGTTCCCCCCGATCGGGCCGGTGGGGTCGCCAAAAAGGACATCGGGACGGGACGAGACCTGGTTCGTGCAGATGATCGCCGCGTTGAAGACGTCGCCGAAGCGGAGCAGCTCGTGCATGTGGCGATTGAGGCGCTGCTGGCGTTCGGCGAGCGCGCCTCTCCCCAGGAACTCGGCTCGAAAATGCGCCGTGAGCGAGTCCACGACGAGCAGACGAACGGGCTTCTGGCGGGCGAGCTCGAAGGCCTTCGGGACCAGCAGCTCCTGGTGGCTCGCGTTGAAGGCGTGAGCCACGTGGACCTTCTTCAGGGCCTCGGCGGGGTCCAAACCCGCCGCCTTGGCCATCTCGGTGAGACGCTCCGGGCGGAAGGTGTTCTCGGTGTCGATCCAGACCGCCTCCCCCTCCAGTCCACCTTGATCCACGGGGAGCTGGATCGAGGAGGACACTTGCAAAGCGAGCTGAGTGTTGTGCATGATCGTCGGCATTTCGCCGGCGACGAAGGTGTGCCCTTCCGGGACCGTTAGGTCGTAGACGAAGCCGTCGTACGGGACGTGCTCCACGGAAACGATGATATCCCACGCGAACGAGTGGATGTTCTTCATCTGAGCGAGCCCCTGCGAAAGGATCGAGATCCTTCTCGAGAGGTCCTCGGTCATGATTGCCTTGAGAGGCTCGAGATCGCGGTTCGGGGAGACGCCTCGGCGGCGCCAGTTCTGAGACACGGATCTTGAGATCCCTGCCCTCTCCGCATAGGCAGAGAACGCCTGCGGCAGCAGGTCGAACAAGCGCGCGAACTCGCGCAGGTCGAGGTGGTCCAGTCGGGTGGTCAGCCTCTGCGCCCGCTCGAGCCTTGCCCTCCCCTCGAGGAAGGTCTCAGCGATGGCTCGGAAGGTCGCCTCATTAAGGGTGTCAGATTTGGTACGCTCTTCTACCAAGACGTGGTAGAAACGGTCGTTGCGGTTCCGCGCCCTTCCAACGCGCTTCTGCTTCCGTCCGCGGTGGCCACCAAGACCCTGACGGTAGATCCTTTGAAGGACCTCGATGGTCGGTGTCGGAAACCCATAGGCCGAGGTGTAGGGCAGGGTACTCGGCCATTGCTTGAAGCGAAGAGGGAGGGATCGGATCCTCGAGCGGTCTTCCCCAACGACCGACACCCGCCAGTACGGCTTTCCCTTGACCTGGCGGACGCGAGTGCTCGACTGAATGCCGATGCGCGCGAAGAGGTAGGCGACATCTCGGGCCAGACCGGCGCTCGCGGTGTCGACCTCGGTGTGAAGGGGCTGGATACATCCGTCGCCTTCGATGTATCCGGCGAGGAAGGACCTCACCACGCCATCGCTCCCACCAAGGACGCTGGCAGGGACCCGCTTGGTCGCCGATCGCTGAGTCGCAAGATCGCCCAGAAAAGTGCGGACGGGCTTACGAAGAAGGACTCGGAACGCCGGCAGGGGGCGCCCGTGCCCGACCGAAACCCGGGGTGAATGACCGAACTTCCCTTCGATGTAGCTCTCCACCCACTTGATGAGACGAAGGTCGGTGTTCGTGATCCCGATGGGATCCCCCTCCGAAACGTAGAGACCTAGGAAGAAGGCGTCGTCCTCGTCGACCATGTTGGGATGATCCTCGGCGGATCGGGCCTGCAGCGTTCGCGGGGTAGCGATGGGGCATCCCGGAGCCAGCTTAGCCGCGGGGACCCACGAGACCCCCTCCGTGGTGATGGACACCAACTTGTGCGGCGGAGTGATCTCCAACGTACGACCGCGTGCGGTCTTGATCCGGATCAGCCGAGCGACCTTCTCCCGGTAGAGATGGGAGGCCCGAACGCGCTGGACTCCTGACTCGGTCAGTCCCGCCACCTGAACGCAGTCGACCGGGACAGCCCATCCACCATCGAAGGGGATCTCTCCGAACTTGGCGGCGTACTTCGCGTAGATCTCCCCGATGGGTTCGAGGTGGGCCACCGAGTCATTGAAGTAAAGGACTGGCGTGCCAGGGTGCGTGCACTTGCCGCTCCCAAAAGCCCCATAGACCTCCGTGATGGCCTGGGTCTCGATGCCTCCCCCCAAGAGCTCGTCCAGGTTCTTGGACATCGTCGTGACCTTGCCGATCCTCTTCCTCCGCTCCAGGATATCGGTGCCGCTCTCGAACCCCCCGACCTTGGCGCGCTTGCGCGCCTCGACGATGATCTTCTGCGCGATGCCTTCGCCGATGTCCGCGGCCGCCGCGATGTCGTCCGGAGACGCGACGGCGAGCTCCATCATGTCCCCGTAGCCCGCTTCGCGGAGCTTCTCCGCGGTGGTGGCCCCCACCCCGGGAAGGTCCTCGAACTCGACCTTCGTCTCTTCTTCTTCGGCCTTCTCGTCGGTGGCGGGCTTGGTGGCCTTGGCGCTCATGTTGTCACTTCCGGCGATCGCGTCGGCGATTCGTCCGGAACCCGCGGGCGGCCCTTAAAAGGTCGCAGGGGAGGTCGTGAAACGGTGCTAGGTGAGCCACCCGGCGCCGCCGGGTTGCTGCTCACGCCTTGCCACCGGGGTGGAACCGCTCACCGGTGAGCCGCTCGAAAACGGTGGTGTAGAGCTTGCTCACCTCTTGGACCAGATTGGGGGGAAGGGACGGAATGTCGGGTTCGGCCTTGCCCGCGGCACGGGCGGCCTGGAGGTTGTCGTAGTAGCCCAGGTGTCGGTAGTGCTGCCGGACGAACTCCTTCGAGAACTCCTCGAATCGCCCCCGCTCGTAGGCGTCCTTCTCCCAGAACCGGTCCTCGTCCGCTGTACCGAAGGTGTCGACGACCATGACCTTCCCATGCTCGTCGAAGGCGAACTCCTTCTTCCCGTCGACGTGGAGGAGCCCGCGCGGGGAGATGGCCCGCTGCATCGCCCCATCGATCTTGAGGATCATCTCCTCGATGTCGGAGATGTCCTTCTTGGTCACTCCTCCAACTTCCAACGCCTCGGACGGGGTAAGGAGGCGGTCCACCGGCTCGAGCTTGGTGGTGAACTCGAAGAGCGGGTCGGGGAGCTTCTGCCCGTAGGCGGCCACATGTGCGCCGGGGAACCCGCAGTCCTCAGGTCGGATCTTGCCCTTCTGGAGCCGGTCCCAGAGGCTGCCGGCGACGTAGTAGCGCACCACGCACTCCAGCGGGATGAACAAGCTCCTCTTCGGATGCCCCGACGATCGGGGGTCGGGAACGACCTCCACACGACGCACTCGCATCTTGTTCGGTCCGGAGAGCCGAAGGAAATGGTGGTTCACGCCCTGCTTCGTGCACAGGTCGAACCAGAACGCGCTCGTACGAGCGAGGGTCTCTCCCTTGTGAGGAATGGCGTTCGGGATGTGCTTGTCGAAGACACTGATGTCGTCGGTGAAGACGAACTCCAGCTCGGTGGGGGAGACCTCCCAGACCTCCTTCACCTTGCCCCGTCGTAGCGGACGAGGAGGGGGAGCGGAGGAGGACCGCGCCGCGGGGGCGACATTACTTGCGCTGCGGCCCGTGGCGGGCATGGGTCGGCTCACCGGAGGATGGGTATAAGCCTGGCCCTCGGAAACTCTCTGGACCGAAGGACCGAACGCTCAGCGTCGGTGGCGACGGGAGTCGACGAACTCCTGGCACCAGACCTCGGCCCTCTCGCGCGCCTTCGTCGTGTGGCGCTGGTGCTTGCCAAGCCAGGACCGGAGCTCTTTCGAGGTCGGGATCACAGGCGGAGCGGCAGGCGGGACCGGGGAGGCCGCAGGGGGGACCACCGCGGGCCCCTCGGTAGCGGGAGGGTCGGAGGGCGCTTCGACAGGGTCCGACGGAGCCTCGGCCACGACGGCCGCAGGGGTCGGGCTGGCCTCCGCCGTGGGGGCGGGGTCCTGGGGAACCGGTGCGGCAGGGCTTTCCGGCTCCGGGTCGGCAGGGGGAGGACCCAGATGGGCCGGCACTTCCGCCCCAACGCTGTCGGGAGGGGCGAGTCCCTCGGCCAGGTCCCCCTGGTAGGCCCCGCTCGGAGGGGCCGGGGCCTCGCTCGGCCCAGGCTCCGCCGACACCGACCGGTCCGGATGCGCACGGGCCATGTGGGTGGTCAGGAATTCCTTCGGGAGTCGGTGGTTACAGATCGGACAGGCTTCCGTCGGCAAGATGTCACGCTCGGCCGTTACTACAGCCCAGCGGGACTATTTCAGCCAAGCTTTCGAGACGTCCTTCTCAATCCGAGGAAGCCGCGACCCGGAACTCCCCGAGGCCGAGGTCGGGAGGAAGTCCCTCGGTTCGCCGTATCCCTTCCGGGTGGCAAGGCCAAGCGGGAGCTAGCAGGGCTGCGCGGAACGCTTCGACCATCGTGGGGAGCCCCTGCGCCACGACCTCGACCGTGCCATCGCTCAAGTTGCGAACGGACCCCACGATCTTGAGGCGCTCGGCCAGGCGGGCCACGTGGGCGCGGTAGCCCACGCCCTGGACGCGTCCGCCGACGATCCATCGATAGCGAACCTGGTCGGGCATCGATGAGGAAGTTCCCCGGAGGTTCTTCTCCTCTCCTGCGTCCCGCGCCTCACACCCCCGGAGCTTCAGCCGACCCAGCTCGAAGAGGTCCCACCCCCAACACCTATACGCGAGAGAACGTGCGCCGGGTCGTTCCCCATCGAGAGGAACCCCCGGGACCATGTCGGATGACGGGCGCGTTGAGAGCCGGGCCCAGGTCCACGTCCGCGGCCCGTTCGCCCGGCTCGGGGAGCTCATCGTTGGCCACGCGAAGTTGGTCGTGCTCGTCTGGGTACTCTTCCTTCTCGCGGCGGCGCCCCTCCTCACCCACATCGGGAATGCGACCACCTCCAGCGCCCTGACGATCCCCTCGAGCGAGCCCAGCTCCCAGGAGGCGAAGCAGGCGGGGCAGGTCTTCCCTAACGCCACGGTGAACGCGGACACGCTGGTGCTCCTCTCCGGCCCGGACATCACGGGGGTCGTGGGCCGCGACGCGACCCTCGCCGTGACGCGCGCCTTGGAGAACGACACCCACATCACCAGCGTGGGCCGGGTCGACAGTCTCTACACGACGTACCAGAGCTACCTCAACGCCGAGGAGACCGCGCGGCTCGCCGTGCTCCGCCCCGGGTTCGTCGGGAACGCCTCCCTCTTCGACGCGATGGACGGGACCTCCCAGCTCCTCTGGGGGACCGCCGGGCTCTACCTCTCCAACTGGGCAACCCTCTACCAAGCGGGGATCGCGAACGGGTCGATGGCCCCTCCAAACTCCTACAACGCCCCCGCCTACCAGAGGACCCTCTCGAACCCGGCGCTCTCGAACCAGCCCTTGGCCCTTCAGAACCTCTCCCTCTTCTACCACGGCTATCTGGGAGGACCCTCCCCCGACGGCTGGAACGCCTCCAACGGATGCTGGGGTTCCGTCCCGAACCAGTCCCTGGTCTCCAGCTGCACCGCCTCGATGGTCCGTGCCCTCCACTCGGACCCAGTGGCTGCCGGTCTCCGGGGCGGGGGGTTCCTCGACCGGTGGGTCCTCGCGCAGCTCAATCTCACCAATTTCAGCTACACGCCTCCGGTCCAGTGGGCGACCCTGCATTTCCTGGCGTTGACCTCGGGGGTTCCCTTCCCCGATCTCAACGCCACGTGGGCCACCTGGAGCCCAGACACTAGCCTCGACCCCTCCTCCTCGGCGCTCGACGCCTGGAGCTACGCCATCATCTCGAGCGGGACCCCCGCCACGTACGCGACCCCCGTCCCCCCCTCGATCCTGGGGACGTTCGTGGATGGGGCGGCCAACAATGTCACGGTCATCGTCATCGCGCTGAACGTCTCCGACCAAGGACCTCAGGCCCAGCGCGTCGTGAGCGATGTCGACCGGCTCACGCCCCTCGCGCTCTCCCAGGTGGGGGCCGCCGGGACGATCGGCTGGGTCCAGACGGGCGACGCCGCGCTGGTGATCACCGAGTCGAACCTCATCAATCAGGACACCAACGCGATCCTGCCCATCACGGTCGTGCTCCTGCTGGCGATCACCGCGCTCTACTTCCGTGCGCCCCTCACCCCGGTCCTGGTCCTGCTGACCATCGGGCTCGCGCTCCTGCTGGGCCTGGCTGCGATGGTCATCACTACGACGTTCACGGGACAGGTCACGGACACCTCGCTCACGCTCCTCGTGACCTTCTCGCTCGGGGTCGGTACCGACTACTCCGTCTTCCTGACGGCGCGCTACCGCGAGGAGCTCTGGTCGGGGAAGGAGCACCGGGAGGCGCTGGTCAACGCGGTCACGTGGGCAGGGGAGAGCATCGCGACGAGCGGAAGCACGGTCGTCCTGGCGACGCTGGCCATGACCTTCTCGGGGGCCTCGCTCATCACCGACTGGGGAAAGGTCCTCTCCACCGGTGTGACCATCGCTATCCTCGTGGCGCTGACCCTGGTCCCCGCGGTCCTCTACCTCATCGGGCCTCGCATCTTCTGGCCCTACACCGGCGAGCGCTTCCGCAAACAAGCCGCGGCCCGGAACCTGGCGGTGAGGAGAAGGAACACCTACTTCCACCGCGCGAGCCGTGTCGCGACCAAGCGCCCGGCGACGGTGCTGCTCCTTGCCACGCTGGTCTCGATCCCGCTGGTCTACCTTGCGCTGACGGCACCGCAGTCCTACAGCTACTTCGGACAGCTGCCGCCCTCCCAGCCTGCGACCCAGGGCCTGAACGAGCTTTCCGGGAACTTCGGTCCGGGCTACGTGTTCCCTCTCGACATCCTGGTCACCTTCCAGACACCGCTCGTGGAGACGTGCACGGCCGCCGTGCCCTCGGCCCCTGTCGCTCCGGGCCTCGCGTGTCCGCCGAACTCGAACGTCGCGTACGTGAGCCCGACAGAGCTTGCGGAGGCGAACGGCATCGCCCACCTGCTCACGGTGCACTCGGGCGTCCGTTCCGTGAACTCCATGTTCGGGTCGGGGGGTGCCCCGCTCCCCACGTGGCTCAATCTCACCTCCGCCCTCCCCGTCCCCCAGGCGACCTTGCTGGCGACGCTCACCTCCTACGTAGGGAACGATGGAACGACGGTCGACTACACCGTCGCGCTCGACTCGAACGGCAACACCAACGAAGGGGTGAACGAGCTCAACTCGATCGAGGGGAACCTCTCGAGCTTCACCGCGACCCACCCCACGGTCTCGCACGTCTATTACGGAGGCGCGGCCTCGATCACCAAGGACCTTCAGGCCCAGCTCGCCGAGAGCGCGCAACGGATGGAGCTCATCATCATCGTCGGGCTCCTCCTGGTCTTGTTCCTCGCCCTGGGCTCGGCGGTGCTCCCTCCCCTCGCGCTCATCACCATCGCCCTCTCGGCCGCATGGTCCTGGGCCCTGAGCTACGCGGTCTTCGTCCTCGGACTCGAGCTTTCGCTCTTCTTCTACATCCCCCCCGTGCTCTTCCTGCTCATCATGGGCCTGGGGATGGACTACAACATCTTCATCCTCACCCGTATCCGTGAAGAGCGGCTCAAGGGGAGCCCACCACGACGTGCGGTGATCGATGCGGTCGCGCACACCGCGGGGATCATCACGGCCGCCGCCGTCATCTTGGGGGGCGCGTTCTTCGCCCTCGTCGCGGCCCAGGTGAGCCTGCTCCGCGTGCTCGGGTTCGCCGTGGGAGCGGCGGTCATCTTGGACGCCGCCGTGGTACGGACCTACCTCGTCCCCGCGATCTTGGGGGCAAGCCGCGACCGCATCTGGTGGCGGCCGAACTTCTTGCGAGCCTTCCGACGGAACCCTGCCGAGGTCCCCATCCGACCGCGCCCGATGCCGACGCGGCTGACGCGGGAGGTGTCCCGAGGCCGTCGGTCGGTGGAAGGGACCCCGCCCAGGTCGGACCAGCCCTAGCGTGCCCTCCCGGCCCCGGTCGCAATCGCTTAGCCCCCCAACGGCGTCCGGCCCCTCTAGGACCGGTCCCATCCCCATGCCCACCGTGGACCACTACCGCGTGCTCGGCGTCGACCGCTCCGCGGGACCGGAGGAGCTGCGGCGGGCCTATCGCCGCCTCCTCCGACGGTACCACCCGGACGTCTACCAGGGCGATCGCAGGGTCGCGGAGGCGAACACCCGACAGTTGCGGGAGGCGTACGAGACGCTCAACGACCCGGTGCGAAGGCGCGAGTACGACCATCTATCCTCGTCGCCCAAGGCCGGGCCCGGCGCACCTAGGAGGTCGCCTCCCCCGGTGCCGAGATCGCGAGACCTCTCGGACCTCGAGAGCTACCGGCTTTGCGACTACGTGGTCGTCGACAACGAGCTCAGGATCGTTCTCGCCGCCGTTCTCTCGATCGGCGCGGCCTTGCTTCTGCTCGTAGGGGTCCTGTGGGCTCCCGACCTGGCCGTGCCGGGCCAGGCGGCGGAAGGTGCGGCGGCGCTCGCATCTTTGGGCAGCGGGGCCTTCCTGGGGAACCTCGCGCTGCGGGCCACGCGTGACGCCCGGGCTCGATGGAAAGAGGAGCGACGTTTGAGCGCCAGGGAGGTCTGGCGTCTTCGCTCCCCTCGCTATGCGGAGTGGACCGAGCGAACCTGGAGCGAACGCCCGCGCCCCGAGGAGCCCGGAGCGCACGTGATCCGTCTCCCTAGGGAGGAGCGCCCGCGACGCGGACGCGCGAGCTAGGCAGACTGGACCGCGCAGGTGGGCGACGAAGAGGGGGGTCACTCGTCGGGGTCCGCCTCTGCGCGGAAGAGGACCGCGCCATCCGCGTCCCCTGACCGGAGCGGTCGGGCGTCACGCTCGACGGATGGTGCGGTTGTGAGCGGGTCCAGCCCCGCGACGTTCCTGATGGCGGAGGCGACCGACTCGACGTTCTCGTCGCGCCCTACGACGAACAGGAGGTCCATGGCGCCCGGCCCCGGCGGCCACGCTTCGGAGGAGTCCGTTCCAGCACCACCCCTCTGAGCCCTCAGCCTGAGCGCCGGCCGGAGGTCGGCGGGGTATCGGGCAACCCCTGCACCGAGAAGATGCCCGTACGGGATGGGTGGGTAGGACTTGAGCTGCTCGAACCCCACCAAGCCCCTCACCCGAACATACGCCAGGCCCTTGTCGGTGAGGAGCAAGAGGCCCTGCCTCACGTCGATCTCCAGTTCGGAGCCCCTCACAAAGAAGCCCGAGTGGAGCCTGCCGGAGGCATCGAGGAGGACGTATTGAGCATGCCAGCAAGCGAGGAGCCGCTCGTCCTTCCGAATCGAGAGCAGGCGATCAAACGGCTTGGGTAGATGGTCCACGGACCACGCCTCAGGCGCGGGAGTCGCCCACCAGGTCGTAGTAGCGGTAGGCGGCCTCGCCCGCCCCGAAGCAGTACTGGAGTGTGGTGAAGCCTCGCTTGAGCTCCTTGGCGGCCAGGGCCACCTCTTGGGGGCTCTTCCCCCGGTGCAGGAGCAGGTCGAACAGCTCTGCGATCCGCGCCATCTCCTTCTCCTTCATCCCGAGCCGCGTGACCTCCGGGGTCCCAAGTCGGATCCCCTGGGGGTGCTTCGGGCTCTTGTCCCCCGGCAAGAGGTTCTTGTTGGTGACGATCCCGGCGGCAACGAGCTTCTTCGAACCGTCCTCGCCTCCCCCCTCCTTCTCGACGCGGACCGCGATGGTGTGGCTCCGTGTGAACCCCTGGTCCGCGCAGAGGACCTCGAACCCGTGCTCGGTCAGCGCCTGTCCCAGGGCTCGGGCGTTGGCCACGACCTGACGGGCATACTCCTCGCCGAAGGCGAGATGCTCCGCCAGGGAGACGGCGAGGGCTGCCATGGCGTTCAGGTGGTGGTTGCTGGTGACGCCGGGGAAGCAGGCCGATTGGAGCTTCCTCACGAGGTCGGCATCCGAGGTCTCCCCGAGCACGATGCCGTGTTGCGGTCCCGGGAGGGTCTTGTGGGTGGAGGCCGACAGCACCGTACATCCTTCGTGGAGCGGGTCCTGGAACTGCCCACCGCCGATGAGACCCAGCACGTGGGCCCCGTCGTACCATCCCAACGCCCCGATCTCCTTGAGCGTCTCCTGGAGCTCGCGGAGCGGGAACGGGAAGAGGAAGAGGGAGAGGCCAAAGAGGCAAAGCTTGGGCCGTTCCTGCAGGAGGATCCGCTTCGTCGCGTCGACGTCAAGCTGCATCTTCGACGTGTCGAAGGCGTAGTGGACCGGCTTGACCCCCCGGAGCCCGAAGGCCCCGAACGAGGCGGAGGAGATGTGCGCCCCGTCCGCGAGTCGGCAGCTCCCGATGGTGCTCCCCGGGTCGGCCATCGCCTTGAGCACGGCCATGTTCGCCACGGTCCCCGAGATGGGGCGGACGTCCGCGAAATTGCAGCGGAACAGCCGACGGGCGAGCGCCAGGCACTCGTTCTCGATCTCGTCGACCCAGGCGTTCCCCTCGTAGTAGCGCTCGCCCGGAAGCCCCTCCGCGTAGCGCGAATGGAGGTCGGAGATGAGGAGCTCCTTCGCGTAAGGGGAGAGCAGGTTCTCTGAGGCGATGAGCGGGATCGAATCCTCAAAGAACTTCGAGTGCACTTTCGTGGCCTTCCGCACGCGTTCTACGGAGGCTCGCATCTCCTCGGGGGAGGCCTGGGTGGCCCATGTCGAGGAGGGCGAGAGCGTCACGACCCTCCCCCCCCTTGGCTGCGAGTGGAGACCCCCGGGTCCGTGGGGAGGTCCACGTGGGACATCACGGAGCGGGGGAGGAGCGGAGAGGCCTATATCCTCTTGCGGCCGGCGCCCTCCGAGGAAGGAGCATCATGGGTACGCAGGAGGTAACGGCGCGGGAGCGTTGGAGCTTCCACGAGCCTTTCGAAGTGACCTTCCGCGACCTCGACCTGGCGGGTCATGTCAACAACTCGGTCGTCTTCACGTGGATGGAGACCTTGCGGCTCCACCACTACATGCACCTCTCCGGGCTCAAGGACCCGATGGAGATCGATTTCATTCTTGCGGAGGCGGGAGCCCGCTACTTCGTCCCGGTCCGGTATGCTCACAGGGTCCTAGGAGAGGTCGCTCCCTCTCACGTCGGAAGGACCAGCTGGGAACTCCTCTACCGGTTCAGCGACGAAGCGACCGGAACGGTCCTGATGAGGGCACGCTCCGTCCAGGTCGCCTACGACTACAAGCGCTTGGAAAAGAAGCCTCTCTCGGATGGACTGAGAGCGAGCTTCACCCGAACGCTCGTGGACCCAGCGTCGGAAGGCTGGCCCGCCGCCGCTCGCTCGACGTGACTCCCTAACGCTACTAGCGTTCCCCAGGGGAGGAAGGCAACATGGGTGGCCAGGAGAACTCCCGGAGCTCAGGCTCCTCCTCTTGCTCCTCGTGCGACTCGAATCGGAAGTAGACCCCCATGGGACGAAGTACTTCGTTCATCCTGTGGATGATCTCGAAGAGCTCTTCCGTTGTCTGCCAGTTGATGACGAAGTCGTGTTCTCCGAACACGAACGAGAGCCCGACCTCCTTCTTCAGGGCCTCGGCAACCTTCATCGGAGAGGCTCCCGCGGCACTGAAGTAGATGTCCACGTAGGTACGCACGGTTTCCTCTAGTTCTGCATCTCACGCCCAACTATAAGCTGCCCTCGGGGGTCGCAACGGGCCGTTCGATGTTCCCCATCTCCACTCGCAGAGGGGGGGTGGGGGGGTCGGGAGGGCGCGGACCTAGCGCTCCCGCCGTGTGGACGGGTGGGAGGGCACCCCCATGGGGGGCCAGCCGACCAGGTCCTCGAAGCTGCCGCTCTCCTCCTCGCTCGAGACGAAACGGTAGATGACCCCAGTTCCCTGGAGCGCGGAATGGATCTTCTCGATCGACTCCGTGAACTCCTCGAAACTTCCCCACTGGAAGCAGATGTCATGGGGGCCCTTGATGAACGAAAGCCCCGCCTTCTCCTTCAGGAGCTGAGCGACCTCGCCTGCGGTCGGACCCTGCGACGGAAAGAACAGGTCGATGTAGGTGATCATCGAAGGGGAGGGCAGCTGCGCAGAACCTTAAGCGTGCCGCGACCTCGGACGACCCTTGGGTCGGATGCTAGGCCACCAGGGTTGACGCCGTGAGGGTCCGGCCGTGAGCCTCGAACCGTTCCTCCGCCCCGTTGCCCCATCGGCGTCGACGGGTCATGGTAGGGCTGCTCCCGTCAGGACCTGACCCGGTACCCATGATGGGTAACCGCTAGGGCCCTCCTCCGAGGGCCCGTCGCAGTGCCCGCGACCTGATGGAACAGAGCTTCCACGGAACTGAACGAGCGACCGGATCCGCCCGACGCCGTCCCTGGCTGTCACCCCCACTGAAGACGATGCTGGTGTACAAGGGGACGCCTAACCCCCCGGTCAAGCCTAGCAGCGAGCGAAGCCGACCTGCGGTATAAATACCCAGGGACGGGGCCGCGGTCCTATCGATCCCGTTCGAGCCGTGCGGACTCTCGATGTTCGTGCGCTTCCTGCTCCATGCGGGTGAGCGCGGTGTCAGGGGGTGGCCGAGCCGCAGGGCGCTCGGGGTGAGGCTCCTCCCCCGGACGCCTCCCCCACAGCCCGATGATCCCGACCGTCAACGCGACGAGCCCGGCGGTGAGCAGGACCACGCCATCGGGTCCAAAGGGGCAGTTCCCTGAGGGGAGGCAGGTCGCGTTGGCTCCGCCGCAGGGGGCAGAAGTAGACGAGGGGGTACACGCGACGAGCAGGAGCGCCCCGACCACGAGCCCGATCAGACCCGCGACGACCACGGGGGCGGCGACGGCGTGCAACCTCGGGAACGGAGGCTCGGGTCCCTCCTCGCTCGGGTTTCCGCTCACGCTCCGTGCCCCGGGCCCCCGCGCTCTACGACATCTGCGGCCGCTCGAGCCGGCGATGGGTGTGAACGAGGACGTGCTTCCACGGGTCCCCGGCCACGGGCAAGGGGTCGTAAGCCGTGCGGCCCCAGGCATCTCCCTCCGCGAGGACCTCCCAACGCTCGAGCTGGAGCCCGCAGCGCGAGAGCGCGGTCTTGAGCCTCGGTTCCGTCAACAGTTCCCCCGTGCCCTGGCGGGTCGCCGACCTCAGGGTCAGGGTCCCGGCATCGGTGAGCAACGTCGAGAACAGGAAGGGCGCCCCTGGGCGGAGGACCCGAGCGACCTCCCGGAGCAGACGCCGCCCGTGGGGGAGCATCGAGGGGCCGTAGAACGAGATGACCCCCGAGACCCCAGCATCACGAAGAGGCCAGCGGGTCCCGTCCATCTCCATGAGCGAGACGTTGGTGTAGTGCCGCTCCTGGCGGAGCGCGGCCTGCGTCGCGTAGAGACGGGCGACCTCAGGGTCGGTCCCCAGGAGCATCTGGTGGGCCCCGCTCCGAGCGGCGAGCGGACGTAGGACGTGCCCGCGGCAGGTGGCGAGGTCCACCACGAGCCCGTCCAGGCCCACCGCGGTCCCCACGATCTCTCGACTGGCGGCCTCGTAGGCCGCCGGCACCTCCGGGGGCAGGCTCGCAAGGTAGTTGGCCCACAGCCTCTCATCGGGAGGCCGTGTGAGGAGCCCCGGGTCGGAGCGCCACTCCAGCCCGACCTTGCGGGGGGCGGAGAAGAGGCCGACCCCTTCCTCGACAGCGTAGACCGCGCGGCATTTCCGACAGCGTAGCTCGGCCATCCGGACCCGCCCGCCCACCTTCTCGGAAGGGTAGTCGCGGTCCAGCGTTGCGCGGCACGGCGGACAGACCAACCCTCGCAGGACCCGCTGGAGCACGTACGAACTAGGGCAACACTTGGACATCCTCTTTGGGGAGTGCCCTGGGGGCCATGTCCGCCACCGTGAATGGTCGAACCCGAGCCCTCGCGCCCCCTGAGATGCTCTGCCTCCACCGGGGCCGCACCGGCGCCGCGTGCCCTAGCGAATGTGGTCCAACGAGAAGGAGCCGATGTTGAACACCTTCTTCGTGAAGGTGTAGGCGATCCACGCGCGGCTCGCGACATCCCCGAGCCCCTTGACCGCGAGATAGGTCTTGAGCTGGTCGACCTTCAGGTTGACCGAGCCGTCCATCATGTGCTCGAGCACTTGGATGTCGTTCTCGCTGTGCATCCCCGTGTCGACCAGGTAGTAGGCGACGGCCTTGTCGCGCTTCCGCCGCCCCACGAAGGGCTGCAGGAAACGGAAGGAGGACTGCGCGTCGTCCAGGTAGGCGGTGACCGTGCTCACGGTCTCGAAGATGAGACGGTAGTACTCCGCCTTCTTGCGGAAGTCCGCCGCGACCTCGTCGACGGCCTTCGAGAGGCTCTCCAAGAAGTTCTTGTCCTCGGTGGAGAGCATCGTGACCAGCGGGTCGGCGGTGGTGATCCCGAGGCTCATCGAGTAGAGGTCCACGTAGCGCACGAGCCCCTTCTTCTCGTACTCCAGGTACGACGGCAGGACCGCCGTCATCTCCTCCCGTAGCGTGGAGGTGGCCTTGTCGGAGAGGATCCAGAGGATCGGGACGCCCTTCTTCAGGCCCTCGGCCGCCATCAGGCGGGCCATCACGTCCTTCCCCGTGTGGGAGGGCGCGTTGACCAGGACGCTCGTCCCCAGCGGAACCCCGCCCAGGAGCAGGTCGTCCAGCCGGTTCACGCCGGTCTTGACCTTGTTCTGCGCGACCTCCGCCTTCAGGTCCTCGCGGGCGCGCTCGATCTCCTCCTCAGTGACGTCGCGCTCCTTCCGCTCGAGCTCCTCCAGCTTCTGGTTGAGGTACGCCTCCTTCTGGCGCATCTCGTCCTCTTTCTTCTGGATCTCGGCCTTGAGGTCCTCCAGGCGGCGCAGCTTGTCGCGCTCCTCGACGTTCGTCCCCTCCTTCTTCGCCTGCTCGACCTCCCGCATCTGGGCCTTGACGGTCCCCTCCTTGACGCGCAGCTCCTCCTCCCATCGGATGAGCTCCTGTTCCTTGTAGGCCATCGGGGCCCTCTTCTTTTCGAACTCGTCGGCCTTGACCATCAGCTCTTCGATCTTCGTCTTGAACTCGGTCTCCTTGGTGACGATGGACCTCTCCCGGGCCTCCACCGTCGCGAGCTTCGACTTGAGCTCGCTGGTCAGGTTCTTCTCGTCCATCTTGGCGAGCTGCGCGTGGCGCTCGGCGAGCTCCTGTGCGCTGCGGACCTTCTGGACCTCCTCCTCGGCCTTGATCACCTTGCGCTTGAGCTCGGCCTCCTTCTCCGCGAAGTCCCGGTCCTTCTTTTCCATCTCCTCCTGGAACCGGGCGGTGAGCTCGTGCTGGGCCCCCGTGGAGGTCCCGGCGACGGTCTTCGCCTTGTCGAGGTCCTCCTCCAGAGAACGGATCTTCTCGTCGCGTTCCGCGAGGACCTTCTGGGTGTCGAGGGAGGAACCGGAGGCGCGGGCGCTCTCCAGCTGGCGGCGGAGCTCCAAGATGTCCGCCTCCTTGGCGGCAATGGCCTCCTCCCGGGCCCGCGCCTCGCGGTTGCGGACGTACTTGATCACCGCCACGGAGCCCTTCTTCACGTGCTCGAGCTCCTCCTCGAGCTCCCGCCGTCGTCCGCGCTCCTCGTGGAGCTGACGCGTCAGGTCCTGGGCCTCCCGCAGCAGCTGTCCCGGGTCGAAGTTCTCGGCCTTGGCCTTGTCCAAGAGCTCGGTCAGCCACTTCAGGACCGTCTCTTCCCGGGCCCGCAGGTCCGAGATCTCGGCCCCTGCGACGGCAGGAGCCGCCCCTGCCGCGGCGGCGGCCTTCGCCCGAAGCGGTGGGGGCCGTGCTTTCCCCCCCTCCTTGGGTGCTGGGACCTCTCCCGCAGGGGGAGCAGCAGGAGCCGAGGGGGCCGCGGGTCCCGCAGGACCGACCGCGCCGGGCGCGCCAGGGGCCGTGGGGCCGGAAGGAACGGGGGCCACCGAGGTGACGGAAGGGGTCGGCCCCGCGCTTTCGGTGGCGGGAGGGGTGGGGGGAGGAGAGGGCGGCGAAGGGGCGAGGGTCTCCGAGGAGCCCGGGGAAGGCGCAGGGGTGTTGGAGGGGGATGTCGGAGCAGCGGGTCCCGGCGGCCCCCCGGCAGACGCCGTCCCGCCCGCCGCGGCCTTCGCCGGCTCCTCCTTGATCCAGGCGTCCATCACGCTGTCGTCGCCTGCCACCCATCGCTTGAGCAGGTCCGCGCCGGGCGCGTTCTTCCCGGCGAGCCCCTTCGGACGTTTCCCGCGCGCAGCACGATCGGACCCCGAGCGCTTGCGGTCCTGGAGCCACTTCTCGAGCAGCGCATCGGAAGGGGCTTCGCCGCCCTCGGCCGCCGTCGGCTCCCCCTCCCGAAGGCGCTTGATCTCCTCGTCGGAGAAGTCCAGCTTCGAGAGGCGTTCGGGCTCCGAGAGCCGTACCTCGTCCGGGGACCGGTACCCTGCCTCTTCGAGCCGGACCGCCTGCTCGTGGGTGATCTTGAGCTCGGATTCGAACCTGTCCACCCGCGCTTCCCGGGCGAGGGACTCCTTCCCCTGCGGGGGAAGCGTCGAGCGTTGGGACGCTTCCGCCATGGCGTGCCTTTACCATAGCGGCAGGGTGGATATTTATACTGGCGGCGGAACGGCGGGATTCTTCGGGACGCAAAATGTCGCCGGAGAACGGTCCGCGCGGAAGTAGCGGCCCTCCTCAGTTCCCCGGCGTCGTCGCTACATCCTTCGCCGCGTCGCGCAAGCGCCGCTCCCAGTCGACGATGTAGCGTCGTTCCCCCGCTTCCCGCCGCTCCAACGACTCCCGCGCCAGCGTCTGGGCCAGGGGTGCCCATTGCGCCCACGCGCGGGCGAGCCCCCGGGGAAGTCGAAGATAGGCGGGGGGGTGCGGGTATCGGCTCCCCACTCTCGCCATCGCGTAGAGGTCGCACGAGCGCTCCCCTCCGGGGATGTCCCCATGGGGGGGCTGCAGCAGGTGGACGAACTCGTGCGCCAACGTCGCGCGGAGCGCGATCGGCGTCCGGCTGTGAGGTCGAACGGCCACCCTCGGCGGCCGCTCCAGCGCGAAGGTCAGCCCACGGTAGCGGGAGGAGCTGGGGAGCAGGTCCAACCGGACCTCTCCCGCAAGCTCGGGGAAGGCCGGAGCGACCTCGAGCGCCGCCTCCAACAGCCGCTCCCCATGGGGGGAGCGCTCGAGGCGTCGGGTCGGACGGAATCGGAGCGGTGCAGCAGGGGTAATGCCGTCGGTCACACGACCTTGCGCATCCGCTCCTCGAGCTGCGCTCGCTGGTCGGGCGTGAAGACCGACGGGTTGAAGGCGAGGATGAAGGTCCCGCGTTGCTCGCGGGCGTGGTCCTGGATCGCGAGCACCAACCTACGAAGCACGTCGAACCCACCGTGGGTCACGAAGTAGTTCGGGTCGGTCAGGACCACGACGCCCCCCGCGTGGCTGCGAAGATGCTGGTCGGCGAGGTCCGCGATCTTGTCGCACTCCGAGGGGGAGATCGTCCCCTCCCCTTCGGTGCGGCTGATGATGTGGACCTGCTGAGCGGTCAGGTGGTACTTCTCCTCCAGGACCACCGGGTCCTCGCGGGTGAAGACGACGGCCTCTTCGGGAGCGAACCCGAGGCCCTTCATCACGCGCCAGGGTCGTAGCGGGTCGGGGTCGGCGACGGAGAGCGACTGCCCCGCGACCTTCGACTTGTTCACCGCGACGCGCTTCTTGGGGGGCACGGCGGCCACCGTGCCGGCCGCCGACGCCGCCGCGGCGGTCCCCGCCGCCATCTCCGCGCCACGGGGGCGTGCGGGGGAGGCCGGGGCGGCCGCCGCGGTCGACGGAGGACCGGGGACGACCGTCGAGGCCCGCGGCAAGGGGGCTTGGCAACGCGGGCAGAAGTCGTCCTCGTGCGGGATGTCCGAGAGCCCGCAGGCGGAGCAGGTCAGCCCCGTCGAGGGAAGGTGAGGGGGGAGCGCGAAGGCGTGGTGCCTCCAGTGGGCGTAGGAAAGCCGCCGGTGGTGCCCGCGGGGGGCCCCGTGCTCGGGGAGCACCATCCCGCCGATCGTGAGGAGGATGCCCACGACCGTCAGGATCTCCCAGAGCAACCCGAACTCCGGCATCTCGTTCCACGTCACGGTGACGCTGAGCGGCGCGAGAGAGTTCGTCACGATGAGCAGGCTCAGCGTCGTGGAGACCCAGACCGTGAAGCCGCCCGAGCTCCCGTTGGCCACAACGGCCCCTCCGTTGACCGTGAGCGGCGCGGTGACGGGGGCCTTCGGCCCGGCAGAGCAGTTCGAGTCCAGGCACGGGATGATCTCGAGGAAGGTGCTAGCGTTCCCCCCGTTCCAGCTGACGCTGATCGGCGTCTCCTCCGAGTAGGGGAAGGCGGGGGGCTTCACCGTGAGCGCCCGGGCCGAGCTCACCTGCCCGGACGGAGCGTTCGGGAGAGGAGCGAAGGCGAACAGGATCATCAGGACCGTGAGGACCACACCGGGGAACAGTAGACCTTCTCTCACCGTTCCCACCTCACATCCGGGGCGCGCCGCAGGAGGGGCAGTACATTGTCATGTCGTCGGGGAAGCGGCTCCCGCAGGTCTCGCAGAACCGCCGAAGGGGGGGTGAGGAGTATCCGGCCGGTTCGCCATAGGAGGCCGCCGACCCCGAGGAGTGCCCCCGGGAGAGGCCCACCCCGACCAGAACGATCCCCACGATCATGACGATCACGACCACCCACGTCTGGAGGGCCCACAGCGGGACCTTCGCCGTGTAGGCGACCTGGGCACCCCGGCCGGCATTGGTCGTGAGCACGAAAGCGTGCCCGACGTTGACGTTGAAGTGGAGGAAGACCGGGTGCCCGTCCCCGTTGCCGGTCCAGGAATCGATGAACGAGGGGGCGCTCTTGGCACACTGGGTCGAGTTCGTCACCCCCGTGGGACACGGGAAGGCGTAGACCGTCGCCCCAGCCGGGAGGTCGGTCACGGTGACGTTCACCGGGATGTTCGGAAGGAAAGTGTCCTCCGACGAGGTGGGATCGACCACCGCCGACCCCGCCCCTCCCGTGTAGAGGGGCCCAGAGGAGAGGTAGAGGCTGTTCTGCTGCTGGAACCCCGCCGCAACGAAGTAAGAGAGGAGCGCGAGAAGGACCAGGATAGCCGAACCGACAAGGGCGAAGACGGGTCGCACTGAGGGCTCCCCAGGGCGAGCCATGGCTCTGCTCTCTATAAAAGGCCCCGGGGGAAGGTGCACCTCCGCGCCACGACGCTCCGGTCCCTCTGCCGCGCTCCCCCCATCGGGGCTTGGAGCGGACCGATGGACAGGACGGGATGGGAGGATCGCCCCATACGGGGCGGCCAGGGGCCTGAGCCCTTCACGGGGCGCCGCCGCTGCGCTTGCGCTGCGACGCGAAAGCGGCCCCTCGCCTCGACTATCGCGAGGGTGGAGGAGGCTGTTGCCAGGCCGGTGGGGGAGCTCCTGGCGACGCCACACCTTGGCCGGAAGGAGGGCCCCACGGCTGGGGCGGAGGCAGAGAGGTCGCGGCCTGCTTCTGCTTCTTCGACTTGAGGGCCACCCCCAAGAGCAGGAGGAGCACGCCGATGACCAAGAGCACCAGCCCGAGCAGCGGGGAGGTGTACGTCGTCGTCACGGTCACGGTCGGAGGGGAGTTCTGTCCCGAGAGCGCGAACCAGATGAGGGTCCCTCCGGAGGGGATGGTCACGGAGAAGGGACCGCTCGTGCCGTTCGAGAACGAGAAGCCTCCGACCTGCGTCGTCCCGTATGTGGTGTTGGTCCCGCAGGCCGCATTGAACTGGGCGCTGGTGGTGGCCTGCTGAAGCTGCGAGGTGGTGACCGCGCGGGAGCAGGTGATGACCGCGATGTCCACCGGGGAGGAAGAGGAGAAGGAGAACTTGCCGGTGGTTCCCCCGGTCAGGGAGAAGCTGGACTGGTAGATGTTGTAGCCGATCATTCCGCCGTTGGCCGAAGGGTTGCTCGCCGTCGAACTTATCGTCGAAGGGATCAGCGGGACGAACATCAGCACCGCTCCCAAGGCCAGCAGGACGACCCCCACGATCACCAGTCCCTTCCTCATGTTGCGCTCCGCGGGGCATTCACGCCCCGGACCGGTATTTGAATCCCGCCGTTCGACTGGGCGGTCGGCGGGTCCTCCCCGAAGCCGATGGGGAGGGTGGAAGGTGGGCCCCGGGGCGCAAGTCCTCCCGTCGCAAGGCTCCTTCAGGAGGCTCAGGCCGCGCTGGGGGGCCGAGGTCGGTCGCCCACGCTCGGCCCCGAGGCGCGCTCGCACCCCGATTTCGGTGCGACGTGCGGCGAGAAAGGGTATGGGCGCCCTTCCCTTGCCCACCACGTGCAGGCCCGGCGCCGCCTCCTCCTCTACCTCGCCCTCTGGGTCGCCTCGCTCGTCGTGCTCCCCCTCCTGCTTCCCCCCGCGCGGGACCCCACCTACGGGCCCCCACCCGTCCTCGGGACCGCAACTTGGACGTACGTCGCGGACTCGACCTACGAGGGGTCGGTCCTTCCGAACGGGGGGACCGTGGCGCTGAACCTGGCCCTCACGGGCGCCCATGATACTCCCGTGCTCGAGCGATGGAACTGGAGCGCCCGCGGTCCCGTCGCGTCGACCTGGCCCTTCGCGGGTTGGGTCCTGGACGGGGTCAACGGATACCTGGAGGGGATCGCGTGGCAATGTCCCAACGGAACCTCCTGGGCGAACCTTTCGCGTCCGGTGCCCGGAGGGCTCTCCTTCCCCCTCGGGGCGGGAGGGGTGTGGTCGACGACCGTCTCCGCCGTCGTTGGCGGCGCCTGCAGCAGCGCCATCGCGAGCACGTTCGCCCAGGTCAACGCGACCTACCAGCGCCTCTACCCCCCGGGGAGCTCCACCTCGTGCGTGCTCTACGTCTGCAACTCCTACCGGCAGTACGCGACGACCCTCTCCGTCGTCCTCCGCACCCTCTCCTCCGGCCCGCTCGCGGCGTGGACGCTCCAGGGGCTCTACGACCCCTCCATCTCGGGTTACCGCGCGCTCGAGGCCACCTCCCGTGCTCCGACCGCCTCGGAGCCCGTTACGGCGAACTTGAGCGTCGCCGACGTCCCCGGCGTGAGCACCCCGTCCTCCCCTTCGCCCGCGACGGAGTTCCTTGACAGCGCGGTCCTCGTGCTCCTGGTGCCGGCCGCCGCGCTCCTCTTCGAGGTCCTAGCCTTCCGTCGTGCGACCCAACGGGCCGAGCTCGCGACCGAGCGGGCGGTCCTCTCCGCCCTCTCCCCGGAGGAGGCGGAAGCTGTCCCCCCGGGAGAGGTCTACGACTCGACGGTGGACGAGTCGGTCGCCCGTCCCCCCGGCTGACGGCCAAGGTTCTTCATCAGGGAGAGCTCCCACCCCCCGACATGGACCTCGAAGAGCGCGTCGCCCTGGTGCTCCGCAACGCCCAGGAGGTCCTCGTTAACGAAGAGGTGCGTGCACTCCTCGCACGGGAGGACCACCCGAAGGCCTACATCGGCTACGAACCGAGCGGGCTCTTCACCGTGGGCCAGCTCGTCACGATCGCGAAGGTCCGCGACCTCGCCCACGCAGGGTTCCAGGTCACGGTCTTCCTCGCGGACTGGCACGCCCTCATCAACGACAAGCTCGGAGGCTCCCTCGAGAGGATCCGTCTGGCCGGTCGCGCCATGTCGGAGACCTTCCGCGCCCTGGAGGCGGCGGAAGGCGTCCGGTTCCGATGGGCCAAGGACCTGGTCGCCTCGGAGAACTACTGGGCACGCGTCATCCGCTGCGCCAAGGCGATGAGCCTCGCACGCGCGAAGCGCGCGGTGACCATCATGGGGAGGAAGGAGGACGAGGCTGAGGTCGACGCGGCGAAGCTCTTCTATCCCGCGATGCAGGTGGCGGACATCTTCGAGCTCCCCGTCGACCTGGCCTACGCGGGGATCGACCAGCGGCGGGCCCATGTCCTCGCCCGCGAGGTGGCCCACCACTACGGATGGCCCGTCCCCGTCGCCCTCCATACCCCTCTGATCTCGTCCCTCAAGGGCGGCGGCCGGATGAACATCGACGACCCGGGCCTCATGGAACGGAAGATGTCGAAGAGCGACCCCACCTCGGGGATCCCCGTCCCGTCCCCTGACGCCGTCGTCGAGGACCGCCTCAAGGGAGCCTTCTGCCCCGTGAAGGAGGTGGAGGGGAACCCGGTCCTCGAGCTCGCGCGCTACGTGGTGCTCCCGTGGCTCGGAAAGCTCGAGGTGGAGCGCCCGGCCAAGTATGGGGGCCCTCTCTCCTTCTCGAAGGAGGAGGAGTTCCTCGCGACCTGGAAGGAGGGGAAGCTCCACCCGCAGGACCTGAAGGCCTCGGTCGCCGTCGGCCTCCAGCGGATCATGGCCCCCGCGAACCGCTACTTCGCCGAGCATCCCGAGGCGCTCTCCGCGCTCAAGGCCCCCGGGTAGGGGTCGCATGTCCCCTCCTCCCCCTACTCCCCCGCTCACCCGGGCCCGTGCCCGGGCCCTCCTGACCTCGTGGGACCGGATGCAGACGCGCTACATTCCCTCCCGCGAAGCTCGCTTCACGGCGATGTTCGACCTGCTCGAGGCCGGTCTTCCTTCGACGTTCCGCGCCCTGGACGTGGGATGCGGCCCGGGCTCGCTTTCCTTCCGCCTGCTCGCGAGGTTCCCACGGGCCCGCGTGGTCGCCGTGGACATCGACCCGCTCCTCCTCACGATCGGGAGGACGTCGGCGCCCCCCTCGGTCGCCCAACGGCTGCGCTGGGTGGAGAGCGACCTGCGCTCTCCCACGTGGGCCCGCGCCCTGCCCCCGGGGCGCTTCGACGCGGTCCTCTCGACCACGGCACTGCACTGGTTCCTTCCCCCACAACTTCGGCGTGTCTACCGAGACCTTCGGACCTTGCTCCGCCCCGGAGGGGTCCTGCTCAACGGCGACAAGGCCCCTCTGGGAGAGGAGAGCCCCCGTCTTCGCGAACTCGCTTCCGAGACGTTGCATCGACGACAACGGGTCCTTGAGGTCCGCCGGTCCGCCCTCGAGTGGCGCGAATGGTGGCGCGAGGCCGGCCGCGACCCGTCGCTGCACGAGGCGCTCAAGAGACGGAACGCCCTCTTCCCTGAGCCGACCCACCACGAGGTCGAACCGTCGGAGGAGGAGCACCGGCGGTACCTGCGGGCGGCGGGGTTCCGGGAGTCCGCCGTGCTATGGCGAGAGCTCTCCAACGTGATCCTCGTCGCCCGAAGGTAGGCGATCGCTCCTCGGGAGCGTCAGCGGGTCGGAGGAAGTCTCCGCGAATACGCCGTGTTTCACGTACATCATCCTTCAAGACTACGTGAAACATACGTCCTAGCGGAGCTTCGACGTATGGCAGAGATTCGACTCGCCGTCCCACCCGAGATAGACCGTTACCTGGACGCCCTCGTCCGCACGGGCCCCTTCGGCACCAAGGCCGAGCTCGTCCGCGCTGCCATCGTGGCGTACGCCCAGCAGGCCGGCCCGATGGCCCAGGACTTCGACAAGGTGAACCACTTCTCCCCCGACGGCCGCATCTACCAGATCGAGTACGCCCGGGAGTCCTCCCGGCGCGGCCTTCCTATCGCAGGGGCGGTCTTCGACAAAGGTGTGGTCCTTGGCGCTGCCTACAGCGCGGGACCGAACCCCACCGTGAGGTCGGGCGGGAAGATCGACCGTCTCTCGCCTCACGTGGCGGTCCTCAAGGTCGGGCTCGTCGCCGACGGGCGCTCGGTCGTGCGGCACCTTCGCCGCCAGTCCTGGAAGAGCGCGGACGAGCTCGTCGACGAGGCCTCGCGGTACTTCTGGGAACACACGTTGAAGCGTGAGGATCGCCCCCTCGGCTGCTCGCTCCTCATCGCCTCGACGCTCGCCCACGAGCCTCGCCTATTCGCTGTCGACCCCAGCGGGTCCATCGGAGAGATGGAGGCCGAGGTCATCGGGATGGGGGCGGATGGGCTGCGCGAAGCCGCGCTCAAAGGTTACCACCGCGGAAAGGCGAAGGACGCCGAGGGGCTCGTCGCACGCCTCCTGGGGAAGGAAGGAGGGCGCGAGGTCGTCCGGCTCGAGGTGTGAGGGGCACGGTCACCCTCCACCTCCGTGAGAGGGGTGCATGGGCGCGTCCCCCTCCTCCGCGCCGGGCGTGGGGCTCGCTTCGGTCCTGCGGGACCGCAACTTCCTGCGCCTCTTCCTCGCCGGCGCGACCTCGATCAGCGGCGGCGCCATCGCCAGCGTCACGATCTCGTGGATCGTCTTCTCCTCGACCCGGTCCGCCTTCGCGATCGCCCTCGTGGGGATCGTCACCACGGTCACGATCGTGGTCATGAGCCTCCCCTCGGGCGTGTGGGTCGACCGCTACGACCGTCGACGGGTCATGGTCGCGAGCGACCTCGCGCGCGCGGGGGCCATCGGCGCCCTCGCGTTCACGTTCTGGCGTTGGGGGTTCAGCCTCCCAATGTTCCTCGTCGTGGCCTTCGTCTCAGGGTGCGTCGGTACGCTCTTCACCCCGGCCGAGCAGTCGCTGATCCCCTCCATCCTCCCGAAGCATCAGCTCGCGGACGCGAACGGTCTCGTCCGCTCCTCCCGGTCCATCATCTCGATGCTGTCGAACTCCATCGCGGGGACGTTCCTCCTCGTGGCGGGCGTCGTCCTGAGCCTGCTGTACAACACGCTCACGTTCCTGCTCTCCGCCGCCCTGGTCTTCACGGTGAGCGTCGGGACGAAGCGCCTCCCTCGGAAGCTCGAGGAGGCGTCCGTACCACGTCGGCGAATGCTATCGGAGATCGCGGAAGGCGGGCGCTGGCTGCTCTCCTCGAAGGGGCTCTTCGAGCTCTCCATCTCCGCCCTCTTCATGAACTTCTTCTCCTCGATCTTCCTCTGGTTCATCGTCGTCTACGTCACGCTCGGGCTCCACGGCACTCCGCTCACCTTCGGGCTGTTCCTCGCGACCATGACCGGGGGGACCGCCGCAGGCGGCCTGCTCGTGGGCAGGACCCGCGCCGTCAAGCACGCGGGCAAGGTCTGGACCCTTGGGTACGGCGTCGTGTGCGGGGTC
Organism: Thermoplasmata archaeon; assembly: GCA_028864975.1. Taxonomy (GTDB): domain Archaea; phylum Thermoplasmatota; class Thermoplasmata; order Lutacidiplasmatales; family UBA184; genus JAKAAX01. The sequence goes on along the minus strand of JAGWLG010000002.1, from coordinate 79,822 downwards.
TTGCTGCTCGCCCTCTCGCGGTCAGGCTCCTTCTACCTCTCGGTCCCGATCGTCTTCGCCTTCAGCCTGGTCATGCAGGTCGCGGGAACGACCTGGCTCACGACGGCCCAGACCATCGTCCCCGAGCGGATGCGCGGGCGCTACTTCTCCATCGATGGGATCCTGAGCTATGCCGTGATGCCCGTGGCCCAGGTCGTGGGGGCGCTCCTCATCACCTACCGAGGGATCTCGTTCGCGCTCGAGGTGGCCGGGGGAGGACTGTTGCTGACCGGGGCCCTCTCCACGGTGGGCCGAGCCCTCTGGAGGCTCGACGGGACCGCGGAGCCTCGCCCCTCCTGAGCCTCAGCCCGAGTTCCCGTCGGTCGCCCCCCCGCTCCCTTCGGAAGGGGTCGAGGTCGAGGGGGGAGGCTCCGTCGCAGCGGATCCCGTGGCGGGGGCCGCGGCGGCCGCCTCTTGCGCTCTTCGCTGCCGCTCGGTGAGGTAGGGACCTGGCCGAGGGGCCGCGCTCGGGCGCGGTGGAGTGACCGGAGCGGGCGGTGGCAATGGCGCGGGGGCTGGCATGGGCGCGACCGCCTGCGTGGCCACCGGGGGAGGGGCGCTCGTGACCGGCGGTGGAGGCGCCGGAGCCATCGTGGCACCGTAGGTCGGCGGGGGCGGCGGCGGAGCGCCGCCGGCGGGGGACGGGAACGGCACAGGCTCGTAGGCAGCTCCGGCGGCCGCGTTGGGACCTGCGAGGAGTTCCTGGGACTTCTTGCGCCGTCGGACGAGCAACACCGTGGCGACGATAGCGGCCACCACGACCAGCAGGAGCAGTCCGAGGGCCCAGAGCGGGATGGGGGAGCCTGCCGCGGAGCTCGAGCTGACCTGGATCGGCACGGAGCCGCTGATGACCTGACCGACGCTGTCGCGGACGGTCACCGTGACCGTGAACGTGTTCGCGCTACCGAATGTGTGGCTCTCGGTGCCGCTCGTCGAGGTGAGGTTCGTGGTGGCCCACGAGCTACCATCACCGAAGTTCCAGGTGGCCACGTAGGGGCCCAACCCGCCGCTCAAGGTCAGGGTGAAGGAGACGGCAGAGCCCGTGGTGGTGCTGGCGGGGGTGGCGCTCACTTGACCGGTCAAGGTCGTTGCGAAGGTCATCGCGAGCGTGCCCGCGTTCGAGACCGTAAGCTGGGTATGCGCGGCATTCAGGCTGACCCCGCCGGTCAAGGCGAAGCTCGGGACGAGGAAGTAGCCCGAGCAGGCCGATGTCGTGATGGGGTACGTGGTGGCCGCCAGGTTGGCGGTCATCCCGTTCGTGTAGGTGTTGCCGTTGATGGTCACCGACCCGCAGCTGGCGGGCGCGGTCGAGACGGTGACCGCATAGGTGGTCGCGGAGCTGAAGGTCGCCGTGAGGGTCCCGGCGGAGGCGATGGTCACGCTCGTGCTCGACGCGGAGGGCAACGCCACGACGTTCGATCCCGTCGCCGACCAGCTCGAGAAGGAGTACCCGGAACACGAGCCCACCGAGAGGGCGTAGGTTCCTGCTGCGATCGTGACCGAGGACCCGCTCGCATAGCTCCCCGCGTTGAAGGAGATCGGTCCGCAGCTCGCGGGCGAAGCGACGAGCGTGATCGAGAACGTGGTCGTGCCGTTCACCGCCCAGGTCGCGCCCAGGCTTCCGTTCCCCGCGAGCGTGGTCGAAGTGGGGTTGGAAGCGCTCCCGGATACCGTGACGCCCCCCGAGTTGGTCCAGGAGGAGAAGTGGTAGCCGTTGCAGTGCTCCGCGAGCGCGCTCGTGGTCAGGCCCGCGAACGTGCCGCTCCCGGCATTCGCCCAGTTCGTCCCGTTGAACTGGACCTCCGAGGTGGCGGCGCACGCGGCGGGGGCCACGGAGAAGGCCACCCCGTAGACCGCTACGTAGTTCGCAGTGACCGTCCCGGCGCCGGTCACGACCAAGCTGCCGCCCGAGAGCGCGACCCCACCGGCGAAGGCCCACGAGGAGAACCGGAAGGCGGGGGCGGGGGTCTGGGAGAGCGTGTAGGTCCCCGTGGCGATAGAGACCGACCCTCCATTGTAGTACGTCACGCCGTTCAGGGTGACCGATCCGCCCGACGAGGGCGACGCGGGGGAGATCGTGAACGACACCGTCACACCCGACGAAGCGGTGAACGTCGCGGTCAGGGTGCCGTTGTCGGTCAGCGTGACCGGCGTGCTCGTGGCGGAGGGGCTGCCGGCGGCTACTCCTCCAGTAGTGCTCCACGAACTGAAGCTGTACCCGGAGCACGCCGCGACGGACGCGGTGTACGGGCTCCCCGAGGTGTAGAAGCTCCCCGACGTCCCGCTGTTCCAGGGCGTGCTGCCATTGAAGGTGATCGGCTGGCAGGAGGTTGGGCTCACCGTGAAGCTGAGCGTCGGGTCTTGCACGAAGGTGACCGTGAGGGTCCCCGAGGAGCTTACAGCCAGGGTCCCGGCCCCGATGGTGAGGCCGCCCGTGGCCGACCACGTCGAGAACGCCCAACCCGGTGACGCTGCGAACGCGAGCGGGTAGCTCCCCGCGGCGAGGTTCGCCGTGTTCCCGTTGAAGTAGGGGGTTCCACTGAGCGTGACGTAACCGTCCCCCGCACCAGGGGCAATCGCCACCGTGACCACGTCGACAGAGCCCGTTACGAAGTTCGCGGTGAGCGTCCCGTTGTCCGTGAGCGTGACGGAGGTGCTGAGCGCGGTCGGCGAGCCGACGCTCACTCCGCCCGTCACGGCCCAAGAGCTGAACGTTTCACCTCCGCACGCAGGGATGCTCGCCGTGAACGGCGAGCTCGACGTGTAGTACGACGCGCTCGAAGCGTTGGCCTGGGTCGTGCTGTTGAACGTGATCGGCCCGCAGGCGGCACGGTTGATCGCGAAGGTCACCTTGGCGTACTGCGTGTAGGTCGCGGTAAGCGTACCGGAGGAGGAGACGGTGAGCCCGCTCGCCCCCACGGAGAGACCTCCCGTCGTCGACCAGGAGGAGAAGTGCCATCCGGCGTTCGTGGTCGCGGACAGAGGGTAGGACCCCGTCGCGATGCTGGTCGAGCCGCCGTTGTAGTAGGTCACGCTGTTGAAGGAGATCGAGCCCGCCCCGCTCGCCGGGGAGAGGGCGAAGTTGACCGTGGGGGTACCACTTGGGTATGGGAACTGGAACTCCTGGACCCACGTCGCCCAGTAGCTATCGCCGGCCCCCGGGCCGTCCTCTGCTTCCATCCAGAACTGATTCCGGTTGGTGGGGTCGACCGACGAGCCCGAATAGTCCCCCCATCGGGCGCAGGTGATCACCCCGGCGCAGAAGTTGCTCTGGGTCGCGGTGATCGCTCCGCCCCCCGCCTTCGCGAGCGTAGCCGCTTCTAGGGTATTGACAGGGTCGCTCGTGGCCTGCCCCGTGACGTACGTGCTGGGGAACGTCGCGTTGCTCGCCTCTTCGAAGGAGACGCCGACGTTCCCGTACTTGTCGATGATGACGGAAGGGTAGCCGTCGAAGCTGTTCGCCTTGTCCTCCCACTTGAAGTCCTGGACCTTACTCGGCGTGCCGGCGGAGGTGGAGAAGGACCAGAGGTGCAGGCAGCTCGCGAAGCCGGTGCTGGCGCGACAGCTGTCGTCCGCGGCGACCCAGAGGACCCCGTTCGTCCAGGTGGCGGAGCTCACCCGGTCATCGCCGGTGTCGAGCTTGACCGTGCTCCCCTTCTGGAATCCCACGGCGGGCGGGAGCTGTGAAGACGAGTTCGTCCAGGTCCAGTAGTTGTAGACCACGAAGTTCGGGGTCGCGGGAGGCGAGCCCGTGAGCTTCCCAACAGCAATCGGCCAGGTGCAGTTGGTCCCAGCCCCTCCACAGGTGGTGGCGAACCACATCGTGTTCGTCGCGTCGAGGTGGTAGGCAGGATGCATCGAACCATAGTTATTGTTGGGACCCCACGTCCAGCCCCACGCGGTCTGGGCGGACCCCATTACGGCGGTCTTGTTGACAACGAAGACCTCGGCGCCGTCGAAGGCCGTCGAGGAGAAATCGTTCGTGGAAAGGACCACGTTGTTCGCGTCCACCCCGAGGATCGGTTGGTCCGGGAGGTCCCCGTTCGATGGTCCTGGAAGGTCGGAGATGACCCAGTTGCTCGTTCCCTGCGTGGGCGTCGAGGTCTTGGAGACCGCAATCCACAGGTGGTTGTTGGTCACATCAAGGAACGAGGTGAACCAGCGCGAGGTCTGGTTGTCGTAGAAGACCTTGGGGTCTGAGAGGCCATCGCTCGTGCCAAAGAAGGTCGACGCGGACTCGCTCCACTGCGACGTCCCTCCCGTGGTCCAGACATGGTACCACAGGTTCACCGATTGGACGACGTAGCCGTTGCCTTCCCCCTCCGCTCCATCTGGTGGGAAACAGGCGCAACCGGTGGCCGCGTTGATCCCGGCCCAGCTGCTTCCCAGGCTGATGGCGTTCGGGACGGAGGCTGAAGGTCCTTCCGCCGCGAGGGAAGCCCCGGAGGCCAGGGGGGCCCGGGAGGTCCCTACCGAGGCCGAAGCCCCGACGCTGAGCGGGTGGAGCGAGACCCCATGTACCGCGTAGGGGGCCCCCTGCCCCGCGCCGGCCGAGGCGGCCTGCAGCGCCCCGACGGCGACGGGCGTGGGAGCGGCCCCTTGCGCGCCTTGGGCGACCATGGAACGGAGCGGTCCAGGCGTGAGGAGTCCCAGGAGCACCAGGCCCAGGAGCGCGATCGTCGCAACTTCGGCGTAGTTCGTTCTTGTCCTCTGCATGTTCCTTGCCATCCCGGGTCAGACGCTGGCCGCCGAGGCCCATCCAACTTCCCCTTGATAACGCGATTCCTTTGTCGAACCGGGTCTCGGCAGGCCATACCCTCGGACCGGTGAGGCCCGGGCGCCGACTCTCCTCGAAACGGGGAGCCTGCGGTCGTGGTCCGGGACGGGGGCCCCTCCGAAGCCCCGGCGCCCCCCGAGGAGGTCGCTCTCCTAGCCGTTAAATACGAATCGACCTAGCGACCCGTCCCGTGAGCCGAGGAACCCTCGAGAGGGGGTCCCGCTGACGCGAGGAACACCATGGCGCGACCCGTATTCGTTCGCTTCGAGACGCCCCAAGAGATCGCCGACAAGGCCCTGCAGCTCGTGCAGGTCGCCCGCGAGACCGGGAAGGTCCGCGTGGGGACCAACGAGGTCACGAAGAGCTCGGAGCGCTCCGAGGCCAAGATGGTCGTCATGGCCGAGGACGTCGACCCGGCCGAGATCCTGGTCCACATCCCCATGCTATGCGAGGAGAAGCACATCCCCTACCTCTACGTCCAGAAGAAGCAGCGGCTGGGCCAGGTCGCCGGTCTCTCGAAGAGCGCGGCCAGCGTCGCTGTCGTCGAGCCCGGCGAGGGGAAGGCCCTGCTCGAGGAGCTCTCCCAGTCCTTCGGCTCGCTCAAGAAATGAGCGGAGCTCCCCACGCACGATCGAGGTCCTGAGGTCGCCCGATGCCCGAAGAGAAAGGTTCCCCCGCGGAAGTGGTCGAGCTCGTCGGCCGGACCGGCATGGCCGGGGAGGCGACGCAGGTCAAGGTCCGGGTCCTCGCCGGGCGCGACCGCGGGAAGATCATCACACGCAACGTCATGGGCCCGGTCCGGATCGGCGACGTTCTGATCCTGCGCGAGACCGCGCGCGAGGCCCGCAAGCTCACCGTACGGTGAGCCAATTCCACGAGAAGGAGAGATCGGGGTCGGACCATGGTCGCGAAACGCCAATGCAGCTTCTGCGCGGGAGAGATCGAACCTGGTCGCGGCGTGATGTTCGTCAAGCGCGACGGGTCGGTCTTCTACTTCTGCTCGGGGACATGCCGAAAGCACCAGCTCACCTACCATCGGGTGGGCCACCAGTGGAAGTGGACGCGCGCCCACGCTTTGAAGGTCGAGCAGGCGAAAGGGACGCATGTCGCGGCGGCCAAGCCGGGCGCCAAACCCGGGGCGAAGCCCGCGGCGCCCGCCGCCACGAAGCCCAAGGTGGTCGTGCCCGCCAAGCCTGCGGCACCTAAGGGGTCATCTGCGCCTGCGACCAAGCCCGCCGCCCCGAAGCCTTCCGCCGCTCCGGCCACCGTCAACAAGACGGCTCCCGCGGCCGCCCCGGCCGCCGCGGCGGCGAAGCCCGCGGCGCCCAAGCCCGCCCCGGTCGCGAAGAAACCAACGCCCGCGGCAGAGCCCAAGAAGGACGAGAAGCCCGCCGCGTAGGCGGCTTCCCTACCCGGCCCTCGTTGCCCGCGTCAAGAGGTAGTGCATCGGGAAGTTCGCGCCGACGTGGTCGGCGCCTGTCGCGTAGGCCAGCTCCAGGTCGTGGAGCCACGCTTCCCTCCGCGCAACGTCCTCTCCGAACGAGGTGTACGATCTGGCCACGGGACCGGTGTTCTTCAGGTTGAACTCCAGGAGGTGTCGGGGGCTCATCATCCGCCACCGGAACGCTCCGCGCCGGAACTGGAGGTCGCGGACCCCGGGCCCGAGCCGCTCGCGCACGGTCCTCTCGTCCCCCCAATGGAGCATGTCGGGCACGCCCTTCGGCACCAGCCCGTGCTTCTTGGCCACCGCGGCCGTCGCGGCGTGCCCGCCCTCGCGTGTCCAGGCCGCGAAGGCGATCCTCCCACCGGGCTTGAGCACGCGGAGCATCTCGCTCGCGGCGGTCTCGGGTCGGGGCGCGAAGATGTGGGCGAACTGCGAGAGGACCTGGTCGAAGCTCGCGTCGGGGAAGGCCAGGGCCTCGCAGTCCCCCACCTCGAAGTGGATCCCGTCCAGCTTGGCGAGCCTTGCGTTCTCTCTCGCCCGCTCGATCATGCTCGGGGTGAGGTCGCAGGCGGTCACCTCGGCCCCTGCCCGGCGCGCGGCCAGCGCCACGGCTCCCGTGCCCGTCCCCACGTCGAGGACCCTCTGGCCCTTCCTAATCCCAGCGAAGCGAACGAGCTCCGGGACCACATGGATGGTCACCATGTCGGTGATCGCTTGGAAGTCGCCCGAGGACCAGATCTCGCGTGTCCGCTCCTTGACCTGCTCTGGGGAGAGGGGCGAACCCGTCCCGGACATAGAGCCGCGGGAGCGGGCCCGGAGGATTTGAGCCTAGGTGGCCCGAAGGTCGGAAACCTCTTGAGGGAGGTCACTCCTCGGCGGGCCATGCCCGGCGAAGCGGCGAAGGAGCGAACCCTCGTCCTGGTCAAACCCGACGGCGTCCGCCGCGGCCTCATGGGAGAGGTCCTCTCCCGTTACGAGCGGCGGGGCCTCAAGGTCGTCGCCGCGAAGCTCATGCAGATCCCCAAGGATCTCGCCGAGAAGCACTACGAGGAGCACAAGGCGAAGCCCTTCTTCCCCGAGCTCGTGAAGTTCATCACCTCGGCCCCGGTGCTCGCCCTAGCGGTGGAAGGGAGGAACGCGGTCGCGGTCGTGCGTGCCATGAACGGCGCGACCAAGCCGTGGGAGTCCGCCCCCGGCACGATCCGTGGCGACCTGGCCCTCGCGCTGACGCCGAACGTGGTCCACGCCTCCGACTCGGTCCCCACGGCCCAGCGGGAGCTTCCGCTGTACTTTTCCGAAAAGGAGTACGTCTCCTACCACCGCGTGGACGAGGATTACTTCTGAGGAGGAGCTCCCCACCCGGGTTCGTGGGGGAGATCGTCGCATGAGCGAGATGGACCGAGCCCTGACGGCGCTGCGCGCGGGGAAGATCGTGCTCTACCCCACGGATACGCTCCTCGGCCTCGCAGTTCTTCCTCGCAGCGATGCGGTCAGGTCCCTGGTCCAGGTCAAGCGTCGACCCGAGGGCGCCCCGATGTCGGTCGGCCTCTCCTCGGTCGAGGAGGTCGAGGAGTATGCCCGCCTCACCGTCCGACAGCGGTGTGAGCTACGTTCCCTCCTTCCTGGTCCCTACACGGTCCTTGTGATGCCCACCCCCCTCGCCCGACGGCGACTCCCACCGGGCCTCTTCGGGAAGCGGGGCGCGCTAGGGCTTCGGGTCCCTGACCACACCATCGCGCGTGAGCTCGCCCGGCGGGCGGGGCCGATCACGTCCACGTCGGCCAATCTCCACGGAAGACCTCCGTGCCGAACGGTGCAGCAGGCGCGTCGACAGTTCGGCGCCAAGGTCGCGGTCTACCTGACGGGGCCGCCTCCGCCCTCGGGGCGCCCCTCCACGATCATCGATCTGACGAGGTCACACCCTCATCGTCGCCCCCGACGGTAGTCATAAGGGCGAGGACCGCTCGCGCTCCTCCCATGCCTAAGGACCTGGACCGCTGGCGTCGGGCCGGCAAGATCGGAGGGGCGGCCCGGGACCTGGGCGCCGGGATGATCCGCGAAGGGGCCTCGCGCCGGGACGTCGCCGAAGAGGTCGAGAAGTACATCCGCTCCCAGGGCGGGCAGCCGGCCTTCCCCGTGAACCTGTCAATCAACGACGAGGCCGCCCACTTCACCCCCGACCCCGAGGACATGCGGCGCTTCGCCGTCGGGGACGTCGTGAAGGTCGATGTGGGCGCCCATCTCGACGGGGCGATCTCGGACACGGCCGCAACGGTCGAGGTCGGCGCAACAAAGTACGCCTCGCTCGTTGCCGCGACGCGCAGCGCGGTGGAGGCGGCCGAGCGCGAGCTCCGGGCCGGGGTCGAGACGATGACCCTCTCCCGCGCCATCGAGCGAACGATCCACGCGTTGGGGTTCAAGCCGGTCGAGAACCTGACGGGACATACCATCGAGAGCTACCTCCTGCACGCCGGCAAGTCCGTGCCGAACGTCACGGGCATGAGCACCGCCCGTCTCGAACCAGGGGAGGTAGTCGCGATCGAGCCGTTCGCGACGAACGGCGCAGGGCGTATCGGGAACGGGGCCTTCGGGAACATCATGAGGTTCCGCGAGCCGCCCTCCGCGAAGAAGTTCCCTGAACTCTCGGAGCTTTTCGGTCGGTTCCGTACCCTACCGTTCTGCGCCCGCTGGGTGCCTGAGCCGGAGCTGCGCTCGGCGCTGCTCAAAGCCCGCAAGCGGTTGCAGACCTACCCCGTGTTCGTTGAAGAGGGGCACGGCTGGGTCTCGCAGGCCGAACGGACCTTTCTGGTTGTCGAGGGCGGCTGCGAGCTCCTGACGCCCTGAGCGATCGGCGGGCGACCTGCCCGTGGAGTCCTTGACAGGTTCGCGAGAGGTCAGGCGAACTCTTCCTTCTCGAAGAGGAGGAGGCCGACGACCCCGGTGATCAGGAAGTAGGCCAGCATGATCGCCAGACCTTCGGCCACGCCGGATGTGTAGGAGGTCACGGTGTCGAATCTACCCGGTCCGGTGGGAATCCTCGTCGACACGATCGTTCCTCCGAGCCCCCAGTTGACCGTCGGGGCGAAGACCTCCCCGATGGCGCTGCTCGCGTAGGAGATGACCATCCAGGGCTCCATCTTCACGAGGCCTTGGACCAGGTCCTGGAGGAGCGTGAACCCGAAGAGGAAGAGGATCGCCGTCAGCACGAACCCGTACGCGCTCGTTTTGAAGAGCGAACTGAACAAGAAGGTGGTTCCCAGGACCGCGAAGAGGTAGACCACGGCCAGAAGGACCGAGGGGAGCAGCTGCCAGGGCAGGGCGTTCCCGCCGTAGTAGTAGGCGCCGTTGGCCAGGAGGATCACCAGGAAGAGGAAGAGCACGCAGAGGGAGGCCAGCAGCGCCGCGATGTACTTCCCCACGTAGACCACAGAACGGCGGATGGGAAGGCCCATGAGGAAGTAGCCGGTCTTGTTCTGGAACTCCCCGGCGATGGCGTCCCCGCCGAAGAAGACGGCGGCCAGGACGATGACGAAACCTGCCGCGCCGCCCCAGAGGGAGCCGTAGAAGGCGAGCGAGCTCGAGGAGACGAGGCTCGAGCGGAAGTAGGCCACCACCGCGGTCAGGATCCCCCCGATGGCGATGACGATCCCCACGAGGATCACGAACCGCCGCGACGAGAGGTACTCGCCGAACTGCGCCCGGGTGAGCTTGAGGACCTGGTTCACGGACCCGGGGACCTGTAAGCGGGTGCGCGGTGCGGTCGGCAGCTTGGCGACGGCGGAAGCCTCGTGCGCGGCCATGTCCTCAGTCTCCCTTCTCGATCTGTTTGAGATAGATCTCTTCGAGCGCGCTGACAGGTTCGGAGAGGCTCGTGACCCCGATCCGGAGTTCCACGAGGCTCGCCAGGAGCTGCTCCCGTCCGTCCGGGCCGCCGTTGAACCTAAGTCGGATCCGCTTCGGCTCGAGCAACGTGCAGGAGGTCACGCCCGGAAGGGCCCCGATGTCCTGGAGGGCCGATTCGCTGCCGAGCGGGCGGGCGAGCCCGACGTCGATCGTGGGGTTGCCCCCCGCGAACTTCGAGGTGACGTTGGCCAGGGTGTCGTAGAAGAGCAGCTTGCCCTTGTCGATCAGGGCCACCTCGTCGCAGACGTCGACCACCTCCTGAAGGATGTGGCTCGACATGAAGATCAGACGGTTGCGCTTCTTGAGACCGCGGACGATGTCGCGGACCTCGGCCATCCCCCGCGGGTCGAGCCCCGTCGCCGGCTCGTCCAAGATCACGACGTCGGGGTCGTGGACAAGGGCAGCAGCGATGTTGATCCGTTGCTTCATCCCCTTGGAGAAACGTCCGACGCGCTTGTCCGCCCAGTCGGCCATCTTCACCTCGGAGAGCACCTCGTCGATCCTCCCCTTGGTGTCCCTGGCGGGCAGCCCGCGAAGGTCGGCGATCATCTGGAGCGCTTGGCGGGGCGTGAGGGACGGATAGATCTCCGGGCTCTCGATCAGCACACCCGCGTCGGCGAGCGCGACCTTGCGCTCGGCTTGCACCGAGATACCGTTGATGAAGCACTCCCCGGCGGTGGGGAAGATCATGTCGGTGAGCATCTTGAGCGTGGTCGTCTTCCCGGCACCGTTCGGTCCCAGGAAGCCCACGCACTTGGCCCCCTCGAGCTTGAGCTCCAAGTGGTCGAGGGCGGTGAAGTTCCCGAACCTCTTCGTCAGGCCGGTCGCCTCGATCGTAGGGGCGGTCATGCGTTCCTCCAGCGTTCTGACCTCAAGGGGGGTCGAAGGGGGTCCTCCGCAGGCTCCGGATCGACCTTGAGAAGGATCCGTCGGAGGGTGGCGGAGCTCCGGTCCAGCTCCGCGGCAGGGATGCCTCGACAGAGCGCTTCCCATTGGCGGCGCCCCTCCCGCCGGAACTCTTCGGCGATCCTGAGCCCCTTGGGAGTGAGCGAGACCAGGACCTGTCGGCGGTCCTCCTCGTCGTGCTCCCGGCGGACCAGCCCCGCGTCCTCCAGACCATCCAGGAGCGCCGTCGTCGTCGACGGGGAGGACCCTGTGACCTCCGCCCATCGCGTGACCGGGATCCGGGCGTTCTCGACAAGGCCCGCGAGAAGGAAGACCTGAGGGAGCGTCATCCCCCGGGCGCGGCCCAGTTCCCTTCCGAGCCTCAATCGCCAGCGCGTGAGCTCTCCAAGGGCCCGGGAGAGCTTCTCCTCCGGCGTGGCGCGCGACGCCCGGGGGTCGGCGACAGCGTTCATTTGTTTCGATAATGGAAATATTCGATTCTCTATAAAGGTGCCCTAGCGGGAGCCCCTCCCCTTCGGACGGAAGACCGGCGGCGGGGAAGAAGGGTCCAGCAAGGATCCCCCTCCTCCGTTGAGGCTCCCCCAAGGGATCTGTCCGATAGGGGGCGGAGACCTCGCCTCTGGCCCCCGTGGGGGCCGCGCGACCCTGGCCTACCGATCAACGGCCTGTGAAGGGCGCGAGGAGATCCGTGTGGGGGGCGGTGATGGTCGCTTGAGGGCCCTCCCGACGGAGCGTGGGAAGGTGGGTCGCACCCGGGTCGATCCCGTCTCTCACCGACGGTCGGTCTGATCCCGCAGAGTTCGACCTGTCCCGGCCGCGTCGCGAGCAAGAACCCCTATCGGCCACGCTCAGGACCTGTCCGGGTCAGGTTGAGCAGGAGGGGTCGCTCGTCGTCCCGCTCAACCCAGCAGACCCGTCTCGACCCGATGCTGGCAGGCGTCGCACACCCACGCCCGGGCCCTGCGGGGCCCTCCGGGCACCCACGCCATCCTGTTCTCGCAGCGAGGGCAGCGGACCGACGTGAGGAACTTGACGTCCGGGTCGGTCGGCTGGACCGGTAGGCTCACGCTCCCCTGGACCGGGGCCACACCGGGCGGCTGGAGCTCGGGTTGCAGGCGTCCGGTGGCCGGTAGCGCCCGGCAATAGGTGGAGACCCGGCAGCCCTCCGGGTCGTCGGGAGGGGGCAGTAGGACCGTCGCGTCCAGGACGCCCTCGGGAGGAAGGTCGCCCGAGTAGACGCGCGAGACCGCGACCACCCCGCTTCTCCCGGTGAGCTGGACGTAGTACTCGAGCGAGAGGGGATGGGGCCCTTGATTGTGGGCGAGGAGCTCGAGGGGCACGTTCTCCCCCGGGGGGACGGTCTGGAGGGAAACGCGGGAAGCGTAGCGGAGGCCCGCGCCCGCCGGCATCCACTGCACCCGAAGGGCCTCCGGGCGCTTCTCGAGGGAGTTGAACCGTACCTTCGGCGGGGCGTCCGCCGCCAGGTCGGACGCGGAGAAGGGGCGGCCTGCGGGGTCGACCGTGCGGGGATTGATCGGCGACGGTGGCGGCACCTTCTCCTTCTCCCTCCCTGCAAAGGGAGCGAACCCGCACTGCTCGCAGGTCCATCCGGTGGCGAGCTTGGCGAGCGTTCCTGTCCCGCACTTGGGACACCGGAGCGCGGAGGCCAGAGCGCCGGACATGGGCTTGGCCAGGCACCGCGGGGCCTGCAGAATAACCCTTTCATGGACAGGTCAGGTCGACGCCGGAAATGGGCGGCCAAGAGCGGCGTCGTGTGCTCCGTTCCGACGTGGCAGGGGTCCGCCGGCCACCCGGATCGGAGGCCTCCCTGATGGTCGAGGCGCTCGACCGGGTGCCGGAGGGAGCTCTCTCCCACGCCCCGACGGGCCCTTGCCGTCAGCCGCGCGAGGTGCTCCCTTTCGGTAGTCCGCATTGACGGAAGAGCGCCTCGGCCTGCTCGCGCTGGACCCGGGCCCGCGCGGGGTCCCCGTGCGCATCCTCCCACGCCCCCAGGGCTTCGTGCAGGGAAGCCTGCGAGAGGAGGTTCTGCGTCGAACGCGCGGCCTCGAGCCCCCGCTCGAGCTCGCGCTTCGCTCCGTCGGAGTCGCCGGTGAACCCCTTGAGCTCCGCCCGGGCCTGGTGATAGAGCGGTAGGTTCCTGAGGTCGACGCCCACGCTCTTGCGGACCATCTCCTCGAGCTCGACGAGGGCGGACTGAGGGTCGCCCATGATCCCGCGCAGGAGCGCGAGGTTGATCCGGGCGGAGTAGGCGAGGTCGGCCAGGCCCAAGCGGTCGTAGCGCTCGAGCGCGGCCTGGAACGCCGTGCGAGCCTCCTCCCATCGCTTCTCCTTCTGGTGGATCACGCCCATGCGGAAGGTCGCGTTGGCGGCGACCCGAGGGACGTCGAAGCGCTCCCCCAGCGCCTGCGCCTCTTCGGCCGCCTTCCGGGCGGCCTCCAGGTCCCCCAGGTTCAACGCGACCTCGGCCATGTTGAGCAGGATCGAGGCGACCCTCGCGACGTTCCCCGTCTTGCGGCACTGTTCGACCGCGTCCTCGAAGGCCCGGCGCGCGGCCGGGAGGTCCCCTCGAAGGAGGGCGACCGCCCCCTCGCCGTTCATGTGGGAGGCGAGCAGCCCCGGTCGCTCGGCGACCGCCGCCGCGGCGCGACCTTGGGCGAATTGCTCGCGCGCCTCCTCGAGCCGTCCCAGCTGTTTCAGGCACCACCCCGCCGCGTAGAGGGCTTGCGCACGTTCGGCCGGGTCTCCCCCTCCTACCTCCGAGAGCAGCTGGAGGGCCTCGCGCGCCGCGGCGAGCCCTTCCTCCCACGAGCCCGCGAGGGTCAGCACGTGGGCCCGCGTCACCGCGAGGAGCGAGCGGCACTCCGGCATCTTCGCCTCGGGCATTGCCTGGAGGCTGCGTTCGAGCTCCTCGAGCCGCGTGCGGGCTTCGCGCGCATCGATGTCCGCCTGGGCCATGACCAGCGCCCTCTGGACCCGCCAACGGAGCTTGTCGGGGGGCCCCGCTTCCAGCAACCCTTGCAGGAGCCGTCGGGCGTCGCGGATAGCCCCCTGTTCGCGGATCCCCTCCGCGAGCCGTACCCCCTCCATCACGCGTCCCTCCCAGTCCTCCCCGCTCCCGCGCAGCAGGTCCTCCGCCCACCGAACGTAACGCTCGACCGCATCGCTCGCCTGCGTCCGGAGCGCCTTGTCGGCCGCCTTGCGGATCCACGGAAGCCCCTTCGTCCGGTCCCGGGCCTCGTAGTAGAGGCGCGCGATGGTCTCGGTCTCCTCTGGACGACGCGAGGTGAACCAGTCCGCGAGGGTCCGGGAGCACCGGCGTCGGTCCTCGGCCGAGAGCTCCTCCCTCGCCACCTCCCAGACGATCGGGTTCTGGAAGGCGTAGCGCTTCCCGTCCTCCCGTGCCGTGAGGAGCGGGGGCCGCGTGGTGAGCTTCTCGGCACGGGCCTTCAGGTCCTCCCGGGAGCGACCTAGAACGTCCGCCAGGGGAGGGAGGTCGAACTCCCGCCCGACGAGGGACGCGGTCTCGAGAAGGGCGCGGTCCTCCTTCGGCAGGCCTTCGAGCTGCCGAGAGACCAGGCGCCGGATCGTCGGGAGCGAGGTGCGCCCCCGAGAGCCCGCGAACGACGACCCAACCTCCGTCGGAGCAGGGAGCGAGATGAGCCCCCGGCCCCCCTCGACCCGGGCGAGCCCCTCCTCCTTGAGCTGGCTCACGACCTGCAGGAGGTGGTACGGGTTCCCTCCGGTGAGCTCGACCAGGGTCTGCGCCGCCCCCTCGACGTCCCCCGGCGCGAGCGGTGCCCCCAGGTAGCCTTCGAGGAGGTCGCGCGCCTCCCCCGGGTCGAGCCCCCGCAGCGGCAGCCTCCGCAGGATCCCTTCGCGGTCCAGGTTGTCCATGACATCGACGACGACCCCCTCCTGGGGGCTCCCGCCTCCCGCCGCGACCGTGGTCCGCGTCTCGGCGTCGCGGACGCCCGCCACGAGGATGACGGGGGCCCGCCGAAGGTTCCGAGAGAGGAACTGGAAGGCCAGCGCCGAGCCTTCGTCCGCCCACTGGAAGTCGTCCAGCAGGAGCAGGAGCGGTCGGTTGCGGGACTCCGCCTCGAACGTCTGGACGTATCGGAGGAGCGTGGCGGAGGAGGGCTCGCTCGTCCCCCGGCCCGACGGCCGCTCCTCGGCGCTCCCTCCGGTGGGCGACGCCGCCGACGGGGCTTTCACCACCTCCCCCTCGGCCTCGAGCAGCGAGAACTCCCGGGCATCGAAGGCCGCGGGGTGGACCGAGAGGAGCAGCTTCCCCCCTGTCCCCTCAGCGACGTCTCTCAGGAACTGCAAGAGCCGCAGCACCGGGAGGAACGTATTCTGGCTCACCAGGTACTCGATGCCCGCGAGCGCGACGACGCCTCCCTCGTGCTGGCGGAGGTGCTTCTCCGCGAGCTCGCCCAACGCGTCCAGCTGGCTCGGAGGGATCACCTCCTCCCCCTCGGTCCTCGACAGCCAAAGGACTCGCGAGGAGGGAGCGAGCTCGGGGAACCTCTGCCGCACCGACTGAGGACGGTCCCGGCCCAGCACGAGGCAGGGATGCGCCTTCGAGAGCGCCGACGCGTGGTCGAAGATGCGCTTCGGCTTCTCCTCTTCGAAGATGACCACGGCGGCCGCCTCGTCGACCTGGAACGGGACGTCCCCCACCCCCGCCTCGGCCGCGCCGGCCCCACCGCGGGACCCACCCCGAGGGCCCAGCCGATGGAGGATCTGCTCGAAGGGAAAGAACGGGGAGACGTCCTCCTTCAGGCAGTACCCCCAGAGGACCCGGAACCCCTGGGTCTGGGCCTCCCCCTCCAGCCACTGCATCAATCGCGTCTTCCCGACTCCCGCGGGGCCCGAGATCACCCAAGAGTTCCCCTGCCCTCCGCGGGCACGATCGACCCCTTCCTGGAGCCGGCTCCGCTCCGCCTCACGGCCGACGAAGACGGGGGCCGCGGCGGGCCCCGACGGCGTGGGCGACATATCCTCGAGAGGCAGGCCCTCTTCCACGTAAGGATAGTGGCGACTCTCCAGCGCAACGGAGCGTCGGGCCGGAGTTCCGACCCCGGTTCTTGAGGGATGGACCGCCCCTCCCGAACTCGCAGGCGACCGTTCGAGAGCTATCCGCGCCAGACCTCAGGCTCGCTCCACCGGGGCGGCCGTAGGAGCGGCCCGACGAACTGCGCCGTTTCAGGTGAGGTCGGTCTCCCCGTGGCAGCCCGGACAGGGGCCGTGGTCCGGGGTCAGGCGCGCAGCGATGCGGACCAGGGCCCGCGTGAGCTCGGCGCGCTCCTCGTCCGGCACGAGCTGGGCGAGGTCCCGTCCGATGTCCGCGTGGTGCTGGTGGAGCAAGCGGAGCATCCGCATCCCCTTCGGGGTGAGCCGGACGAGCACGCGCCGCCGGTCCTCCGGCGCGGGAGAGCGATGGACGTAGCCGATCGACTCCAAGTGGTCGGCGATGCCCGTCACCGTGGGCAGGGTCACCTCGAGCCACTGGGAGAGCTTCCCCGCGGTGAGCGGCCCATGGACATCCAGGCACTGCAGCACCCAGTACTGCTGGACGCTCACCCCGACACGCCGAAGGTCGTGCTGAAGGTGGCGGAAGAGGCTCCGCGTCACCGAGACCAGCGACCCCCAGAGCGCGACCTCCTCCGGCGGGAGGCGGCGGGCGACCGTCGGGGGCAGGGTTCTGACGCTGGTCGCCATGATAGTTAGGGGACCTAATCGTCCATTCTACTCAGCCCTGGCGCCTTAAAACCCTTGGGCGGAGGTCTATGGCCAGGGGCCCTCCAAGCCTCAAGTGGATTCGTCCAGCGCGCTCGAGCGGGAGACCGGCGCGCGCGGTCGGGGCCTCCCGAACCTGAGTGGCCGCGCGTCAGGGGATTGGCCCAGGACGGTCGGCGAGTTCAGCGCTTCGAGGTCCCTCCGTTCCGCGCCGAAACCTGGCGGGAGCGCTTCTCCCAGACCTCGAACCTCCATGTGATGGAGAGGAACGTCCCCAGGACGAAGAGGAACCCTACCCCCACGAGCAGGAAGTTGAACGGAGGGTTGCCGGTGAGCGCGCCCACCAGGGACTGCACCTGCGCGAGGGAGCCAAAGAGCACCACCGCCTGTTCGAGCGCAAGAGGAAGAAGGAGCAGGACCAGGAGGGAGACCAGGACCTTCCCACCGACGAACGTCGCGCGGCCATCTTGGTGGAGCGAGACGGGGATCCTTCGCCCGACCGGTCGGCCGAGGAACGCGCCGATCACCCCGGCGACCCCGAAGGAGGCGAAGGACCCGAGGAGGGAGAGGAGGGGCTGTGAGGAGAGGGCCGTATAGAGCGCCAGGAACACGGCAAAGAGCGTGTACAGGTGGGCCACGGGAGAGGCCCAGATGATCGGGGTCAGCTTGCGTGGAGAGAGCAGGCGGAACGTGAGCCCGATCAGCAGGAAGACCAGGACGTCCCCTATCAGGATCAGCAGGAAGGACGCCGCCGGGAGGCCAGAAGGGAGAGCGAGCACGGAACTCCTCCACCTTCCCATCCCTTGAGGTACAAATCGATGGCCTCGGCCCGTCACCTCACGGTCAGGGCGTCCGCCGCTCGACCTGCGTCTTCAAAAGGGGAGAGGATTCTCGCGCTCTTCCATGAGCGCGCCCAGGTCCTGGTCGTCGGCCCCTGGTCGGCCCGGCCCGACGCAGAAGCTGGACCAAGGTCTGCTCGAGCGCTTCAAGTCCGATCCCAAGGCCTTCCAGCGTGGAACGACGAGGAACCTCTTGGTCGTGATCGCGCTCCTGGCCCTGGGGGCCCTCCTCTCCTTCGTGGGGCTTCACACGGTAGGGATCACGGGGGGCGGACTCGCCGTGGTGACGATGGGCATCTTCCCGATCCTCCTGGCCCTCGCAGCCCTCGACGAGGTCCGATGGCGACGCGCGCTCGTCGCTCGCGGAGGGGTGCCTCCGCCCCCGTTCCGGTTCCCGTTCGCGCTGCGGGGCTCCCGGAAGAAGGAGAAGCTCCTTCCTTCGAAGTAGGGGACCATTACCGAGTTCGACGGCGGCGTCCCTCACGGACCCCCGCGCTCCTCCTCCGGGAACGATGGGCCCTTCGGATACGAGCGGGACCCCCGAACTGGTGGATCAGGCGAACCACGGACCGCCCGGTCAGCCGTTCCCAATCCGGTCTCCCGGTCGCGATAGCCGCCCGTATCCGGGTGGAGGAGACCACTCCCCTCCTCGCGAACCTCACGACGCGGACCTTTCGGGCGACGGTGCTCGCGAATCGACCCTTGTCGGAAGAGAGCAGGATCACATCGGGGTGGCACCGACGGACCAGCCGATGGATCGCCCCGTCCAACGTCGGACCATCCCTCAAGGTGGTAACGCGAACGTCAAGGATGCCCACCTCGGCCAGGTAGGCCTCGAACATCTGCTGGCGCTCGCGGCCGCTGAACGGGTTCCTTCGCTCGTCGCGGTGCTCCGCGCTCCCGATGACGACGGTCAGGCGGAAGTCGCGGTGGAACCGACGCACGACCGAGAGGTGGCCGCGATGGGGCGGGTTGAAACGGCCCCAGTAGACCCCCACAGGTAGTGGCTCAACCATCGGCTTGCTCCGGTTCACGTCTTACTCGTCGCCCGCTGGCGGCGAGGTCGGTCCCCCCAAGCTGTCGGGGACTCAGCCCGCGAGGGAGGCACGAGCGAGGTCGGCCCCCCGCACCATCCGGGTGAGCTTCTCCCACGCCACATCCAACGACCGCGTGCGGAGCCCGCAGTCCGGGTTCACGTAGAGGCGCTTGGGGTCCCCTAGGATCTTCGACGCGCGCAGGATCCGGTCGCGGATGAGCTCGGGGGACTCGAGCACGTCACGATGAATGTCGGTCACCCCCAGCCCAATCTCCCGGTGGTCCTCGAACTCGTTGAACAGCTCCAGGTCCCGGTACCCGTCCTTCTCCGGCGTGTCGCGGTTCGCGAACTCCCAGAGGAACTGGGAGCACTTCTTCGCCTCCAGGAGCGCCGGGAAGAGACAGCGGTAGTCGGAGAAACAGATGTGCATCGCAAACTTCGCGTCGAGCCCTTCGACGCTCTCGTTGAACGCCTCCACCACGAGCTCCGCCTCGTCGGGGTGCGTCCCCGCGGCGGGTTCATCGACCTGGAGGAACTTCGCCCCGCGGTCGATGAGCGCCTTGAGCGTGGGACGGATCGCGTTCCGTGCGATGTCCACGAGCAGCTCTCTCTGGGCCGCGCGTCGGGCCTTCCGCCCTTTCCACCCCTTCTGCTTCCCCAGGTAGTACTCGTTCCAAGACCAGTCCGCGAGGGTGTAGGCTCCGGTGATCGGGACCTTGAGCGACCTTCGAGCCTCACGCTTCAGGAACTCGAACTCGTCCAGGTGGTAAGGTTCGGGTAGACCGACCTTCCCCACGCACGCCCCTTTCAGGTAGTACTTGTTGTCGAAGGACCGGACGTGTCCAAGGAGCTTGAACCCGGTCATCTGACGGATCGGGAACTCGTACATTTCCATCCGTCGCGCCTCCCCATCGTACACGATGTCGAGCCCCGCGGCCTCGAGGTAGCGGAGCCCGAAGAGCGCCCCCAGGTCCCGCAGGCCATGGGGCCCGACCTCGTCGACCTCCCCTTTGAGGAGCTTCTTCAGACGGGGGTCGTGCTCGGGCACGAAAGGGACACGCCCTCGCCACCGCTCGAGGTCCGAGAGCGCGTTCGGGCTCGGTTTCTGGCCCTTGAGGGCCTGCACCAACCACAGGGGCTTCGCGATCGAGCCGACCTCCTGGGTCGGGAAGAGCCTCTCCTCCTCGCTCATCGGCGCTTCTTGCCTCCTTTCGCCGGTGCCCTCTTCGAGCTCGCCTTGAGCTTGACCTTAGGCTTCGGCTTGGACCTTGCGCGGGGCGCGGGGGGCTTGGACCGCTTCGCAGGCGCTGGGCGGCGTGCGGGTGCGACCTGGCGGGGCCGGGCCGCGGGGGCCCCCTCCAGCACTTTCCTCACCTGAGGCAGGACGGAGAGCTTCTTCTCGGCCACTTCCCAGGGAACGAGGTCGAGCGGGGTCCCGGGACCGAGAAGGATCTCGGACGGCTCGAGCCGATCGAAGAGATCGCGAACGATCCGGGCGATCTCCTTCGGGTCCTCGACGAGGGTCGTGCGGGAGTCCAGGCATCCCAGGCCGAGCCCCTTCCCCGGGGCCAGCTCGGTGAGCCGCGTGGGGTCCGTGTCGGTCAGGTCGACGCCCACCGTTTCCACGGGAAGGGAAGCGAGGAGCGGAAGGACGGGCGCCCCGTCGCCGAAGAAGGTCCAGAGCACACTATCGACCTGAGAGAGCGCGGGGGCGAGCGGCTCGTAGGCCTCGCGGACCCACGACTCCTCCTCGACCGAGGGAGGGTCCACGACGAGCGAGGGTTCCTGGAGCTGGAAGACCTTGACGCCATGGGCGGAGAGGTCTTCGACCTCGCGCGCCAACAGTTCGGACCAGCGAACGGCGAGCTCCTGACGCGAGAGATCGGTACGGTTGTCCGCGAGCGCGGTGAAGGTATAGGGCCCTGGTAGGATCACGCGAGGGGCGATCTTCGACGCCAGGAGCCGTTCGAACGGGACCTGTCGCGCGAACGCCCCGGGGGCCCATTGGGGGGGAGCGTTGACTATGGGTTGCCGGAAGAAGGTGTTGGTCTCGAACCAGCGGGTGAGCGGCCCGACCTCGAGACCGGGGGTCGACTCGCTGAAAGGGCGGAAGAGGTCCTGGCGACCGAGGTCCCCGCCCAACACCGTGGAGAAGCCCAGGCGGGACTCCAGGTCGACGACCCGGCCGGTCCACGACTCGTAGAGTCCCTGGACCTCCTCGGCGGTCCGGCGACCGCGGTCGAGCTCGCGCGTCGCTGCGACCAGCTCCTCGGGTCGAGGGAACGAGGAGGTGAGCCCGAGCCTGACCTGCGGCACGGCCGGTCCCGAGCGGAGGAGATAGAAAATGGCTCCGAGGGGAATGGGGGGAGGGAGGTCTTGCATCGCACGCAAGGGGCGAACGGCCTCTCCCGAAGGTTCGGGCGCCCTCGCTACGCCCTGAGGTGCACGCAACGCGCGGCGCGCTGAACCTAAGCCATCCGTCCGCCGAGGCTCTGCCCTCGAGGACGCAAGCGTTCCTTCGCTGTGGAGAAGCGCGGACGTTGCGGTCTTTGCCGTTCGAGGGCTCCAGCGAGTGCTGAGGGTCGACAGAGAGGTCACCGAAAACGGGGAATAGGGGGACCGTGTGCATCCCGACGTGCCCAAAGGTGTCGTCTACCTCGTACGAACGCAGATCGCCCCGGAGAGGGAGGCCGAGTGGGACCAGTGGCACCGCCAGTCCCACGTGCCCGAGGTCCTCGCCGAGCGGGGGTTCCGACGTGCTCGACGGCTCCGGATGGTCGAGGGCGATGAGCCCCACCGCTACTGGACCCTCTACGACCTGGAAAGCGCGGACGCGCTCCAGGCCTACCGTCAGAGCCCCGCGGCGATGCGTCTCGCGGCGCAGCACGACCAGAAGTTCGGCCACGCCTCCAACCTGAAGCGCTCGACCCTCGAGGTGTTGGACGACCTCAGGGCGCCGATCGCCCCCAGCGAAGCCGCCGTCGTCGGCGGGAACCTCCACCTGATGCTCCGCGCGGCGACCACCGCGGACGAGAACGCCGTCCTGACGCTCCTGAAGCACCTCTTCGACCGTGGCACAGCCCCCCCCGGGTTCACCGAGGCCCAGGCGCGCTCCTCGTTCCGTCAGTACTTGGGAGACCCTGACAGCGGCCTCTTCGTGGCCGAGGTCGGTGGGCGGGTGAGTGCTTTCGCCACTGCGACCACCTACCCCACGATGCGCTTCGGCCGAAGGGGCCACGTCGAGGACCTGGTCGTCGACCCCGAGTTCCGCACGAAGGGGGTCGGCCACCGCTTGCTGGAGTACGTCGAGCGCTGGGCCCGACGGGAGGGCGTGACTCATCTCTCCACGGTGATCGGCCTCCACCGGGAAGAGAGCCGGAAGTTCCTCACCCAGGAAGGGTTCAGCGACGCATCGCTCGTGCTGCGCAAGCGCTGGGCGACCTCCTCCGGACCCCCGATCTGAGCTCCGCGCTCCCGGCAAGGAGAGGTTCAAGAGGGAGGGGCGCTCCCTCCCGCCCGCCATGAAGGTCCACCGGTACGAGGTCGCCTTCGATGTCGACCATGCGAAGCTCACCTACTCCGGCAAGGTCGCGCTCCACCTGGACCACGACGGTGGCCCGCTCACCCTGAACTCGGTCGGCCTCGATATTGACGGGGTCTCCTCAGGTGGCTCCCAACTCTCCCATGAGCTCGTCCCCACCAAGGAGGAGCTCAAGATCGAGGGCGTGAGCCGGGGGAAGGTCGCCGTAGAGGTCGCCTTCCACGCCAAGGTCCCCGAGAACGCCCTCACGGGCATCTACCGCACGGACTACGGAGCGACGCACGCCATCGTCACCCAGCTCGAGCCCCTCGGCGCTCGCCACGTGCTCCCCTGCATCGACCATCCTGCGCAAAAAGCCGAGTTCCACGTTGAGGTCACGACGGACGCGGGGCTGCAGGTGATCTTCAACACTCCCGCGAAGGCGCACGAGGAGAAGGGTGGCCGCGTCCACTACGTCTTCGAACCGACGCCCCGGATGTCCACCTACCTGCTCTTCCTGGGGATCGGCAAGTTCGAGGAATGCAGCCGGAAGCACGGGAAGACCGAGATCATCGTCGCCGCGCCTCCGGGACGTGGGGACCAGGCGGGCTTCGCGTTGGACCACGCGGGGAAGGTCCTCGACTTCTTTGGGGAGTACTTTGGTCTCCCGTTCCCGCTCCCGAAGCTCCACCTGATCGCGATCCCCAACATCGCTGTCGGGGGCATGGAGAACTGGGGCGCGATCGCCTTCCGGGAGCGGGCGCTCTTGGTGGGGCCCGACGCGAGCCAGTCGACCAAGCGCCAGGTCATGGGCGTCCTGGCCCACGAGATCGCCCATCAGTGGTTCGGCGACCTCGTCACGATGGCTTGGTGGAACGACCTGTGGCTCAACGAGAGCTTCGCGACCTTCATGGACTACAAGGCGACGAGCCATCTCTACCCCGACTGGCAGGTCTGGAGCGATTTCGCGGTCGGGTCCTCGAACGCCCTGCTATGGGATGCGCTCCCCCACTCCCACCCCGTGAACGTGCCGGTGGAGGACCCGAACGAGATCAACTCGATCTTCGACGAGATCAGCTACGCGAAGGGCGGGAGCATCCTACGGATGCTCGAAGCGTACCTGGGGGAGGAGGTCTTTCGGACCGGGGTCGCCCGGTACTTGAAGAAGTTCTCCTACGGGAACGCGAAGGGCGAGGACCTTTGGGCGGCGCTCGATGAAGAGGCCAAGGAGCCCGTCTCGGTGATCCTCGGCGACTGGTTGAACCGCCCCGGCTACCCCGCCCTTCGGGCCGAGGTCAAAGGGGAGGAGCTCGAGCTCGCCCAGAAGCGTTTCTTCCTGACCCCTCCGGAGAACGGAGGGAAGCACGACACGACCTGGTCGATCCCCCTGAACGTGCTCGCGGACGGGAAGGCGGTCGGCCACCTGATGAGGGGGACGACCCTGAAGCTCCCCCTCCATGACCCGAATACTCTGGTGCTCAACCACGGCCGCCGGAGCTTCCTGCGTATCCGGTACGAGGGGAAGCTCGGGACCTCCATCCGTCAGAGGTTCCCGTCCCTCGCGCCGTGGGACCGCTACGGTCTTCTCCAGGACACCTACGCGTTCCTTCTGGCGGGGGAGGTCGACCCCCCGACGTACCTCGAGCTGGTGCGGGCCGCGAAGAGCGAGTCGGACTACTTGGTCTTGAACGAGCTCGGGAGCGAGGGAGGGATCCTCTTCCCCGTCCTGCGAGACCGCCCGTCGTTCTTCGACGCCCTGCGAGGGACGGTGGTCGCCCAGAGCGACCGGCTGGGTCTCTCGGCCCGCGCGGGAGAGCCCTCCCACAACGCGGTCCTCCGCCAGCGCATGAGCAGCTTCAGGGTCCAGCTCGAGCCCTCGTTCGCGGAGGCGATGGCCTCTCGCTTCACCGATTGGGAGAGTTCCGATCCCTCGCTGCGCCAGGCGATCGCTGTCGCGTACGCTCGAACGCGCGGAGCGGCGGTCTTCGACGAGATCCTGCAGAGGCTTCAGAACTCCAAGACCGATGAGGAGAAGGGGCGGCTCGCCCACGCTTTGGGCGCGTTCACCGATCGAGTGGCGCTGGAGCGGTCCGTCGCGTTGCCCTTCAGCGGGCAAGTGAACCCCACGACAGGACTGGAGGTCCTCGTCTCCCTCCTCCAGAACGTCGATGCGCACGACGTGATGTGGGAAGCGTTCCAGCAGTTCTTCCCGGTGATCGTCCAAAACTTCGGAGGAACGGGGATCGTCCCGATCCTGCTGCAGTGGTCGGTACCCTACCTCGGCCTGGGCCGCGAGAAGGAGATCAAGACCTACTTCGAGACCAATCCCGTGGGGGAAGGTCAGAGCGGGCTCACGAAGGGAATGGACCTGCTCGCGATCTACTCCGGGCTCCAGCGACGCTTCCCGGCGTAACGGCACGGGTGAGGGACGCGACGCTCCCGGGGAGCCGTGGGGCGTCATCGTCACGTTCCGGCCGGCACGTCGGAGCGCGAGGTGGGTCGAAGGGGGGGCGCACCGAGGGGCACGGTGGCCCCCCACCTCCTATCGCTGTCGGGTCGATCCTTCGGATGCCGCGGGGGCTAACCTCGCCTCGAGACCGGCGAGCTTCTTCCGGTTGTCCGCGGGGAGGTTCCTCACCAACCCGCCCCGGTGGAGACGGCCGATCAGGGCCCGCGCCCCGTTCCGGTCCCCGGTCCGCTCCAGGAGGAGGGCCTTCTGGATCAGGGCCTGGCCGAGGTAGTTCAACTTCCCCGCCTTCTCTGCCACCGCGACCAGGCGCTCGAACCTCACGAGGGCCTCCTTCGGGTCCCCCCCCGCCTCGGCGACCAGCCCCTCGACGAGGAGGAGCTGGAGGTGGCTCGCGTCCGGCTCGGGGATGCGGTACCGAGAGCAGAGCCCACGGAGCTCCTCGGCCAGGGCCGCCGCGCGGGCGGGGTCCCCCGCCGCGCAGGCCGCCTCCGCGGTGTTCCCGAGGGCGTCGGCCAGGCCCTGTCGCGTCCCCAGCCGTCGCGCCTCCCGGATGGCCTCCTCCCCTCGCGCGAGGGCCGGGGCGTACCGTCCTAGGTTGAACTCCACCTGGGAGAGCTGGTCCAGCACCGCGACGATGAGCCCCTGGTCGGGCCCACCTTCCACGCCCCCGCGGAGGTCGAGGGCCTGCAAGAGGTGTTCCCGGGCCTTCTCCGGGTCTCCACCGCTGAAGAGGCAGGTCCCCGCCGCCGCGATCTGGACGCGCACGCGCGCCGCAGCGTTCGGGGAACCCTCCAGCAGCGCGCACGCCCGCTCCGCATCATCGATCGCCTCCCCCGAGCGGCCGTGGGAGAATCGATTGACCGCTCGGACCCTCAGCAGCTCGGCCTCCACCTCGGGGAACTGACCCCGCACCTTCTCGAGCGTCGCGGTGAGCTCGGCCTCGGGGTCCTCTCCCAGGTCCACCTGGGCCATCCCAGCACGAGCGACGTACAAGGCCCATTGATGGACGCTCGTCCCCCGCCCCCGGGCGAGCGCCAGGGCGCGGCGGACCGCCTCGAGGGCACCCGACGGATCGGAGGAACGGTAGCGGACCGCAGAGATCCGCGAGTAGGCGATCTCCTCGAGCTCACGACCCCGGGCTCCCGCCTCCCCTTGGGCCAGAAGAAGAGCTCGCCTCAGGCGTGTCTCCGCCATGACTGGGGCGCCCCAGCGCTCACACTCCACGGCCGACGCCAGGAGCCGGGGGAACCCCGACTCGACCCCCCCCGCCTCCGCCCAGTGGTCCCCCAGGCGAAAGAGGACCTTCCCTCGGGGGACCGGATGGAGCTTCTCCAGCATGGCCGCTAGCCCACGGTGCAGCTGGGCGACCGTGGCGGGGCCTAGCTCTTTGAGCACCTCCGCACGTCGGTCGGGGGAGGAAAGACGCCAGACGCCCCCTTCCCTCTCGATCCAGCCTTGGGCGGCAAGATGGGAGAGTCCCGCCTCCGTCCAATCGGGAGGCGTGCCCAGCGCTTGGGAGAGCGCGACGGGATGGGCGTCCGGACCTGCCAGCGCGACCGCCCCGAGCAGTCTTCCGTCCTCGGCCGAGAGGGCCCGCGGCGGCGTAGGGTGGGGTCCCGGGGAGGAGGATGGGGAACGACCCGGGTCAGGCGGGAGGGTCTGCTCGCACGGGCCGGCGGAGGGTCCCACGCCACGCCACCCGGCGAGCTCGGGCCCCTCCGTATCGAAGGAGAGGGAGACAAGGAGGGGGAGCCGCTCCAGCCCGCGGGCGAGCTGCTGGAACCACTCCCGACCCGCCAAGTCCAAGTGCTCGGCGTGGCGAACGCAGACCACCGTCGGGCCCTTGCGCGCCCGGCCCTCGACCAGCTCCAGAAGGACCGCGCGTAGGTCCTCCGGTGGCACGAACTGCCATTCAGCTTCGAGGTCGGGGGGAGGACCCGGCCTCTCCGAGCCCCGCGCCCCGGTGGGACCGTTCTCGGCCCCCTCGTGGGAAGGCTCTGGGACGGCGGAAGCGGCGGGGGAAAGGTCCAGCGTTGCCTGGCGTGCCCCCTCGGTGGCCAGAAGGCCGGAGAGCGCGACAAGCGGAAGCCAGGCCTCCGCCGGGGCGTCCCGGCCGCTCACGTGGTGGTGGGATGGAAGCAGCCGCGAGAGCCAAGGGAGGAGCGCACCGAAGGGCACTTCCTGCTCGAACGGGTCGGCCACGAGGATCTCCGCCTCCAGGCCGCGCCTCCGTGCGGCGTTGGCGAGGTCATCGAGCTCACGACCACGAGAGACCTCCGTGCCCCCGTGGAGGAGCAGGAGGGAGCCCCTGCCCCGGTCAAGCTCCTCGAGGAGCTCCGACGGGAAGGCGACGGCATGAGGGGGCCCCCCCGAGCCTGGCGGTGCATCCTCGTTCACGAACGGAGGAGCGCGGGTCCTCTCCATAGAGCTTGGCCAGCGCCCTACCCTGCTCCACTCACATCGGTTGATAGAAGTCCCGTGCGCTCTGAGCCGCGGTCCTGGCTGCGGATGCTTCCAACGCGCGGAAGTCGAAGAACGCGCGGCTCAGAGTTCCCCGAGGATCGTCTTGAGTTCCGCAAAGAGGCGGGCATCCAGGAAGTAGCCCAAGGCGACCAACCGGTCGAGGTCCATCTGCCCTTCGAGAGGAGTGATGGCCCTCACGCGAACGCCTTCCAGCAGGACGTAGGGGGTGCTCAAGACCCGATATCCAAGATGCTTGGCGACCCGGCGAGCGGGTCCTTCGTCGACGAGGAGGACCGGGTCCTTCTCCTCGGAAGCCGCGCGCAGGACCGCGCGTTCCCCCACGCCGAGGCTGGGGTGGAACCCCGGAGGTAGCCGCACGGCGCGCACCTCCAGACGCTCGCGCCGGATCCAGTCCTCCACCCGGCCGACCGTGTCAGGATCCTTGCCACGTCCGCGGACCAACTCCTCCATCACAGGTCCTGGGACGACCACGCTGCCCAGGACCTGGGCGAGGCGGAGGCGGTGGAGCCGTCCCAGGAAGATGAGGGCAGATGTGTCAACGATGACGGCGCGCACCCGAACTCACCTGGGTCTTGGTCTTGGACCTGAACTCGGCCAGCTCCTCGGCGATGCCCTCGTTGTCGGCGAGATAGGGGAGCCGTCGTGCCTTCAGTTCGTCCAGGAACTCGATGTAGCTCACGCCGGCCCACTCGGAGGCCGCCCCTGCGCTCAGGTCCCCTCGGAGGTACTGCGACAGGGCTTCGTCCAGCAGGACAGCCCTCGCCCCCTTGATCAGGGCCCGCCGAAGGAGGGTGGAACGCTCAACCTCCAGCTTCTTGGCCATGCGGTCGAAGAGCGCGAGCATGTCGCGTCCAAGACGGATCGTCGTGACCTGATCCTCTACCACGGAACTACACATGACTACATTGCATTAAAGGGTTGAGCGTTGTTGAAGGACGGCCATCTGGGGCAACCAGAAGTGGTCGCCCTGGCAGGCTGCGATCGAGGAGACACGCGCCCGGAGCCCCGTCAGAAGCGCAAACCCCCGTTGCGTCGTTCAGAACGGTTCTTCATGAGCTGACGGAGCCCTGACGTTTCCCAGACCGCCACACGGAGGGTGCGCGTCCGCGGTCCGAGCGGGAGCTCATCCCCTCGACCTTCCTCCAGGAGCCTTGCCACGATCCGTTCGTGCATTTCGGGGGGGACCGTGATGAGCCCCCCGAACCCGCGCAGGTCCCTCCATCGCATCTCGGGGTCCGTCGGAGGGCTGATGTCCTCCTCCACCACGAAGACGCGCTCCGGTGGGAGGTCCCTCAGCACGCGCTCGGTGTTCTCCCAAAAGCGACGACGTGGGGGGAGTGGGTGCCCCATCTCGGCGGCGATCTCGCCGTAGCGCTGCAGCAGTTCTCCTCGCAGCGCGAGCCCCCCCGATCGGTGGTCGGGGAGGTGGGCGACCACGCGCTCCCTTGCCACCCGCGCGAGCTCCTCGAGCGCGCGCGCAGGCTCCGGGATGAGCTGCAGGACATGGATGATGAGGCTCGCCTCGAAGGCCCCATCACGGAACGGGAGCCGGTGGACGTCCGCCTGGAGAAGCCGCGGCAGGCCCTTCTCGCCGGCCCTCTTCAGCATTTCCCGGGAGATGTCGACCCCCGTGAGGTGGAAGCCTCGGTCGGAGAGCGGTTTCGCGAACCTCCCTGTCCCTACGCCGGCTTCGAGAACCTCGGTGCACGTCTGCAAGGCTTCCGCGACGGCCCCCAGCTCGGCCGGGGAGGGCGGCCGACGTGTGGCGTCGTAGAGCGGCGCGACGAGGTCGAACTCGGGCATGCTACGCGACAGGAGGCGCCGAGGGTCCGGGAGGAAGGGCACGGGGCCTCGCCACGCGCACGACCTTCCGCAGATGGTCGGAGATCGAGCGTGGAGCCTCCTCGTGCGGGAGGTACCCGACCTCGGGGAAGATCAGGACCTTCGCCCGGCGCACCTCGCGCCCCAGCCGGTGCGCGGCCTCGCTCCCGAGGAAGGGGTCGTCCTCTCCCCAGTACACGTAGACCGGTCCTCCCCATTTCGAGAGGCTCGAGCGGAGGCGGGGAAGGGCTTCCCGCAGTTCCGGTAGGTGTCGCGCGACGGCACGCACGGTCGAGGGCCCGTGTCGTCCCCAGCCGTGGTAGAGGTCCTCGACCTGGCCCTCGTCGAAGTAGGTCGGGTCCCCGAACCGCTTCAGGACGAGCCGTCGGTACGTCCCGAGGTCCATGGGCGGTGCCGAGGTCAACGCCTCGAAGGGCCCCCGCTTCAGGAAGGAGAGCACGCTCGCGGAGTCGTCGTCGTAGAGCGGGCCGTTCAGGAGCACCACGCGGGAGACGCGTCGGGAGGCCTCGCCCGCCTCGACCGAGAGCGCTTCCAACCCCACCAGGACCCCGAACCCATGCAAGATGAGGGTCGTGTCGCGGCACGCCGACTCTCGCAACGCCCCGTTCAGGAACGCGCCGTACGAAGCGAGGGTGTAGTCCCAACCTTCTGGCACCGGGGTCTTCCCCAGACCCGGGAGGTCCACCAAGACCTTCCGATAGCGGGGCCCTAGCTCGTGCACCAGGGGGCCGAACGCCACGAGGGATTCCATCAGGTCGTGCACGAAGAGCAGCGAGGGACCGGCCCCCTCCTCCACGAAGTGAGCGGGAGCGCCGTTCACCTCCCGCGTGAGCTCGACGGGGCCCGTTCCCTCCATGCCCCGCTCCAAGTCGGTGGGGGGACCGTCACCGACCCGAAAAAGGGGATGGAGGGAGGTCAGGTCCGCGACCTCAAGACGCAAGCGAGCTCAGCTTCGCGGGCTCGAGGCCCCGTCCCGCCTCTGAACCCGTGTTGGTCGCCACGTGAGGAATAAGAGGTGGGAAGCTTCGGACCTCGTCGGGGAGACCGTTACCAGATTCGGGAACCATCCGAAGGTGCATCATGTCCGATCCCGGTAACGATGGACAGCATGAAGCGCAGGACCTTGGCGCTACCCAGCTCGGCAGAGTCTCCGTCGAGCGTGAGGAGGCGATCTTGGCGGCCCTGGGAGACCCTTCCTGCCGTGCGATCCTCACGTTGCTCAACGACCGGCCCCGTACGGTCCAAGATCTCTTGCGGGAGCTCTCGGTCCCCCAGAGCTCGGTCTATCGCAAGCTCGGGGAGCTTCAGGGGGCAGGACTGGTGGGGGTCCAACGTTCCGTGCTCTCGACCGAGGGGAGGCGCACGGACCTGTTCCGCTCGCTCCTTGCCGAAGGAACGGTCCATTTCGGGGGCGGGGGCGTGCAGGTCCTGGCGAAGTTCCGGGTCCTTGCGTCCGAGCGGATGGCGGACCTTTGGGAGGAGCTGAGGAAGGGTGGTGAGCGATGAGCGAAGTCGTTGAGATCCTCGCGCTCTGGCCGCTTTGGGTCCTCTTCGTGGCCCTGGCCGCTCTTGGCGGGTTCCTCGTGGTACGGGCGGTCGTGGCGTACCGGTCCCGCCACTCGCGTCCCATGCTCTTGCTCGGGCTCGGCTTGGCCGTCATGGCAATCGGAACGCCGCTCGCGTGGACCACGATGTACTTCGCGACAGGGGACCTCTTCTGGTGCACGGCGATCAGCTCCGGGGCATCTCTCGCGGGGGTTTCGCTCCTCGTCGCTTCCGTGGAGATGCGAACCAGCTGAGCAGGCCCGCTCTAAGGGTGGGTACGATGATGACGTGTTGGATGAGAGCCCCGAGGTTGGGCCCGAGCGTCCTCCTGGTAGGGGTCGTGCTCTTCGCCGCGGTCCTCATGTTCGAGCAGGCCATCCGGGTCGGTTATTCAACCACGGTCGGACCCATCGCCGCGCTCGGCGTGGGGGACCCCACCCTGGCCTCCCTCTTCAACGGAACGCTCGCGGGGCTAGGGTTGACGACCGCCCTCTTCGCCCAAGGCCTCCCGGGTAGGTTCCGATACGGGCGACCGGTCGTGACCGTGCTCGGTTCCGATCTTGTGCTGGCCGGGGTCTTCCCCGAGGGCACCGAGGTCCACTGGGTCTTCGGCCTCCTCCTCTATGTTCTGCCGGCGATCGCGATCTGGGCCTTCTTCTGGACCTTCCTGCATGATCGGCGGCGCAGGCTCACGATCTTCACGGCATCCATCATAGGAGTGGCCTCGGTGGGGTTGCTGATGACGCTCACGGGGGCGTACGGCACGGTGGGAGCGGGAGGGGCGGAACGGCTCATCGATTACCCAGGACTGCTGTGGGGCGGAACCCTCGCGGTGGTCACGATACGGGACCCAAGCGTGCTCGGAGAAGGAAGGCCATACCGTTCACGAGGAGGGCGCGGGCGTCCTCACATTCGAGAATCATCGCCCGAACTATCTCTCACCTCGTGAGTGGAGAGGTCATGCCGCGAGCGATCCGGTGGAGACCTGCGACGAAGACCTTCATGGCGAACCCACCCTCGTGACGTCCACGTCGCCCGCCCCCTCCGGGCCAGTCACCCTCCCCTGGGGAGAGCGCCCCTCCTCCGCTGCGCGTGGGAAGGGCAGGGAAGCGCCATGATGCCGCCGGAACCCCTCACCCGGTCTCTCCACCTCAAGACGGGAGCGGTCGCCTTTCTGGTCCTACTCTTCCTCATCGTCCCGACCCTCTCTCAGGGTATGGGGCCGGGGGCGCCGCCGAGGTACGTCCCCTCGGCCGGCAGCGGGGCTACCGCAACCATCAGCCTTCAAGTGACGGACCAACTGAGCTTCGTTCCCTCCAGCCCAAGCGTCAGCTCACGGACCGTCACTTTCACCGTCACCGATGCGGGAACGGCCTCCCACACGTTCACGCTCTCCTCGCTCGTTAATCAGACCGCACCTTCCGGCACCAGTCCGGGGACCGCACCGGGAGACTGGTTCACGTGGCCCAACCTTCTCGCCGACCGATCCCTGAACGGTTCGCAGACCGCGTCGTTCACGGTGACGTTCCCGAACTGGGGGACCTATCAGTTCATTTGCCGGTACCACTACCCCTCGATGCAGGGCCTGGTTTCTGTCCTTCCCGGGACCTCAGCGAACCCCTCCTCGCCCCAGCTGGACGGGGACACGTTCGCGATCATCGCGGTCGTCGCGGCCGTCGTCGTCGTCGTCACCGCGCTCGTCCTCTGCCTTCGCGCTGCCCGTCGACGTGGGGGGACGGGTCCTCCACGTGCGAGCGAGGCCGCACCTAGGGCCGCGAAGTAGGGCAGGGTCGCCGTGCCGAGCGCTCCCCCGGGGGGGATATGGGGGTCGAGCCCGCTCCAGGGCCCGCCGCTTTCCACGCTTGAGAATCAGGAGAACCAGCTTCTCCCTCGGCCTACCTCAAAGGCTCGGGGAGAGACTTCCGTGGTGATGTGCGCCGTCGACGGCGGCGAAGGCTTCGTAGGCGCGACGCCTACGGGTGCCCCTGGATGGGGTCACCGACACCCTCGCCTTCGACGCGGGAGGGCCCGGTCCGCTCTTTCGGATGGTCGCACCGCGACGCGGACTCCCCTGCAAAAGGTGGACGCAGAGGGCCACGCGATGCGAGGACCGCCCGACCAGCTCAAGGACCAAGAGCACCGCGTGAGGACCCTGCTCCAGGTCGCGGCTATGCTCCAGACCGCCATCGCGCCCGACGACCTGATCGCTCTCCTCCCCGAAGGGCCGGTCCGCACGTCGGAGGACCTCAAGGTGTGGTTGAGTGCCCACCCGGGAACAGGGTCGTTCGAGGAGGACCGGGTTCGTCCCGCCGGGACTTTCGCTTCCAGCGCCGTCCTCGAGGGTCGAAGGGCGGTGGCTGAGGAACAGTGGAAGCATGCGCTCGAGGAGCTCCCGGAGGTGCTGGGCCCTTCGCTCGGCCTGGTGCGGTGCGTTGTCGTGACGGGCTCGGTGGCCTATGGGGAGGCGGCGGACGAGAGCGACCTCGACCTCTTCGTGATCACCCGTCGCGGCGCTCTCTGGCCGTTCCTTCTCTACGTCTACGCCGCGCTACGGTTCCACCCGCGCGCGGGCGGCCGGGTCTGGTGTTTCAACCATGTGGTGGACGAGGATGAGGTCGAACGATACCTGGCATCGCGCCGAGGCGTGCTGGAGGCGCGGGAGCTCCTGGTCGCTCGTCCGGTCGTCGGGGAGGCGTTCTACCGTCAGTTCCTCGCTTCCACGCCCTGGGTCCAGGAAGCACTACCTCGGCTCTACGCTCGGTGGAGGCTCCCCACATGTGGTAGGCCTGCGCCAGCGCATCCGGCCCCGGTGCTCGTGCGCCTCCTGAACTTGGTGGGATTCCCTCTCCTGGCGACCTACCTGCAGCTCAAGGGGACATGGATTTCGGGCAGGCAGCGTCGCATGGGGAGGACCAAGGAGGCCTTCCGATCCGTGACTGGCCTTCGCAAGTTCTTCCTCCTTTCCGGGAAGTTCGACCAGCTTCGACAGACGTACGCGCGAGATCGCGGACAGGGACCGACCCATGGGGACGAGGCGCTTGCGCGACCGCGCGGGCCATTGGTCCTCGCGGTCACCTCCGACCTCTAGGGGGACCCCATGCATCTTGTGGGACCTGGAGCTCGAACCCCCAACACCGACCTTTCGGGAGGCGTGGTCGCTTGCAACGAGGAGAGGACCATCCGGGGAGCTATCGTATCGCTCCTCGCTCAGGAACTGCCGCGGGGTTTCGCCTGGTCGGACCTTTGGGTCGTGGCCAGCGGTTGCACGGACCGTACCGTGCCGATCGTCGAGGAGATCGCCCGGCAGGACCCTAGGGTGCACCTGGTGGTCGAGCACCACCGCCAGGGCAAGTCCGCGGCGATCCGGCAGGTCCTCGCGCGTGCGCGCGGAGACAGGGTCGTCCTCCTCAACGGCGACGCGCGCGCGGAGCCGGGGGCCATTGCGGCCCTGCTCCGGGTTACGACCGATCTCGCGCCCCCCTTTGGCGCGATGGCGCGACCCGTGCCACCCCAAGGAACGGGCCGTCTGTTCGAAGCCCTCTCCCTTCTTTGGGAGCTGCACCATGAGCTCCACCTTCGACTGCTCGGCACGGCGCGCGGTACCCACCTATCGGATGAGCTGATGCTCCTGTCCACGCGTTCGCTCCCCGCCCTCCCTCCGGGGACCATCAACGACGGTTCGTACCTCGCGGCCAGCATCTCGAGGGCCGGAGGGGCGCTTCGGTACGCGCCCGCAGCGAAGGTCGCGCTGAGCGTGCCAGGGAATTTCCGCGACCACCTCGTACAACGGCGTCGCATCCTCTTCGGACACCACCAGGTAGCCGCGGCGGTGGGCCTGCCGCCTTCGACCTTCCCCCGGTTCGCCCGAGCATCGCCCGGGGAGGCCTTACGGCTCCTGTTCCGAACGACGCTCGTAAGACCTCGGGGTCTTCGCTCCCTCTTCTTCCTGGCCTCGATCGAGACCGCCGCCTTCCTCTTCTCTGTCGGGGACCGCCTCCTGTCTCGACACGACCACGTTCGATGGCAGCGCGTGCCAGAGCGCATCGATGCCTACGAAGGACTTCCGGTGTGTGGGTCCGGTCGGCGTGAGACCGGGTCCCCCGCCGAGCCAAGGGCCTTACCCCGAGCTTCTGCGACCCACCCTTGATCCTTCGAGGAGGCGATGAGCGCTCCTGGGACGGACCCTCCTGCCTCGGTCGGGGAACGGGGGGGGCAGGGCGCTGTCGGGTGGGGTCCGCAGAGGAAAACGGCTTCTTCTGCTCGTTGCTGGTGACACCTGGGCCGATCATGGGGGAGCGACCTAGGGCAAGAACGACCGCTCGATGCCCGCATTGCCGCTCCTCGGTCCGGCGCGACCGATTGCGGGGTCATATCCGTGACGTTCACCCCGGCAAGACCTGGGAGGAGGAGGCGGACGGCCCGTCGCGGAACGATTCACGTGCGAGGCGCCCGTGGAAGGTCCCTGGCTCACGGAGGGCGTGGGTGCTCGTGGGGGTCGCGGTCCTCCTGGCCGTTGTCCTGGCCTGGGTCCTCGTGCGGCCCCCCTCAGGATTGCCCCAAGCCCAGGTCGGCAAGACTGCCCCGGACTTCTCCTTCACCGATCTTTCAGGGAACAACCACCAGCTGGCCGCGTACGAGGGCCACCCGATCGTACTTTGGTGGGTCGCGACCTACTGCAGCACTTGCGGGCAAGGCACACAATACTTCGCGACGAACTACGCCGCTCAATACGGTTCGGCAGGGATCACGCTGCTCGAGGTGGAGTCCTACAACGACCTGGGACAGCCCGGTCCCAGTTTGAGCTCCTTCGCCTCCCAGAACGGGTACGTGGCGAGCCCCCTCTGGGTGCTGGGCGCGGGCTCCTCCGGCGGAACGACGACCTACAACCCGGATTCTTACATGGACGCGTACTATGTGATCAACTCCGGGGGCACGGTGATCGACACGGGGACGAACCTCCCCGCCTCCTTCCCGGCCGCGCTCCAAGAAGCGCAAGGCACCTGAGGGCCCGGCGATGGCGGTTCCCGCGCGTCGCCGCTTCCCCGAAGTGCTCGCGGTGCGGCGCGTGCTTCGCGAACGGAGCTACCTGCTTGGCTACTCGGTGGGCGTTCCGTTGGTCGGGATCACCTACGCCCTCCTCCTTCCCGGCCTCCGCCTGGGGACGCTCGCCCCCTGGGCATTGGGGGAGATCGAGCCGGAGGAGGCCGGCTTCGCGGTCCTCATGGGACTCCTGCTTCCCCTAGTCTTCCTGGTCAACCTCTTTCTCCTTCGGCACCCAAGCTGCGCGAGCCCGGGTCGGGCCCCGAAGGGAGGGCCGCTCGCCGCGCTTGTCGCAGGGTTGCTCCCCTCCCTCTGCTGCGGAACGCTCGTGCCGACCCTCCTCGCCCTGTTCATCTCCGGGGCCGCTCTGGCATCGATCTCCCCCGCCGTGCAGTACGACCTGGGCAGGTATGCCCTTGCCTTCTACGCCTTTGCCGCGCTGGTCCTCTGGGGATCGCTGAGGATCGCCGCCCGGAGGTTCGCGGACGAGGGTTCGCTCCTTTCACCGGCTGACCGGTAGGGGAAGCTCCCCTCGGCTCCCGCGACGGGCCTTCTTCGCGGCGGCCCCGCTACGGCCAGCGAGTCCGAAGAAGGCGCGGAAGACCTCTTCGTTCTCGGCCACGAGGTGGGAGAGCGCGCTCGTGACCTCGGCGTGGAGCTTCGAGAGCCGCTCGTCACGCAGCAGGAGCTGTCGGACGAGCCCCCGCCCCCATCCCGCGAGCGCATATCGGTCGAGCGAAGCAAAGTGGCGGCCCCGCCGCTCCTCACGAGGAAGGCGAACCACAAGGCCGAAGGCCTCGAGACGGTCCAGGTCGGCCTCCAGGTCCGGGTCGGGACGCGAGAGGACGGTCGGACGTGGGCCCTCCTCGAGGGGGACCGTATACGGGAACGCGGAGCCGAGCAGCTCCTTCCAGCGGTCGGGTAGGCGCGAGGCCCGGGCGATCGACGCGAACCCGGTCTCCCCCTCCAGGTAGACCCGGACCTCCTCAAGGGGGGGAGCCGAGAACGCCTCGAAGAGTGCGCTCAGCATGAGGAGCGCGGCATCGGGCGTGAAGGTCCTCCCGGCGTGCGCGTCCAAGACGGTCGCGAGCAGCGCGGACTCCAGCTCGAGCGAGACGATGAAACCCTGGGCCTCCTCCTTGGAGAGGCGGTCGTGGAAGTTCTTCGCCCTCCGCAGGTCGAACCCGGCGTCCACACGCGAAGCGTAGCGTTCGTGGGCCCGAGGGAGCAGGAGCTTGGGCGAGGGCCCCTTCGCCCGAACGTAGAGTCGCACCCCCATGGCGCGATGGGTGGCGGCGACCGTGCCGCGGATCAGGGGAAGCGAGGTCAGGGGCACCGGGGGACGGGGGCTGTCCGGGGCAGCGGCTCGCAGCGACGCCCCGGGGGGCGTCGCGCCCCACACGTCCGCGATCACGTCGGTCCCCAACCACTCCCCGAGGGTGGAGGCGAGACGCGAGGAAAGGTCGCGGTGGGACTCCGAGAGCAGGAGGCTGACGGCGTACCTGGCGGGCGGGGAGATCTCGGGGAAGGAGATCTCGGCGAGCTCGTTCCACGTCGGTCGGCCGGCGAGCAACGCCTCGAGCTCCGCGGTCTCCTCGGGGACCGAGGCGCGCAGGAGCGCCATGAGCTCGGCGTCACCGGCCATCTCTGCGATGCGGGTGAACTCCTTCCGACGGACCTTCTCGCCGATGAGGAAGAAGGCCCGGAGGGCGCGAGCCAGCAGAAGGTCCGCGAGCCGGTCCCTGGGCTCGTCGTGGATCTTGACCTGGAGATGGTGGCGTGCAAGCAGGAGCTGCTCCGCGAAGTAGGCCCGCTCTTCGTTGAGGACGATCTCCCCATCCTCCCGGCGAAGGAAGAGGGAGGGGATGACGTGCATGTCGAGGCCCGAGGGGAACCCGCAGTGGAGGTTGTCGCGCGTGATGTAATCGATGCGGTCCGCGTCGATCTCCCCGTGGACGATCAGGCTCATTGACGTGTCGGGGTGGCGTCCCACGGCGAGGGTGGCCAGCTCCTTCGGGTCGATCTCCCGGAACTCCGCGTGCCGCTCCAGGACCTCGCGCAGGTCTCGGTCCGTCGCGACACGGCGCTCCGTCACCGCCTCATGGGAGGAGAGCGCGGAGAGCTCGGGGGCGTTGACCTCCTTTCCGTAGAGCCTCGCGGCCAGTTCGAGCGTGTGGGAGAACGGAGGGTGCCCCACGTCGTGCAGGAGGCCGGCGAGCCGGACCATCCGGGTACGGCGCTCGTCGAACCCCGGAAGGTCGCGCACGAGGAGACCCGCCGCGTGCATGACCCCCACGGAGTGCTCGAAACGGGTGTGATTGGCCCCGGGGAAGATCGACCAGGCGAAACCCATCTGGCGGATGCTCTTGAGGCGGGTCAGCAAGGGGATACCGAGGAGGTCGACCTCCCCCGGCGAGAGCGGGACCAGACCGTAGATCGGGTCCCGGAGATAGGAGGCAGAGCGCGAGGCCATGGCAGGACCGTCGCGGAGAGAGGGGAGGCCACTTGAACCCGAGGGCGACGGGGGGGAAGGGCGCGCTCAGCTGGTCGAAGCTGGCGGCGCGGTCGTCGGGGGGGGCGAGACCGGGCTGGTCACGACCTCGACGGCGACGGTCGGGGTCTCGCCGAGCTCCTTGAGACGTGCCTCGGCCTGCAGGATCGCTACGTGGAACTCCGGGATCGAGCGGTCCGCGGCATCCAAGTACTCCAGGCACTCCCGAAGGGTCCTCGCCGCGTGGCCCGTCTCCTCCGAACTAGGGGCGGGCGGGAGCGAGGGTGGCCCCTCCACCGCCTCCGGCAGAGATTCCGGTTCCATCCAGGCCAGGGCCGGGTCCGTGAGGGGCTCCTCACCTTCCATCCCCTCGATCGGGACGGGGTCCGTCGAGAGCATCTCGCTCTCACGCTTGAGCTCCTCGTACCTCTCGCCCCCGACGAGCTCGCTCGCCTGGTCGCCCAGGACGGCGAGACAACGGCGGACCTCGCCATAGATCACGAAGCGGTACTGGCGCACCCGCCGAAGGCGGGCGACGGCCTCCTCGTACTCTCGCTGGAGCTGTTCGCGGCGCGCGTCGCGGGCGGTGAAGGGGAGGGCAAGTGGCGCCGGAGGCGCTGTCGCAGGCAGCGTCGAATCCGCCGGCATTGACCCCGCGGACCACGGATGCCGTCGGGGGCTCTTCAAGCCTAGGTCCGACGGCGGCGTCCAATCCCGTCACCAACGTTTTATTCGTCTCCCACGGCCATCCCTAGGCGCGCGCCCCTGACGGGGGCTCGGGTCGTGGCCCTCATGGTCGAAGTCCTCCCCCGCTCCCGCCCCGGGGTCGAGGAAGGCGGGCGCAAGACGGACCAGGAGCTCGAGGAGGCCCGCTCCCGGGAGGCCGAGGAGGAGACGCGGGGCCTCTCCGAACGCGCGGTCGACCTCGCCCGCCACTTCGCGGGGAAGATCGAGGTCATCCCGAAGGTCCCCGTGCGGACCCTCAAGGACTTCTCGTACTGGTACACCCCGGGGATCGCCGAGGTCTCGCGGCAGATCCACAAGGACCCCGAGCTCGCCTTCGAGCTCACGGGGCGATGGAACACCATCGCCATCGTGACCGACGGTTCGCGGGTCCTGGGTCTGGGCGACGTGGGACCGGAGGCGGCGCTCCCGGTGATGGAGGGCAAGGCGCTCCTGTTCAAGTACCTGGGTGGGGTCGACGCCTTCCCGATCCCGATCCGGACCAAGGACCCGGCAGAGATCGTCGCCACGGTCCAGCGCTTGGAGCCTGCCCTGGGCGGGGTGAACCTCGAGGATATCGCGAGCCCCAAGTGCTTTCAGATCCTGGACGACCTGCAGCGCTCGCTCTCGATCCCTGTGTGGCACGACGACCAGTTGGGCACCGCGGCCGCCACCGTCGCCGGCCTCCTGAACGCCCTCGAGCTCACGGGCCGGAAGATCTGGCAGACGGGGATCGTCCTCCTGGGGGCGGGGGCGGCAAACCTGGCCACCGCCCGACTGTTGAAGGCGCTCAACTGCGACATGGGGGCCCTGACCGTCGTGGACCACCGGGGGATCCTGCACTCGGAGCGGGAGGACATCGACGAGCTCATGCTCCGCAACCGATGGAAGTACGAGCTCGCGCTGACGACGAACGAGGCCCGGACCCAAGGGGGGCTCAAGGAGGCCCTTCGCGGGGCGGACGTGCTCATCGCCGCCTCGACCCCCCAGCCCGGCATGGTCAAGCCCGATTGGATCTCGACCATGGCCCCGGAGGCCATCGTCTTCTCGCTCGCCAATCCCGACCCCGAGGTCTGGCCGCATGTCGCGCGGGACGCGGGCGCGGCGATCGTCGCGACGGGGCGGAGCGACTTCCCGAACCAGGTCAACAACTCGCTGATCTTCCCCCCGGTCTTCCGAGGGATCCTGGACGCCCACGCGAAGGGGATCCCCGACGTGCTCGCCCTGGAGGCCGCCCAGGCCCTCGCCCGCCAGGCGAAGGTCAAGGGGCTCACGCGAGAGCACATCCTCCCCACGATGGCCGAGGAAGGGGTCTTTCCCGAGGTCGCGGCCTCGGTGGCCACGAAGGCCGTGGAGCTCGGCATCGCCCGAGCGAAGCGCACGAAGGAGGAGTTCCTCCAGCTCGCGCAGTCGCGGATGGCCCGACCCAAGGAGCTCTCCCGCGTCCTCATGAAGAACGGCTTGCTGCCCCCGATGCCGGGGCAGGAGAGCGACTAGGGACCATCGAAGTTCACCCACGAAAGCGAGGAGAAGAGCAGCGAGGAGCGTGCGAAGGGTGGGGGAGCGAAACACGATGTCGGACAGCAAAGCCGCCAGATTGATCGAGGAGGCCGCCGCGGGCCACAAGGAGACCGCCCACCGCATCACGGTGCGACCGGCGCAGGCGGAGGACGTCCCCGCGCTCGCCGGGCTTCTGGTCCGGCTCAAGCGCCTGAACGAGGAGTTCGACCCGTTGCTCAAGGTCCGTATGGACGCGGAAGCGCACGCGACGCGAGTGCTGGAAACCGCCGTGAAGGACCCGAAGATGCTGGTCCTGGCCGGTGAAGGGACGGGGCCCGACCAGGGCCGGGTCGTCGGGGTCGTTCGGGCCGCGCTGCGCGACCGGATCTTCTACACGCCCGAGGTCGAGGGGGTCATCCTGGACATCTACCTCCTGCCGGCCTTCCGGCGTAAGAACGTGGGAGAGTACCTCCTGGCGGAGACGGTCCGGATCCTGAAGGAAAAGGGGGCGGGCATCGTCACAGCCGAGTTCCCCGCGCAGAACCAGATCGCCGCACGCTTCTATGCGAAGCGAGGGTTCCGACCGCTGAACGCGACCCACGCGAAGATCATCTGATGCGGGTTCCGCCCCCCCGCGCATCCGTTCCGACGGGCCGACCCAGACAATCGACTGAAGGGCCGAGACCTCCCGCGGCCGCGGTCCCGGAGAGAGCTATGCGGCCGCAT
Organism: Thermoplasmata archaeon; assembly: GCA_028864975.1. GTDB lineage: Archaea > Thermoplasmatota > Thermoplasmata > Lutacidiplasmatales > UBA184 > JAKAAX01. The sequence continues at coordinate 38,774 of JAGWLG010000002.1, read as the reverse complement.
CCGCCAACGGCCGAGGAGCCGACGACGACCGCGCGACCCGGTGGAGGTTCGCCGCGACGCGCTGGGCGAGGTCGGGGTGGTCCCCGAGCACCTCGCCCCAGGACGCGTAGCGCTGCAGAAGCCCCACCTTCCGCGGCGGATCGTCGCCGTACTCCTCGAGGGTGTGGACCGCGAAGGGACTGTCGCCCTCGCACCGGTACAACGTGCGTTCCCGGTAGAGCAATCCCCCACGGGGGGACCCTTCTCCCCTTGGAGGGGGGTCCCGTACGTGGGAGAGCACCTCCGAAACGACCTCGACGGTGCGGGAGGGAGGGCCGTTCTCGTACCAGCTCCCCACGATCAGATGACGATGCTCCATCATCGACCCATCCTCCCGAGGGGGAGCCCTTGAAGCGAACCTCCCTCGAGGGACACTACCCGGCCCGTCCCCCAAGAGCCCTTGGTGAACCGGGGTCCACCGCATCCGTGCCCGGCAGGGGGGCGGCGCCCTCCCCCCAGGTTTAAGCCGAAGGACCGCCCTGGCGAAGGACTGCGCCAGGTGGTAGGCATCATGCCCGACGAGGACCCTCGGACCCCGCCCCGGCCTCGCCCGCCGGAGGGAGCCACGGTACCTCCCGCAGGTACCACCGATGGGGAGCAGGGCTCTCTCGCGCGGGAGCTCGAAGAGCTGACCTCCCTCGCCCAGGATGTCTCCGCCACGGAGCCAGTGTCGCTCGCCCCTTCGGGCCCCTCCAGCGGGTCGGACGGTGGGGCCTTGGTCGAGAGACCTGCCACCCTGGCCCTATCCGACCTGATGGCCGAGGTCGCTCATCTTCGCGCCGAGCTCGTTCTTGCGGTCAAGGAACGGGAGGCCGCCCTGGGGGATGCGGAGCAGTTGGCGAGCGAATCGCGGGAGCTCTCCTCCAAGCTCACCCTGGCCACCGCGGGCCTCGAGCGGGAGAAGGCGCTCCGGAGGAGCGAGGTCGAGGAGGAACGTGGCGCCCGCGGTCGGCTCGAGAACGACCTCAGCTCCTCCCGAGAGGAGCTTCAGCGCACCCTCCAGGAGCTCGGAGCGCACCGAGGAGGGAAAGCGGAGGCGGAGAAGATGCGGGTCGGCTGGGACAAGGCCGAGCAGGAGCTTCGCGCGCGCGAGGCGGAGCTCGAGACGATGAGGACCGAGAAGGAGCGGGGCGAAGAGGCACGGTCCCGAGCGGAGGCGGAGCTCGAGGCGGCAAAGGCCGAGGTGGCGCGCCTCACACACGACCTGTCGGAGTCCCGGTCGCATACGGCGCGACTGCAGGGCGAGCTGGAAGCGGCCCACGCCGCTCCCCCGAAGCCCCCCGCATCGAGCGAGCCTTCGCCGGCGGCTCCCGCCAAGAGCTTTCCGAAGTTGCTCCCTTCAGTCCCGGTCCTGTTCCTGGGCTCCGATGGACGGTCGGTCGCCCAGCAGGCGTTCTTCGCGGTGGGTAAGGGGGAGGCGCTCGAGGCCTTCCTGTCGACCCTCCTCACCCAGTGGAAGGGCTCCAAGCTTCCTCTCGTGGCCACCGGGGGGCCCGAGGGACTCTCGGTCCAGCTGCGGGGCGACCCTCACCGTCGTTCGTTGAGGATGCTTCCGTCCGGGGCGCTCCAGCTTCAGTTGAGCCCCTCCGAGCTCTCCGAGCTCGGGAAGCTCCCGACGCTGGTCAGCCGCAAGCGGGCGACCCCGCTCCCGAGCTGAGCTCCTCCCTCCCCCGTGAGGTCGGAACTTCCTACGCTGGCGCGACCTCGACGGGGTTCCCATGTGGCGAAGGGCTTTGACCACGATCCCCAAGGTGGGCCGAGAGGAGTGGGCGAGCTGCGGCCTGCTGTCGCGATGGCTGCTCGTGTCGCGGGGCGCCGTGCTGCTGCTCACGGTCCTGAGCGTGGCCTTGGGGACGTTGTTCGCGGCGCTTCAGGGCCCGGTCGACTGGTGGCTCCTCCCGCCGCTCGCCCTGGGTCTTGTCCTCGCGCACGCCGCGAGCAACCTCATCAATGACCTGGAGGACTTCCACAGTGGCGTTGACGAAGGGAATTACTTCCGGGTCCAGTACGGCCCGCATCCCATCCTCTCAGGGTTCCTGACGGAGAAGGAGCTCCGCACCTGGGCGGCAACGACCGCCGCGGCCGCGCTGGCGTGCGGAGCTCTTCTGGTCTGGGTGCGAGGACCCTGGGTCGGACTTCTCGCCCTGGTCGGCCTCGTCCTGGCGCTGGGCTACGCGAGCCGGCCTGGGCTCAAGTACCTCGGTCTCGGAGAGGTCGCGGTCTTCCTCATCTGGGGGCCGCTCATGGTCGCCGGAAGCGCGTTCGTGTTGACGGGGGCGCTCTCGCTCTTCGCCCTCCTCGGGGCGATCCCCAGTGGTCTGGGGGCCACGTTGGTCATCTTGGGCAAGCACATCGACAAGCTCCAGGACGACGCCCGCAGGGGGATCCGCACGCTCCCCGTGATCCTGGGCGAACCCCGTGCCCGCTTCGCGATGCGGGTCCTGTTGGTCGCGATGCCGGCCTCGGTCGTTGCCCTCGTGCTGGGGGGTCGGCTGCCGGTCCCTTCTCTCTTGGCCCTTCTTTCCCTGCCGGTGGCCGTACCCGCGTGGCGAGTGCTACGGGGGCCCCATCCCGAAAACCCTCCGCCGGGATACCCGGCCGGAGCCTGGCCTCTCTGGTTCGTGGGCTTCGGGTTCCTCCTCAACCGCAGCTTTGCAGGGTGGTACGCCGTGGGCTTGGTCCTCGCGCTGGGTCTCCACGTGCTCGGCGTTCGTCTGCCGGACCTTTGAAGGGCCCTTCGCCGACCCGCTCGCCAAGCATCAAGAACGGCTTCGAACATGCCGCCGCGGTCGGAGGCCCCCAGGCCGCGGTTAGGGCCCCACGGAAGGTTGCCGCATGTCGCCGACGGACGGGGTCGCGGAGCGGACCCGGGGTCCCTTCCGCCGCATCGCCTACGTGCTCGCCGTCACGGCCTTCGGGGCCGGAGTGCCCACGCCGCTCTATTCGATTTACCAGCGGGAGTATGCGTTCTCGTCGACCGTCCTGGCGGCGATCTTCGCCTCGTACACCGTGGGCGTCCTCCTGACGATGTTCCTGTTGGCCCCTCAGGCGGACCTCGTGGGGACCCGGCCGATCCTCTACGTGGGCATGCTCCTCACGGTCCTCTCCGGGGTCCTCTTTCTCCTCGCGAACGGAGTCCTTGCGCTCGCCGCCGCGCGCTTCGTCTCCGGCCTCGCCGTGGGGGCGACGACCGGGACGGCCACCGTCTCGATGACCCATCGCGAGCCCCACCTCGACAAGCACCACGTCGCCCGCGTCGCCGTTGGTGCGAACTTCGGCGCGGTCGCCACCGGCATCCTCGTCAGCAGCCTCTCGGTCGCGTACCTGCCCGACCCGCGGCAGCTCGTCTATGTCTTCCTGGTCGCCTCGGCCCTCTTGGGCCTGCTCGCGATCCGGGTCACCCCGCCCCACTACCACCCTGGTCCTGGAGCGACCCGGCTGCGCATCCGCCACATCTCCGTCCCTCGGTCGATCCGGGCGCCGTTCTGGATCTCGGCGGGAGGGGTCGCCGCGTGCTACGCGATCTACGGGTTCTTCGCCTCGCTCGCCCCCGCGGCGGTCCGGGAGGCGACGGGGATCGCCCCGTTCGAGGCTTCGGCGTTCGTCTCCGTCATGTTCGCGGGTGCCGCGATCGTGCAGATCTTCCTCGGTCAGGTGCGGGACCGGGACGCCCTCCTCCTCGGACTTCCGATGCTCGCGCTCTCCCTTCTCCTCTTCGTGCTCTCCCTTCCGCTGGCCTCCCTTCCAGTCCTGCTCGGATCGGGGGTCCTGATGGGGGTCGCCGTCGGCTACGTCTACATGGGGGCCGTCACCCTGGTCGACCGCGTCGCCCCCGACGCGGTGGGAGGCGAGGTCCTCTCGGGGTTCTTCCTCACCGGCTACCTCTCGCTGGCGGTCCCTACCCTCGGGACGGCCTTCCTTGCGGACCACGTCGGGGCTGCGGCCTCAGGGACGGCCTTCGGGCTCGCCCTGGGTGTCTTCGTCCTGCTCACCTACCTAGCCACGCGTCGGACCTCGCTACCCCCGGGAGGCGAGGGGCGCCCACACGAGCAGCAGAAGGCGCGGCCCTTCGTCCACTTCTGAAGGGCCGACCCGAGGCGCGCCCCACGTGAGCTTCATCGCTCGGCCCGCTCCTCCGCCGAGGCGTGGTGAAAGGGACCGGGCCGGCCCCGACGTCGCCCCCCTCCGCGGAGGGGCCTGGGCTCAGCTCGGCCCAGGCCAAGGAGCTCCTGGGTCGGTACGGTCCCAACGAGATCCCGGAGAAGCATCGCAACCCCTTGCTCGTCTTCCTCGGGTACTTCTGGGGCCCGATCCCCTGGATGATCGAGGTCGCGGCGGCGCTCGCGCTCCTCGTGGAGAACTGGGACGACCTGAGCATCATCCTGGTCCTTCTCGTGGTGAACGGGGTCGTCGGGTTCTGGGAGGAGCACCAGGCCGGCAACGCGGTGGCCGCCCTTCGTGCAAAGCTCGCGGTGAACGCGCGCGTGCTTCGCGACGGGGCCTGGGCCCTGCTCCCCGCGCGTCAGCTCGTCCCCGGCGACCGGGTCCGCTTGCGCATGGGCGACGTGGTCCCCGCCGACACGGTCCTCGCGGCGGGTTCGGAGCTCGAGCTCGACCAGTCCACGCTCACGGGGGAATCCCTTCCTGTCACCAAGAACGGCGGCGACACGGCCTACTCCAGTTCCCTGGTCGCTCGAGGCGAGGCGGCCGGCGTGGTCTCGGGGACCGGGCCTCACACGTTCTTCGGAAGAACGAGCGAGCTGGTCCAGGTCGCGCACACCGTGAGCCACTTCCAGCACGCCGTGCTTCGGATCGGGAACGCGCTCATCGTGACGGCCGCGGCGCTGGCCGCGGTCATCGAGATCGCCGCCTTGTTGCGGGGGGAGCGGCTCCTTGACAGCCTGCAGTTCGCCCTCATCCTCACGGTGGCCGCGATACCGGTCGCCATGCCGACCGTGCTCTCGGTCACGATGGCCGTGGGGGCGAGGAAGCTCGCGGGCGAGCAGGCGGTGGTCACCCGGCTCTCCGCCATGGAGGAGCTCGCGGGCATGGACGTCCTCTGCTCGGACAAGACCGGGACCCTGACCCAGAACAAGCTCACGGTGGGCGACCCCTACGCCTTGAGCGGCCACGACCCACGGGAGGTGCTCCTCATGGCCGCCCTGGCCTCGCGGGAGGAGAACCAGGACCCGATCGACCTTGCGATCCTCTCGAAGGTCCCTGCGCCGGAACGCGCTCCCTTCTCGGTCCTCGCGTTCACCCCCTTCGACCCGAAGGTGAAACGGACGGAGGTCCATATCCAGACGTCGCAGGGGACCGAGCTCTCGGTGTCGAAGGGGGCCTGCCAGGTGCTCTTCGAGCTCACCCACCTGAGAGGCGAGGAGCTCCATGCGTCGGAGTCCGTCGTCTCGGACTTCGCGGCCCGTGGGTTCCGTACGCTGGGCGTCGCCCGCAGGGAGGGCACCGGGCCATGGCACTTCCTCGGGGTCCTCCCGCTCTACGACCCCCTGCGGCCCGACGCCAGAGAGGTCGTCCGCGGGGCCCAGGCCCTCGGGGTCCAGGTCAAGGTGCTGACCGGGGACCAGCTCGCGATCGGGAAGGAGACCTCGCGGCAGCTGGGGCTGGGGACGAACATCCTTCCCGCGGAGGTCCTGCATGTTTCCCCAGGACAGGGAGCTTCGGTCCGCTCGGAGGCCATCGACCGGGCGGACGGGTTCGCTCAGGTCTTTCCCGAGGACAAGTACGCGATCGTCGAGCGCCTCCAGGCGGAGGGCCGCATCGTCGGCATGACCGGGGACGGCGTCAACGACGCTCCTGCGCTGAAGAAGGCGGATGCCGGGGTCGCGGTCTCCGGCGCCACGGACGTCGCGCGCGGCGCGGCGAGCCTGGTGCTCCTGACCCCGGGGCTTCGGGTGCTGGTCCGCGCCGTCGAAGAGAGCCGCAGGATCTTCCAGCGGATGACCTCCTACGCGATCTACCGCGTGGGCGAGACCATCCGTATCCTCCTCCTCCTCTCGCTCTCGATCCTCGCCTTCGCGCTCTACCCCGTCACGGCGATCATGATCGTGCTCCTGGCCGTGCTGAACGACGGAGCGATCCTCTCCATCGCGTACGACAACGCCACCGTCGCCCCCCGACCGGTCCGATGGGAGATGCGCACGGTCCTCGTCCAGGCCTTCCTGCTCGGGATGGTGGGGGTCGCTTTCTCCTTCCTGCTCTTCTTCCTGGCGCTGAAGGTCTGGGTGCTACCGTTCGCCGCGATCCAGACGCTCCTTTACCTCAAGCTCTCCGTCGCGGGCCACCTGGGGATCTTCGCGACGCGGACCAAGGGCCCGTTCTGGTCCTCACGCCCCGCGAACCTCCTGCTCGTCGCCGTCGTGGGGACCCAGGCCGTCGCGACGCTCATCGCCGTGTCGGGGTTCCTGATCACCCCGCTCCCTCTCGTCTGGGTGGGGGTCGCCTGGGCTTTCTCCTGCCTGGACCTCGTGGTCTTCGACCAGCTGAAGAGCCGGGTGTACGGAAGACTGGAGCGCAGGGGCCCGTCCGCTCCTCACCGCTCGCATCTCCATCTCCCATCCCCGCGGGCCTGGTTCTATGCCGCCCGCTTCGTCGCGCCCTCCCGTCGCATCGCTTCGGAGCGTGCCGTGGCAGGAGGTCCGTCTCCTCCCGAGGCAGAACGCCCGCCGAGAAGCGGGGGGCGCTCCGCGTGATCTTGGGCGCTCCCGTGCCGACGAACTTCCGGCAACTCGACCGGAATGTCTCACGAGAATCGGCGAGCTGAGCCGGAGAGGCGCGTTCCGGCGGGCGGGGTCCTCCCGGGACCCCAGAATCCCTACATATGCGTAACGTACTAACCAAAAGGATTGCAGCTATCCTCCGGGACGGACCCTCCCGCGTCGGGCACCTTCGGACCTCGACTCGCCGAATGGCTCCCGGGCGGCGATGGTCGCAGGCTCTTCGCGGTGGCCTCGGTCTTCTTCCTGGCCTCGGGATTGAGCTCGACGTTCGTCCCGATCTACCTCTACGGTGTGGGAGGGGATTCCCTCCTCTTCGTCCTGGGGGTCCTGACGCTGGTCTTCCTCACCCTGGGGGTCGCTCCCTTGCTCCTCCAGTGGAGGCTCGCGTCAAGGTTCCCACGCCTCCTCCCCTCCGGGATCCTGGCCCTAGGCGCCTTCCAGCTCTCCCTTCCGGTCCTCCATCTCCCGGTCCTGCTCGGCCTCTCGTGGGGGCTCGGCCTTGCGCTCTTCTGGCCGCCGTTCAACACCTACCTCTACAGCGTGACGTCGGGAGCGAAGAAGATCCAGGAGATCACGGTCATCGCCGTCGCGATCCCAGCGTTGGCCGGGGTGGCAGGACCTGCGATCGGGGGGCTCATTGCCTCCACGCCGGGCCTTGGATTCCACACGATCTTCCTGCTGGCGGGCGGGTTGTTCCTCGCCGCCTGCCTCCTGTCCCTTCAACTCCCGCGGCTGGAGGAAGGTCACGGGGGCGCCGCTGCCCCGCACGCCTTGCGGGTCCGTGGGGTATCGCGCTTCGCGATCGCCTACGCTCTGCTCGGGTTCACCGACACCAGCTGGATCATCTATCCCCTCTACCTCTACGCCCTCGCCGGCCGCTCACTCCTCTATCTTGGTCTCGTCGTCTCAGCGATCTCCCTCTTCGGGGCCTTCGTCAGCCCGCTCACCGCTCGGTGGGCGGACCGGCAGAGGACGGCGTGGGTCCCCGCGATGCTCGGCTACGTGGTCGCGGCCGTTACGCTCCTCGCGTTGGGCACCATCAACGAGCTCTGGCAGGCCGCGGTCCTCGGGCTCGCAGGGTGTGCAGGGGGGCTACAGGTGGCGCTCCTCCGAGCGTACACGAACCTCTTCCCCAAAGGATCGCTCGCTTCGGCGGCCACCGTGCGGGAGATGAGCCTGAACTTGGGGAGGCTCGCGAACGTGGGCTTCACGTTCCTCCTGGTGGGGACCGCCCCCCTCACGCTCGCGCTCTTCCACCGCTACTACCTTGCCGTCGGGAGCCTCGCGCTGTCGATCCCTCTGTGGATCGCGGCGACGCGTCTCCAGGCGCCAGACCCTGCGACCGGGCCACTCGGATCGCGGGTGGGCGCTTGGGCGCGGCGCTTCCCGATCCCTGGACTGCGCTAGGCGCGCCCTAGCCGCTTCAGCAGCTTTTGCGGGGTTTCGGTGATCACCCGCTCCACCTGAGACACCGGGACCCCCGCTCCCAGCGCGACCTTCCGCGCGAACTCCTGGCGGATGAGGTCGTGGGCGGAATGCGCGTCAGAATCCACGACGAGCTGGGCGCCTGCCGCGAGCGCCCGCACCGCGACGATCCCGTTCCCTAGCCCGTGCCCACGTCGGGAGGAGAGCTCGAGGATGACATCGTGGGCCCTCGCGAGCTCGGCCTCTGGCTCCGACAGCAGTCCCGGGTGGGCGAGGAGGTCGACCTCGTTCGATTCGATCGCAGCGCGGTTCGTTCCCGGCGGCACCGGCTCGACAGGGGTCTCCCCGTGAACGATCACGATCTGCGCCCCAGCCTTGCGCGCGGCCTTGGCCGCCGCGGCGATACGATCCGGGCGGAGCATCGAGACCTCGACCCCTACGAGGGTGGTGAGCCCACCTGAACCGAAGGCCTCCTGGTCCGCGAGGAGACGCGTCATCATCGGGCGGGGGTCCTCCCCGTAAAGATGGTCGGTGATCGCGAGCGCTCGGTGGCCCAGGAGCACCGCGTGGTGCCACATGTCGATGGGCATCGCGCTGCCATCCGTGAGCAGGGTGTGGGAGTGGAAGTCGTAGCGTTCTCCCTCCATCGAGGGAGCCGAGCTCGGAGCGCTCCCCTCCTCCAGGCCCGCGGGGGCCACCGGAGGAGCAGGGCCACGCGGAGCCCGGGAGACGGACCGAGAGGGAAGGAGGGGGCTCGGAGGGCCGGCCTCTTCCCGCGGTGCCGCCGCGAGGCCACCGGAACCGGGCCGTCTTGGCATCGCCTCGCGCGGAGCGGTCGCGCTCTATATCGGTGCGGTCCACCGCTCGGCTCGCAAATCCTCATGGGGAAGGAGGCGGCTCCCGTCCCGGATGGTCGACGTGGAGCTCATCCCCATGACCCCCGAGGAGTTCGGTCCGTACCTCGCTCAGCTCGTTCCTAGCTACGCAGAGAGCCACGTCCGGACCGGACGTTGGTCCAAGGAGGAGTCCCTCGAGGCCTCCCGGAAGGAGATCGACAACATCCTGCCGAAGGGGCTCGAGACCCCGAACGAGCATCTCTTCACCATCCATGTCGGCCGCGGGCGCCCTCGGGTCGGCGTCCTCTGGCTCCATGCGAAGGATGGTAAGGCGTTCGTCTACGAGCTGCAGGTCGACGAGCCCCAACGTCGGAACGGTTTCGGACGCGCGGCGATGCTCGCCGCCGAGCCGATCGCCCGACGCCTCGGGGCGAAGAGGATCGCCCTCCACGTCTTCGGCGACAATGCCCCCGCCCGCGCGCTGTACCGTGATCTCGGTTACCTCGAGACCAACGTCCAGATGGCCAAGGAACTGTGAATCGCTACCCTCCTCGGGAAGAAGGCCTGGCTCCAAAGCCCTGATGCCGCCTTGCCGAGGATGCTCGCGCCCTCCTCGACGGGCTTTCACGAGCCCTTTGTCGGGTGGCTCGTTCGGCCCGCCCTCGGACGATGGCCCGGCGCGCGACCCAGGGTTTAATGGGGACCTTGGCGCTACCCTCCCTTACAGGTAAGGGGATGGAGAAGCTGCTCTGGTACCTCCTGGCCGGCACCCGCGGCGGGTACAACCGTCTGCGGATCCTGGACGCGCTGGAGTCGCGTCCGGCGAACGCGCACCAGTTGGCGGTCGAGCTGCATCTGGACTACAGGACGGTCTGCCACCACCTCGACCTCCTTCTCGGCAACCATGTGCTCGTCAACCCTCGGGTGGAAGCCTACGGGTCCGTCTACTTCCTCAACCCCTGGCTGGAGGGTCACCCCGAGCTCCTGGAACGCATCCGCGTGCACGTGGTCCGGGAGCGTTCCGGTAAGGTCTCCGACGAAATTCTGGCAAAGCGCCAAGTGGGCTGAGCTCGCTAGACCCCTGTGGCGGACCCGCTCGTATGGGCCACGCTCGCCGCGGCCCTCGTCGTCACGGCCCTCTCGCTGGGACTCCTGGTCATCTTCCTTCGTACGTACCGGAAGGTGCGGGCCCCCTTCACCGCGGGCCTGGCCGCCTTCGCCATGATCTTCCTCCTCCAGGGGGCCTTCCTGACCTACGGGTGTTACGTGATGCTCCCGGCTCTGAGCGGTGCCGTCCTCTGGCTCTTCTTCGGTCTCTCGGTGCTCGAAGCGGGGGGGCTGGGCGTCCAGTTCCTGGTCGCCTATCGATGAGGTTCGGGGCGAGGAGATGAGGGCGCTCGTCACGGGAGGTGCCGGGTTCATCGGCTACCACGTGGCGGATCGCCTGAAGCAAGGCGGTTGGGAGGTCCTGGTGCTCGACAGCCTGGACCGGCGCGTGCACGGGCCCGGTCCGCCCCAGCTGCCTGAGGGCGTGGAGTGGCTCAGGGGGGACCTGCGCTCGCCAACGGTCCGCGCCCGTGCGCTCTCTCGTGGTATCGATGTGATCTTCCATGAGGCCGCGCTCTGCGGGCTGGGCCGAGGGGTCGAGGATGTCCGAGACTTCCTGGAGGCGAACGTGCTCTCGACCCTGGACCTCCTTCGCGACGCCTCGACCGCCTCTCACGCCCCTCGTCGCGTGGTCCTGGCCTCTTCCATGGCCATCTACGGGGAGGGGGCCTACCGCTGCCCTCGATGCCAAGAGTCCCGAACGGGGCGACGGTCCTCCTCCGACCTCTCGGAGGGGAGATGGGAACCTCGGTGCTCTCGCTGTTCGGCCCCGCTACGACCCGAGGCGGTGGTCGAGGAGCATCCCCCGGCGCCGGCCACGATGTACGCGCGCTCGAAGGAGATGCAGGAGGGCCTCGCCCTCGAGATGGCCCGCGCGCGCTCCCTGCCTCTGGTCGCTCTGCGCTACCACAACGTCTACGGGCCGAACATGCCCCGCGACACCCCCTATGCCGCGGTCGCCTCGATCTTCCGCAGCGCCCTGGCCCGAGGGGAAGCCCCCCAGGTCCTCGAGGACGGATTGCAGCTGCGCGACTTCGTCCACGTCCAGGACGTGGCCGAGGCCAATCTCCTCGCCGCCGAGGCCCCCGAGGAGAAGGTCGCCTACGAGGCGTTCAACATCGGGACGGGGCGGCCCCGGACCATCTTGGACCTGGCCCGCCTCTTGACCCACGAGCTCGCCCCCGAACGGGAGCCCGAGCTGCCCGGGACGTTCCGTCACGGGGATGCCCGACATGTCTTCGCCTCCGTGGCGAAGGCCCAGGCCCTCTTGGGCTTCGAAGCGAGGATCGGCTGGGAGGAAGGCATGCTCCGCTTTGCGCACGACCCCCTGCGAGAGCGCCCTGCGGCGCTGGAGGCGGTCGCATGAAGCGGGGGGAGGTCGCGGTCGTGCTCCCCGCGCTGGACGAAGAAGGCTCCGTCGGCGACGTGGTCCGGGGCTTCCTGGCACAAGGGGTCCGTGTGATCGTCGTGGACAACGGCAGCCGCGACAGGACCGCGAGCCGGGCCGCCGAGGCGGGCGCCGAGGTCGCGGAAGAGCCGCGGCGCGGGTACGGTCGGGCGTGCCTCAACGGGATCTCCTACTTGGCCATCGCCCCGGACCCACCGGAGATCGTCGTCTTCGCGGATTGCGACGGAAGCCTCGATCCGCGTGATCTCCCTCGGCTCCTGACCCCGATCCAAGAGGGGGTCGGGGACCTGGTGGTGGGTCGCCGTGTACCCGTCGGTCCTCTCGCCCTCCCAGCTCATCAACGCGCCGGGAACCGATCAGTCGTGCTCCTGCTGCACGCGCTCTACGGTCTGCGTCTCCATGACGTCTCCTCGTTCCGGGCCCTCCGCTTCTCGCTCGTGCCTTCGCTCGCCCTCTCGGAGACCACCTACGGCCTCCCTGTGGAGATGCTCGTTCGCGCGGCCCTATGCGGAGCCCGGGTCCGGGAGGTGGACGTCACGTGCCGACCGCGGCAGAGCGGACGGAGCAAGGTCTCCGGTCATGCGGGGGCAACGATACGGGCCTTCCTGCGCATGGTGAGGGTCGGCGTGGCCCTCCGTCTCTCCGCTTCGGAGGGGGGATGAGCGGGCGCGACGGTTCCGTGATCGTCTTCGCTCGCAATCCCCAGAGGGGCCGGGTCAAGACCCGCCTTTCCGTTGAGCTGGGGGAGGAGGGGACCCTCGGACTCTACCGCGCTTTCCTCCGCGACACGCTCCAAGCGGCCCGGGAGTCGGGGGCCCGCGTGGCGATCGCGCTCACCCCGGGACCGCGGCCTCCGGAGGCCGCCCTCGCCGACCGCGTCCTGTGGCAGCGCGGGGTCGGTTTCGGGGAACGCATGGATGGGGCTTTGGAGGACCTCCACCGCACCCTTCCCCCGGGCTCTCCCTACGTGATCGTGGGTGCCGACACCCCCCATCTTGCTCCCTCGAGGATCGCCCGGGCTCTGCGTGCGCTGCGCGGGTCCCGGGTCCGTAGTGTCCTGGGCCCCTGCCAGCGTGAGGGGTTCTATCTGCTCGGTTTCCGAGGACCTCCCGTGCCCGTTCGCCAGGCGTTCAAGCATCCCCGGGAGCGCCAGGAGGTCGTGCGGATCCTTAGGGAGGCGGGTCGGCCACCTCGGATGCTCCCGTCGTTCTTCGACATCGACGTTCCCGCGGACCTCCACCGTCTCTCTTCTCAGCTCCGCGGAAGGACCTCTCATCGGGACCGTTCGTGGGTCCCGCGAGCGACCCGTGACTTCCTCCTTGAGCTCGGATGGCCCGGCCACGAGCGGACGAGATCCTCATGGCGTGAGGGGCTCGCGGCGCCGGTCAAGGCCCTCGCTCTGACGCCTCACGCCGGGACCAGGATGATCGAGGAGAGCGCGACGCCGATCCTGGGGTCCAAGGCGTAACCACGGAGCTCGAAGTTCGTCACCGCCTCGGGCAGGGTGAAGTGTTCGTCGACCTCGACGTAGGAGGAGCTGCCGAGAGAGGAGAGCGAGGAGAGGTTCAGATTGTCGGAGAGGAGAAGGGGCGTCGCGAACCCGCTCGCGTCGAGGTAGAGGGCCGGTGACCCCCTCGCCACGCCTCCGCCCCAGCTCCACGCATCGAGCCACAGTCTCGCCGTGTAGTTCCCGGGCGGAAGAGAGACGTAGGGTCCGTACCAAACGGTCCCGGTCGAGCCGGGGAGGCTCTCGATGGCCGTGGGGGTCGGGGCCCCCTGAGTGCTCACGACCTGTCCCGAAGTCCCGATCGCGAGGTTCTCTGCGCCGTACACTTGGGGCCCTTGAGGGGGGACCCCTGCGAACTGTGTCGTTCCGTGGAACGCGCGGGCGAAGAGCAACACCGACCCCTGGGTCGTGCTCCAGACGATCCCCTCGAGCCCGAACTCGGAGCGGCTGTAGAGCCCGAGCGAAAGGAAGTCCGGGACCGTGGCCGCCTCTCCCTGAGAAACGAGGACATAGGATGGGAGGTCGGTGAGGTTGAAAGGCAGCACTTGGTCCCCTTTGGACGGCGAAAGAGGGTAGCTGCCGAGCCCGTTCGCGACGAAAGGGAAGAGGTCCTGGGTCGCGACCACGCTGGCGCCTGAAGGGATCCGATCCGCGAGCGCTTGGACCTGCGAGAACCCTCCCGAGAGCTGGTAGGAGACCTGGTACCCGGCAGCAGGGCCCTGGTCCTGCAAGAGGGGATTCAGCGGGCTCAGGGCCAGGTTCAGGACGAGAAGAGCGATCCACGCCGCCCCAGGAATACGAAGGAGGGGCGAGGTACCGGTGGCGCGAAGCGCCCCTAGGGAGGGGGCCAGGCCCTTCGGGGCCTCCCCCCACGTCCCCGAGTTGTCGCTCCCGGGGTCACCCCTCGGCGCGCGCGGGCGGGAGAGCGCCTGGACCCGAACCAGCCCGAAGGCGAACCCGATCATGAGCGGGACGGCGTCGAGGAACCCGTACTGGTAGCCCAGCGTCGTCATGGAAGGATAGGGCCAGAGCACGGTGTAGGTCATCCAGGGCAGCGAGAGCACGAGGGTCCTCGGTGCGAGAAGCCCGATACCCCCGGTCAGCGCGTAGAGGAGCACCCAGAACTCCAGCCGCGTCGAGAGGGTCGGCAACGCGTTCGCGAGAAGCAGCGGTCGTCCGTCCGGGGTTCCCAGAAGGAAGGTTCCCACCGAGGGCGGGGCCACCCCGAGGTGCGGACCAATCCCATACTCTTGGAGCGCACGAGGGCCGTAGTAGCCGACGAAGGATCCGAGGAGCAGGACCAGCGACATGACGGCCCGACGGTCACGCAGGTACGCGCGGAGGTGCGCGAGCAGGGCCCTGCGATACTCCCTACCCATCGTTCGGTCCGATCGACGGAGAGCCTCCCGGAGCCGGTCGAACACCGGGTGGAGGGGGGGCAGGAGAAAGAAGATGGCGAGAAGGGCCGTAAAGACGGGGACCACTTCCAACGTCAGGGCACCGAGCGCAGCCACGACCGCCGCAGGAAGGTACTTCGCTCTCCTCCAGAGCCAGAGGAAGAGGAAGAGCTCCAGCGGAACGAACGCCTCGAGATGGAAATCGTAGAGGTTCGAGGAGAGGACCGGGGTCCAGGAAAGATAGAGGGCGGCGGCGAGCAGGCCATAGGCGGGGAGGCCCGTGAGCTCGCGGGTGACCCCGAAGAGCGGTACCGCAGCGAGGGCGACCACGAGCGCCTGAACGAGGAAGAGGAGCGTGGGGCTCGGCCAGAGCGCGTAGAACGGAACGAGCAGGTAGAGCACGAAGCCGGTGTGGACGAGCAGCAGCGAAGGGGCCGACAAGGTCGTCGCGTCACCGGCCTCGTAGAGGGTCCCTCCGTGGGAACCCGACCACAGGGCTTGCTGGTAGAGGCCCAGGTCCCACGCCTGGGCGTGGAGCTCCCAGAGGCGAAGCTGAGAGAGCGTGGCGGCGACGACGAAGTAGAGCAGGACCCCCACGACGAGCCATCGGCGCGCCCCTCGTTCGCCTCGAGGGTCCCAGGAGGGGTGCCGCCCGATCCGCACGGCAAGCTCCCAGACCATCCGACCGCGGACCGGTCTCACGGGTCGCCCTTCCCTCTCCCGGCGGCGTCGGCCATCCACCCCGAGGATCTCGCTGCGAGGAAAGGGTTCGATTGGGTGTGAATTCTGGCAAACGGATGTCTAGGCGATGTGGCCTGGCGGGAATACGATGGAGGCCTCCCCCGACGGCTCATCGGAGACCTGCCCCTGAGGCCACGGAGGATGGGATGACCGGGGAAGGGCCGTCGGGAGGACTTCGCGGGCTCTGGAGCTACCTGACGCGCCCGCTCTACCTCCTTCCCCCCGCGGTCTTCCTGCTCTTCCGGCTCGACGTGGGGGGCTTCTGGCTCTGGGGGGCGGTCGCCAAGGGTCCCTGGTACAACTGGGGATGCGTCCCCTACGGTTTCTGCGAGACCGGCTACCTGGAGGGGATCCCCGGGACCCTCCCGTCGTTCTTGCGGGGGTTCGCGAGCTCGCTCATCCTCCCACATGTCCTTCAGATCGAGTACTTCACGCTCGTCCTGGAATCCTTCCTCGCGGCCACCATCCTGCTGGGGCTCTTCATGCGCCTGGCGACGCGCCTCGGAGTGCTTTGGTCCCTCTTCGTCTCGGGGACCTACATCTTCGTACCGGGGAGCGTCATCCCCGACTCGCTCCTCTTCATCCTCGCGCAGCTGGTCCTTGCTATGGTCCAGGGCGGAGGGTTGCTCACTCTCGATAGCGCCCTGCAACCGAGGCTGGTCGGGAGCACGAACTGCCTGGCCCGGCTCCTGGCCCGGGGCATGTGGGCACCCATGCCGGCGGGCACGCCCGCAGGAACGACGAAGGCCGCCGCCCTTCGCCCCGAGCTCCCACCGGACCCCTGAGGCTCGGCGTTCCTCTCGCCTCATGCGCAGTGGAACACCTCGGAAAGCCGCTCCGATCCGCCCCGTTCTTCGTTCCACATCTGCTGGATCCGCTCGACCGCCTCGCTCAGGTTTCCCAACGGACGGCAGACCAGGAAGTCCTCGTCGTCGGCGCCCACCGGGTGCCAGTAGACCCCTTGAGCGGTCACGGTGACCTCGGGCACGACGTCGGCCCGGGCCAGGGCGAGCCCTAGGTTCGCGAGCCCACGTCGCGCGAGAGGCCGTACCACACGGTCCCTCGGCGAGAACCCCCGAGATTCGAGCCAGGCCTCCATCCGCTCTCGGTCCTCCTCTTCCGATAGCGTCGCCGCGACCCGGACCCGGAACCCCATCCGGCGCGCGCGCTCGATCCCGTCCCACGCTCGCGCCCAGCTCCCTGCGCCACGGTGCTGGTCGTGCCTCTCGGGCGTCGGGCTGTCCAGGCTCACCTGGAGGACAAGACGGTCGCGGGGCAGTTCGGAGAGGAGGCGACCCCGCGGACCTGAGAGCAACGTGCCGTTCGTCAGGACCGTCGTCGGGAGGTGGTCGAGGCACGCGCGCAGGGTCTCTCCCAGCGCGGGCGAAAGGAAGGGCTCGCCCCCGGTGACGAGGATCCGGTGGAAGCGAAGCTCCTCGGCCTGCCTGGCCAGGTCGCGCACGGTGCGGGTGGGAAGGGCCCGGGGAGCCACGCGGGGACTCGAGCGAACACAGCAGTAATCGCAGGCGAGGTTGCACTGGAAGTTCGAGTAGATCCAGAGTCGCTCACCCGGGCCCTCCTCCACCTCCCCCTCCTCGTCCCGTCCCCGAGGGAGGGGGCCCTTCCGCACAACATACCGAACGTTCCCATCGGGAAGCTCCAGGACCTCGACGAGCCTGTGGCCGGTCAACTGCGACCATCGAGCGAGATGTTCACGAAGATGCGGGGCGCTCCCGACGAGAGCGACGAGCTCGCCATCCCGCACGTGCCGGAGCCCACCCAAGAGGTCGAGCAGAGCGCCGGACGAGAGGTCCCTCGCGCCGGCCGAGACCTCGACGTCCGCGGGGAGCATCGTCCTCCCGTTCCCCCGGCCCCGGGGTCACCCGGGAGCGTCCAGCAGCCCCTGCTCCCGCGCCGCCTGCCGCAGGTCGTCGTACCCTTCGGCGTGCGGGGGAAGCCATCGGCGTAGCCCTTCCGCCTCGAGGATCGCACGATGATGGGGGTCGTCGAAGTTCATGTGAGCGAGGGCATCCGTGAACGCTTGACCCCGTTCCGGTTCGAGGTCGGGGCGACCCGTGAACATACAGTGCGAGTAGGCCGGGCTCTCCCACGCGATGTGGAGGGCGCCCTGGGGGACCAGCCCTTTCTCCTGCACCCCCTTCCAAAAGGGGCTTCCGACCGCCCCCGCCGCGGCGCGTCCGTCGAGGACCGCCTTCAGCACCTCCACCTCACTGGTCCCCGTGTCCCCGTGCTTGCCCACGTCGGTGTCGAACCGGAGGGCACGGTAGTCCTTTCCTTCGGAGAGGCCGCTCCGCGCGAGGTAGTGTACGGGGAGGATCGAGGCGTGGCCGCTGTCGCGGCTCCCGAGTGCGAGCGTTCGCTCCCTGAGGCTCTCCGGCGAGCTCACCTCTCCCCCCGACGGGGCAAGAAGGAACGTCCGCCATCCCAGGTCGGTGTCACGCATCCCGAGCGGGCGGCAGGCGCCAGAGCTCCACGCTTCCGCCTGCAGATAGGCGAGGTTGGTGTTCCACGCGATGTCCACCCTTCCCGCGAGGAGCGCCCGCACCTGGGCCGGGTAGGACAGGAAGAGCTCGACCTCCACAGGGAGCCGCGCCTCGTCGCGGAGGTAGGCTTGCATCCCCTCCCAGATGGCAACCACCTTGGGGTCGTAGGCCACCGCTCCGACGCGCAGGGGCTCGTCCCTGGGGGACCGTTCGGCCATCGCTCCTCCTCCGATCAGCCGAACAAGGGAAGCCCGACCAGCGCTCGTCCGATGAAATCCTGGAGCTGGTCGACGGTAGGGGCCATGACCGCGCCCGCCTGGGCATCGCGGAAGAACCGGTCGATTGACGTGTGGCCCGAGAAGGCCGCGCCCCCACAGGAACGCATCGCCTCGGCGGTGACCTGGAGGGCGGCCTCGTTCCCTGCGGCCTTCACTTCGAGCACGGCCAGGGTCGTCCGGTCGTCCGGCTTCTCGAGACGGCGTACCGTGCCCTCGACCAGGGCCTCGAGACGGTCCGTCTCCAACTGCATGTGGGCGACCCGCGCACGCAGGGTCGGGTAGGCCTCCGCCAGGCTCTGTCCCATGTGTTCGAGACGGCTCGAACGGAGATGCTCCACCGTGGCGGCGACCGACGCTCGGCAGAGGCCCAGCGACATCGCCGCGGTCCCCAGGTTGAACCAGGGGAGGACCACGCCGAGCAGCGTGTCGAACGCCTTGCCCTCGGGGGTCAGGCGAAGCTCGGGGGGAAGGAGAACGTTCTCGAGCGCCATGGGCGAGGAGGCATTCCCGCGCAGCCCGAGACCCTCCCAGCGCGAAAGGACCCGCAGGCCCCGCGCCCCCTCGGGCATGAGGTAAAGCGTGCTCTCCGTAGGGGACGTCGCTTGCGTCGCCTGGGTGATCACCACATAGCTGTTGGCCTCGCCCGCGCTGGTCACCCACGACTTCTGGGCGGTGAGGTGGACCCCGTCCCCGTTGGGCACGGCCCGGGAGACCGGGGCCCAGAAGTGGCTCCTCGATCCCTTCTCGCTGAAGGCGAGCGTCGTAAGATGTTCGCCGCGGGCCATCTCTCCCAGCAGGTCGTGGAGACGAGGGTTCTCCGGTGCCTGGGCGACGACGAGCGCGCCGCAGACGTGCATCGCGTAGACCATGGCGAGCGAGGCGTCCGCTTCGGCGATGCGCGCGGTCACCTCCGAGAACTCCCGCGGTCCCAGCCCCATGCCACCGACCGCCAGCGGCAGGGGGAGACCCAGGAGCCCGGCCTTCCCCAGGGCCACGACGCCCTCTCGAGGGAACCTGCCCTCCTTGTCGTTCCGCCCCGCGCGGGGACGCACGTCGTCATCGATCACCTTCTGGGTCCTCACGAGTACATCGGAGACGGCCGGCATCCTGGTTCCTGCCGGCCTTGGGCGCACCGTGCGCCCCGGGACGGCATCCCGGAGTGCCCGGGGAGTTACTAAGGAGTTGTTCGGATTCTCACCCGAATCGTTGCCCTGGCCGCACCCCACGACCACGGTTTCACGACCTCCCCTCCGGAGGTGAAAGGGCCCCTCCCTCCTCGTACCGTCGGCGTCGAAACGATGTCCTTCGAGGTGAACGCAGCATGGGAGCCCTCCCCGAACCCTCCGTCGAACCCCTTCCCCCGACCTTCGTCGGGGCCGATCCCCGGGCCCTCTCCCCGTCGCTCCCGGGCTCGTTCCTCCTGCCTTGCCCAGAGCTGCGGGAGGCCTCGGAGCTCAAGGGAAGGGCGCGGGAACCGCTCCGCCTCTTCCCCGCCGCCCCTGCGCTCTTCCCCTGGCTCGAGCGGGCCTTCGCCCCGGGGAAGGCGACGGCCCTCGTGGGTCCTCCGACGTTGGTCTCCGGGTTCCTTCCCTTCCTCCTGGCCGCCGTCGCTTCCCATGGCGGAGAGGTCTCGCTACGGGACGGGTCGAACCGCTTCTCTCCCTACGCCGTGGGGGCGCTCTCCCGTCGGTGGGCTGTCGACCCGAACGAGGTCCTGGGGCGCATCCGCCTGGCCCGGGCCTTCACCGCCCACCAGATGGTGACGTTGGTCGAGACCTGGGCGGACACGCTCCTCTCTCGCCACGTGCTCCCGAGCCTCCTGGTCGCGAGCGATCCCACGATCCTCTGCCAGGACGCGGAGGTCCCTCCGGACGAGTCCGTCGCCCTCCAGATGCACATGGCGGAGGTGCTGGGGCGCCTTGCCCGGTCGCTCCGTCGCCCCCTCCTGCTGACGCAGGAACGGACCGGAGGGCGGCTCGTCTTCCCCGGGTTCGCGAAGAGCGGCCCCGCGGTCCAGGAGACGCTGCGGCTCCTCCACGGCCCGGACGGAGCGGTCGAGCTCATCGCCCAGGAACGGAACGACACCCTGACGCTCCTCGTGCTGGCTCCGCACCAGCGGCATCTGGAGGAGTTCGACACGGACGCGCCGCTCGCGTCGGGTCCCCGGATCGATCGGCCCACGGAGGTGACCCCATGGGACGGACTGTTCCCACGTACCGCGACGCCCTAGAGGACCGGCTCGCCCGGTGGGACCGGGAGTTCGGCCGCGCGCTCACCGATCCCAAGGACCGCGAGAGCTTCCAGGAGCTCCTGCAGGGTGCCCGCCGCTACGTCGCGCAGGGCACGATGCTCTCGAGCGGGGACCTGACGGAGCGCGTCTTCCTGTCGATGCTCCTCGACCTGGAGCGCCGTCTGCAGCTCCTCCAAGGGAAGGGCGCGTCGACCGACTCCCTCCTGGTCGAGCTCGCCTCCCGCGCGTTGTGATCCCGAGGACCCGGGAGGGACCCTCGAGGGGGCGGAGCGGTGAGATCAGTACGTCTCCACGGTGAGCCCCGGGACCCTCGGGAAGATGGTGTCGCGGGAGACCAGGACCCGGCGGTGATGGAGGGCGGTCGCGGCCACCAAGAGGTCGACGCCCATGAGGGGCGTCCCCCGTCGGAGCATGTCGGCGCCGAGGCGCCCCGCCGCTCCGGTGACATCAAGGTCGACCGGGAGGACCTCCAGGGCGGCGACCATCTCCAGGGTCCGTCGGAGCGTCTCCTCCCCCCGGTAGTTCGCCCCGACCAGGACCTCGGCGATGGCGGGGGCCGGAGCGCTCAGGTCCTCGTGCTCCCGGGCGAAGGCCTTGGCGCGTTCGGCGGCCCCCCCCCGGGCCCGGGTGACATCCACGAGGAACGTGGTGTCGAGGCAGTACACGGCCTACTCCCTCCCTTCCAGGAGGCGCAGCGTCCGTTCTCGGTCGCGGCGCCGTCCTTCCGCGATGGCCCTCTCGAACTTCCGGAAGTCCCCTTCGGGCCAGTCCTTCCAGATCCCGATGAAGTCGGCGATCGTCCGGGGCTTCCCGGTGAGCCTCTTCACCACGTCGTCGAAGGTCTCCCCGGCGCGCTTGTGCCGACGGAGCCTCGCGTAGGTCTCCGGGCTCAGGGCCACGGTCTTCACGGTCATGGTGTCTATATCGATATAATGTAATGATATAAGAACATCCGGGGGCAAAGAGGCTGAGCGATGCCGGAAGGTTGGTTGCTGGACGTCCATTCCTCGCTCGCGGGGGACGCGGTGGTCCTCTGGCTCAAGGAACGGGGTGGCACGGTCCATCGGAAGGAGGTCCCCTGGGCCCCCCCCTTCTACGTCACCGGCCCCTCCGACCGCCTGGAGGAGCTCGCGGAGCTTCTCGCCCAGGAACGGAAGGACATCGCGGCCCTAGGGTGGGCCGAGGTCCGCACGAGCCTCTTCGAGCCGGAGGACCGGACCCACCGGGCGCTCGCCATCTCGCCGTTCCCGCACGGCGCGCGGAGGTCCCTCGCGAGCGAGATCGATGCGCGAGGAGGGTTCACGACCTTCCAGCTCTTCGACGTCGACCTCTCCGCGCCGCAGCTCTTCTACCTGGACCGCGGGCTCTACCCCTTTGCCCCCGTCCTCTGGAGCGGATCGGACGTCCTCGCGAAGGAGCCTCCCGAGGTCCAGGAGTACGAACCCCCGCCGCTCAAGGGCTCCCGGCTCCACGTGGAGGTTGCGGAGGAGCGGCCGGGCCGCCCTCCCCAGGAGGAGGACCCCGTCGTCCGGGTCCGTCTAGGGGAACGGACGATCGAGGAGGGGACCGAGGAGGGCACGCTGCTCGAGCTCTTGGAAGGACTACGGCGAGAGGACCCCGACATCGTCTGGACGCACGGGGGGGACCGTTTCCACCTCCCCCACCTCTACCGGCGCGCCCGCGCCCACGGGTGGACCGAGGAGAAGTTCTTCCTCGGGCGGGAGCCGACGCGGTTCCGCCTGCACCAGAAGGGTCAGACGTTCGAGAGCTACGGGAGGGTCCTCCACCGCGCTCCGATGCATTTCCTGTCGGGACGCTTCCACCTGGACGTCAACGAACGCTTCGTCGAGGACGTCGGACTCCTGGGGTTCATCGACACCTCGCGCCTCTCGCGCTTGGGGCTCCAGACCATCGTGCGGCAGTCCCCCGGGACCGCCTTCAGCGCGATGGAGCTCGCCGTGGCGCTCTCCCGCGGCGTCCACATCCCCTGGAAGAAGAACCTCCCCGAGCAAGAGAAGACCGCCGCCCGTCTCGTCGCGGCGGACCGCGGGGGGTTCATCCTCACGCCCCCCGTCGGCCTCCACGCCCGGGTGGACGAGTTCGACTTTGCCTCGCTCTTCCCCTCGATCATGGTCCTGCACAACCTCTCGATGGAGACGCTGGACTGCCCTTGCTGTCCGGACTCTCCCCACGTGGCCCCGGGGCTCGGCTACCGGTCCTGCACGCTTCGCGAGGGGGTCGTCGCCCGGACGATCCGCCCCCTGGTCGACCGGCGTCTCCACTACAAGCGACGCAAGCGCGCGACCGAAGGGGCGGAGCGGGAGCGCTACGAGGCCCTGGGCAAGGCGTGGAAGTGGGTCCTGGTGACGAGCTTCGGCTACCAGGGATACCGCAACGCCCGCTTCGGCCGCATCGAGTGCCACGAGGCGATCAACGCCTACGCCCGGGAGGTCCTCCTCGAGCTCACCCGCATCGCGCGGGAAGGCGGGTGGCAGGTCCTCCACGGGATCGTCGATTCCCTCTGGCTAAAGCCTCCCGAGGGCGGGGACCCGGAGGCGTTCGCCCGAAGGGTCACGGAGCGGACGGGGCTCCCCCTCGGGTACGAGGGGAGGTACCGATGGATCGTCTTCCTCCCCCATCGGGAGCACGGGTTCGGTGTCGCGCAACGCTACTACGGACGGTACGAGCACGGGGAGTTCAAGGTCCGGGGCATCGAGACCCGTCGGGGCGATGGCCCGCTCTTCGTCCAGAAGGTCCAGGAGGAGGCGCTGGACCTCCTGGGGGAGGCCGCGGACGCCGAGGGGTTCCGCGCCCGGGTCCCCGCGGCGCTCGAGCTCGGGCATCGCCACGCCCAGCGCCTCGCCGACGGGTCGGTCCCCCTGGAGGAGCTTCTGCTCACCCATCGGACCACCCAGCGGCTCGAGGAGTACCGGGTCTACTCTGACGGGGTCGCGGCCCTCCGCTCCCTGAAGCAGGCGGGCATCGTCCGGGAACCCGGGGAGGACATCTCCTACCTCATCCGGGACCAGCGCTCCCGGGACTACCGGGAACGGGCGGTCCCCTCGGAGCTGCTGACCGGCCGGGAGCGCTGCGACGTGAGCGCTTACGTGGAGCTCTTGGCCCGCAGCTTCGAGACGCTCTTCCTCCCGTTCGGGTACGATGTCGACCGGGTGCTAGAGCTCTGGGGGTGGAAGGCCGGTAGGAGGGGGCGGCCACGCGTGGAGTACCGGTCGCTCGAGCGCCCGGGGCAAATGCGGCTACCCGAGGGGGACGAGGAAGCCCCGAAGCTCGTTACAGGGGAGGGGTGATCAGCCCGGGCTCGGGAAGGTGCCGGAGTCGTGATGCTCCAGGTGACGGTCGAACAGGTCCATCCGGACCTTGAGGTGTTCAAGCTCTCGGACCAGGGGAAACTTCTCCTCCAACGAGACCAGCCGCTCTTCGACATGTCCAACACGCACTTCGACACGCGCCAGATCTGCCTTGAGCTCACCACGAAGGTCCTGGAGGCCCCCCGTGATCTCCGAGCGGAGGCCGTCGATCTTGGCATCGATCTTCATGTCGAGCGCGGAGATCTTGGAATCCAGTCCGTCGATCTTGGCATCGACCCCGCTGACCTTAGCGTCGACTCCGCCGATCTTGGCATCGACCCCATCGATGCGGGAATTGATCCCCTCGATCTTGGCATCGATCTTCGTATCGAGGGCGGAGATCTTGGACTCCAGTCCATCGATCTTGGCATCGACCCCGCCGACCCTCGCATCGACCCCATCGACGCGGGAATTGATCCCCTCGATCCTGGCATCGATCTTCGTATCGAGCGCGGCGATCTTGGACTCGAGCCCATCGACCTTGACATCGATCTTCGCGTCGAGCCCGTCGATGCGGGTGTTGACCCCATCGATCCTGGCATGGACCGCCTTGAGCTCCCCCTCGATACGATTGAGCGTGGGGAGAAGGGCACGCTCGATAGCCCCCACGACCTTGGATGCCATCGAGGCTCACCCTGAGTTGTCACCGAAGGTCGAGGATTTAGAGGTGCAGGTGACCGATGAACGGGGTGAGGGGTGCTCTTGAGCACCGTCGCCTTCTCACCGACGACATCTTCGATTATCCCCCCGCGCGGATGTGCCCGAGGTCATGTCGCACGGACGTGACCCCGCTTCCCCTGACCGCTCCCGCCGACGCCGCCGACCATCCCCCGAACTTGCCCGTTCCTTGGCGAGCGAGGACGCCTGGGTGGACGTCGTCTTCGATGACGCGGCCTCGCTCCTCGAGGAGGAGCGCCTGGACCTGGAGCTCCTGGTCTTCTACGACCCTGTGACGGAGACGCTGCACGCCGTGGGGTACGACGGTGCGCCAGCACGCTACTTCCGCGTCCTCGAGGACCTTCCGACCACGGAGGAGGCGACCCCCACCGTGCGCTCGACCTCTTCCACGGAGATCGAGATCGAGGAGCCTCCGATCGCTCCGCCTCCGGCCGTGCCCTCTTCCGAGGAAGAACCACCTCTCCCGCTCCCCTTGACCGCGCTCGCAGGGAGTAGTGCTCCGGCGCGCGCCCCTCATATTCCCCAGGACGAGGAGGATCGGGGCTCGTCGAACGGACCCCTCGGCTGAGAGAGGTCGAGTGACGGCTCAGACCTCCGCGACCTCGCGGGCCTTGATGAAGTCCCCTCGTCGTAATTCTCGCATCGCGACGGAGAGCTCCTCTTGCGTGTTCATCACGATCGGCCCGTACCAGGCCACCGGTTCGTGCAGGGGACGGCCCGAAACCAGGAGCAAACGCGCGCCCGGACGGCCGGCGTTCAACCGGACCTTGTCGCCATCCCCGAGAAGGACCACGCGCTTCGTCGGGACGACAGTGTCGCGCCCCTCGAAACGGGCCTCTCCATCGACGAGGTAGGAGAACACGGTGTACCCTCGCTTCACCGGGAGCTCGAAGGCGGCGTGAGGGACGAGCGTAATGTCCAGGTAGGTCGGGTCCACCGGGAGGCCCCGGACCGGGCCTTCCACGTTCTGAAAGCTTCCCGCAACGACCTTGACGCTCGCCGCGTCCGTCTGCACACGGGGGATCTCTCCCCCGGTGAGCCCGCGGTAGGCGGGGTCGCCCATCTTGAGCTTGGCGGGGATGTTGACCCAGAGCTGGAAGCCTTGGAGCATCCCCTCCTTCCGCTGGGGCATCTCCTGATGGAGGATCCCGCTCCCCGAGGTCATCCACTGGACGTCGCCGCCGTCGATGCGACCCTTGTTCCCGAGCGAATCCTCGTGCTCGACCTGCCCTTCCAGCATGTAGGTCACGGTCTCGATGCCTCGGTGGGGGTGCCAGGGGAAGCCGGCCAGGTACTCGCGGGGATTCGTCGACGCGAAGTTGTCGAGGAGAAGGAAGGGGTCGAAGAGCGGCACCTCACCGTTGCCGAAGGCGCGCTTGAGACGGACGCCGGCCCCCTCGAGCGTGTCCTCGGCCTTGAGTATGTGCTGAACAGGGCGGACGATCTCGGACATGCTCTCTCTCCTTTCAGGAACGTCCTGGGTTCTTTCGAGGCCGCAAGAGGTGTATGAAGAGTCGCTCCTCGGCAGAGGAGTGGAGGGGACTGCGACAGGAGCCGGGAGGGAAGGGACGGTCCGACCAGGACCCTAGGTCCGGGGTGCGGGACCTTCCCTCCCGACGAGCGGCCGGAGATAGTCCCCAGCGAGGCACTCCACAAGAAAGCTCGCGACGACGATGGCCCAGAGCACCGCACCGTAGGTATTCCAAGAGAACCGAACCCACCCCACGAGATCGAGCGCGCCCCCGACGGCGAGGACCGGAAGGGACACCCCGTCGACCCAGCAGTGGGTCCTGCCGCATCGGAGCGCGTTTGTGAGACAGATTAGCCCGAAGACCGCGGTCCCGAGGACCATGAGCGTCCCACCCTCGATAACCGTGAGCAGCCCAAGGCTCGGTCCGGAGGAGCCCACGAAGATGAGTCCTATCGGGATCGCCCACCCCGCGAGGAGCCCGCGACCTCTCGCCCAGTCGTGTCGGGGGACGGAGGACGAGTAGGACGGTGCGACCTGGACGAGGGGCGCCCCGCGACCTGCCAACTCCCAGTCGCCCCGGCCCGAGGCCTCCACGACCCCGAGGACCCCCTCCCTCTTCAACAGGCCCTATCTCGTAGAAGCGATCTGCTCGGGGCGTAGTGGTCCGACTGAGATCTTCGGCCCCTCCATCGGGCCCCGGACCACCCCGATGGCCCTGTCGGCAGGAGGAAGTACCGAGATCCTCGCGCGCCCCTCATCGACCGCCCGTGGCTAGCATCCTCGACGTGGGCCTCGAACAGGCGCTTGGAGAGCGGTCTCGGGATCCTCCCGCCCCGATGATGCGCCGCGTCATGCTGCCGCCGTTCTGGTTGAGCTTCCACACCGGTTCGAGCGAGGTGCCGAGTAAGCTCCCCCCTGGTCAGGGATTGGTCACGGAGCGCTTCAGACGTTGGAAGTGGTGCTTACGGAACTTCGCGACCTTGGGGGCAATGATGGCTCGGCAGTACCCCTGTCCAGGGTTCCGTCGGTAGTAGTTCCGATGGTACTCCTCGGCCGGGAAGAAGGCCATGAACGGCTCCACCTGGGTCACGAGGGGAGCGTCCCAGATCTGCTCCCGCTCGACCTCCTTCATGATCCGCTCCGCGGATGCCCGCTGTTCGGGGGAATGGCAGAGGATGATGGACCGGTACTGGGTCCCGGTGTCGTTGCCCTGTCGGTTGGGGGTGGTGGGGTCGTGCACCGTGAAGAAGATCCGGAGCAGGTCCTCGTACGAGATCACCCGCGGATCGAAGACGACCTGAACGACCTCGGCGTGCCCGGTCTCCCCATCGCACACTTCTTCGTAGGAAGGGCTCGGGACCGTTCCTCCGGAGTACCCTGGCATGACGCTCTCCACGCCCTCGAGCTCGGAGAAGACCGCCTCGGTGCACCAGAAACATCCGCCTCCGAGGGTCGCCACTTCTCGGGAAGGCGAGGGGGGTAGAGACGCTCCTGCGGGCCGAACCGAGGAGGCAGGACACATGTTCGGTCCACCGAAGCGAACCTCTTGAAGGCTCAGGGGCTGGTTCCTTTGTCTCCATGGCGGACGTCCCGACCCCGGGTCCTCGCCGTCAGCTCTCCGCAAAGGCCCTCAAGGAACTCGTGCGCGAAGGGTGGAACCAACGGTCCTGGACCTACCGTCCGTCGGTCCGAGGCGGGGACGGGACCGGTCACGTGCGTCGGGAGTACCGTGAATGGCTGACCCCCATCCTCCGATCGCTTGCACCGGGGTCAGCAGTCCTGGACCTGGGGTGTGGGAGCGGCATCCCGACCAGCCAGCTGCTCTCCAGGAAGTTCCGTGTCACCGGTGTGGACATCTCTGACGTCCAGGTCGAGCGGGCACGCCAACTCGTCCCGACCGCCACGTTCCTCCGGGAGGACATGTCGGAGGTCCGATTCCCCGCGGCATCCTTCGGGGCCGTGGTCTCGCTCTACTCGATCATCCATGTTCCGCTCGCCGAGCAACGACCTCTCTTCCGCCGCATCCGACGTTGGCTCGCTCCGGGGGGGTGGTTCTTGTCGGTGCTCGGAAGCTCTCGATGGCGGGGGTTGGAGCGCGGCTGGCTGGGGTCGGAGAGCTGGATGTACTGGGACCACGAGGCGGCGGATACCTACCGGCGGTGGCTGGAGTCGGACGGGTTCACGGTCCTGGAGCATCGGTTCGTGCCGGAGGGGGATGGCGGTCACGAGATGTTCCTGGCCCGGAAGAGGTCGGGACCGGTTCGGGCGACTCCCCGGTCGTCAGGAAGCGCGCCACCAGCATCGCGACGATCCCGGCCGCCGAAAGGGTCGCGGTGAAGTAGATCCAGATCCCACTGTAGTCGTCAGAGAGTACCGCCGGGGCGAGGGACCGCGCGGGGTTGAGGGAACTCCCGGTGAACGGTCCTATGAAGAAGGTCGAGATCCCCACGACGAGGGCAGGGAGGAGCAGCTCCCAGGCCCGTGGGACCTTCCCGGCCTTCGTTAGGTAGATCACCGAGGCCAGGAGGGCGAGTGTGAACGCGAGCTCGAGCAGGAAGGTCCGGACCAGATCGCCGCCCAGAGGGAGCGTCGCCCCGAGATGCGCTCCGTTCCCCAGCGCCAGGAGTACCGCTCCGGCTCCTCCGAAGGCTCCCAGGGTCTGGGCTCCCAGGTAGGCCGGAACCTCTCGCCGGGGGAAGCGGCCCGAGCCGGCGAGCGCGAGGGTCACCGCAGGGTTGAGATGGGCACCGGACACGCTGGCGAAGGCGAGCACCGGGGCCGCCACCGCCACGAACCATGCACCCGCGAGCAGCACCTGGGGGACCCCTCCTACCCTCGTCGCCCCCACAATGGCCCCGCAGCCGATCCCCACCAGGAACCCCGTACCTGCGAGCTCGGCCAGGCAGCGCGTTCCGAGGGGGTGCTTCACGTGGTGGGTCCCCTGGCCTTCGTCCGATCGTCAGTGAGACGCAGTTCCCGGATCAGTCCTTCGACGCGCTCACGGAGCTGGTCGCGAACCTCTCGGAAGCGAACGTCATCGAGCTTCGCGGGGTCGGGGAGGCCCCAGTCCCGGTAGTCGAGCTCCTTCAACCGAGCTGGACAGCTCGCGTCGTCGATGCACCCCATCGTGACCCTCACGCTCGAGACGGAGAGCATTTCGGAGGTGAGGGCGACAGGAGGATGGGCGGGGGCCTCGAGTCCGATCTCCCGCAGCATCGGCAGCGTCCGGGGGTTCGGTGCGGAGGCGGGACGGGTTCCCGCGCTAAGGGCCCTCCAACCTGGAGGTGGGTTCGCGTTGAACATCGCCTCCGCCATCAGCGAGCGGCAAGCGTTCTCGACGCAGACGAAGAGGACCTGCCGCTCCTTCCTCGCCAGGCCCCGGCTCGCGCCGGTCGTTCCGGCCACGTCAACCTCGGACGATCTCACGCAGCAAGGGTCCGAAGGCAGAGCGGGCGGCCTCCGCAAGATCCTCTGCGCGGTGGAGAGAGACACAGCATGTCCGGGTCCCCTGCTTCCAAAGCATCACGGCCAGCTTCTCGTCCGCCCGAAGGCCCATCTGCTGTCGGATCTCCTTCGGCAGGACCATTTGGCCCCTCCCGTCGACCGTGACCACGGCCTCGACCTGGCAACACCCAGGGGCGGGCAGGTTGCAACAGGCCTGGCCGTCGCAGCATCCGCTCCCGCAACAGCTCCCTTCGCTCGTCTCATTTCGCGCGGTAGACCTCTTCGGCATGGTTCACCACGCCTTCCAAGCATCGGGAGTATTTGAATATTCAGAATTGTCAGATTTTGCTGATTCTCGGACCGACCCCGCTCCCTGGGCGCCCCCTCCTCGATTCCAGTTCCCGGGGATGAAGGATTCTACGGTTTTCGGCAGGTGGGTAAAGCGTTGGTGGCGACCCGTCGAACCGGGGTGAGGGCACCTTTACACGACCCGCCGGCCAAGAGAGGACGAGGTTCTCGAAGATGTGAACGGGGCGGGCCCTAAGGGTGGAGGAAGAAGCATGCGAGATCTCTTCTCTCGGCCTTGGAGCCCGGGCATCCTCCTGATGGCCTACGGTCTCCTCGTCGTCCTCCTTCTCGTCGAATCTCCGGGGATCCTCGCTCTTCTCGGCGCGCGCCCCTCCGATTTCGCGTTCTGGATCACCGCGCTGGTCGAAGGGCTGGGGTTCCTCGGGCTCGGGCTGGTCGAGCTCACGATCTTCCTGACCCGGTCGCAGCAAAAGGAGCTCCAGCATGCACGTCTTCGCGTTCAGGACGTGGTTTCCGCGACCACCACCGAGCGAGGGGAAGGAACGCTCCTTCTCAGCCTCAGGAACACCGGGCGCTCCGTCGCCGTCGACTGCAAGGTCCTGCTCACCCTCCTCCCGGTCGCGGGAGACGGCGACCCTGTTCGTCAGGTCCTCCCCTGGCAGGGGGAGATCATGGGCCACGACGGTAGGCTGAACCTCCCTCCGAACGCGCCCGCCTTCGCGGAGCTGCTCACGTTCGGAGACGGGGGATCGGGAGAACCGGCCACCACGATTGCCGGCAGCGTTTCACCGCTCTCCTGCGCGAAGCACCTTGGTTGGATCGACATCTTCAGCGAGACGTCGATCGGGGAGTCGCTCCGGATCGAGGTGACCCCAGGAAGGGAGGGGGTCGCCGTGGAGGTCGACCGCGAGCCATTCGTTTGGCCAGAAGATGGCGCCTTCACGTGGCAGAGGCCCCGGAGGGGGATCCGCGTCGTCGCGGGCTATTCCGCACGGGGGGGCCTTCCCGAGCCCTTGGAACGGGGAGGCGTGGCGGTCGAGGAGGTTCCCCTCCCGGTACCCACGCCCGTCCCTTCCGCGGCGGTATAGGGCTGGCGCGGTCCCCTGAGGATGGTCATCACCGACGGGGTTCCTCGTGACGACCGGCGCAGGGGTCGACCGAAAAGGCCACCCGCTGCGGAGCCGACCGAGGTCCCTTTGAAGACGAGATCCGCGACGCCGGGCCGGCCGAACGTTCATCCGAAGGTCCGAGAGCCCACGTCGCGACCTCCGCCCTTCGAGCCCCGCGCCCGTGAAGGAGTGCCTCTAGCTCAACCCGCGCGCGCTCTCGGATGACTCGTGGCCCGGGGTCGACTCGGCGTCTTCTTGACCGGAGAGGGAGGGACCTTCTTGGATACCACCCACCGTCGCATCGCAATCTTGCGGTCCTTCCGGAACCCCGCCTTCTCGAACATCCCGAGCGTGCCGCTACAGAGAAAGGAACAGGAGGTCTTCTCCCCCGTGTAGTCTTCGGGGTAGGCCTCCACGACCCCTCCACCGAGCTCTCCGATGTATCGGAGTGCTTCCCGGAGCGCCAGGGAGGCGATGCCCTCTCCCCGCCGCTCTCGATCGATGAAGAAACAGGTGATCCGCCAATCCGGGAGCTTGGTCAACCCCTTCTCGTACTCCTTCTTGCTTCGGATGTTGGGGAGCTCCGAGGTCGGCCCGAACTGGCACCAGCCCACGGCCTCGGGGCCATCGAACACCAGCGCCGCGTGGGCCCTTCCCTGACGAAGTCGGGCCTCCTTCAACACACGGTACCGACCCGCCCACCGCTTGTTCTCCCCAGGCTCGAGGTGGAACGAGATGCACCAACAGCCACCGAAGATACCGCCATGCTTCTCCACGAGCCTGGAGAACGCCGGCCAGGTCTTGGGCGATAGGGGCTCCGATGCGAGGGGCATGTCGGGGCGAAGGCTCCTTCGCGGTGCTCAGGCCGCACGCCGCCTTGAGGGTTGGCAGGCCGTGATGGGTCCCCCTACCCTCTGCACGTCTTGGGGGGGACCTACCGAGCACCGAGAACTGGGTGAGCCTCTTCGAGCGCGATCGGTCCCGAGTCGAGCTCAACAGGTCCCAGGGCGAGTGAGAACGTAAAGAGTGGCGGGAACGGCCTGGAACGGCTACACGGCACCATCGACCCGCTGAAGCACCCGGAGCGCTCGCAGCGTGATCATCTTGCTAGGCTGGCCGGCCTCCTCGAAGACGAGAGGGGTCGGGCGCTTCTCAGGGTGCGCGGCGAACCATCGTGCTCCTTCGGCATCGGGGTCCGTCTGATGGGCATCGAGATTCCATCGTCCGTCTTTCCGGCGTTTCGACCGCAGCAGATCGAGCGCGTGGCCAAGCCGCGGATCCCTCGCGTACCCGAGCGCGGTCAGGCAATCTAGCCCGACCAGCAGGTCGTAGTAGTAGTGAGTCGGCCAGTGGAATCGGTTCCAGGGCTCGTAGGGGTCGCCCTGACGGTGCAATTCGCGCTCGAGGAAGTACTCCGCTGCGCTCTGGACACAACGCCTCATCGACTCGGTCCACAGCGAGCGGGGGTAGGCAGCGAAAGCGCCCAGCCCTTCCCAAGCGTCCAAGGTCCTGTTCGGAGCCGGAGTGTCCCGGTTCCAGCGGCAGGTCCACCCTCCCTTGGGGTGAGAGGTCTTGACCAGGAACTCGAAGGTCTCGCGTATGCGTGGGTCGTCCTCGTACCCCATGAGGACTAGCGCTCGGGCCATGTTGGCCGTGAAACAATGGTGCCCGTTCTCCGGAACGTGGAAAAACGTGACCGGGCCACGTCTTCCCGCCTTCCGTACTTCGCGGGCATCTCCGGGTTCCCTCCCTTGACGGGAGCCGAGGGATCGCGCCCTCGGGCCTCAAGACGGTTCTCTCGCTCCGCCCCGTGCCTCGCGGACACGGGGCCAGAGACGTTCTTCCGCACCCCCGGAGAGGGGCCCTCGCGCTCGGGGCGAACGGTCCCCGGCATGGACGACGGCGCGGCCGGGGAAACTCCCCGTAGACCCAAGTCCTCCCCTGTGACCTCGTGGGGTCCCAGGATCGTCGGCGGGTCCTGCCCGAGGGGGTCGCCCCCCTCGGGCCTTTCTCCATTCGGTGAAGATTGGAGCGTACATTGCCTCACCAGGCGGTCCACCACCGACGCGGCCATCGCGTCCCGAGCGAGCACCCAGGGCGTCCCCGCCTTGTGCTTGACCATCCCCCGCACGAGCAGGTTCACCGCGGCGAGCGCATCCCGGTCGTAGCTGAGACCACAGCCCCCGCACCGGGAGGTCTTCCACGTCGGGTGGACCACCCTCGCCCCGCAGAACGGGCAGAACGTCGAGCTCCCCCGCGCGTAGACCTCCTTCGTCCCGTGGGGGTAGCGGTAGGAGAGCACCCGCTGCAGCACTCCGTGCGGCCACGAGGAGAGCTTCGCCCGGAACGTCCGCCCGTCGGAGTCCTTGAGGCACTCCCGGGTCGTCGAGGACAGGTCCTCCATGACGAGGCGCTTCCCCCCGGCCGCGCCCCCGATCTCCTTCGCGTGGTCGTGGACGAGCTTGTCCACCCGGTCGTGCTCCCGCCCTCGGTCGCGGTGGAGGAGCTTCTGCTGCTTGCCAGCGTTGTGGGACGTGTGCCGCTGGACCGCGTGGCGCTTCCATCGGTGGTGCTTCTGGACCTCCATGGCGTCCTTGAGCGACACCTCCGTCACCTCCCCGTCGGAGGTGGCCATCACCGCGCGGTCGAAGTTGAGGTCGACCGCGGCGAACCCCTTCCCGACCGTGTGGACGTCGTCGTACTGGAACGTGAGGCGCACGCCGTCGGGGACGATCACCAGCTCCCCCATCCTCGAAACCGACCACTCGGCCCAATGCTTGTGGTGGACACGCAGGTCGAGGAGGACCCACTGGCGAGGTGCGAGCGTGAGCTGGAGGACCAGGTGGTTCTCCTCCTTCACCTTCGTCTTGACCAGCATCTGGTCGAGGCGGGCGATAGGACGCTCGACATGGGGAAGACGCGTGGTGTCCCCCCCGAGCTTCCTCCAGGACTTGGCGTGCTGGGCGGCGAACGAGGCGGCGCTGTGCAGGTAGTGGATCGCGTAGCGCCCCTCGTAGTTCTGGCGGAACCACGCGTAGTTCCGCTCGCGGAGGTCGAAGGCGCTGTCGAGATGATGGTGGAGGGCGTAGGCGATGAGGTGGTTGGACATGGCCCGAAAGTCGGAAAGCATGGCCACGACCTCGGGGGGGAGCGAGGTGGGTACGGCGATGGTGCGCACGGCGAGGGCTTGGTGTCGACGCGGGCTCTTGAACTCGAAGGAGAGGGGATGAAACTGTAGGGTGTGAACGTCCTCGTTCGAATTTCACCCACGCGCATCCCGGCCCTCCTCGAGAAAGACCGCAGAGGATCGGCGGTGGTCGTTCGCGAGGGGATCGGCCTCTCTCGAAGATCACCTCAACACGGCCCGTGCCGCAAACCGTTGCACCCAAGACGGGGGAGTCCATTGCACCCGAGATGGGGGGGTCCACCACCAGCATCGGCGAAGCTTCGGGCGGAGCTGGACGAGAAGTGGAGGAGCTAGGTCGTCCGGCACGACCCGTAGCCGCAGGAAGGCTCCAGGTCAACCTCGGGTCATGAATGTGCAAGTTTGTCTAGCGATTGTCGGTAATGGTTATCGCCCTCTGGTCCCCGTGGGCCAGACATGCCCGCGGGCTCCATCGGTGGCACGAGCGCCGCCACCGCGTCCATGGAGGAGGCGCCGTTCGTCGGTCGGTCGGGGGAGCGCTCACGACTGGTCCGCGCTCTCGAGGAGATCCGGTCGGGCCGCGGCGGGACCTGGCTCATCGAAGGCCCGGCAGGCATGGGCAAGACCCGGCTCGCCCGATGGCTCCAGGAGGCCGCAGAGTCCGAAGAGTTCGAGGTGCTCTGGGGCCATGCCCTGAAGGAGGTCTCCTCCGCGTTCTTCGTCTTCCAGCAGGTCCTCCGCCCGCTCCTCGGGCCCGGCACTTCGGGGAAGCGGGGAGAAGGGCCACTCCCCTCCCCGCTCCCCTCCTTCCTGGTCGTGGAGGAGGAACGGCCTCGGTGGGTCCTGGAGGGCCTTCGAGGCCTCGCGTCGAGTGCCGCCGCACTTCTCGTCGTACGCGACCGAGCCCTCTTGCGATCCCTCCCCCCTATCCCTGGGCTCGCGACGCTCGTGCTCGCCCGGGGAGAACGACCTGACGAGAGCGACCCCCGAGACCTGGACCGCATGGGTGCGCTCCTGGCCGACCACCTAAGAAAGGCCCACGGGAACGCAGTGGTCCTCACGGGTCTGGAGTATCTCTCCAGTCAGGCCGGTGGCCCCGCCCTTCGACACCTGGTCCAGTTCCTGAGGGACGTGGCGGAGGAGACCGGAGGACATCTGCTCCTTTCCATCAATCCGGCAGCCTTCGACACTCGAGAGCTGTCGCTGCTGGAGGGCGATTCGGACGTGCTCCGGTCCGAGGGAACCCTGGACGAGCCACGGACCCCGCTCGCCCCCGCCGCACGGATGCTCGAGTACCTGGAAGCCCTCGAACGAGCCGCGAACCGCGCACCTCAGCTCGTCTTCCTGGATGACCTGCAGTGGGCGGATGCCGCCTCGCTGAGGACCCTGCGGTTCCTCGCCCGCAACCTGCAGCGGAGCCGCGTCGGGTTCGTCGCGACACTGAGGACCGAGGAGCGGTCCACCCTGGAGGAGGGTGAGGAGCGGCCCCTCGAGGAGACCTTGGAGGGGATGTCGCGCGAGGGCCGGGTCGAGCGGCTCCGCCTCTCAGGGCTTCGCGAGGAGGAATCCCTAGAGGTTGCCCGGGGGCTCTTCGGCGAGGAGATGTCGGCGGAAGCGAACCACGAGGCGTTCGCCCAGCTCCAAGAGCGCACCGAGGGGAACCCGTTCTTTGTCCTGGAGACGCTGCGCCACCTTTCTTCCGAGGGGCTCGTCCGTCGGGACCGGGGGGCCCTGAGGGTCCTGCTGCCGGGGGCGGACACGAGCTCCCGACCTGAGGGGCCGAGCCTGGTCCCCGAGAGCCTGCGCCGGCTTCTCGCCCGCCAGCTCGCCCGGCTCTCGGCCGAGGAACGGGACCTCTTGGGGTGGGGGTGCGTCGCGGGAAGCGAGTTCGACCTCGCACCTCTCTCCTCGGTCCTCTCAGCCTCCCCCGAGCGTCTCCTTCCTCTCCTTGACGCGCTGGTGAGGCAGCGCAGGGTCCTGGAGGAGGTTCCGGACCGCCCCCAGGGGTACCGGTTCGTCCACCCTCTGCTCTGGGAGGTCTCTCTGGAGGACCTGGGGGCCCCCGACCGTCAGGCCCGGGCCATGCGGCTCGCGGAGTGGTGGGGGGAGCACCGGCCCCATGACATCGTGGCGGTGGCGCGGCTCTACCACGACGGGCGGGACCCCTCCCGAGGGCTCCCCTGGGTCCGCCGGGCGATAGAGCGGGCCCAGGAGGACCATGCGGCCGAATCGGTGGAGCTCTATCACCGGTGGTTGCAGGAGCTCTTGGAAGGTGCCGGAGCAGCTCGGGAGTCTCGCCTGGCGGAAGGGCTGGCCATCGCGGTCCAGCTTCATCGTTCGAGCGGTCCGTCCCGTCCTCTCTCTCTCCTCTTCGAACGGCTGGTGGCGATGGACGGCCCGGGACCCCTCCGCTTGCTCGTGCTCGCTCGTCGTGCCCAAGCGTTCGCATCGCTGGACCCAGAGGTCTCGGAGAAGAGGCTGGCGGACCTGCGGGGCGAGCTCCAGGGCCTCCCTCCTCACCCGGACGTGGCCGCCCTCGTCGCCCTCACGGACTCGGCCCGTCGGTCCGACGCCCACGACTACACCCGGAGCCTCGCGCTCGCGGACGAGGCCCTGGGCCTCCTAGGCCCGGAGGCCGAGACGTTCGACCGTTGCATGGCGCTCTATCTCAAGGGATGGGCCCTGACGGGACTGGGACGGCTCGACGAGGTCGGGCCGTGGTTGGAGAGACTTCGGGCGCTCGCCGAGCCCAGCGGCTCGGTCCGACTGCTGAACTATTGCACCTCCCTGGGAGGGGCCCTCGCATGGTCCCAGGGGGACCTGCCGCGGGCCGAGGCCATCTACGAGAGCGAGGTCCGGCAGAGTCGACAAGTGGGCGATTACGTTCGGGTCGCGGTCGCTCTGCTCAATGTCTGCCTCGCCCAGGACGCTCGAGGCGAGCTCGGTAAGGCGGTGGCGGCCGCCCAGGAGGCCCAGCTTCACGCCGACCGGTTCGACTTCCCCTTCGCCTCGGCCTTCGGGAAGCTCGAGGAGGCGACGGCGATGCTCCATCAAGGCCGGGCCCACGAGGCACGTCCGCTCCTCCGCTCAGCCCTGGACTTCTTCGAACGTGCGAAGCTCGCCGGCCAGGTCGCACGATGCCACCTCGCGCTCGCAGAGGTGGCGCTCGCGGAAGGAACGCTCGACGAGGCCTTGCGAGAGGTGGAGACCGCTCGCGACCCCTCCGTCCTCCCAGCCGATGAACAGTACATGCCCCCGATCATCGGAGCGTGGGTCCAGGAGGCCCGGGGGTCCATCGAGGAGGCCCGAGGGATGTTGGAGCGCGCGGAGAAGAGCGCCCGCCGGTCGGCGGGCCCCTTTCCCGTGGCGCTGGTGCGCGCCTCGCTGGGCCGGTGGCTCTCAGCGCATGGGGCGCCCTCGGAAGGGGAGCGCATCTCCGCCGAGGCGGAGGCCGAGCTCGATCGATGCGGCGTGCTCCGCGAGGCCTGGGTGCGAAGGTGGCCCCCGCCTCCCGCCGTGGGTCCCGAGGGCCTCTCGAAGGCCGGTTCTTGACGGTCCTCGAGCCACGGGCGCTCCGTGAAGCCCTCTTCGGCGCTCCGAGCCGGGGATTACGGGGATGCCGCGACCTCCGCGAGGGTCTGTTCGAAACTCTTGGAGGTCGCAAGCCACGCCCCGAGCGTGGTCGCCATGCGGGGAGTCTCCGGTTCGTGAGGCTGAACGACGAGCGGGACAAGCCGGGCATCCTCCCCCACACCTGCGATGGTCCAGGCCGTCTGGGATGTGCGAGGGACGACCGAGAAACCGCGCCCGAGGAGGCGCTGGGTCTCGGGGTCGACGAGGTTCGGGTCCCAGGAGACCCAAGCGCATCCGTTGGTCGCGATGGCCTCATCCCGGACGGTGTGGAGCATCCGCTCCACCTCCGGAAGCGGCAGGGTGCGAAGCAACCCTTCGACCCCCTCGAAAGCGACCAAGGACCCAGGGCGGGTCTGGAAGCGGGCCCTCAGGCCCCGTAGGGTCCCGTCGAGCAGGTCGCTGCGCAGCCCTTGCGAGGTCGTCCGGAGGAGCTGGGTATCGCCCACCTGCCACCAGCGGCGCACCAGACCGGGGATCCCGGGGGTGAAGGCGAGGCGGGCCCCCTGGGGGAAGCCCCCTTGCAGGTTGCGCCAGAGTTCGCCCTCGACCGGAGCGGTGAAAAGCGCCGCCTCGGGGAGGCTGATGGGCGCGAAGAGGGCTTCGCGGATCCATTCATCGCTCATCCTGCCCACATGGTCGCGGACTTGCTCGAGCTCCCGCTGGGCGACCCGGTGGGCCTGGGCGACCAGACGCAGCACCTCCGGTGCACGGTAGCGGACCAAGCGGTCGGAGCCTAGCTCCAGCGGCACGGTCGTGTAGGTCCGGAGCGAGGGGTCGGCAGGGGTGAGGAGCCCGTTCGAGCGGTCAGGGAGGGTCAGGAAGAGGTTCAGGCCGTTCCCGACCTTGAGGAGCGAGTGGGAGAGCGTGCGCCGGGTCGGCTCGTCCATTACCGAGGAGGGGAGCTCGATCGCGCGCAACTGCGGGCGTTCTCCGAACCGGACCACCTGGTAGAAATGGAGGCGTAGGGGAGGGTCCGCGGCCTGCAGAGCGTGGTTGGGCGCGACCGCAGGGTACGCGGACCCTCGTGGGGCGATGGGAGCCGGGGGGTTCCCCTCCGACAGGAAGCTTCCGAACTGGGTGGGAGCGCTGGGCACCCACAGGCGCGGGCCTTCGACCACCTCTCCGGAGGAGAGGTCCCGGGTCCGAAGGCCGGGGCGGGAGGTCGGGGAGAGCCCAATCCGCTGCTCCATGGGTCCTCACGCTCCCGCGACAGGGTAGGAGCGCCGGATGTCCGTGAGGAAGGAAGGACGGGACCCCGTCCAGGGGTCCCTCTGAGCGAAGGGAGGGGGCTCGTAGGCTCTCGAAGGACGTGTCGGGGACCTCCGAGGGGAAGGAGCCCGGCCCGAAGGGAGGACCGGCAGCGGGGCGGGGCGCGGGAGCGCGGCCC
>JAGWLG010000091.1 GCA_028864975.1 Thermoplasmata archaeon | reverse complement strand
GCACCAGTGTACCTGGTCGCTTACGACCCGACCGATGGGTACGTGCTCGACGTGGGGGGTTCAGGCCCGGGGAACGCGACATGGAAGTTTCACGGAGGCTTCTGGACGAATCTGAGTATCTCTCACTCACCGCCGCGCGCGCCCGAACTCATGGCATGGGACGCTGCCGACGGCTACATGGTCACCTTGGGCTTCGGGCAGACAACGCAAACGTGGGGGTACGTGGGAGGTGTCTGGACGAACCACACCAGCGCCATCCAGCCCACCCCCAGGAGCGGAGCCGCGATGGCGTACGACGCCAGCGACAACGAGATCGTCCTTTTCGGGGGGGAGAGCGCCTCCCAATGTCCTGCATCATCGTACACCTGCGGGGACACCTGGACCTACAAGGCGGGAACCTGGACCAATATCACGGCATCCTTGACGTCCAGCCCGAATCCCCGGTGGGGGGCCGCGTTCGCGGGGAACAGCTCCTCGGGAGGCGGAGCTCTCCTGTTCGGCGGGCACGCCTACCTCGCCTCGCCGGCCTGGTACAACGAGACCTACAACGACTCCTGGATCTTCCAGGGCGGTGTTTGGACGAACGTTTCGGTGACCCACTCACCCCTTCCACGGTGGGGCGGGGGAGGCACCCCCGGCTCGTTGATGACCTACGATGGCTCCGTGCCCGCTTACCTTCTCTTCTCAGGGCAGTACATGGCGAACGGATACGCTCACCTGCCTCAGACCCTCAACGACACCTGGGAGTATCGGACCGGAAAGATCCCGCTTTCTGCCGGAGCATCGGTGAGTCCAACTTCGGGACCCGTCCCCCTCGCGGTGGGTTTCGCCGCGTCGGCAAGCGGCGGGTCTCCACCTTACTCCTATTCTTGGAACTTCGGCGACGGAAGTCTTGGGTCCCACGCCATGAACCCCAGCCATACCTACAACTCGACAGGAACGTTCTCTGCGACCCTGACGGTCACAGATTCCGCCAGCCGAACCGCGACGGCGGGCGCAACCATCCTCGTCGTCCCGAAGCTGACCGTGAGCGCTTCCGCTAGCCCGACCTCGGGTGGCGTACCCCTCGCCGCCACCTTCAACGGTTCCTCGTCGGGCGGGACCCCCCCCTTCGTTTGGACCTGGTGGTACGGGGACTCCTCGCCAATCTCGCACGCGAGGAACCCGTCTCACACGTACAACACGACGGGGACGTTCCCCGTTCAGTTGCAGGTCATGGACTCGGGAGCGGGGAACGCGAACCAGGTCGTCTCCGCCTTCCTGAACGTCACGGTGGTCCCGTGCGCCGGGTGTTCCCTGGGCGCTTCAGCTTCGGCCGTTCCGACACAGGGTGCGGTGCCCTTGGGCGTCGCCTTCAACGGGTCCGCCAGCGGCGGCACACCACAATACAGGTGGAACTGGTCCTTTGGGGACGGAACTCTCTACTCACACGCCAGGAACCCGACGCACATCTACAACACCTCGGGAGCGTTCACGGTTACCCTCACGGTTACGGACTCTCTGGGGGCTATCGTACACGCCCACGTGTGGATCAACGTGAGCGCGCCCCTACACGCGGTTCTGACGTTCAACTCCCCCAGCCAAGGGTATGCCCCGCTCACCGTCAGCATGACGGGCAACGCCACGGGAGGAAAGCCGTCCTACACCTATGCCTGGGCCTTTGGCGACGGGGCCTCGGGGGCCGGGGTCACCGTCTCCCACACCTACGCACAACCCGCGGGTTGCGGCACGGGCGGAAGCTGCAACTACACCGTGACCCTGACCGTCTCCGATGGTTCGGGAGCGACCGCAACTGCGACCGGAGTTGTCACCATCACTCCGAACAGCAGTTCGTCGCTGCACGCGAGCATCCTCTTCAACTCTCCGAGCAGCGGGTATGCCCCGCTGACGGTAACGGTCACCGGGAACGCCACGGGGGGCGCGTCTCCCTACACTTTCTCATGGACCTTCGGGGACGGGGCGACGGCGACCGGTACCACGGTCTCTTACACTTATCACGCCCCGGCTGGTTGCGGCTCCGGCGGTTCCTGCTCCTACAACCTCACCTTGACCGCCCAAGATAGCGCCGGACACTCGGCTCATGCGGTCGCTCTCGTCTCGATCTGGCCCAACGGGACCAAGACCTTCAATGCCACCATAAGCCTCTCCCCCTCCTCGGGGGTGGCCCCACTCCCGGTCTCGTTCGACGGAAACGCCTCAGGCGGTCAGGCGCCCTACACGTTCGTTTGGGCCTTCGGCGACGGTTCTACGGCGACCGGCGCGACGGTCCAACACACCTACACGCAGACAGGCGCGTTCGCGGTCGTCCTGACGGCGGTGGACACCAAGGGAAGCGTCGCGCAGGCGACGTCCAGCGTCCAGGTGAACCCCCCACCTCCTCCCAACGGCACGGGGTATCTCGAGATCTCCATCGACGTGCGCCCGGCGACGGGGCCCGCTCCCCTCACTGTCCACTTCACGGGCTTCGCCCAGGGGGGTCAGGGGCCCTACACCTACTCGTGGAACTTCGGGGACAGCACCTCCAACGCCAACGGGTCCTCAGTATTCCACACGTACGCGGTCCAAGGCGTGTACGTCGCCACGCTGTTTGTAGTCGATTCAGTGGGAGACCAAGCGAGCACGGGGGTCTTCATCACGGCTTACGGTAACGGGTCGCTTGGCCAGAACGGACTTGCCGTGTCGGTCACCGCCTTCGCGCTCCACGGGTCCGCACCCTTCTTGGCGACCTTCAGCTCTGCGATTCATGGAGGCTCTGCCCCCTTCCAACTCGTCTGGAACTTCGGCGACGGGAGCCCGACTGTTTCGGCGAGCAGACCGGGCCTCATCAGTCATACGTATTCGAAGCCGGGGACTTACTTCCCCCACCTGCAGGTCACTGATTCCGCGGGCTCGGTCGCGCAGTGGACCACCACGCAGGTGGGAACCGGACATCCCGTGAGCGTGACCGGGGGCTCGGGGTCAACATCCTCGTTCTGGAGCACGTGGCTCATCGCGGGCATCGTGGGGGTCGTAGTGGCGGTCGCCGCCCTGATGGTCGGCGTGAGCCGACGACGGCGAATCTCGCCCTCCTCGGGAGGCGCGGAGACAGGGAAGGCCTACGCTCGCTACCGCGTGCCCGAACCCACGGGTGAGGGCACAGAGGAAGGAACGGGAACGGACATGGTCGAGAACGACCCCATGAGCGACGCCCTGTAGTCATGAGAGGCGGGAGGCCCCCGCGGCCCTCATGCAGGGTCGCAGCCCCTATCCTGCGACAAGCGACGCCTCGGACCTCAGGACAGCGATGGTCCCGGGGGGCGCCGCCACGAACGCCCCCCCGACCCCGAACGGCCACCGCCGAGAACGGGTGGCGGCTGCCCCGTTCGAGGGAGGCCGCGTCCCCGCCCCCAGCCCCAAGAAGACGACGGGGATGCGGCCGGAACGAGCACCCGCCGCCCCACCCCCGAACGGGCCCACGCGCCCGAACCTCGGGACCCTCGATCGAACCGACACGACAAGGGAACGAGGGTCCCGAGGGACGACTCGGCCTCAGGTGGATTGACCCCCACGAGGGCCCAGGACGAGTCGGAAGGGCGCGTCGGGGGCCGACAGGCCCCCCACAAGGGGAGAGAGTCAGGGAGAGGGGGACCGAGACGAGGGTCTCGCAGCCCCCGCTCCCTGTTGGGGCCCTTCGCGGCGGGAGGCGAGGAAGGGGTCGAGAGGGGGAGGACCGCCCGAAGGTCCTCCCCCCGGTGGGACGATGCAAGGGGAATGCGGAACCGGACAAGGAGTCCCTATCCCGCTAGCCCAAGGCGACCATTGTGAGTGAAGGTCGAGCGCCTGGAT
>JAGWLG010000090.1 GCA_028864975.1 Thermoplasmata archaeon | reverse complement strand
CGGTGAGCTCGACGCTCACGCCTCCGGCTTCCCCGACGGTGAGCGGCACCTACCTGGACACGGACCAGTCCCTCACCGTCTCCGGAGCGCTCTCCTCGACCGGGACATCCCCCTACGCCTGGGCTTGGCTGATCTCGATCAACGGAGGCTCCGAGGGCCTGGCCACGCAGTGCGCCATCAACAGCGGGACCGGAGGAGCCCCTTCGGCGAGCGAGACCTGCGCGATCGCGGGCGGGGTCCTGGCCGCCGGGACCACCTACTCGTTCGAGCTGAGCGTGACGGACAGTGCTTCGAATCCCGAGACCAGTCCCTCGACCGCCTCGGCGACCGTGTTCGCGGCCGCGCCGCTCACCGCGGCGGCGATCGCTCCGTTCTCCCCCACGCTGGACGCAGGCCAATCGGTCACCTTGACGGCGGGACGCACCGGGGGAATCGCTCCGTTCTCCTTCCAGTGGTACCTCGGGGCCTCGTGTACGGGTCCGATCGCCGGGGCCGTCTCCTCGACCTATCTCGCGGCGCCAGCCAGCACGACGAGCTACTACTACGCTGTCGTGGA
The DNA here is from genome assembly GCA_028864975.1 of Thermoplasmata archaeon. GTDB lineage: Archaea > Thermoplasmatota > Thermoplasmata > Lutacidiplasmatales > UBA184 > JAKAAX01. The sequence continues at coordinate 3,292 of JAGWLG010000090.1, read as the reverse complement.
CAGCGCCAGCACCCCGGAGTCCGCCTGCTCGGCAGGAGACACGGTCGGTGTGAACCCCGCCCTGACCGCCCCCCCTGCGCCGACCATCAGCGACGCGTACCTCGACGCCGACCAGGCCATGACGGTCTCGGGCGCCATCCCGTCCACCGGCACCGGTCCCTACGCCTGGGCCTGGCTGTTGCCGCTCAGCTCGGGTGCCGTGGTCCTGGCCACGCAGTGCACGGTCAGCAGCGGGAAGGGCGCCGTTGCCGGAGCGGTCGAGACCTGCGCGATCCCAGGAGGGGCCTTGACCGCCGGCAGCACGTACAACTTCGAACTGACGGTCAACGACAGCGCGTGGGTGTCCGAGACGCAGACCTCCACGGCCTCCCCCACGGTTTCCGTCGCACCCGCCTTGGTCGCTGGACCGATCGGCCCGGCCTCTCCCTCCCTCGACTCGGGGCAATCGGTCACGCTCTCGGCGACCTACTCGGGGGGGACCGCGACCTACACCTACCAATGGTTCACCGGCACGGGCTGTGCCACACCTATCGCTGGCGCTACCAAGATCACGTACTCGGCCGCTCCCACATCCTCGACGACCTACACCTACCAGGTCGCGGATAGCGCCACGACGCCCGAAGCGGCCTGCTCACCGGGGGACCTGGTGTCGGTGAACTCGCCTCTAGGTGTGCCCTCCGCCCCCACGGTCAGCGGGACCTTGGTCGACGCCGACCTGAGCCTGACCGCGATGGGGACCATTCCTTCCTCCGGCACCGCCCCCTTCTCTTGGGAGTGGCTGGCGTCGGTAGGGGGAGGTCCGTTCGCTCCGGCCACGCACTGCGTGGTGAACAGCGGGATCCAGGCGTCCGCCGGTGCGACCGTGGTCTGTGCGACACCCAAGAACACCCTGACCGTGGGCTCCACGATCGCCTTCGAGCTCGTGGTCGTCGACTCCTCCTTCGCGCCTGCTCGCAGCACTTCCCCCGCCTCCCCAACGGTCACGGTGAACGCTCCTCCCGCCGTGTCGGCTCCTTTGGCGACCCCGACCTCCGTGGATGTCGGCGGGGCGGTGGTCTTCACCACCACCGCGACCGGGGGAAGCGGCGCTTACCCGAGCTACGTCTGGTTGGAGAGCGATGTCCACTTCGGATGTCAGTCGTCCTCCTCCGGTTCGATCACGTGCGTTCCCACCGCCCCGGGGGTCTACACCGTTTCGGTCAACGTGACCGATTCTCTGGGCGGCACGTCCTCGGAAGCCACCTCGGTCCCCTTGGAGGTGTACGGCCTACCCACCGTGAGCACCCCGGTCACCAGTGTGAGCGAGGCGTATGTCGGCCAGAAGGTGACCTACTCCACGTCGGCTTCGGGGGGTACCGGGACCTACCCCACCTTCCGGTGGGCGGAGAGCTCCCCCAGCCTCCGATGCAACTCCACGAACCTGCCGGTGCTCGCGTGTTTCCCCAACGCTTCCGGGAGCTACACGGTCTGGGTCTCCGTGGTGGATTCGAATGGCGGAGCCTCCGCCACCGCGCCCTCTAGACCGCTCACCGTCACGGCCAACCTCACCGTAGGGACCCCCGTGGTCACCCCCTCGGTCGTCGACCTCGGCACTCCCGTGAACATCACGGCCATCGTGAATGGCGGTCTCGGGACCATCGTCTACGCCTGGACCGGGCTTCCCGCAGGCTGCGCTCCGATCGAGGCGAGCTTCTCGTGCACGCCTGCACAGGCGGGGGCGTTCAACATCTCCCTCACCGTCCGGGACCAGAGCGGCGTGAGCGCGTCGTCGGGGGTCGCGCGGTTCGTGGTCAATCCCGTGCTGACTGCGACCGCCTCGGTCTCCCCCCCGAGCGCGAAGGTCCACGCGCTGTTCGCCTTCAGCGCGGTCTGGACGGGGGGCTCCGCCCCCTTCACCGTGGTGTGGCGCTTCGGTGACGGGGCATCGAGCACCGCGGCCAGCGCCTCGCATGCTTACGCCAGCGGTGGGAGCTACTTGGCAACGCTCTGGGTGAACGATAGCCTGGGAACTTCGACCGTGCGACTCGTCGCCGTGACGGTGACGGCGCCTCCCGTTCAGACCAACCAGGTCCAGTTGCTCGGTTTTGCGGGCTCAGAGGCCTACATCCTTCTCGCCGTGATCGCGGTCGTGCTCTTCGTGGTCCTCCAGGTCCTCTTCTCGGTCCTCAATAAGAAGGGGGGCCGATCGCCTCCCCGCTCCTCCACGAAGGATGGGTCGCCAAAGGCGCGAACACGCAAGGCACCCAGACCCGCTCGCGGCAAGCCCCAGACTACTGGCGGCAAGACCGCTAGCCCTGAAGTCGAACGCGTCGACGAGACTGCGGCCGGAGGAGGACCTTCCAGTCCGCCCATCAGTTCTCCCATGCCAGCCAGGGAGGAACCGGGCGAGAAGCTCGTCGAGGGTGGTCCTTCCCAGGTCGCTCCGACCGTATCGATGCCCGCGGTCGTCCCCTCAGAGGCTACAGCTCCCACGGAGGTGCCGGCCCCTCGGTTGGCTCCGGCTCCACCCACGGATGTGGCGAGGTCCACGACGGTGGTCGAGGTTGGCAACGTGGCTCCAAGCCCGCCTCCAAGCACACCCCTCAGCCCCTCCGATGGAGGAGTGGCGACGCCCCTCGCCACCGGGCCCGAGAACCCGGCCCTGCCGGAGGTCGAGCCACCCGCGCCCGAAGCGACGGGAAGCCCTCAGACCTTCTTGGCGGGGGACGAGATCATCAGACCATCGGTGGCGGCCCAGCCCCCGCTGGAGGGTCTCATCTCGGGGCTTGTCTCCGTTCCTCAGCCGGGGCCGACCTCTCCCCCAACTCCCGATGACACCCCGTCCGGCATGGATGAGCAACTCTCCCATCTCTTGGAACAGTGGAAGGCGGAGTCCCCGCAGGACGCGTCGCTACCGCCGACCCCAAGAAAGCCTCCTGCAGAGCCTGCTGCGGACGAGGCTTCGGGCACCGAGCGTGCTCCTTCCGAAGGGGGCTCGTCGAGCTCGGAATCGCACGAGTCGACAGGATCGGGACCGGACCCTTCGCAACCCGACCCCCGCGGGACGAGACGGTGATGCGACGGACGATTCCTCATCCCCTCCCACCGGCGTCTGACCCGCCGTCTCCAATCCTTGAGCCACGGCTCCTGGGGCCTCTCCCCCGCCCTCGTGGTTGAGCAGCTGCTCGGGCGCGACGTTCCCTAGTAAGTTGATCGGTTCGGGCAGGTCCACGGGGAACAGGTCAATGGGAGTCCGGCCGGGTCTTCACGTGAAGGGCGAGACCACCGCAGACCAGCCCCACCCCGACCGCCA
>JAGWLG010000089.1 GCA_028864975.1 Thermoplasmata archaeon | reverse complement strand
TGGGATGGGAACGGGTCCATGTGCTCCTCCAACACCGGCGGCGGTGGTGGAGGATGGGCCCCCTTCCCGCAGCCCTGGTGGCAGCATGGCTGGAACATCCCTGACAAGACCCTGCGGGGAGACCCGGACGTGGCGGCGGACTCATGGGACGGGACCAGCGCTTCCACGCCCCAGTGGGCCGGCATCATCGCCGTCGCCGACCAGATGCACGGAGGCGGGCTCGGTCTCATCGGACCCTCCCTCTACTCCATCTACCGCTCCTCCTCCTACAACTCGAGCTTCCACGACATCGTCGTCGGGAACAACGGCTACCCCGCGACGCGGGGGTGGGACGCGTGCACGGGGCTTGGAGACCCGATCGGGAGCGGGCTCCTGCCCAAGCTCGCGGTCTATCACATGCCCACTTCGACCATCACGGTCGCCCTGACCGCATCGGTCACGAGCGGGGCAGCCCCTCTCACTACGAAGCTCACGGCGAGCGTCACCTCGGGAGGGAAGGCCCCGTTCCAGTACGACTTCTCCCCGGGGCTCTACCTCGGACAGTGGACGGGCACGTCCTCCTCGCTCACCTACACCTACACGAGCGCGGGGGCCTACGCGGCCACCGTGGAGGTCTTCGACGCGAACGGGAACTGGAGCCAGGCCATCCCGGTGATGATCAACGTGGGAGGGGGCCATGCGCTCACCGTTGGGCTCACCCCGAGCACGACCTCGGCCACCGTGGGAACACCGGTGAAGTTCGTCACCACGGTCTCAGGTGGCACGGGCCCGTACAGGCTGCTCTACCAGTGGGGCGACGGGACCTACGGGATTAACGGGACGATGAGCGAGTACCACGTCTACTACGCGGTCGGGACGTATTGCCCCTCGGTCGAGGCCTTCGACCAGGGCTCTTCCCCGACGCAAGGTGGGGTGGGGACGTCGTCCTGCATTTCCGTCGTCCCCGCGGGGCCGCAACCCCTTACCGCGAGCTTCTCGGCCACGCCGACCTCGGGCGCTCCCTGGCTCCACGTGAACTTCACGTCGACCGTCTATGGTGGCAGCGGGACAGGCCGCGCGTACAGCTGGAGCTTCGGCGATGGCTCCGCGCTCTCGACCGCGGTCAACCCCTACCACATCTATTCGCGGGCGGGGACGTTCCAGGTCAACCTCACCGTTACCGATAGCGCGAGCAACATCGCCCACGCCTTTGGGAACATCACGGTCGCCCTCCCTCCTCTCGCGACGACCTTGACCGCGACTCCCGCTTCTGGGCTCGTCCCTCTCACCGTGCAGTTCGGCTCGACACCCACCGGAGGTGTCGCCCCCTACGTTGCGAGCTGGAACTTCGGGGACGGGTCGATCGGCTCGGCCTCCCCCAGCCCCTCGCACACCTACAATGCCAGCGGGACCTTCCCTGTGGTCCTCGTCTACCGCGACAGCGCGGGGGGATGGGCCTCCGCCTACACGAACATCTCGGTCACCAACTACTACTCGCTCACCGCCTACGCCAACGCTTCGACGACGAGCGGTACCGTTCCGCTATCGGTGGTCTTCAACGGCTCGGCGTCCGGTGGCGAGCCGGGCTACGCCTGGTCCTGGAAGTTCGGCGACGGAGGCACCTCCCTCGTCCGCAACCCCGCGCACACCTTTGCCTCCACCGGGACCTTCCGGGTACAGCTCACGGTCACGGACCTCCAGCCCAAGAGCGCCTCGACGAACGTCACGATCTCCGTCTCTCCGCCGCCTCTCACGGCGAGCTCCTCCGCCAGCACCTATTCGGGAACCGCGCCGCTATCGGTTGGCTTCAACGGATCTGCGGCGGGGGGCACGCCGCCCTACTCGTGGAGCTGGAACTTCGGCGACACCTCCTCCGGTACTTCCAGGAATCCCACCCACGTGTACGGTTCCCCGGGGTCGTTCAGTGCTCAGCTTACCGTGCAGGACGCCGCCGGGCGGACCGCATCGGCGGCCGCGCTCACGATCACCGTCTCGTCCGTTGGCACGGTTACGGTCTCCGCGAGCTCTTCCGCCTCGACGACGGTCGTGGGAGGCCCCTTGACCTTCTCGGCCACGGCGAGCGGGGGCACGGCGCCGTACACCTGGCTCTGGAACTTCGGGGACGGCACCACCTCGGCCCAACAGAACCCGACACACACCTACAGCGCGACGGGGACGTACAACGTGGTGGCCTCGGCGACCGATTCCGGGGGGAGGAGCGGCAACTCGGCGCCCATCAGCATCTCCGTCGGCGCTCCGGTGCCCTCGGTCCGGATCGGCGGGCCGGCCTCGGTCGCTGTTGGATCCGTGGCAACGTTCTGGGCGGCGGCGAGTGGGGGAGCAGGAGGCTACACCTACACGTGGTTCTTCGGGGACGGCACCACGTTCCAATCGGGGAATGCGAACACCACGACCCATACCTACTCCACCGCCTGCACCTGCAGGGTGACCGTGGAGGTAACCGACAGCGCGAGCGCGCAGTCGACGAGCGTCCCTCTGACCGTCCAGGTGACCAACGTGGGAGGGGGAGGCAGCTCCAACCCCTTCCTGGTGGACGGGACGCTTACCGTGCTTGGGTGGGGACTTCTCCTGGCCCTCCTGGGTGTGATCCTGGTCGTGACGTTCGTGGTCCTGCACCGCCGACGGAGCCAGGGTCCCCCTCCGGTTTCTCCTTGGAGCCCTCCACCGGGCAGGCCCGCCCCCTATCCCCCGGGGAGCTACCCGCCCCCTCCGGGGGTCTATTCGTCACCGCCGCCGCCCCCTCCACCCCCCTCGTAAGGGCCCGACCGGAATCCTCAAAGAAGCCCGGGGGGTCGGGCCCCCGTGAAGGAGTTCCAAGAGGCCCTCGCGTACCTTTGGGGGCTCAGGCGGCTCGGGACCCGTCCGGGTCCCGAGATCACGGCGGCGCTGCTGAGGGCGCTCGGTGATCCGCACCGCACCTTCCGCTCGATCCACATCACCGGCAGCAAGGGAAAGGGCTCCACCGCGGCCATGTGCGCGGCAGCCCTCCAGGAGGCAGGGTTCCGGACGGGGCTCTACACCTCCCCCCACCTGCTCTCGTTCCGCGAGCGGGCGAGGGTCCAGGGTGAGATGGCCTCCCCCGAGGACCTGGTCGTGGGCCTTCGCAGGGTCCGCGAAGCGGTCGAAGCGGTCCGCCGGAAGGGAGAGCTGCATCGCGACCCGACCTTCTTCGAGGTCACCACGGCCTGGGCGTTCGACCTGTTCGCCCGGAAGAAGGTGGAGGTGGCCGCCGTGGAGGTGGGCCTGGGAGGGAGGCTTGACGCGACGAACGTGCTCGCTGCCCCCGTTACCGTGGTGACCACGCTCGAGCTCGAGCACACCGAGCTTCTGGGACCGACGATCGAGGACGTCGCGCGGGAGAAGGCCGGCATCTTCCACCGGGGTGCCTGGGGTGTGACCGGGGCCGCGGCAGGCCCCGGTCTTGACGAGCTCCGTAAGGAGGCGTTCCGACAGGGGGTGCCGCTGTGGGAGCTCGGGAGGGAGGTGAAGCTCCTCTCCTGCAAGGAGCAAGAGGGGGAAGGGGAGACGCTCGATCTCGAGACCCCTCTCGGAAAGTTCGAAGGGCTCTCCACCCCGCTCATCGGGGCGTTCCAAGCGAGGAACGCCTCGCTCGCCGTGGCCGCGCTCCAGCTCTTTGAGCGGGCGACGGGTCTGCGGGTGTCGGCAGAGAGCCTCCGAAAGGGATTCGCCAAGACCCGTTGGCCGGGGCGGCTCGAAAGGGTGGGGGAGCGTCCGCCCTTCTACGTGGACGCCGCGCACACCCCCGAAAGCGCCCGCGAGGTCGTTTCCGCCCTCCGGGCGCTCCACCCTCGACATCTCCCGGAGGAGAGCACGGTCGTCTTCTCGTGCCTCGC
>JAGWLG010000088.1 GCA_028864975.1 Thermoplasmata archaeon | reverse complement strand
TGGGGCATGTCCTTCGGATACTTCTCCGACCGGCAGAACGTCGAGGTGCTGCGGCATGTGGGGCGGTCGCTGCAGCCGGGAGGTCGGGTCGTGCTCGACCTCCATCACCGCGACTGGTACCTCGCCAACTACCTGGGCGAGCATGTCGACCTGGTCCAGGGAAAGGTGTCGCACGACGAGGCCACCTTCGACCTCTCTTCCGGACGTCTCAACATCCTCTCGACCGTCGCGGACGGGCATGGCAAGGTCCTCGCTCGGCAGTGGCATTCTTTCCGAGAGTACACTGCCGAGGAAGTGTTGACGCGCGTGCGGGCGGTGGGACTGGAAGTGACCTCCATCCATGCCTCCCTGGAGCCGCGCCCGCGTCCTCCGGGCCCGGCCGACAGCTCCTGGCAGGTCGTGGCGCGGAAGCCCAGGTCCGCGCGACCGATCGGCAGATACCCGAGGACGGCGTGATCCGTACCTCGTTCGTTCGGTCCTAAGCCTTTTTAGCCGGAGGCGGGGGGCGGTGCATCGGGCGTGTCGGAGGAGCACCCGGTGAGTCCATCGGAGCAGCTCGGGCCCTTCCGGAATGCGCCGAGGCGCAGGGGACTGCGCCCACAACATCTCCTCCCGGCCGGGGTCGCGGCGGCCGGGGTTCTGTTCCTGCTCCCGTTGGCCGACCTCGTCTCCGCTCTCGAGAACTGGCCGACGCCGCTCGGGGTCTTCCCCGTGGCCGCCCTGTGCGCCTTCGCGATGTACCTCGCGGTACGGCACGCTCGACGCGTTCTTGCGCGCGCGACCGAAGTGCGCCCGATACGGCCCGTCCCCACGTGGGGTGTCCCCCGCGGCCTCCGGGAGGCTCTGGAGGCGGCCAGGAAGCCGCCCACGACCGAGGTCCCCGCGCTGGCGCCTCCCGCCGCGAAGGCCACCGAAGGCGAGACCGCCAGGCTCGAGGGAGGGCTATCCGACCTTCCCGTCTTGGCCGCCCACGCGACGGTCATTCCCCAACGTCGGGGGTACAGCGCCTACACCCCGCCGCCCCCAGAGCCGAGGTCCGCGGGCAAGGGGGTCCCCCCCTCCGCGCCTCCACCGAAGGGAGGCTTCGGTTGGAAGATCGCGATCGCCTACGCGGCGATCGCCGCTCCGTTGCTCGGGTTCTCTCCGCTCTTCCTAGCCCATCTCAAGACGTGGCTTTTCGGAACGCCGTTCCCGGCTAAGCCGCCTCCGGCCTTGCCCGTCTTCTTCACCTATTACGATGTCCTGGTGCAATGGCTCGGGGAGCTCATCTACTGGCCTCAGTCCTGGCCAGGTCCCCATCGTATCGTCAAGGGGCAGCTCACCATCGTGACGGCCTCCGCCGACTACATCTTCACGATGTACCTCATCCTCATGCTCGCGTTCCTGGTGGCGAGCGCCTTCCATGCCCGCAGCGGGCTCGGTCTTTCTCAGTGGTTGATGGCGGCAGGGGTCATCGGGGGGTACGTCGTGGCCGCCCTCTTCACGGAGGTCTTCTTCTACGCCATCCGGCCGTCCTTCTTCTATTCCTCGATCGCGCTCCTCGGACGCGCGTTCATCGGAGGACTGTTCTTCTCCTTCCTCCTGTTCAGCCTGCTCATGGCCCCACCCGTCATGGTGGTGCGGCCCCGGTTCGCTCGCGTTCGCGTCGACATTGCGGTCTTCTTCATGACCGCCGCGTGCTCGCTCGCGCTCGCCTTCCTCCTGCTCTACGGCGCCTACACCCTACTGGGGATCGGGTCCTCGACGTTCTCCATCCCTCTGACCGGAGGGGTGCAGGCGACGCTCCGCCCCTTCGCCATCCTCTTGCTCCTTCCGATGACCGCGCTCACGATCTGGGCGCTCATCGGTCGCGCGCTGTATCAGTACGAGCTCTCGCTGCGGCCGGTGCCTTCGATCCGAAAGTACCATCCCGCGGTGAGCGTCATGATCCCCGCGTACAACGAAGAGGCGAGCATCGCGGGCACGGTCCTCTCGGCGGACCTCGCGGCCCGTCTCTATCCTGGGGCGGTCGAGATCATCGTCGGGAACGACGGAAGCTCCGATCGGACGAGCGAGCGAGCGCGTGAAGCACTCTCTCGGCTGCGCTACGCGCGAGGTAAGGTCGTGGACCTGCCTCACGGAGGCAAGTCGAACGCGCTCAACGGGGCCCTTCGCGCTGCGACGGGGGAGATCGTGGTCCGTGTCGATGCGGACACCCGGATGTCCCCGGATTACGGTTTCGCGGCGATGGTCCCGCACTTCGCCGACCCCCAGGTGGGGGGGGTGCAGGGGCTCATCCTCCCGCTCCAGAGCGAAGGGTGGACCCGCAAGCTCCGCATGCTCGAGCTGGTCTGGAACCACCTCTTCCTACGCCGCGCCTACTACGGGACCCGGACGGCGCAGGTCGTCGACGGCGCCTACTGCGCGTTCCGACGTTCGGACATCCTTTCGGTAGGGGGGTGGGTTCCCTGGAACGGGGAGGACACCGAGATCACCTACCGTCTGCAGCGGCAAGGGTTCCGGTTCCGCTACGAGACCAAGGCGGTCGCCTACGAGGACGTTCCCGCCGACTACAAGCAGCTGAAGAAGCAGCGCGTCCGCTGGACCCGTGGAGGATACTTCGCGCACCACCGGCACTACCCGGCCCTGTTCTCCGAGGCCCCCGAGTTCGGCGGGCTGGCGATCCTGCTCTGGCTCGCTATCTTCATCCGGGGGGGGATGCGGCACATGGTCTACCTCTACGCGGCCTTGATGACCTTCTTCTTGGACCTCCAAACGCTGCAGCACATGGCCATCGTGGTCGCGCTCCTCCTCCTGCCTCGCGGGCTCGCCATGGCCTACTACTTGGCGCGTCTCAACGCATGGCGGTACCTGCCCTGGGTCCTGAGCTGGCCGGTCACCTCGGCCGTGAAGCAGTTCATCTCCATGGAGGGGTTCGGGTCCATCCTGCCAGGGGGCATGCCGGAGTTCTCCGAGTAGACCCTTGGGCAAGCTGGGGCACGGACCTTCACGACCGAGCGTAATATACGTCCCGTGGCAGAACCATGGGTACTGCACGGGACCGTTCTGCGCACTCGCATGAGAACCCACCTGATCTTCGCCGGACTCCTCCTGGGACTGGTCGTCCTTCTCCCCTCGCTCGTCATCATGGGCGCGGGGCTCGGAGGCGGCCCATCGCACCTGGCCGCGTCAAGGATGGGAGGGGTCTCTTCGGGAGCGGGTCCCACTTGGGAGGGCGCCTCCCCACCCACGTCGCCCACGAACATCGTTCTCGTTCCCCATGATGCCGCCGTGAACGTCACCTGGTCGCCTCCGGCCTCGGACGGTGGGGCGAGCATCACCGGCTACCAGGTCATCTGGAGCCCCGCCAATTTCAGCGGCATGACCGCGGCCACCGTGGGCGCTGCAACGCACACCTGGATCAAGGGACTTCAGAACGGGAATCCCTACACCTTCCAGGTCGCTGCCGAGAATTCCGTGGGGTTCTCACCGTACTCCTCGCCCCTGAGCTCAGTACCGGGAGTCGTCCCTGCTGCCCCCACCAACCTCACCGCGAGCGCCGGGAACGGGACGGCCTCCCTCGCCTGGACCCCCTCGCCCAGTCCCGCCGGCTATCCCGTGCTGGGGTACGACCTCAATCTCTCCGGCGGCGGCTCCTCCTGGGGTTACATGAACGCTACCTCGCCGTTCTTGGTCAACTCCCTCACCGACGGGGTGACCTACCGGGCGACGGTCCGCGCGTTCGATGCCTTGGGGAACAGCTCGGCGTCGAACGGTACCACCTTCGAGCCCCTAGGAGTGCCCTCACGGCCCATTGCGGGGGGCGCGAACTATGACGCGAACCGTCACTCCATCACGATCTTCTGGGCCCCCCCCTCGTGGGACGGAGGGGCCGCCGTCGACAACTACACCATCCATTGGTACGC
>JAGWLG010000016.1 GCA_028864975.1 Thermoplasmata archaeon | reverse complement strand
ACACATCTCCACATCGCCCCTCCACGACGGACGGGCTAGTGCCAGACGATGCCGCAGGAGGGGCAGACCTGGTCAGCGCGAAGGGGCGTGCCGCAGACCGTGCATCGGTGGTCTGCGAGGGCGGCCGTGGGAGCAGGACCGGTCGCTGATGGAGTGACCGTCGGGGCCACGCTGAGGCCCCCGGACGGGGCGGTCTCTCCCACCTTGGCCGCGGGGCTCGGGTCGTAGGGTAGGACGGTGTCGGAGCTCGGTAGCTGACCCTCGTCGGGTCCTGAGGAGATGTGGGCCTGGGGGGAGAGCGGCACGGCCTTCCATCCGTCAGGGGCCCCGCTCTCTTCCGTCCCGGGAGGGTGCGGACCCGGTTCAGGTGCGCGGGCATCCGTCCCGGTTCCCGGGGTCATGGGGATGGTGTCGTCCACCATGGGGTGGCCCTCCGGGGCCGGGGCCGCCTGCGGCATCCCATCGAGCGCAACTCCGTCCGCAAGCCCCGCCAGCTCGGCGCGTCGGCGGTGGCGCCGGTCCAAGGCATAGACCAGCAAGGCGACCGCCGCCACCAAGACGAGGACAAGACCCCACCAGTACGCCCCGAGAAACTCGGCGAGAACGCTGGGCGCGGGAGCCACGTGGAGCACGACCGAGGCGTTCGCCTCCCGGTTGTCCGTGTCGACCACGGTGAGGTGCACGTGGAAGGTCCCCGCCACGCCCGGGACGCACGTCCCCCCCGTCGCTCCGAGCGCCGAGCATCCCGTCGGATATCCGGAGTAGATCACGCTCAGCGTCCCGGTCCCTCCGGAGAGTACCGCGACGAAGTTCACGCGTTGTCCCCAGGTCGCGTTGCTCGGATAGACCTCGAACGAGGTGATCTCGGGATCGGGGTTCACCTCGAGCGAACTGTTCGCGAAGAGAAGAGCGCCCGTCGGGTCCTGGAGCTCGACCTCGAGCACGAACATCCCGGACCTTGCGGGGACACAGGGGAGACGCCCCGTGTCCTGGGAAGCGCATCCCGGGGGCAAACGGAGGTAGGTGAACGTGTACGGCGCGACCCCTCCGCTCGCTTGCACCACCAGGGAATCGGCCGCTCCGACCGAGACCTGCCGGTCGGAGGGGAAGAACGACGCGAGCACGAGCGCGGGGGAGATCGTCACGGTGAGGTTCGCAAAATCGTGGGCACCCGCGGCATCCGACACTTCCGCTTCGATGCGGTAGGTCCCGGTTTGGTTGGGGGTGCAGAGCAGGTTCGGGCGGTCCACGGAGGAGCAGCCGGGGGGCGTCCCCAAGTACGTGTAGGAGAGCGGAGAGGTGCCCCCGGTCGTCGAGAGCGACGTGTTCAGCACCTGACCCAGGTCGAGCGTCCCAGGGGCCCCCGAGGCGAAGACCCCCTGGAACGATGTCAACGTGAGCGCGGCATTGACCCTCACGCTGAGCGCGCCGGTCGCGCTCGCACCCGCGCTGTCGTTCGCCCAGAAGCGGACGGTGAAGTTGCCGGGCCGGACATAGACGTGGGTGGGGGCTCCCTGGGACGAGAAGGAACCATCCCCGAACGCCCAGGCGTTCGAGAAGGGGGGTGTCCCTCCCCCATAGGCGGCGGAGAAGGCCACGCTGGTCCCGGCATCCGCAGGATTCGGGGACGCGGCGAGCGTCGTCGGGGTCCCCGGAGCTCGGTCCACCACGATCATGAGCAGCGCCCCGGCGCTTCCGCCCCCCGAATCGTTCGCCCACACATGCGAGGTGTAGTTTCCGGGAGTGGTGTAGCTGTACGAGACCGTGGTTCCCGTTCCGGTGCCTCCGTCCCCGAAGTTCCACGCGAGGTGGAACGGAGGGGTCCCTCCGCCGGGGGTGGCCGAGAAGCTGACGGGGAGCCCTACGTCCGTGGTCGTGGGACGGGCCGAGGCGGACACCGTGGGCGCGGGGTCCACCGCGACCGTGGTCGAAGCGGTCGTGGACGCTCCAACGGAGTCGTTGACCCAGACGACGACCGTGTAGATGGCGAGCGCGCCGTAGGCGTGCGCCGGGGCGGCCGCGCTGCTGTTCGTCCCGTCTCCGAAGCGCCAGCCGTACTGGAAGGGCGCGGTCCCACCCGTGAGCCCTGAGGCGAAGGCCGCGGTGACGTTGACATCCACCGGGTTCGGGGCGATGATCGGATGGACCGTCGGGAGCGCGTTCACCAAGACCGTTGCCGAGGCCGTGACCGATCCCGAGGAGGAGTCGTTCACCCAGAGCCACACGGTGTAGCTTCCGGGAGCGCTGAACGTGTGGGAGGTCGTGAGCGAGGTCGCCGCCCCTCCGTCCCCGAACCGCATCGCGACCGCGTAGGGCGGGAAGCCCCCGTGCGCGGTCCCCGTGAAGGCGATTGCGTGCCCGATGTCCGTCGAGGAGGGGGTCGCGGTGAGGGTCGCGCTCAGAGGGGCGAAACCTCCGAAGTAGGTGTAAGCGTCCGTGTAGTCGGTGATCGGGGTTCCGCAGTTCCATCCGGAAAACTCCAGCGCCGTGCTGTCGGGTGGGTCGTCGGCCAGCCCCCCTTGCGCGCGCTTGGGGAGCGAGGGCGAAGGGCCCTGCAGGGTCCAGCTCCCGCCCTTGAAGGTCCAGGTGTTGGACGTGCAGCTTGAGGTGCCCGAGTCCCCGCCCACCAGGAGGACCGACCCGAGCGAGCTGTCCCACACCATCATGTCGCCGATGTTCGCGAGCTTGCCGGGGCTCGTGGCCGGGGCGAGCTGGGTCCAGCCTCCTCCGAGGAACTCCCACGTGTCCGATTCGTAGGTCGTGCCACTGAGGCCACCGTACATGATCGTATAGCCGTCGGCCGCGTCGTAGGCCATCGCCGCCGTGTACCGGGAAGGGGGCGGGCCGAGCGTGCCCAGGTTCGTCCACTGCCCCCCGACGAAGCTCCACGTGTCACCGAGAGGGACCGAGGTGCTGACCGCGCCACCGAAGAGCAGCACGTAGCCGTCGGCCGAGTCATAAGTCATCGACGGGAAGTATCGCGCCGAGGGGGAGGTGCTGGGGGAGAGCAGGGTCCAGCTCCCGCCCAGGAACTCCCAGGTGTCCGCGTAGTAGTTGTTCGAGTGCTCGTCAGCGCCTCCGAAAAGGACGACGTACCCGTCGGCCGCGTCGTAGGCCATCCCCGCGCCGACGCGAGGCGACGGGGCCGTGGTGGGGGTGAGCTGGGTCCAGACGCCGGCCTTGTAGGTCCAGGTGTCCCCCGGCTCCTGGTTCGACACGTCCTGGAGCCCGCCGTAAAGGAGCACATAGCCGTCCGCCGCGTCGTAGACCATCGAAGGTCCTTCGCGCGCGATCGGAGAGCAGGTCGAGCAGCTCACGTTCCACGACGGGGTCCCTGCGGGGAGGGGGCCGGATGTCGTGGGTGAGAGGCTTTCGAGGGCCGCGCGGCAGGCCGCAACGGCTGTGGGGGTGGTCCCGCAGGCAGATCCCCGATCTCGGGAGACCTGGGGCGCAGGGGTCGCAGGCGGCCCCGCGCCGAGAGGGGCGAGCCCCCCCTCCCGCGTCGACAGCGGCCCCAGGACCTTGAGCGTCGGTCCCACCGCTCCTACCTTGCCGGGGAGCGATCCGGGAAGGAGAAGAAGGGTCGTGAGAGCAAGTATTCCGAGGATGGCCAGCCGCCCGTGGCGCTGTCTCGAACGGAGCATCGAACCTCGAAGGCGCGTCGGGGAGCGAGCAGAGAATTAACCCTTCCCTCCTCGAGAACCATGTCGCCCGTTCGGGGTCCGAGAACGCCCGCGCGGACCGTCGCGGGCGCACACCCCGAATGGGTCCCTGAACGCCACTCGCCCGACCTCCCAACGTTCTTGGCCAGGGTGCATGTACCCGGCCCGGGGCCGACCATGGCGACGGGGGAAGCGGTCGAGGTGCTCCTGGTCGAGGACGACCCCGACCAGGTCAGGCTGCTAAAGGCCCTCTCGAGAAAGTGCTCGGTGCCGGTCCGCCTGCAGGTGGCGACCAACGGGGTGGAAGCGCTCGAGCTCCTCCGGGGGACCCCTGGGCCGAGCGCTCCGTTGCGAACCCAGCTCGTGCTGCTCGACCTGGACCTTCCAGAGCTCGATGGCCGAGCCGTGCTCACCGAGATCCGGTCGGACCCTCGACTGGCGAGGACCCCCGTGGTGATCGTCTCGGCCTCTCGGCAGACCTCCGACGTCCAGCACGCCTACCACCACCGGGCGAACGGCTACCTCCACAAGCCCATCGTCGTCGAGGACCTGGACGCGCTCCTGCTCCAGGTCCTGACCAGGGCCAAGCGGTGGGCCTGAGGGAACGCCGCCCACAGACCCCCCGACGGGGCCGAGCGCCGACACTCTCCGGAATCCGGCGGGCGCCCTCGTCCCTCGTGTATCGGCACCCGTAAGTATGATACTCGGGCGCGAAGCTGACACTTTGCCTTTCCGGAGAGGGCGAGCGTCGCATGATCCTCGTCGCACGGCGCCAGGAGCTGCGTTCGTCCATGGGCGAAGGGCCGGACCTCCCTTCCTGGCTCACCTTCGACCTCCAGACGTACGGGTTCTCCCGCGTGGGCTACCTGGGAGCCCTTCTCAAGGACCACCCCCAGATCCTCCGAAGCCGGGAGCTCGGCGTGGTCGACCTCTCGCGCCTGAGGGACCTCGGGGTCGACCTGGGCGCGGGCGTGCTGAGAGCGCTCAACATGGACGAAGGGAGCGGTTTCGTCTGGAGCCGCGACCCGGCCTACCTCCACAACGAGCGGCTCGTCGTGGGAGAGCTCGAGAACGCCACCTTCGGGGTCTACCTCAAGACCGGGGACCCGACGCTCCTGAAGGCGCTCGACCGAGCGCTTGACGAGCTCGAGCTTCCGCACACGGACCGGTGGACCATCTATCTGGAGCGCGCGAAACGCGAGTTCGCGAAGGCGCGAACGGTCACAGGGGCGACCGAGCTCACGCTGGACGAGCCGCTCCCCATCTCCCTGAGGGCGGAGGGGAAGTCGGAGAAGAGCCCGTTGCTCAAGCTGGTCGAGAGCCTAGTGAAGGGGTACCTGGGGTACCTGCCCCGGGAGATCAAGGAGCGTCTGCTGCACACCGGTTGCGCCTTCGTCCCGAACATGCGCCTACTCCTGAAGCAGTTCCCTCAGCTCGCGCTCGACCAGAACGTGCTCAAGATCGACTTCTTCTCAGGAGAGAGCGGCCGCAACCGTGGGAACCGACGGGCGAGGAAGCTCTTGGGCCTCGAGCCGGGGAATGGGTGGATCCTGATCCGTGATGCGCGTCGGGAGATCGAGCACAACCTCTCGGAAGCGCTTAAGGCCCGGTTCGAGGAGGAGATCCGCAGCGTCCATGCGAGGACCCCGCTGACCGTGGAGAAGGTCCAGCTCTCGACGCTCCTCAACGAGCACGGCGTCGGGTGCACCTTCGACCGCGACAACAGGAAGAGCCGCAAGCTGGGGTGGACCACGCTCTTCTCGGGGACCGAGCGGACCGTCCTCGGCGCCGCGGCCCTGGACGAGCTCGGGCTGCGCGACACCCCCGAGGTCGAGTCGCGCTCCCCCTGAACCCCGGGGGGCAGGGTTTCAGCGGGGCCCTTGGCGGAGCTGTTCCTGCTCGTAGCGAAGGTAGGGTGGGAGCCCTTCCGAGAGAGGCGTGGGCTGGAACCCCAGCTCGTGCACCGCCTTGGCATTGGAAGCGATGTAGGTCGCGGTCGCGACCCGTAGCCGTTCCGAACGCGACAGCGCGGCAAGGAAGCGGACGAACCACGCGGGAGGGTGGGTCTTGGGGGCGGGTACCCCCGTGAGGCGTTCCGCCATCTCGAGCACCTCGACCACGCTCTTCCGTTCTCCCGCGAGGATGTAGGCCTCGCCCGGGCGTCCCCGCTCCATGGCGAGCAGGTGTCCTCGGGCCGTGTCCTCGACCGTGGCAAAGCAGTAGGCCGGCTCCTTCGGGACCGCTCGGAGCTTCCCGCGGAGGTACTGCACCACGAGGTCGTGCAAGACGCTCGTGTCCCCCTGTCCGTAGACCGCCCCCGGCTGGACGATGACCAGCGGGAGCCCCTTCTTCATCATCGGCTCGGCCACCTCGTAGTGGGCCTGCCACTTGGTGTGGTCGTACACCGACAGCCACGGGCCGTTGTGCCGGTAGGACTCGTCCACCAGCCGACCATGAGTGTCGGAGAAGACGGCGACCGTGCTGGTGTAGACCCCCTTCGGGACCTGAAGCTCCCGCATCGTTTCGAGGACGTTCCGGGTCCCCTCGACGTTCACCGGATAGGCGTTCCCCGCGTCCTTGCTCGAGATCTTGTACCATCCGGCCACATGGAACACGCCGTCGACCCCGCTCATCGGGGCCCGAAGGCTCGGTCGGTCGGTCACGTCTCCCTTGAACAGGTCGACCCCGAGCTGGGAGAGGCGCTGGGCGCGGGCCGGGTCGCGGACCAGGGCGTGGACGGTGTGGCCCGCACGACGCAATTGGGAGGCGAGCTCCCCCCCGATGAACCCAGTGCCTCCCGTCAGGAAGTACTTCATGCGCCCCCGTCGCCACGAGCGAGAGGGCTACTTTCGCTTTTAGACCGGGGCCACCGGTCCGTGCACCTGGTCCGGACATCTCGCGCCGTTCGACGCATTGGAATACCGTCGCGGGTTGGGCGCTTGCAGGGGGGAACGTACTTGTCGGCGGAAGAGCGCGCTTCTCGCGTCCCAGCAGGCAAGCCCCCCTCCTCCGCTCTGCGCCCGCTGGACTACGCGCTTCTCCTCTTCCTCGGGGCCATCTGGGGCTCGGCCTTCCCCGTCATTCGTGTGGGGTTGGTGCACGGGGCGGCGCCTTTCTTCTTCGCGGGGGTGCGATGCCTCCTGGGGGCCGTCGGCATCGCCCTCATGGCGTGGGCGACACGGGAGGCGGTGCCGTCCTCGCGGTCCCTGAGGGTCAGCGCGGTCCTCGGCGCGGCCCTCACCATTGGCGGCTACTTCGTCTTCCTCTACGTGGGTGAGGAGGCCGTTCCGGGTGGGCTCGCCTCGATCGTGGTCGCCACGAACCCCTTGTGGAGCGCGATGTTCGCGCTCCCGCTGCTTCCTTCGGAGCGTTTGGGCAAGTTCGGAGCGCTGGGCATCTTCGCCGGGTTCGTGGGGGTCTTGGTGATCTTCCTGCCCGACCTCGGAGGGTCCTCGAGGGTCCCCCTTCTCCCCTTGCTCGAGGTCCTGGCCGCGCCGGCCCTTTTCGCGCTGGGGAGTGTTCTCCTTCGCCACTTCGAACCGGGACCCCAGGGGTTCTGGGGCATCTCCACCCAATTGGGGGCTGGGGGGGCGGCGATGACGGCGGGGGCCTTCCTCGTTCCCGCGGGAACGGCCCTCCCCCTCACGGCGGACGTGCTCCTCCCGTTGGTCTATCTGGTCCTCGTCCCGACCTGCATCGGATACGTCGTGTACTTCCGCCTGCACCACCAGGTGGGACCGACGAGGGCGAACCTCGTCTCCTTCATCTCACCCATCTCCGGTCTGCTGGTGGGTCTCGCCGTCAGCGAAGGGGCTCCCTCGCTGCTCGAGGTGGGAGGGCTCGCCCTTGTCGCCCTGGGCCTCTTCTTGGTGGGACGGAGGAAGTCCACCACCCGGCCCTAGTGGAGAGGGCGAGCCGTTCGGTCGTCGTGGAGCGGGTCCTGGGCAAGTTCTCGGAGGATGGACTCGAGCTCGGCCGCCGGAGGGCAGTCGTGCCTGGCCCTTCCGATCGGAAGGATCTCGTGGCATTTCGGGCATCGGGCGGGAGGGGGGATGGGTCCCGGGGGCTCCAGCGACGGCTCCGAGCTGCTCGAGGGGGGATCGAGTGGGGCATCGACCGAGCTTCCTGACGAGTCTTCCGCCTCGGTCGCGGTCGTCAGGACCGACACGGAACGGCCTTCGATAGGGTGGATCGGCACCCAAGGGCATGCTTGGCCCACGAGCGACTCCGAGGGAAGGTCCGGCGCTGGGATACGGGACAATCGTCTTGGAGGAGTCGTAGGCAGTTGGGAAGCCTCAGGCAGGGAGGCGACTGGGGGGGCAGGGTCGGGCCTGCCGGATGGAGCGGGAGCGATCGAACTCAGCTCTCGCACCTTGACCTCGGTCGACGTGCGCGCGCGGGACGGTCGGCCTGACCCGGGTCGACCTGGCTCGGGTCGGGGCTTAGGGGGGACCTCGAGGGAGGGGCTCCTTGGCCCGACCTTCGAAGGCTCGGCGGAGGGAACTGGACCGACCTTCCCCTGCGACAGGAGCCCCGGCCTTCTCGGAGCTCCCGCAGAAGTAGAGGTCGTTGCGGGCGATGGAGGTGTCCCAGCGAGGCTGCCGGACGCCGTCTTGGGCGCGAGCGAATCCGCTTCGACCCGGGGGAAACTCTGCGGGGTGGGTGCCCGCGACGCGATCGTCGGTTCGACCTTTGGGGGCCGATCCTTGGAAGCAGGGGGGATCGGCCGGGAGACCTTCGACGTGGGGGCACGCGTCGGGTGGACCGCGACCGTTCTCGGGGCTACAGGGGCGGAGGTGGACGGTGGTGGGGGAGGCGGAACCGCGGGAGGAGGGGGAGGAGGCGGAGAGGCCAGGGCTGCAGGCGGGACGGTCGGACCTAGGAGGGAGCGAGGACCGGGCGAGACACCCGAAGGAGGAGGCGGGGCGCCCGCCCTCCCCTGCGAAGTTGAGAGCCGCTCCCCCCGCAATCGTCGTGCGCCGAGGAAGAGCGCGACGGCCACTCCTGCGAGCGCCACGATCGCAAGAGGCCCGAGTAGGAGGCCGGGAGCGGGAGGCAATGAATTCGAAGGAGGTGGAGAAGTGGTGGCCGAGGGGGTCCCTCCGACCTGGATCGCGAGCGGTGGGCTCGACACGGAGCCCCCCACTGCATCGGTGATGCTCGCGGTGAACGCGTAGGTCCCGGCATGATCGGTCTCGAACTGGAACGTCAGCGCGGTCCCCACCTCGGGAGTCCCGTTGATCGACCACTCCACATCGGTCGGGGGCGATCCACCGCTAACGGTCGCGGAGATGGTAATGAGCTCCCGGAGCGTGGGGTGCGGGTCCGAGGGCGCGA
The DNA here is from genome assembly GCA_028864975.1 of Thermoplasmata archaeon. GTDB lineage: Archaea > Thermoplasmatota > Thermoplasmata > Lutacidiplasmatales > UBA184 > JAKAAX01. The sequence continues at coordinate 63,034 of JAGWLG010000016.1, read as the reverse complement.
GCACGACCGTCAAGGCCGGGCGGATGTCGAGCAGGAGGGTCGCCCGGGCGCTCGCGGGCGGGGTGGCGGAGTCCGTCGCGGTCCCCTGGAGCGTGTGCTGCCCCCCGGAGTTCACGGTGAGCTCGAACGCGATGCAGCTGGTGGCGCTCGCCACGAGCTGCTGGTCCAACCACCACGAACAGGTCGCCGTCCCCGTGCCGTTGGCGACCGTCGAAGGGATCCGGAGCCTTATCCCAGCGTCACCCTGCAAGGGCCCGGGGCCGAGGTCAAGGGATAGCGGACTGGCCACGGTGATAGAGAGCGGCGTCGCCTGCCCTCGCTTGCCCAAGGCGTCCGTCGCGCTGAGACCGATGGCCACGGTGCCGGTCGCGTTGGAGACGAACGACCAACCGGTGCAGGAACCGACCTTCGTCAGCTCGTCGCTCGAGCTCCATTTGCAGGTGTACGGGAGCGTCCCCCCCGAAACCTGGGCCGAGAGGGTGATCGTCTCGCCCAGATCGACGGACGGGGTGGTCGTGTCCAGAACGACGGACAAGTTCCCCGAACCCTCGACGAGCTCGGGCGAAACGTGGACGGCAGGGGAATCGCTGCCACGCGGAGACCAGGGGAGGTGCGAGCTCCCCGCTGCTAGGAAGATCGTGGCGCCGAGCGAGGCGAGGACCAGGAAGGCGAGCGCCATCGTGGCTCGACCCCACCGGCGAGGGGCTCGGGTCGCAGCGGATCGAGCGTGCGTTCGCGGTCGGTCTCGGCGGTTCCGGGCGCTCGCGTGCGAGCTCGCTCTTCTAGGAAGCATGGCCTGACCCGAGGCCAGACCCCCCTCCCGTCGGCCCCGGTCGAGGGCCGGACGGCCTTCAAAAGGAGAGGTCGTTGCCGCCAGGGAGAACAAGGGGTCCCGGGGCCTGACCTACGTACCGATACGTATGGGGTGTCCCCCTATTTGGATTCCGCGTCGCCCCCTTCGACCCCCCTCTTGACCGTGCGCGAGCTCCGAGAGCCCTCGTCACCGTCCCGGTCACCTCCTGACCCCCCGGGAAGGGCCCCTTCAAGGCCGAACCCGAGGATGTAGCAGCATCGGTCATCGGAGCTCTTCCCGCCCTTCACGGAAGGGAGGGACGGGCCCCCCGAGGGGGAGAAGTGTCCCTCCAACTCGTGAGGCATCCGTTCGTGAGGGACCTTGGTTGAGGCGTGCGGGGGGCGGTTCGAAGGTGAACAGAACGAGGAGGGACGGCGAACATGAGCGAACTCAAGACGGAGGCTCGACAGTTCTACCGGCTCCAGGGAGATGCCTGGGACCGCATCGGAGAGGACTTTCCCCGATGGGTCCTGACGAACGTTCCGGAGGTTCCTTCCCCGAGCGATCTCCTGGATTTCTTCGCCTCGCGGCTCGCCGGCCCGCGGGTGCTGGCGGCCGGTTGCGGCCCGATGCCCCGGGACGTGGACTACCTGGTACGAAAGGGATGCCGGGTCGTTGGGATCGACCTCGTCCCGGAGAGCGTCCACAAGGCCCACGCGCGGTCGGCCTCGAGCTCCGACTTCGCGGCCGTTGATCTCGAGTCCTCGCTGCCGTTCAAGGACGGGTCCTTCGATGCCGTGCTCTGCGTCGCCGTGATCCAGCACATCGCCCGACGGACCTTCCTGACGGTGGTCCTACCCGAGTTCGAACGGGTCCTGGGGGACGACGGGGTCCTGCTCCTCGCTTTCAAGCGGGGCAACGGGGTCCAGAAGGTCGAGGACCGCAAGCTGGGGCTGGAGCGGACCTTCCAGCTCTTCGACCCCCGCGAGGTCCTCGAGGCGGCCTTGAAGACCGACCTCCATCCTCTTCCCTTTGGCCACGGGCAGGCCCAGTGGCTGGAGTTCGCCGACGAGCGAGAGATCCCTCATGCGGTCCTGATGCTCCAGCCGAGGAGACCGATGAGCCTGGAAGGTTGGCTCTCCTTGCTCGAGGCCCCCGCATGAGCGGGGGGCTTTCCGCGGAACGGAGGAAAGAAGTTCTCGCGAAGGCGTAGGGTGGCTGGTGACCGACGCCCCCCTTCCTTCCTCCTCTGCTGCGCCGACCTCTTCGCCGGCGGGCTCGCAGGCTCCGCCGCCTCCTCCTCCTCTCCCCCCGCCTCCACCTCCCCCGACCGTGGCCTACCTCCTCGTCCCGGTGGGACCGCCCCCCGCCCCGCCCTCACATCACGACAGCACGGTCGTGGCGATCGTTGCCCTCCTCGTCGTGCTCTTCGTGGTCGTACCGATCGTCCTGTTGGTCGTGCTATTCTCGTTGATCTCGCCCCTTGTCCCTCCCGTCGGCCTCACCTCGAGCCTGGCCTTCGGCCCCCCGACGCTCGCGACCTCGTCGAACGGCGCGGTCCACTTTGCGAACGTCACGATCGAGGCGGTCACCGCGACCCTGTCCACCTCCCAGGTCGGATTCTCCCTGAAGAACGGGACGTTACTCCTCGCTTCTCAGGCGGCTCCCTCGGTCGCGCAGTGCCGTTCGGGGAGCGCGATCGCCTGTCCTTCCCCCACGAGCGGCTGGTTCCTGGTCTTGGAGAACGCCGCGGGGTTACCTATCGCGACCTTCCCCTCCGGCGCCGGCGGGAGCACTTGGAACACCGGGGGCTCGAGCGTGGCCGTGGGCGCTCAGGACACGATCAGCATATGGTCTGCTTCCCCTCTCAGCGGCGCCTTGCTCTCTGCCTACGGGACCGGGGGGGCTTCGGTGGTGGGAGAGGTCGCCCTCTGAGGGCCCTTTCGCGGATGGGGCGGCTTCGCCGGGGCGCCGGAGGTGGGAACCCGTTTCCCTCGAGTTAGGGAGGAAAGAAAACCCTCCCGGTCGATGAAAGACCATCCGTGCCATGGTCGCTCGATTCCTCGTGTCCCTCCTCTGTCGTTTGGGCGCGTTCTTCCTCATCATCGGGGGCGCGATCGCCCTCATCGCAGGGGTCGCCAGCCCCCCGGCCGCCTCCTCGAGCGTGGGGCTGGTCGGAGGTACCGCGACGGGGATCGCAGCGCTCGTTCTCGGGGTCCTTGCGCTCGTCCTGACGCGTTACACGCGCGGGCATTTCCTGGGCCGCATCCCCATGGCGGGGGCCATCGCCCTCCTGGTCATCGGGCTGGTGGGCCTCCTCGTCCTATCGGGAGCGATCCTGGCCATCGTGGGCGCGCTCCTGGTCCTTGTGGGCGGTCTGATGTTCGCTCTCCAGGCCCTCTCCTCCTCCCGCCATGCGTTCTTCCGGCGCGGAGTGCGCTGGACCTGAGCTCGCACGGGTAGGGACTCCTCACGAGCTCCGTGCCCTCGGTGCGTGGACCTCCATCCCTAAGTAGGAGACCCCCCGATGGGGTGGGCGATCGGACCTTGGGGCCTTTCGGAACTCCTAACGCGGAGGCGGTAGCTGACGAGCGACCCGCAGAGCCTTCCTGGAAGAGCCTCCGCATCCGCCTGGGCGCCCTCGCCCTGGTCGTCGGGGGCGTGCAGTTCTTCATCGCGATGGCGGTGGAACAGGCGCTGAGGCCGGGGTACCTTGCCGTCGGACCCGGCTCCAACACGATCAGCGATCTGGGGGTCAACGGCAACCACGTGTTCAACGGGACCTCCTATTACTGGGGGTACGACTGGATCTTCAACGGCTCGGTCATGGTCCTGGGGATCCTCGCGGTCTTCGGGATCGTGGCCCTCTACCAGGTCTTCCCTCGGAACGGACGCACCTACCCTGCTGCCTGGCTCCTGACCCTGGGGTCGTTAGGCGCGGTCTGCATCGGCATCTTCACGGAGTCGAGCACGGCCATGGGCGGACAGGCACACGACTTCTTCTCGGTCTGGACGTTCGGGTGGGCGAACCTAGGACTGACCGCGATGGGGATCGCGATGTGGGGGGACCGGTCGTGGGGCCGCTACGCGTTGGTGACGCTCGGCCTTGGAGTGCTCTCGGTGGTCGCCCTCGCCTTCTACATCCAGAACATCCTGACCCACGGGGCCTTCTTCGGGCTCGGTGAGGGCGGGCTCGAACGGGTAGTCGCCTTCCCTGTCCTTCTCTGGGCCATCGCCGTCGGGCTCCTGGCGCTCTACCGCGGCCGAGCGGCCGTGGTCTCCAAGCCGGAACCCACCGTTGCCCCGAGCTCGACGAGCTAAGCTCTCGCTCCGGTGGCGGAGGGCCCCCCCTCAAAGGTGGGCCCGCAAGAGCCTCTCGCTCGGCGTCCGCGCCATCGAAACAGGGAAGTACCCTCGCGTTCTGATTCGGAGAGCCCATGGCGGCTGGCGGCCACTGCCCTTACTGTCGGGCCCCGCTAGGCCCGGGGTTCAACTTCTGCCCGAGCTGTCGCCGCCCCTTACCGCATACCCAAGCACTGGCCGTCCCGGGACCTAGGGGACTCGCCCCGCCGGCGGGCGGCCCCCCAGGGGGAGCGCCCCCCGCGGCGAAGCCTCCTGCTCGCGGGCTCGCAAGGCTCAGCGCCATGACCTGGCTCACGATAGGGTTCGTCGTCGCAGTGGTTCTCTCTTCCACGCTCTTCGCGGTCGAGGCCGCGGTCCCGGTCTCGCACCAGCTCAACTTCTCCTTCTCGATCGTCGACCCCGGCGGGTACTCGGCCTACAATCGAACGATGACGTTCACCCACGCGGGCAGCGTGACCTTCAGCTACGCGACCCTCGGGGGAAGTGCCGTGAACCTCTTCCTCCTGAACGGGACCCGGGTCACCATCTACCAAACGGCGACCTCCACGGGGGGCTTCACCTTCCCGACGACCCCCGGGGAGACGTTCACTTTCGGAATCAGTACGTGGGCCGGCGAGACCGCGAACATCCAGGGGACGGAGACCTACTTCGCGCCGACGCTTGGCCCGTAGCGAAGGCCTCAGCATCGACCCCATGGGCTCCACCCTGCCCCACCGCACGTGGCGCGAGGTCCCGAGGGCGAGGTCGGAGGAGATCCTCCACCTCCTCTTGCGGTGCGGAGGGCTCCGCGACCACGATGTTCGAGGCCAGTCCGAGATCTGGCGTGTGCGCTACGCGGGGGCGACCTTCACGGCGTATGCCTCGGGGACGCTCTATTGTTCGGGAGGGGATGCTCCCGAACTCCCCTTCCTCTACGGGCAGATCGACGAGCTCGTCGCTCACCCTGCACGAACATCCGCACCCTAGGGGGCGGCGGGGGGCGGGAAGCGGCCTGCTTTAACAACGCGCTCGGTCAGTTCCCACAGGTCGACGGCGAGCTTGGGGTCGCGGGACCGGGCGGAGGACGTCTTCTCCCGGCACTTCTCGAAGTACGTGCCCGATACCCCCTCGACCTCGGGAGAGGTGGCGAGGAAGACCAGCGTGCGAGCGCCCGCTTTCGGGCTCAGCATGAAGAGGGAAGCGAACTGGACGAGGATCCGGTACCTCCCCGCGTGGGCCCAGATGTGGGTCCGTACCGCCCCAGGGTGCAGACAGTTCACCGTGACCCCGCTGCCCTTCAGGCGCCGAGCGAGCTCGTAGGTGTAGAGGACCAGGGCGAGCTTGGAGCGGGAGTAGGCGCCGAGCCCTCCGACTCCCATGTCCCCCTTGCCGTTCGGATTGTTGAGGTCGAGCCGTCCGCTGAAGTGCGCCACCGAGGCGACGTTCACCACGCGGGAGGGCGCTGAGCTCCGGAGGAGCGGTAGGAGGCCCTGCGTCAACGCCCAGGGCGCGTAATAGTTCAGCGCCATCGTCCTCTCGAGGCCCTCGGAGGTCTCCGCATACTCCGGGAAGTTGCTCCCCGCGTTGTTGACCAGGACGTCCAAGCGCGCGTGCGTGGAGGTGAACTCCTTGGCCACACGTTGGGCCTCCGACAGCAGGGTCAGGTCCGCGAGGATCAGGTCGAGCGACCTCGCTCCGCTCGAGCGCAGGATGTCCCCACGGGCCTTCTCTGCACGTTCTCGGTCTCGGCAGACGAGCGTCAGTTCGGCGCCGGACCGAGCAAGCTCGATCGCGGCCGCCTTCCCGATGCCGGAGTTCCCCCCGGTCAACAGGATCACCTTGGAGGGCATGTTCGCCTTGGGTCCCATCTACCCCTTAAGGGGATGGATGCGAGGCAGCGCTCGCCGGGACGAGTACTTGGCGCCGTCGTCCGTCCGTGCTCCTGGGGAGCGCGTGCGGGACAGAGCTTCTCCCACATCTCGGTCTACCCTAGGCCCTGTACGGGAACCAGGTGGCGGTGGGGGGGCTCCTTCGGGTCGGGGAAAGGAGCCCCCGACCGACGCTGATGGTGTCTCGCTCGCTCTCTGGTGTCCTGGCGGTTGGCCTTCCCTTCAATGGCACCTCACCGGTTCGGTCGCGATGGCAAGATTCTCGCGGTCCTCCGTTAGCCCGTGTTCCGTGCGTCGAAGGACTACGACCCCTTGGGGGTGCTCATCGAGGAGCACTGGATCTTCCGGGACCGGATCCGGGCCTTCCTCGAGGAGCTCCAGCCGGCACCGCGCTCGCAGGGCTCGCCCACTCTCGACCCTCAGCGCGTGTCCTCTTTCGTGAACTTTCTTGCGGACGACGTCGAGGAGAAGCATGGAGGAAGGGAGGAGCAAGGGCTCTTCCCGGTCCTCGCCCGGCATATCGGGTCGGACGGCGGACCGCTCTCGGTCTTCCTGTCCGAGCATCAAGCGCTGCGCGCCCACCGCACCACCCTGCACAGGGTGGGAGAGCGGTTGGGCAGCGATCCGGAGGATCCGTCCGCCCATCCGGCCTTGCTGCGTGAGACCCAGGGGGTGCACCAGCTCTTGGACGACCACATGGAGCGGGAGGACACGATGCTCTTCCCCATGGCGCGAGAGGTCCTGACGGTGGAGGACATCGCGGAGGTGAGCGAGATCTTCCAGCGGCTCGAGAAGGAGCTCGGGCCCGTCCAACGCATCGTAGAGAAACCCAAGAGCCCCTCGAACCCCACCCTCACGCCGTTCTGTCCCGCCGGGCGGGCCAAGAAGGACATGGCTGAGCGGGCTTGAGAACCCTAGCGCGCAACGGTTCCTATCTATCGAGTCTACCGGCCGAGTATCTCGCGCGCGCCAGGTCCACGCGGCCGTGGCTTATCGGTACGCCCTCTTGGAGGAGGAGCTCTTCTTGCCTCCTTCCCATGGCCAGGGTGCCGTCCGCGCGGACAACCCGATGCCAGGGAATGTCCTCCAAAGTCGTCGCCAGGATGGCGCCCACACGCCGCGGCGCCCTCCGGTCGATGTCCCCGTAGGTGCACACCCGTCCGAAGGGGATCTCCCGGACCGCCTCGACGACGCGCGCCTCGAAGTCGACGTGAGACTCGGCCCGGACCCGTCCCATCACCTCTCCCTCCGCGCCCTCACCACATCACGCTGACCAGCGCGAAGAGGCACGGGGGACGGTCGCCCGCTGGAAGGCTCACGAGAACCACGGAGACCGTCGAAGGGGCCTCGTGCCGAGGGGCAACCCATAAGACCCCTTACCGGTGCGGCGCGCATGAACACCCGCCTGGCCTGGCCCCTCTCCGCGAAAACCCTGTCGCCAATCCTTCTCGGCCTCCTCCTTTTCGTTCTCGTGGTCGGAGGGCTCCCGCTCCTTGGAGCAGCCGCTTCGGCCTCGTCAAGCCTCCCCTCGCATCGCGCGGGGCTGCCCTCAGGGTCTTCCTCTGTCCTCTCGAGTGCCTTGACGGCTCCCATGCCGGGCCGGGCTCCCACTTTCTCTTCAGGCCCGACTCCTGCTTCGCCCACGTTCTCTCCCTCGACTCCTCTCTACCATCCTGAGGCTCTCCCACCCTCCGCTCGGCCCTCTCCCGCGGTCGCCGCCACGGCCTCCGCGACGCAGGGGGGGTCGCTCACCTACGGTCCTTCGACCAGCTCCTATGCTCCCTCGGGTGACGCACGCTCCGGGGCCTCGACCGCGCGGGGTTCCCTCCAAGTTCCCGGGCTGCCCGCTGCCAGCTCGACCTCAGGCCCCGTCGCGGAACCGGGTGCCGTGCTCGGCTCCTTCGGACTGAACGGGTACTCAGCGGGGGCGGTCTTCGACCCCATCACGGGGAACTTTTACGACTGCGAAGGAACCGGGCTCTACGCCTACAACGGTACGACCGGTGCGATGGTGGGCTCCACCACCCTCCCCTCCGGGTGCTCGGCCCCGGCGTGGGACCCCGCGCAGGACCTGATCTTCGCTCCGCTCGGGTCGACGCTGGACACCGTGAACCCGGTCACCAACACCATCGCCGGCTCGGTCTCCGCCAGTGGCCACGGCGCGGCCTACGACCCGGCGAACGGAATGGTCTACTTGACAGACACGGGCGCAGCTTCCGTGGGCGTGGTCAATGCGGCGACGCTCGCCGTGGGAACCTCCATCTCCGTTTCGGCCCTCACGTACAGGGCCGCTTACGATTCCCACAACGGGATGCTCTACGTGGCCCTCATCGGGACCCGTGTGGCAGAGATCAACCCGTCCACCTCCGCGGTCTCCTACATCAACGTCGGCAACACCCCCGACGGTCTCGCGGTGGACCCCACGAACGGTCAGGTCCTGGTACCAAACTACTACTCCAGCAACGTCTCGATCATCTCGGGGACCTCGATCGCCGCGACCTGGGCCGGGTTCCACGACCCCGGGGCGCCTGTCTACGACCCCGCGGACCAACAGTGGTTCGTCTGCCAAGCCGGTGGCTTCGCTTCGGACCCCTGGGTGAACGCGGTGTCCGCAAGCTCGGACGCGATCGCCGCGGTCAACCTTACCGCCGCGGGGGACTGCTCGTCCATGGTCTACAACAGCGCCAACGGGGACGTGTTCGACATCGTCTCCTCCTCGAACGTGGTGACGATCATCTCCACCGAGCTCGCCGTGGGTGGGATCGGGCTCGCGCAGCCGACCTTCCCCCAGAGCTCGGTCGGCGTGGGGAGCTACCCCGATTACTCGGCCTACGACTCCCAGAACGGCTACCTGTATGTGACCAACAACCAGGGGAACTCGATCACCATCATCGATACTTCGACCAACTCGGTCGTCACGACGATCGGGGGGCTCAACCAACCCATCGGGATCACCTACGACCCGGCGAACGGCAAGATCTACGCGATCGACCCATGCGTCGGGGCCACCAGCGGGGCCCTCGTGATCATCTCCGGGACCACGCTCTCCTCCATCAACTCCGGATGGAACTGCTACTACTACATCGACTACGACCCGGCGAACGGGTGGCTCAACCTGGTGGGCCAGGCGGGACCCTACGGCAACTTCCAGTGGATCGACCCGAACTCCCTCGTCGTCCAGGCGGGGTTCCAGCAGGGAAGTGCGTCGATCGCCGGGGTCGTGTACAATCCCTCGAACCGCGACATGTACTACACGGACCCCGGGTACAACATGCTCTGGCTCGCCGATTCGTCCGGTGCTTACACGGGTTACGCCAGCACGGGGAACGACCCGGGGTACCCGGACTACGACCCCATCGACCACGAGGTCTACGTCCCCAACACGCTCGGCAACTCCGTCTCCATCTACAGCGGAAGCTCGAACGTCGGGACCGTCGGTGGTGTCGGAAACGAACCCACCTCCTGTGCCTTCGACGGATACACCGGGGACGTGGCGTGCGTCTCCTACGACACGACCACCGTGGCGTTCATCACTTCGTCCACGCACCGCCTCTACCTCAACGTCGCGGTCGGCGGGGGTTCGGGGGGCGGCCTTGCCCTGGGTGCCACCTATGTTCCCAGCAACCACGAGCTCTACATCACGAGCCCGATCAACAACCAGGTCAGGACGCTGACCTTCGGGGTGGGCGGACCTCTGACCTCGGTCGACGTCGGACAGACCTTCGCGCTCACAGGCTCGGTCGTCGCGGCGGGCTCTGGCGGGGACTCCCCCAGCTCGGGCGCATCCCCCTCCGGAGGGTTCGCATGCGGCACCCACCCGTTCGGCCCGACGGTCCCCGGACCGCTGGAGCTCATCTGCCGCCCCGGGAATTCGGGCTCCGTCAGTGTCTGGATCAATGACACGGACTCGTCCTCTTCTCAGGTCTGGTCTCAGGCCGCGCTCACCGTGAATCAGCCCCCGATCGCCAGCACCCCGGTCGCTAGCCCGGCCGGATCTCCCACGAACTCGGCTGACGTGGGACAGACCGTCCAGTTCTCCACGGGCGGATCGTTCGGGACCGGCACCTACGTCTCCTACAGCTGGGGAGGGCTGCCCGGGGGATGCTCCTCCGCCTCGCTCTCCACGGTCACCTGCACCCTGTCCTCGGCGGGCGCGCTCTCCCTGACCGCCCGGGTCACCGACTCGAACGGGGTCACCTCGGTCTCGAGCGCGGCCCTGTCGTTCACTGTCTATGCCGACCCCGCGCTCACGACGCCGACCTCGACCGTGAACACCACCTCGGCGACCCTGGCCGATGTGGGAGAGGCCGCCACCTTCGCGACGACGGTCGCTTCCTCGGGAAGCGGGGGATTGAGCGCCGAGGCATGGTCCGGGCTGCCCGGTGGGTGCTCGGGCACAGGGCTCTCGATCTCCTGCAGCGCTCTCACCGCGGCAGGGACCTTCACGGTGTCCGCCAGCACCACGGACACGAACGGCGTGCGGGCTACGAGCGCGCCTCTCACGTTCGTCGTCGGCGCGGACCCCTCGATGGCGGCTCCGGCCGCGTCCACGAGCTCCGCCGATGTGGGACAGACCTCGACCTTCCAGCTCGTGCCCGTCGGAGGCGCAGCGCCGTACTCGTCCTTCACCTGGACGGGGTTGCCCGCCACTGGTTGCGCCGGCACGACGACGGCGGCCGCGACCTGCACGTTCGCGGCCTCAGGGACGCTCTCCGTGAGCGGAAGTGCGACCGACGCGACAGGTTGGACGGTCCACACCCTCGCCGCCCTCGCTTTCACGGCTTACGCCGACCCTGCTTTGACCACGCCCACGCTGACCGTGAACGGCACCGCTTCGGGTGTGGCCGACCTGGGACAGGCCCTGTCGTTCGCCACCACGCTCTCCTCTTCCGGGAGCGGAGGGATCTCGAGCTACGCCTGGAGCGGACTACCCTCAGGGTGCACCGGGACCGGAGCGGCCGTCGCGTGCACCGCCTCCGTAGCGGGGACCTACACCGTTTCCGTCAGCGTGACGGACACGAACGGGGTCACCGCGGTCAGTCCCGCTTTCTCCCTCACCATCAACTCGGACCCCTCGGTCCCCGCGGCGACGACCTCCGCCATCACAGGGTCGGGCGATGTGGGGCAGACCGTCTCCTTCACCGCCGCCCCCTCCGGTGGCACCAGCCCGTACGCCACGTTCCTGTGGACGGGGCTTCCCACCTCCTGCACGGCGACCGCAACGGCCAGCCCCAGCTGCACGTTCGTGGCGGCCGATGTCGGGACCTTGACGATCTCGGTCGCCGTCACGGACTCCCAAGGCTGGACGACGGGATCGACCTCCGCGCTCTCGTTCACGGTCTATGCGGACCCGGCGCTCGCGACCCCGTCTTCGACGGTCAACGGAACGGCTTCCGCGGTCCTCGACGCCGGACAGGCCCTCGTGGTCGCGACGTCGGTCTCGGCGCCTGGGAGCGGCGGGATCATCGCGTTCGCTTGGAGCGGCCTTCCCGCGACGTGCAGCGGGGCTGGCGCTTCCATCTCCTGCGCTCCCACCGCGGTGGGGGTGTACAGCCTTGTCGTGAGCGGGACCGATTCCAACGGCGAGATGGCCACGAGCGCACCGTTCGTGCTCACGCTCGACCCCGACGTTTCGGTCGCGATGCCGGGGGCGGCCCCGACATCGGGGGACGTGGGGCAGTTCGTCGTCTTCTCCGCGGTCGCGTCCGGAGGGACCGGGCCCTATGCGAGCTACGTCTGGAGCGGGCTCCCCTCCGTCTGCAGTGGCGTCGCGACGGCGACCCCGCATTGCACCCTGGCGACCGCGGACGTCGGGACCCTCACGCTCTCAGTCCAGGTCACTGACGCCCAAGGGTGGACCGCCGGGTCGGTCGCGCCGAGCGCGTTCACCGTCTACGCTGACCCCGTGCTCGCGACCCCCACGCTTCAGGTCAACGGCACGGCGAACAGCGCTGCCGACGTGGGTCAATCCCTGGCCTTCGCGACCTCCGTGTCGGCTCCCGGGAGCGGCGGGATCACCACCTACGCCTGGACCGGGCTCCCGGCGGGATGCACGGGCACGACGGCCACCATCTCGTGCGTGGCGCCCGCGAGCGGACTCCACTCGGTGTCCGTGCGCGCGACCGACTCGAACGGCGTGAGCGCCGTGAGCGCCGCCTTCACTTTCGCCATCCTCGAGGACCCGGTGGTGAGCTCGGTCGCGGCCAACGCCAGCGTGGTCGACGCGGGAGCGTCCGTCATGTTCCAGGCCGCGGCGGCCGGGGGCGTGCCCGCGTACGCCAGCTTCGTGTGGAGCGGGCTCCCCTCCTCCGGGTGCACCGGGACCAGCGGCCCCGTGGCCACCTGCGTCCTCGCGACGGTCGGGACCCTCTCGGTCTCGGCGAGCGTCGTGGACGCGAACGGCTGGACCTCGGGCACTTCGGCGGCCGTGAGCGTCAGCGTGGTCGCCGACCCCGCTCTGGCTCCGCTCGCAGCGAGCCCCTCTTCGGTCGAGGCGGGTCAGCGCCTCAACATCACCACGAGCGTGGTCGCGGTCGGGACGGGATCCGACGTGGTCTCCTGGAGCGTCTCCGCCCTCGGACTGGGATGCGCGGAGAGCGCTTCCACGGTCCTCGCCTGTGCGCCTTCGACTTCGGGGAACTACACGGTGACCGCGACCCTGCGGGATGCTTCGGGGCGCAGCGACGTCGCCTCGATCGTGGTCTCGATTCTCTTGGCCCCTTCCGTCTCGGCCCCCTCGTGGCCCGCGGCGAGCGAAGTGGGGATCGCGCTCCAGGCGAGCGCCACGGCCACCGGAGGTCGTGGGCCCTACACCTACTCGTGGCACGGGCTGCCGAGCGGGGTCGTCGCGACCGCGGGGTCGGTCGCGGGAGCCCCCACCGCTTCAGGGTCGTTCCCGGTCTACGTGACCGTTTCGGACGCCCTCGGAGGGAGCGCCCGGTCGGCGGTCACGACGTTGGTCGTCGTCCCCGCGCTCACGGCGAGCGTCGACCTCGCCACCTCCGCTCCGATCTCCGGTTCGGCGGTCTCGCTGGTCGCCTCCTACCAAGGTGGCAGTGGGACGGTGCGGTACGCCTGGAACTTCGGCGACGGGACGCACGCGACGGGTGCTTCGCCCTCCCATGTCTACGGGAAGGCGGGGACCTTCACCGCGTGGGTCTGGGCGAACGACTCGCTCGGGGCGTCCTCGGCGGCCTCGGTCCAGGTCGTGGTCAAGGCCCCCGCTCCCACCGTGCTCGGTGCGCCGTCGAACGTGGGCTACGGTCTCCTCGGGGCCATCGCGCTCTTGGCAGTGCTCGCAGCCCTTCTTGCCCTCCTCTACCTCCGACAGAGAAAGAAGCGCCCCGCCCCCGCGAGCGACGTGGGGTCGGCCAAGGCCTCCGACGAGGCCGCTCCCGCCTCGGAACCGAGCGCCGCTCAGGACAGTTCCTCCGAGTCGGGCGGCGCGTCGGCCGCGTCGGCGGACGCGGGGGCCGGGACCGCGGCTCCGCCCGAGCCCTCAGGGGAGCAGCCCTGGTCGGAAGAGAGCGAGACCCCCAAGCCCGACGCCGAGGAACCCTCGTTCGGGGAGGGACCTTCCCCCGACGGTGCGGGGGACGGCCCCTCGCAGCCCGACGCGTAGGCGTGTCTACGTCGACGCGTCCCGCGGGCGCTCGGCGGGGGGAGGTCGCCCCTCCGCGTCCCTGGCCTCAGCTCGGGGTCGCGGTGCCGACCTTGACGGGTGAAGAGCTTACCGCGGGAGCACCGATCTCCCGCTCTTCCCACATGTCGAACGAAGTCGCCTGCGATGCGGTGTGGGCCAGGATGGCGAGCGCGAAGACCAAGTGGATGGCGAGGACCGCGTTCTGAAGTGCGGGGCTCGACTTGAACGCGATCGTAGAGCCTTCCCCGATACCGAGGAGGACCTGGATCGAGGCCAGGATCGACGTGGACTTCGCGATACGACGGATGCGCTTCGGACACCCCGTCGACCGAACGAGGCGGTAGGCCGTGCCCGCAAGGGCAGCGACCGCGAGGCCTAGGGCGATGTGGACCCCCAAGATGATGTTCGAGGAAGGGAGGGGGAGGAGGATGATCAGGATCTGCAGGAAGGTCGTCCAGACGAGGCCGTAGAGGACTGGTGCGGGTTTCATGCTGAGCACACCTCGTCGGATTTGACCGGCCCCTCGTACTTAGACGCGCGCACGCCCGATGCGTAGCTGGCCAGCGCGGAGAAAGTCCAACAAACCCTGGGGGTTTCCGGACCACGGAAACCCCTTGTCGAGGGTCCGCTCGAGGCGCTCGGTAGACCCGGCCGCACTGCCGGGACCGCGAGACTCCCGCTCGGAGCCCGTTACACGCGTTCCAAGAGGGCGACGGTGCCCTGTCCCCCGTCGGCGCAAACCGAGACGATGGCCTTCGACCCCCCCGGCAAGGAGGCAAGTTCCTTGGACGCCTGGCTCAGGATCCGTGCCCCCGTGGCCGCGAAGGGGTGTCCGAGCGCCACGGACCCTCCGTGGGGATTGACACGATCGGAAGGGAAGGTCCCGAGGTCGAAATCGACCCCAGCCTTCTCCTTGCGGTACTTCGGGTCCATGACCGCTTTGATGTTGGCGACTACCTGCGCCGCGAACGCCTCGTGGATCTCCCAGAGGGCGATCTGATCGGCACGCAGTTGGTGGCGCGCAAGGAGCCGAGGGATCGCCCGGGCCGGCGCCATGAGCATTCCATCGACCCGGAAGTCCACGGCGCCCACTTGCCAATCGACAAGTCGGACCGTGGGCTTGGCCCCGAGCCGGCCAAGACCCTCCTCGTCCCCGATCCAAACCCCCGCCGCCCCGTCCGTCAGGGGAGAGGAGTTCCCAGCGGTGATCGTGCCCTTGCCGGATTTGTCGAAGACCGGGGAGAGCTTTGCGAGCTTCTCCATGGACGTGTCCCGTCGAGGGAAGGTGTCGTGATCGACCCCGCCGAACGGGACGAGGAGGTCCGTGTAGAAACCCGTGTCCTGCCCGCGGATGGCTCCCTGGTGGCTCAGAAGGGCGCGGTGGTCCTGCTCCTCGCGGGTGAGCCCCATCTCCTTCGCGGTCTCCTCCATGTGGTCGCCCATGGTGCGACCACTGACGCGGTTCGCCCAGCCGGTGACCGGCAGGTAGAAGTCGTCCAGGCTGAGCTGCCCGAAGGTCTCCATCGCGGCGGAGGGGTCCTTCGCGAAGAGGCCCACGAGCTTCTCCGCGATCTTGTACTTGAGCGCGATCGGGAAGTGGCTCATGCTATCGACCCCCCCCGCAAGAGCGAGGTGGGCCCCGCCCTTCCCGATCATGCCCGCGAGCTGCAAGGACCCGATGAAGCTCGAGGAACATGCCATCACTGTCGCGTAGGCCGGGATGGTCGGATCGAGCCCGGCTTCGAAGATGAGCTCGCGCGCGATGTTCGAGATGGTGGCGTCGGGGATCACCTGACCCCAGGAGAAGAGATCCGGTCGAGCCTTCGCGACCATCGCCTTCACGACAGGGACGGAGAGGTCCAGCGACGATCGTTGAGCGTACACCCCGCCCGCTTTGACGAAGGGTGTGCGGACTCCGGGGGCAAGGAAGACGTCGGTCATGGGGGGCACCCAACGGGTCGTGGACTATGAAGCCCGCTCTTGGCGGACCCATGTCCCGAAGGGCTCATTCGTGTCGCCATCCTTCCGTAACGAGGAAGCCATGGACTCCTTCGTCGAACGCAAGGACATGCCCGTGCTTCGCGTGAGAGCCGACATGCGGGGCGCGGGACCCCCAGCCGCCTTTGACCTGCTCGAATCGAAACTTCCCACGCTCAAGGGCCGACATTTCTACGGAGCCTTCCGGCCCGTCGAGGGCGGAGAAGAGTACTATGCCTGTGTTGAGCAGGTCAGTACCGACGAACCTCTGACGATGCAGATCGAGACCGGTACTCTACCGGGAGGTACGTATGTCCGACGGAAGCTCCTCGGGGAAGAGGCGAAGGTCGCGGCCTTCGCGAAGAACTTCCCGCAGATGGTCAAGGCCTACGCCACCGACCCCGAGCGCCCTCAGCTGGAATACTACCGCAGCGAGAAGGAATGGCATCTCCTGGTGCCGGTGCGGAGTCGACGAGAGCGGGCTTCTTCCGAATCGCCGCCTGGATAGAGCCAAGCTCACTGCTCCTGGGTGTGCAGGCGTGAAGGTCGCCGCGGCCCGAGAGGGAGGATTAAATCTGCCCGCTTCGGTGACCCTGTCGGGAAAAGGTGACGGCAGGTACTCCCCCCTACACGCCCCCTGGCGGAGAGCTTCCATGGCAACCTCCCGCGAGTGACTTCCCCGCAGGCCCTCAGTTCGATCCGATCAGCTCCTCCCCTTCACCCCCGGGTTCTCCATCGCTGGGGAACTTTCCGACCGCTGGGCTCCGCTCCCCTTTCCTCCCGACCGATGACGACCCGGACTCCGGGCCCGCGCTCAAGCAGCGTCGCAAGCGTGTCCTGATCGTGGTCGCGGCGATCGTGGTCGTGGTCCTCGTGCTCGTGGTCCTGATCGAGGTGCCGGTCGTTCGTCAATCCGGGTCCGGAACGATCGTCCTGCATCCTTGGCCCTCCCGTAACGGTTGGGGGTTCGGCTGGTCCACGATCAACACCACGTCGTTCGGTACGGTGAAGGTGAGCTGGCAGGTCCCGGTCCGGGGCCCCACCGGGGGCGTGGCCGCGGTGAACGGACAGTGCACCAACGAGACCGCCTGTGCCTGGGCCGAGTACCGCGGAGTCCTCTGTTCGAGCCCTACCGACGGATATGACGCGGTGGCGGGGACCTGCACCTTCGGTGGACCGGCCGGGACCTACACCATCATTGGTGTGGAGGACACGGACTTCGGCCCGGGAAACACGATCACCTTCAGTTTCTCGGTCGGTCAGCCGCTCGTTCCCACGTAGAAGCTGGCCCCCCGGCGAACTCGCTATCCGGGTCTCCCGGTGCTTTTGCGCCGGCGAGGGATGGTGGCTAGCGTCGGCCCTCATCTATGGCTTCCTATAGCCTCTAATAGCCCGTAGTGGTTATCTATTGCCGCCGAACGAGTTTGGGAGAGATGCACCGTTTGTCCGTTACCACGATCCAGGTTGACCTGGCCATGCGGGCCGAGTTGAACCGAAGAAAGACTCACCCGCGGGAGACGTACAACGAGGTCCTCCGGAATCTGCTCGAGGACCTTCGAGAGCTCGACGCTCAGACGAAGAGAGAGATCCGGGCCGCCCGAGCGGAGATTCGAGCCGGGAGACTCCGCACGCACGATCAGGTGCGCGAAAGGCTGAGCCTGTGACCCGGTACCAGGTCATCTGGTCGGAGTCCGCCGAAAGGGAGCTCGCGAAGCTCGATCGTGTTGTCGCGAGGCGGATCTTCACCAAAGTGGGGTCGCTCTCAGTGGTCCCGCATCGCCATCTCCGGCGATTGGTTGGATTCGATGCGTACCGCCTTCGGGTCGGTGACTTTCGAGTTATCGTCGATATCGAGGAGCTCCGCCTTCGGGTTTTGGTCCTGAAGGTGGGTCACCGTTCGTCCGTGTACGCCAGGTAGCGGAACTCCCCCGCCCGGCGGTCGGTGCATTGAACCTTTCACCCAGTTCGGCCGGGGTTCATGCGGTCGGTCGGACTCCTCTCGGCATGGCGAGACGGCGCGCGTGGGTCACACTGCGGATCAAGACGAGCACGAAGGCTCGGCTCGATGCGGTGCGTCGTCCGGGGGAGACCTATGATCATCTGCTCCGCCGATTGATCTGTGCGTATCTCGGAGTGGGCTCCTTCGCCGAGGCGAATCTCGCGGTCGCGAGTGGAAACCTTGGCGGATCGCGCGAGCACCGCCCTCCATCTTCTTTCTGGGATGGTCGAGCCCGCACAGATTCCTCTCGGCGAGAAGGACTTGGAAGAGCAATCACGACCTCTCGAGCTCTCTGGTGGACCGCTGCCTCGGCCGGGAGGGCGCGGTCTCGCCGGCCATCTCTCTCCCCTCCAGCGCTCGACAGAGGGATCCACGCCCGCAAGATCCTCTTGATCGGTGTCCCCGGCGCCGGAAAGACGACCGGCGGGCGCTGGCTCTCGAGGATCACTGGCTTTCCTTTCCACTCCCTCAGCGACTTCCGTCGCATGGTCGGGGATGGGAGTTTGCGGGCGGAGATGCACGCGCTCGAGATGTTCCTCGTGGGGGCTCGCCAGGGGATGAGTGCGATCCTCGAGTTCTCTGGAGTGGGACCACACCGCGTGCCCATTCAGGAACGTCTCTTCGCTTCCGGAGCGCCGGTCACCATCCTCTGGCTCGACCCACCCATTCGGAACTGCCTTCGCCGCGAGCGCGTCCGCGGGACGCCGCACGCTCCCACTCCCTTTCACTTTCCGGGCCCCGAGAAGACCGTTCGCGTCCTCCATCGCGCCTTGGTCAGGCTATGGCCGACCTACCAGCCTCGAGTCCGTTCTGATGTCCGTACGATCCGGATCCGGACCGACCCTGAGCAACACCCCACGCTATGGCGCCGCCGTGTGCTTGAGGCGTTGGAGTAGCGCCTCCAGCCCCGACGGCACGTTGAAGTGTCGCGGAGCGGTGCAAGTGGCATGACCTTGGGATCGAACGAACCGCCTCGGGCCACCCTCCTCCGGCTCGCCAGCGGGTACCGGGTGACGCAGGCCATCTACGTGGTGGCAAGATTGCGTGTCCCCGATCACCTCGCCTCGGGACCCAAGGACGTGACGGTGCTGGCGAAGGAAGTGGGGGCCGAGCCGGACCCACTGCGGCGCGTTCTGAGAGCGCTCGTGCCGTTCGGGGTCTTCACCATGGATGCGTCGGGCCGCGTGGGCCTCGCCGAGGTGGGGGAGCTCCTGAGGACCGACGCCCCTGCGTCCATGAACGACTTCGCCCTGTTCCAAGGCGAAGACTCGTACCGGGCCTTCGGGGACCTGCTCCACACCGTCCGAACGGGCGAGACCGCATTCGACCACCTGTTCGGGATGGGTTGTTTCGACTACTACGCACGGCATCCGGACGCAGGAGGGACGTTCAACCGTGCCATGGCCGGGACGGTTACGGCCGCGGCGGAGGCGGTCGAGGGGTACGAACTGGAGCGTTACCACGTGATGGTCGACGTGGGTGGCGGGGTGGGGGACCTCCTCGCTCGGACGCTTCGCTCCCATCTCAAGCTGCGCGGCATCCTCTTCGACCTTCCAGGGGTCGTTGAGCACGCCCCCGAAACCCTCGAGCGAGCTGGCGTGGCGGACCGATGCGAGATCCGTGCAGGCTCGGCTCTTGAGTTCATCCCCCCCGGAGGAGACCTCTACGTGATGTCGAGGATCCTCCACGACTGGCCCGATGACAAGGCCCGTCTCTTGCTCGCGAACTGCCGTAGGGCGATGGGCTCGGAAGGTACCCTCTTGCTGGTCGAAAGCGTCCTCCCAGAGCAGCACGCCACCGCACCCGTGCTCTGGCGCGACCTGATGATGATGGTGATGAACGGAGGGCGTGAACGCACCGAGCGGGAGTGGCGCACCCTCCTGGGAGCGGGTGGGTTCTCGCTCTCCCGTGTCCTCACCACGGACCGCGGGTTCGACCTGATCGAGGCCCGCGCTCTCCCCTCGTGATGAGAGGGTGGGAAGGTCCAGAGGCTTGACATCTTGAGCCTCAAGGACCCTCTTACGCTCCGCTCTCAAGAAGTGCGGACGATGACGCGCAAACGCGGTTCTCACGGGCACGAGCTCCTGAAGCTCCTCGCCAGGAAGCTTTAGGTCGGAACGTACCTGGCGTGACCTCAGGGGCCTCTCTCGAGGATCCTACGGGGATGCATGGACCGTCTGGACATCCGTCTCCTGCGGGAACTGGTCCAGGGAGGGACCATCTGGCCGGCCAATCCGAAGCTGACCTCATCCCACCGGACCCTCGCCCGGAAGCTCGGCGTTTCGGCCGGCACGGTCCGCAACCGGGTCCTCCGCATGACGCGGGCGGGCTTCCTCCAGGGGATCCGGGTCTACGTCAACCCCTCGGCCCTGGGCCTCGTCTCCGGGTCCTACACGCTCCAGACCCCTCAAGGTCCTCGCCGGCACCAGGTGATCGAGCGACTGAGCGAGGTCGCCGGCGTCGTCTTCTTCGAGAACTTCCACGGTCCTCTCTTGGGTCTCGGACTGGTCGCCGTGGACGACGCGGGGATGCAGCACTTGCTCTCAGAGATCGACCAGGTCGCCGGGTGCCCGCGGGGGACCTACACGCTCGTGCATCACCCCCCCTGCGGGGTCCGGATGAACGAAGCGGAGTGGGAGCTCATCGCCCACCTTGTCCCGGACGGCTTTGGCTCCTACCGTGCGCTTTCGGAGGACCTGCGCGTTCCCATCCGCACGCTCAAACGACGTGTCGCGAAGCTCGTCGCAGGAGGGGCGCTCATGACCTTCCCGAGGATGAACTACCGGGCCCTGGACCACGGGCTCATGGCGGAGCTCCTGGTCGCCTATGCTCCGGGACCCTCGAAGGACGCCTCGCGCTCAGCGGTCATCCGCGAGCTCGACCCCTGGATGACCTACGCCGGGGTCTGGGTCGAGTTCGAGATCTACCGGCTCATCCTACCGAACTTATCGATGGTCACCCACCTCGCCGAGTCCATCGCAGAGATGCCGGGTCTCCTGATGTCCCAGATGGAGCTCGTCGACGGGGTCTCCGACCGCTTCGAGGCCCTGCTCCCGTACATCGCCCGGCACCGGGCCTCGCTTCCGAGACCAGACCGGCGTTCTTCCCGCCATCGACAACGCGCCCTTGTGCCGCAGGTGCGGCGTCCCGCTCGGTCCCTCACTTTCCGAAAGGATAGGACGTAACTCTCCCCACCGGCATTCCTTCTCGTGCCAAGGGGGGAGGCCGGCGCCGCTGGCACTTTTGTTCATTTCTTCTGGACATTCATCTAAGACCGAGGTGAACCCTTACTGGTCAGGGCGGACGCGCCACCTGGGGACCATCCCGCAGGGGCACGGGCGTCCTAGAAGGACCCTAGATGAACGGAGGGCGGGACACGCCGAAAGGTCGCTCGCGACGGACCATGCTCGCCTCGGTCGCGGTGACCGCGGTGGTCCTGCTGCTGCTCCCCGGGCTCGCTCCCGCGGTCCAGGCCTCCGGGTCCTCCTTGCCGAACGAGCAAGGACTCGCCAACAATGGGAGATCCCACGCTTCATCGGGGAGTGGAGGAGCGGACGCGTCGTCCTCGGGTCCCTCCGCCCGCACCACCACATCGGACGGGTGCACCTATCCCACGGGATGGCTCCCCGCATGTGTCGGGACCCAGGGGGTCGGGATGCCGCTCATCTCCTCCTCGAGCCCCTGGCAACCCGTTTCCCCGCTCCACGCCCCCCCCGACTCTGCTTCGGGACTGGGGACCATGGCCTACGACAGGGCCGACGGCTATCTCGTCCTCGTGACCTGGAACTGGACGACGGGGGCCGACGAGACGTGGACGTTCTCCGCAGGTCAGTGGACCAAGCTCGCCATCGCCTCCCCACCGCTCACGCCCTTCAACGCTCCTAGCCCCACGATGGTCTTCGACCCGGAAACCCCGGGAACCTCCTGCTTCGTCGGCACGAGCGGATGCCTCGTGCTGATGATGGGGCGGGCCAACGCCTCGGAGTACGAGTGGCAGTACGCTGCCGGCGCTTGGACGAACGAGTCAGCGAGCGTGACCATGATGCACGGACCGTGGACCGCGCTCGGACTGATCTACGACCCGAACGGCTCGGATTGCCTCACGCTCTCCCCTTGCCTGCTCGCGGTCTCTGGGATCCCGGCCAATCAAAGCTGGCAGTGCGGCATCCCTTGCGTCGAGGTCGAGTCCCTCCAGACGACATGGGAGTACATGCCGTCCTTCCACGGCTGGGAGGACATCTCGGTGGCCGCGGGACCGATCGCGGGTCGGATGAACGTGGTCGGAACTCAGGACATCTTCTACGACCCTGTCCTCGGCCACGCCGTCCTGGTGACCCCCCAGATCTGCTTTGCTCCGCCGAACGTCCCCTGGAGCGGACCCGCGCCGTGCGGGGGATACGGGTTCGCGACCTACGAGATGACCCCCAGCGGGTGGGCGACCCTCGGGCCGGGGTGTCCTCCCTCCGCCGGGTTCTGCTCCAACCAGCTCCTGGACCTTCAGGACGCGGGCTACGCCTTTGACGAGGCCAACCGTTTCCTCCTCCTCTTCGGAGGGGCCTACTCCAACGCGTCGGCGGAGAACACCACATGGTCCTACTATGGGGACCAGGTGCAGCCCATCAGTAGCGCATGGATCGACGTGACCTCCTTCGCGGGACTGGGGACCGGCCCGAAACCCCAGCCGGACCAGCGGGTCGAGCCCTTGATGTCCTACGACCCCAACCCCTCGGACTGCGGAGCTCCTACCCCGCCCCACGGCTGCGTGATCCTCTTCGGAGGCGCCGACTGCCCCGTGGTGGGCTACTGCTTCGTGGACGAGCTGCAGGATACCTGGCGCTTCTGGCTGCCGGTCACTCCTGAGATCTATGCCAACCCGGACCCCGTCGCGCAGGGGCATACCCTCTCCCTCAACGTTACCGTCATCGGCGGAACCGGGCGCTTCGTATGGTACAACCGAACCTGGCAGGGAGGGTTCTACCCCGTGGGGTGCTCGGTCAACACGATCTTCGACAACCTGCACAGCCGGGTCATCTGCGTCCCCACCTTCTCCACGAGCTGTCCCGGCCCGCATGGCAACTTCTTCAACGTCTCCGTCGCGGTGACCGACAGCGCGGGGGAGCAAGGGATCTCAGGGTGGGACCCCCTCATCGTCAACCCCTCGCCCCTGATCACCCATTACTACGACCGCTACCCTGTTTGGTGGAAGGGGGTCGACCTAGGCCTCCTCGACCCGGTCGGCATCAACGACCTGACCGACAACTTCGGGGTCGCCACCTGGGCGGAGGCGTACAGTCCCTCGAGCCCTTCCGCGTGGGTCGCGATCGACGCGGAGGCGGTCTTGGTGCAGGAGCACGCCAACCTTCCCATCGCCGCGGTCTACTGGGATGGGGTCTGGGTCGACTATGCCACCTTCACCCCGTCCGAGCTCTCCGCACTCCCCCTGGACGATTCGATCGAGTTCAGCGTACAGCTCGGTCCTGCGGGAAGCTCGAGCGCGTGCGCGACGGTCTACGAGACCCTGGACCTGAACGCGACCTACGGCAAGCACCATCTGGCCAACTTCCCGGTCGGGCTCTCTGGCCAGTACGGCGCGGTCGACCCTGGCAGCATGCTCCAGCCCCTCCTGGAGGGGATCCCGGCGCTCATGGCGGCCACCACCGCGACCATCACCACGCTCTCCTGGGGCCAACAGGGTGGGCACGGGCAGATCCTCGCGTTCAACGCGACCTACTTCATCAACGCGACACTTTCGATGAACATCGCCGCCTTGACCGGCGCGACCTTACCGGACCCGGTCGCGGGCACGGCCTCGATCATCCCCCGGGCGAACGTCGCGCTCTCGATCAGCTCCTTCGGCAAAGTTACGTTGACGGCGGGGGCCTCGATCCAATTCCCGTTAGGGAAGGTCGCGGGCATCTCTTTCACGATCACCGAGAGCTTCACGGCCCAGGCCAAGTTCCAGTTCGAACAGTACTACAACGGGCTCACCCAGGTGGGGAGCTTGGTGCTCACCAACTTCTCGATCTCGATGGGGGTCGTGATCAAGGCGTCGGTCACGTTCCCGATCTACGGGATCAGCCTGGGCCCGCTCGGCACTGTCGGGTTCACGATGACCATCGCGGTCTCGCTAGGCGCGACGATCGGGCTCTTCTTCAATCAGACGAACCCCTCTCCGGTCTGCCCCACGGGGTGCTTCCTGGGCTGGTTACCTGTCGTCCTCCAGAAGGTCCAGGCCCTGATCTCGCTCGCGATCTCGATCGCGCTCGGGTTCTCGCTCCTGGTGGCGAGCATCAGCATGGGGGGTACCCTCGAGTTCGACATCTACCTCCAGAACGTCCAGCCCAACCTTCGGGGGATGCAGCTCATCGGAACGATCTTCGTTACCGTGAGCGTCCTCTTCTGGAGCTGGACGGACAACCTTTGGTCCGGGGTCATCTGGTCCGAAGGCAACCCGACCCCGGGCATAGCGACCGGGCCCGCGGCGGGCGCGTCGAGCAATTCCTTCGTCGTCGGCCCCCGCTACTACAACATCTCCGGCTACCAGTCGCTGCGTTGGGTCCCGGGTTCGACCGAAGGGCCCCTCATGAACGACATCTACCCCGGGGGGACCTTCGACATGGCCGGAGGGTCCGCCACCGACGCACTGCTCTACGGTACGGACAACGTCTCGAAGCCCCGCAACCTGGGGCTCACGCTGGGGCTCCTTCAGATCGACCCCGCGAACCGCACCGTGAGCCCGGAGAATCTCCCGCTCCCGCCGGGGGAGGTCGCCTTCAACCCTCGCGTCGTCAACTTGGGCGGAGGAGCTCTCCTCGCCCTCTGGGACGCGCTCCCCGATGCCGGGACGACGGTCGCCGGGCCAGCGCAGGTCGCGAGCCTTGAGCTCCAGGCCGCGCGCTTCGACCCGACGAGCCGGACCTGGGGCCCCGCGACAACGCTCTCGACCGGAGCGTTCCCGCTCTCCTATACCGCGGGTGCGTGCGGCACGGACACGCGGGTCGTGCACCTGGACGCTCCTTCCCTGCTTGGACACGGAGGCACCCTCGTCGAGCAGGACCTCTCGAGCGGCTCCGTCCTTGCGCAGGTGAGTGCTCCGCTCGGGGGGAACATCGTCTCCTTCGACTGCCCGAGCGGGCTCGTCGCGATGCGGGGCGTCGACGGGAACTACTCGGTCATCAACATGACGAGCGGGTCGCCCTGGACGGTCCCCACGGTGCGCGGGTTCAATCTCTCCTACGTCACGCACGTCGCGGGGAGCCCTGGGGACCTCGCCTTCCTCTATCGGAACAACTCCACGACCCTGCTCCAGGTGGACGACCCCGCAGGGCAGGTCCTCTCGAACGTCTCGCTCCCAGAGAACCTCTCGACGCTTCAGGTCGCCCTATCGGGCGGCACCTGGGTGGTCGCCGGGCAGGCCCCGGACGGCGTCCTCGTCTACCTGGTCGATGGGTCCTCCGCGGCGCTCGTGCGCGACCTTGCCTGGGGGAACTTGACCCAGGTGCGGCTCGCGGTCTCGTCCTCGGGCGTGGCCACCCTCGTGGGAGAGACGAAGAACGGGGACCCCGGCCTCCCCTGGCAGAACCTCTCCACGGCCTTCCTCACCCTGACCGCCGTGGGACCGATCTCTGCCAGCCCTCCTTCCGTTGACTCGGGGGCCCCCGTGACCTTCCGTGCGACGGCCGAGTCCGTGAACGGGCCCCTCCAGTACTTCTGGTCAGGCCTTCCGCCCGGCTGTGTTTCCCTCAACGCTCCGTCGGTGAACTGTACTCCCGCCGCCGCAGGGAGCTACGGCATCTCGCTCCGGGTCACGGACAGTCGCGGTTCGACGGCCACGAGCCCCACGCTCGAGTTCCAGGTCGTCGCGCCCCCCGCGGCGGGGGCCGTGAACGCCTCGCGGACGCCGATCGAGGTCGGGATGTCCGAGAGCTTCGCCGCTCCGGGAGGGGGAGCCGTGGGGAACTCCTCCTTCTCGTACTTCTGGTCCGGCGTTCCTCCGGGCTGCACCTCCGTCAGCACCCCGCTCCTCGTCTGCACCCCCTCCGCTCCGGGGAACTACTCCGTCGGGGTGACGGTCGAGGACGCCCGGGGCGGGTCCGTCTCGGAGCGCCCGGTCGCGATCGAGGTCCTTCCTCGCCTCGCCCTCTCGACCCTCTCGGCAAGCGCGAGCCCGGTCGTCGCAGGCTCCTCGGTCCGCCTGTCAGCCTCGGGGCAAGCCGGGGTCTCCCCCTACACCTTCGCGTGGGGAGGGCTGCCGAGCGGATGCGCTTCCTCCGCCGTGAGCTCGCTCTCCTGCACGTTCCCCTCGGCAGGCACCTATTGGGTCACGGTCGTGATCACCGATGCCCAGGGGATCTCGGCCGCGGGCTCGATCAAGATCACCGTGGTGTCGTCCCCCGGTCTCGGCCTGAGCGCCTTCCTCCTGGAGCTCCTGTTGCTCGTCGGGCTTGCGGCGGTGGCTGCGGCCAACGTCGCCGTCTGGTGGTGGCGCCCGCGCCGGGGCAGATCCGGCGGATCCTCCTCCAAGCCCGAAGCCGCTCCGGCCGAGAGTGGGGAGCGGAGCGCTGAAGGGCCCGCGGCCACCCCTCCCTCCCCGCCCGCAAGCCCCTCCGCGGGAGCCGCTCGCGGTGAGGCCGCAGGAGAAGCCGCCCCCTCGTCCCCTCCCTCTCCCGGGCCCGCATCCGCCCCCGCTACGGTTCCTTCCCCGCAGGGCGGCTCTGCGCAGGGAGGCTCTGGAGCATGAGCGGCATGCGCGCTGCACGACCCGCGCTGCTCCTTGTACTCGGCGTCCTGTCGCTGCTCCTTCTGCCTGGCGCGACCCCGGCCGGTCACGCATTTGCGGCCGTAGCCCTCCCAAGGGAGCCCGGCCACTTCTCCCCGAGGGCTCTCGCCCCAGGGGAGAACCTTCCCGTTCCGGGAAGCCCAGTCTCTGCCGCGCTCTCCAAGGTCGTCCGACCGCCCGCGCAGGGGACCTCCGGGATGGTGCGCCCCCCCGGCTGGCCCGCATCGATGGCGTTCCCTCCGACCGCCTCATCCTTCTCCTCTTCGCTCTCTTCCAGGCCCTCCTCGACGGCCGTCTCCGGCACCTGGGGGCTCGTCGGGGCGCCGGCGACCCGGTTCGCGGCGAGCATGGCCTACGACCCGGACCTTAGCGCGACCGTCATCTTCGGCGGGTACACCGATAACGGAGGGGTGGAGGGTGATACCTGGACCTACGACGCCACCACCCAGGCCTGGGCCGTGCTTCCTTCCCCGACCGCGCCGGTCCCGCGCTACTCTGCCGTGATGGCCTACGACCCCGCCGACCACCTGATGGTCCTCTTCGGAGGGGTCTCGGCCGGAGGGTACGTCCTGGGGGACACCTGGGGTCTCAGCGCCGCGGGGGCGTGGGAGAACCTGACCCCCCTGTCCATCACTCCCTACAACACTCCGGCCCCGCGGGAGTGGTCCTCGCTCGCCACATCCTTTGGGAGTGGGGTCATCCTGTACGGGGGCCTCGAGGTCGAGGCGGGGGCCTGGACCGTGATGGGCGACACCTGGTCCTTCAGTCTCGCCACGGGCTGGACGCAGCTCTGCTTACAGGGCTCCTGTGGCCCAGTCACCCCTGGGCCGCTCTTCGGGGCCACGCTGGGCTTTGACTTTCCCGGGTCCGACGACGTGCTCTTCGGCGGCGACTTCGGCCCGTCCTTCACCAATGCCACGTGGATGTTCAACGCGACGGGGTGGTACAACCTGACCTACCTGGAGGTCCCTTCGCCAGGGGCCCGGGCCTTCGCCGCCATCGCGGGGAACCCCGGACCTGACACCCTCATGGGCGGGCTCGCTCCGAACGGCGGAGAGTACTCGGACATGTGGGTGTTCACGCCCCCGGTCCCGACCACGTCCTGGTCCCCCCTGACGCCACTACCGTATGGCGGCTCCTTCCTCTCCGCCGCCGCGGACCCCTCCGGGGAGACGCTCCTGTGGGGCGAGTTGAACTTCACGTTGGGCCCGATCCCGAACCTCTGGGCGTGGAAGACGGGCACCTGGTCGATCCAGTTCGGTCCCCCCGGGTCCCTGCCCCCCACCCCGGACCTCACGGTGATGGCTGACGACGCCGCCGATGGCTACGTTGTGGCCTTCACTCCGGGTACGAACGACCTGTTCCCGACCACCTGGACCTACCGGGACGGGACCTGGACGAACATCACCCCGTCCATCGTCTCGGCATCGAACTCTCCGCCCTCTCGCTTCGGGTCCACGATGGCCTACGATGCGGCCGACGGGGAGGCCATCCTGTACGGAGGAGTGGACCTTCTCACCGGCCACCTCGCTTCCGACACCTGGGCGTTCCAAGGAGGGGCCTGGACGAACATCACCCCCTCGACCTCGCCCCCGGCGCTCTTCTTCCCTTCGCTCGCCCCCTCCTTCCCCGGAGGGCCTCTGGTCCTCTTCGGCGGCAACGACCTCTCAGGGAATCCGACCGCCGGGACCTGGACGTTCCTGCACGGGACCTGGACGCAGGAAACCCCAGCCACCTCCCCTCCGGCCCGGGCCGCCGCGGCCTCGACCTGGGACCGCAACGAGCACGGGGCGATCGTCTACGGTGGGCGGGGCGTCTCGACCGCCCTGGACGACACGTGGCGCTTCGACCTCTCCAACGACACTTGGACCGCGGTGTGCCAGCCGAGCTGTACGGGCGTCGTCATCGCCTATCCGTCGATGACCTTCGACCCCCGGGACAACAAGACACTCCTCGTGGGGGGTCAGACCGGCCAGGCGTTCTACCTCGCGGGCGGCGCCTGGAGCGTACAGAACACGGCACCCTATCCTATGGCCCGGTACCTCGCGGCCATGACCTATGACGCGAGCCCGTCCGACGGGTACGCGCTCCTCTACGGCGGCATTGGAGGCTCGACCGCCTACCAGGACACCTGGTGCTTCGCACCGGCCCTCAACATCTCCGTTCCGGTCCTCAACGTCTCCGGTCCAGCGATCGCCAACCGGACCAGCGTGGACGCGACACAGCAATCGGTCCAGCTCTCCGCCTCGGTCAGCGGGGGCGGCGCGGGAGCCGTCCTCGAGTCCTGGGAGAACCTCCCGGCGGGTTGCACGGGCCTCATGGGAACGAAGATCTCCTGCGTTCCGACGGCGGCGGGGAATTACACCATCTTCAACGAGGCGAACACCAGCGGGGGGGTCCCCGAGCTCGCCGGAGGGATCGTGGCCCTGACCGTCGACCCCGCGCTCGTGCTCGGACCGACCCTTCGAGCGGACCGTACCCAGGTCGACGTCGAACAATCGTTCACGCTGTGGACGAACGCCTCGGGCGGCACCGGGACCTACACCGACCTCTGGAGGGGCGTGGGCGCGGGGGTCTGCAGCGGCTCGGACGAGGTGCTGACCTGCCACTTCCCATCGCCAGGGACCTACAGCATCTCGCTCAACGTCACGGACTCGAACGGGGTCTCGCTTTCGACCTCCCCGATCACCGTGGTCGTGGGCCCTGCACCCACGCTGGCGGTCCCGGTCGCCAGCCCGGACCCCGCCGTCATGGGTTCCACTCTGACCCTCACCCAGGTCGTCGAGGGTGGGACCTCTCCGTTGGTGGAAGTGTGGAAGGGGCTCCCTCCAGGATGCCCATCCGCCTCCACGCTTTTGCTCGTCTGCACCCCGAACGCCCCGGGGAACTTCGCGATCAACGTGACCGTCACGGACGCGAACGGCATCGTCGCCAAGTCGGCCTCGCTCGCCCTGAGCGTGCTGACGGCCCCTGCGGCGCTCTCGGTCAGCGCGCAAGCGACGCCCAGCACCGGGGCGGCTCCCTTCTCCACGACCTTCCAGGCGACGGCCCAAGGAGGGGCGCCTCCGGTCGTCTTCGCCTGGAGCTTCGGAGACGGGACCCACGGGGTGGGCGCGAGCGCGCAGCACACCTACGCCGCCTCCGGTCGCTACACGGCCCAGGTCTGGGCGAACGACTCCCAAGGCGACTCGACCGGAGCCAACGTGTCGGTCTCGGTGGGGCCCGCCCCTCTCCATGCCTACCTTGTCGAGACCCCGACCTCGACGGCCACGGGCGGGTCGGTCGACTGGAAGGTGGAGGTCTCCGGAGGGCTCGCCCCCTACTCGGTGGTCTGGACAGGTCTACCCTCCGGCTGTCCTTCCAGCGGGGCCAACGTCTCGTGTGCCCCCAGCGCGAGTGGAACGTTCTCGATCTCCGCCGCGGTCTCGGACAGCGCGGGCTCCTCGGTCACCGTCGCGACGTCCCTCGTGGTGTCCTCGGCTTCCTCCACAGCTTCAACGCTGTTCCAAGGGCCGACCTTGTGGATCCTCCTAGTGCTCGGGGGCGCGATCGTCTTGGGCGCGGTCTTGGTCGTACTCGGACTCCGCCGACCCCGACGCCCCCGTTCCTCTACCTCGTCCCAAGGCTCCGCGCCCGCATCTCCCGCCGGTGAGACGGCCCCGGGGAAGACGGACGATGCCCCCGCCGCGGGGACGCCGGACTCGGGAACTGCACCCAAGACCCCTCCCGCTCCGAGTGCACCATCTCCCGGACCCGGCGCGAGCCCTCCCCCTCTGCCGACGGAGAACCCTCCAGCCCCGCCGCCTCCCCCTCTCCCCGGACCATGATGGAACACACCAGCACCTCACAAGCCCTCCATGCGACGAACCTTCCCGGCCGGACCTCGACAGGACGAGTTCGTGAGGGCCGGTCCTGCACTGTCCTTCGACAGGGCGTGGTCCTCTTCCTGACTTTCGTCGCGCTTAGCGCAGGATGGGTCGTGTTGGGCTCGACCCCCCTTTCGGGCGGAACGATCGTGCGTTCGCACGCGGCATCGACCAGCGACGCCCTTCGACCCCGCGCCAACTCGTGGGGCGTGGTCGACACCCTCGACCTTTGCAACAACACGCTGAAGCCGGGCAACTGGATCCCCTCGGGGTGCACCGCGGTTCCGGACGACCTCGCCTACGACCCGGCCCAGGGCGACATCTTCGAGGCGGACGAGAACGGCTCCGGTCTGATGAGCGTCGTCTCCGACACGACCAACCACGTGACCTCGACGGTCTCGCTCGGACGTAGCGCGAGCGGGGTCGCCTTCGACACGGCCAAGGGGGAGTACTTCGTGGGGGTCGGCCTCAATGTCATGGTGGTGAACGCTGCGACCGGTTCGGTCGTGAGGTCGATCCCGATCGGGAACCCGCCCGGCTTTCTTGCGTACGACCCGGGGAAGGGGGAGGTGTTCGTGCTGCAGCAGGCCACCTACAACGTGAGCGTGATCTCGGACGCCACGA
Organism: Thermoplasmata archaeon; assembly: GCA_028864975.1. Classification (GTDB taxonomy): domain Archaea; phylum Thermoplasmatota; class Thermoplasmata; order Lutacidiplasmatales; family UBA184; genus JAKAAX01. The sequence continues at coordinate 32,123 of JAGWLG010000016.1, read as the reverse complement.
ACACGGTCACAGCCACCGTCGATGTGGGAACGTACGTGCAGGGGCTCGCGTATGACTCGGGGAAGAGCGAGCTCTTCGTTTCGGGCTCGAGCTGTCAGACCCCTCCCTGTTCGGCGGGCAGCGTGAGCGTGGTCTCGGACGCCACGAACGCGCTGGTGTCGACCATCTCGGTGGGGCCCAACGCTCCCCAAGAGGTGGCCTACGACCCGGGGAAGGGCGAGGTCTTCGTCGCGGAGGACATCTCCAACAACGTGACCGTGATCTCCGACACGACCAACCGGGTCATGACCTCGGTCGCCGTGGGTGTCAGCCCGATGGCCCTCGGCTTCGACGCGGCCACGAGCGAGGTCATCGTGGCGAACTGGGTCGGGAACGACGTGAGCGTCATCTCGGACGCGACGAACGCGGTCGTGGCCACCCCCCCGGTCGGGACCGAGCCGAACGCCGTGCGATACGATGCGGGTACGGGGGCGGTGTACGTCGGGAACCAGGAGTATGGGACCCTGTCGATCCTCTCTCCGAACGGGAGCTTGGGCAACGGACCGGTCATCGCCTCCTTCGGCGCGAGCCCGGCCACCGTGAGCGTGGGTGGGACCACGACCCTATCGGTCTCGGCCTCCGGAGGTTCTGGAGCCCTCAGTTACTCCTACACAGGGCTCCCGCCCGGGTGCACCTCGTCGAACACCGCGAGCCTGAGCTGCACCCCCTCGACCGCGGGGGCGTACTCGATCACCGTCTATGCGACCGACTCGAAAGGGCAGAGCGCCACTGCAAGCACCTCGCTCACGGTCACGGGCGGCATCGCCGGGCTCGGGAGCGCTGGGGTCTACATCCTGGCGGGCGTGGCCATCGTGGTCGTGGCCCTGGTCGTCGTGCTCCTTCTCTGGCGGGTCAGGGCCCGCCACGCCCCACCCCCGGCGACCTCGGCCTTGCCTCCATCTACTTCCAGCCCCATGACACCGCCACCGTCGCTTGCGCCCCCTCCGCCTTCCCCCGCGGTCGCTCCTCCCCCGTTCCCTCCTGGTCCACCGGCCCCTCCCCCTCCTCCGCCCCCTTACCGGCCCTGACGGGGAGCCCCCTAGCGCGGTGGGCCCGAACCCGGCACCAAGGCCCTGAGATGGCCGAGCGGGCGGCCAGGTCAGTGGGTCGGGCCGAGAGGTCTCCCGCACGCGCGGCAGGCGGTCATCGTCACCGGGTTCGGAGCTTGGCAGCTCGGGCAGGCGACGAGCCCTGCCGGCAGAGCTCCCGGGTACATCGAGCCGGGGCCAGGTCGCGAAGCGGACGCCCCGCGGGCTCCTCCAACATCGGACGCCGCCCGGGCGGCCATGGCCGCCCTCATCCTCTCTTCCATCATCGCGCGGGCCTGCGGGGGCATTCGGGCCAGCACCTCGGGGGGAATGCCGGCAGGCATGCCCCCGGAGGGTCCCGCCGACATCCCCGGCGGTCTCCCCAGGACGGCCTGCGCAGGCATCCCGTACGGTCCAAGGGGTGCGAACGTCAGGGAGCGCACGCCGAGCCCTGCCCCATCGAGTCCAGAGCGTATCAACGCCTCCACCTTGGCGTGGTTGCTGACGGTCGACGCGTCGAGCCCTTCGAGCAGGGGACCGAGAACGGCCGACAGCATGCGAGCGGGGGTCGGGCTCGAGTTCTGGAGCTCCTTCGCCGCCGGGGAACGGGCGACCTTGGCGGGGTCGCTCAAGCTGAAGTGGACGGTGGCGTGGAACATCGCAGGGGGTACGGGCGGGGGACGCGTCGCGTGCTGAACCTCGCCGACAAGGTCCCCCGCGTAACAGAACAGGGGGGACGCATGGAAGGAGCAGCGTCGGGTCCCGGGTGCAGGCGGACGGGACGCCGAGGCGGCTTGCGGCACGGTGGAGGGAGAAATGACATGCTCTCCCGGCGACAACGCGTCGAGCACCCGCCCACCGGGGCCTACGAGGAACGCGACCTGTCCGGAGGGGACCACGAGACGCTGCCCGTTGGCCAGGGCCGCGACCGGCGAGCTCCCCACCCATCGAGTACCGTCCAGTGCGGGACCGGTGATCACTGGGCAGAGCGCGAGGAAGACCTCCCCCGGGTCCTGGAACGTCCCCTCCGGCAGGTGCGTGGAGAGCCACTGCGGGTCGTCCAGGGTCGCTTCCCCGTCCGACAGGATATCCTGCATGCGCGAGGACCACGCAGCCAGGATCTGGGCCTTCGTCGCGGGGTACTCCTCGAACCCGGGGCTCTCCGTCCCGACTCCTCCCAGGAAGTCCCGGACCCAGTCGGGGCCCTCGGCAACCCCCATGCCCCACCACCACGGGGTACATTCATGCCCGCAGGTCGGGCACTTCGTGGGACCCTGGAGTCGGCACGCGCAAGAGTTCCCCTGGGAAGCACAGGTCGGGTGTCGACACTCGGATTCGGAGGAGCATTCGTCGCACATCGGTTTGGACCCTAGCCCACCCGTCGGCGTGCCTGGGGCGTGACGGTATCTCGGTCCTCCGTTAATCTTTCCTTCACCGACCCTATGTCGACGGTTTGGTCGTGTTCTCCTTGACTGCGCTATCGAGACGGCGCTCGATCGCCGCGGCGAGCGCCTCGACCGCACCAGGTCTCGTCGTGAGATAGAGGTAGGGTTCGGTGAGCTCGGCCTCGCCGACGCACCACCGGCCGTCGTCATCACGCAGAAGGTCGACGCGGGCGTAGAGCGTCCTATCGGGCGCGGCTCTCAGCACGGCCCGGCCCAGCGCCTTCTGTCGGCCGTTCGGGTAGGCTCGCGGCGGGACGAACGAGACCCTCGAGGCCGACAAGAACGGCTCCTTGCGGATCGCGTGAGAGAACTTGCCGTCGAGGAAGATCAGAGCGATCTCCCCTACGGTCTCGACCGAGCGCAGGTAGGGCTGGACCATGAGGTCCACCCTAGGTCTTGAGCGAAGGACCCTACGCTCGATGCGTGCCTCATCGCCGCTCCCCACGAGGTAGGTCCTCCATCCCCCTGCCGACACCGTCGGCTTCACCACCAGCCGGCCCCAACGGGTCGCCCGACGGATCGAAGCGAGGTCGAGGGCTTCGTCCGCCCGGACCCAACGTGTAGGGATGACCGCAACCCCTGCCCGTTCGAGGTCCTGCAAGTAGGTCTTCTCGGTGTTCCAGCGAAGAGTTCGCAAAGGGTTCCAGAGGGCGGACACATGGTGGGCCCTCTCCGCCCAGCGCAGGAACCGCTCACGCTGTTGGACGTAGTTCCACGTGGAGCGGACGACAAGGAGCCGAAAGTTTGACCAGTCGACCTTCGTGGCGTCCCATGCAACACGACGGGCAACAAGCCCTCGCGTCTCCAGAGCACCCTGCAGTTCCCGCTCGTCCGGGGAGACACGGCGCAGCTCGGGAAGTGCGCTGACGATCCCGACGTCCGACTTCCGAGCCTTGGTCGCGCGTCCGGAGGAGGGCACGGGCACGTTCCTGCCAATTCGGTGCGCTCAAGGAGATTGCGTCCGGAAACTCCGCGCTGGTCGTGGACGCGCGCGAGGGCCCACGAATCAGCGTGGCCAGGTCGAGGAGGGAGGTTAGCGCCCTGCCTCTCGAAGGACGTAGAGCGCATCCGTCGTGACCCACTCGTTCATCTTCGACCCCGACACGGGGCCCCAGTCGACGAACTCGCTGCCCGGCCGGAAGACCTCCGAGACGCGGTAGTAGCGGGCCTCGGCCGGCCACCCACCCGTCGGCAGCTCCTTGCTCTCGAGAAGGTCCAGGGCCTCGCGACACCGCGGGTCCGAGAGGAGCCCGAGCTCCGCCAGGCCTTTGAGCCCGCCGAGGAGGTCATAGTGGTAGTAAAGGGGATAGTGGAGGAGACAGAACTCGGGTCGAATGATGCGTCCGTCCGATCGCCGACGGAAGAGCCTCCTCTCGAGGAAGACCTCTGCCGCTCGTCGCGCGGCCTGCTTAGCGCGAATGTCCCCGGTCTCCTTCGCGAAAGCGGCGAGCCCTCGCATGGGGGTCAGTGTCTCCATGAACGAGGACGTGTCGGCCCCCGGGTCGCGGTCGCAGTTCCACCCTCCGTCGGGCCATTGCCATCCGACCAGCAAGGAGGCGAGCTCCTTCGTCCCGTCATCGCAGAGTCCGAGCCGGCAGATCGAAAGCAGCGCGTTGCCTTGCTGGGAGGCGCACCGTCGGGCACGGCCTCGGACCACCGGCACCGCGGGCCGGCCATACCCGCCGAGCTTCGTCCGCGTCGTGTAGGTACGTCGAAAGGACGGACGGGTCCAGAGCCCTTGCATGCGGTCCCGGAGCTCCCCGAGGTTGCGGTCTCCCCGAGGATGGCCGACGTCCGCGAGGGAGGCCAGGGCCCACTGGACCCCCTGCCACTTGTAGTAGACGCTACGGGCCGTGTTCTCTCGGTACGGGGCCCAAGCGTGGGAGAGCAGGGCTCGGACGCGCGCGGAAGCCCGAACGGCCCGCTCGAGGGCCCGGACCCGAGGGGTTCGAGGCGACTCCCCGAGCACGCGAACGAGCGTTCGCCATCGAATGGAGGGTTCCCCCGACCTCAACAGCTCCCGTACGAGGGCCGTGTGGCGCATGCCGATGAAGAGGCGCACGGCGTATACCTCGCTTCGGGCGTCGCAGGGCGACGCGGGGCCATGAGCCACCCGACAAGCACTTTTTACGGAGGTGCTTGCTCGGTCGACCGTGTCTAGCCACCGACGTGGTCCTTGCGCGCATCGCCCAGAGGTTCCGAAAAAGCCGCGTAAGGGTGTCCGCCAGGACCTCGTGGTGGCACTTCTGCTCATGTCAGCAGCCGCCATGCTGCTGCCCCCGGACCTTCAGGCGACCGCCCCTTCCTCGGTCGCCAGCGTCCATCCCGCGACTGTCGCCGGAGCGTTGGCGCGGACCTCGCTCCCCGCTCTCGCTTCGAAGGGCGCTCCTCCTCGTCCTTTCGACCCCCTCGCGAACCTCCCGTCGAACTTCCGCACGGGCCCCGAGATCTCCCCAGGGGCGACCCCGCAGGTGAGCCCGAAGATCGGGATCAATTATCAGGCGACCTGGGACCCGACGCCCCAGAACGAACCGGGGATCGCCGTCAACCCCACCAACCCGCTCGACATCATCGTCTCCGGTAACGACTATGACACCGCCGCGACAGGATCCTCGGGCTCTTGGGCCAGCGAGTTCACCTCCACGAACGGAGGTCTCACCTGGCATTATCGGCCCGCCGCGATGAACACGACCTTCGCAGGCGGACACCCCTGCTTCGGCGGGGACACCAACGTGTTCTTCGCGCCGGACGGTACCGCCTACTTCGCCGGCCTGGGGTACCCCACTGCCCAGACCGGCCGATGCTCCGGGAGCGTCGCCACCAACGGAGGGCTCTTCGTCGCTCACTCTGCCGATGGGGGGCTCACGTGGAACTACGTTCGCGTGGAGCAGGACTTTGGGTCGTACTGGGTGGACAAGGAGTGGATGGGGGTCGACCCGAGCACCGGGACCGTCTCCATCGACGTGATGAACTACAGCTCCACGACGGCGTACATCGATTACTGGTACTCCACGACCAAGGGGGCCTCGTGGGTGGGGCCCACGCACATCAACTCCGCCTCGGACCAGAACATGGTCGCCGCGGGCCTGGCCGTCGACTCCTCGGGCGGAGTGGATGTGGTATGGGAGGGAGGAGCGACCGGCTCTGACCTCGAGTTCTCGCGGGCCACGGCCCCCGGCGGGGCCTTCTCCGCCGAGGCCAACCTGGGGTCGATCACGTGTGCTCCGGCCGGAAGCTCTGGGTTCCCCGCGATCGGGGGGGTGGGTCGGATGAACTGCTTCCCCCAGATCTTTGGCGACACCTCTGCGGGAAGCCCGTACAAGGGCGACCTCTACATCGTCTACACGGAGAACGTGAGCTCTCTTCAGATCCGTCTGCTCCGCTCCACGAACTACGGCTCTAGCTGGAGCTCCCCCATCTCGGTCAACAATGACCCCAGCGACGGAGCGGACCACTGGTTCCCCCAGCTGGCCGTCGGGAAGAACGGCACGGTCTACGTCGAGTTCCTGGACCGGAGGTACGTCCCCGGGGACTTCTACGTCGACACCACCGTCGCGGTCTCGAAGGATGGAGGGCAGACCTTCGCGCGGAACGTCCGGGTCTCCTCGGTCAGCGGCAACCCGACGGTCTGGTCAGCGTTCATGGGGGACTACGAGAACACCTTCTGGAGCCCCGCCGGGGACTTCTCGGTCTGGACCGACTTCCGCAATGGGGTCACGGGGAACATGAACGAGGACCTCTACGTGGGGCAGCTCGCCTGGCTGGACCTCTCGGCGAACATCGCCGGAGTGACCGCGACGGTGGACGGCGTCTCGACCGCCCTCCCGTCGACCGAGTACTGGACCCGCGGAACGGTGCACAACATCTCGGTCCCTGCGAGCGTCACCGGCTACACCTTCTCGCACTGGCAGGGGATGTTCGCCTCGTCCATGAGCGCGCTCACGAATGTCGCCATGAACGGGAGTTCCCCGCTCGAAGCCATCTACAACCCGAGCGGCACCCCGACCCTCTCGGTCTCGGTCACGACCACACCCTCGAGCTCGGCGACCTCCGGCTCGACAGTCGCCGTCATAGCGAGCGTGACATCCGCCGGCGTCCCGGTCCCCGGGGCTTCCGTGAGCTTCTCGGACACCCTCACGGACAGCTTCTCCCCCAACCCCGTCACCGTCGGGGCCAACGGCAACGCCTGGACGAACTTCACCGCTCCCACCGTCCTCGCGGCAACTTCCGACACAATCACCGCGTCGGCCACCGCAGGGGGGTACAACCCCGGGTCAGGGACGGCCGTGATCACCATCGACCCGCTTCCTCTGCAGGTCACGCTCACCCCGACCCCCTCGGCTTCCGTTGTGGGTGGCAGCACCGTCGCCGCTGTTGCCTACGTCTCGCTCCCCAGCGGGTCCCCGGTCTCTGGGGCCAACGTCGGGTTCTCGGACACGAGCGGGAGTTCCTTCACCCCCGCCTCCACGACGACCGACGCGGCGGGGTATGCCTATGCGAACTTCACCACCCCCTCGGTGACTACCCCCACCTCCGACACGGTGGACGCGGCCGCGACCGCCCCAGGGCACCCGGGGAACAACGGGACCGCGACGCTGACCTTGGACCCTGAGCCGACGCTCTCGGTCGCGCTCTCGGTTACCCCGAACCCCGGCAATCCGGGGTCCCATGTCACGGTCCATGCTTCCGTCACGGATACCAGCGGTGCCGTGGCGGGAGCCACGGTCGCCTTCGCCGATCAGAAGGGCGATCTCTTCTCCCCCGCCTCCGGTACCACCAATGTGGGGGGCAGCGTCTGGTCGAACTTCACCCTCCCGGCGACCTCGGTCCCCCTTACACTGGATGTGTGGGCCAACGCCTCGGCGAGCCTTGCGCATCCGGGAGGCGTCTACGCCGCGGTCGTCGACCAGCCGGTGCTCACCGGGAGCGTGTCGGTCCCTTCGGGAGCGACGACCGCGGGTCTCCCCGCCGCGATCACCGTGGCCATCGTCTCCTCCGGCACCCCCATCCAGGGAGCCACGGCGACCTTCACCGACAGCCTGGGAGGGACCTTCTCTCCTCCTTCAACGTCCTCTACCGCCGCCGGCGCGGCGTTCACGAACCTCACCGTGTCGAGCGTCGCATCTCCTTCGACCGACACGATCTCGGTCGCGCTCTCGAAGAGCGGGTACGCGCCGACGACGCTCACCGCGACGGTGCAGATCGACCCTGCGCCGCCGCTCTTGCTCAACCTCTCCGCCGCCAGCTACGAGGCGGTCGCCGGGAGCACGGTGGCCGTCCATGCCCTTTTGGAGAGCGCGGGGTCCCCTGTCGCCGGCGCCTCTGAGTCCTTCTCGGTCACCTCCGGCTCCCTCAGCCTGATGGGGGCGACGACCCCCACGAACGGGACCGTCGACCTCCTTCTGACCGCACCGTCCCCTTCCTCCGCGACCACGGTAACCCTGACCGCCCACGCGTCCGAGCCCGGTTACACCACTGGAAGTGGCACGCTTCGTCTGTATGTTGTGCTCCCGATGGCCGTCGTGGTCACCCCCACCCCGAACACGATCTCGGCGGGCGGAACCGTCGCCGTTGTGGTCTCGGTGACGGATGGGAGCGGCGCCCCCATCTCGGGAGCAACCCTAGCCCTCACGGTGGACCAGGGCACCATCACCCCTGCTTCCGGCGCTACCGACACCGCCGGGAAGCTCGATGCGCAGCTCACCGCCCCATCGCCTTCGTCGACGGTCACCGCGACGATCACCGTCTCCGTGACGGCCACGGGTCGTGAAAGCGCCCAAGGGTCTGCCCAGGTGACCATCACCCCCGCCCCATCGAACGGAGGAGCTGGGGACCTGGTCGGTCTGCTCACGAGCCCTCTCGTGCTGGCGGTCCTGGCCGTCGCCATCGTGGGTATCGTCGTCGCGGTCCTCCTCGCGAGGAAGCGACGGCGCGCGAGCGTGCCCCCTCCTTACGGTCCAATGTTCACTCCCACCCCTCCCTCCTGGCCCCCACCACCGCCCCCGCCCCCGCGCTGAGCCTCTCCGCTCGCCCCCGGGCCCGCCCGGGGGCCTGGACGCATTCACTATCTCCCCCCGCGCGTCCGTCCCTTCCACGAGGACCCATGAAGGCGGCGATGAGCGTGATGCTGAACGTCAAGGACGTCGACCGGTCGGTGAAGTTCTACGAAGCCCTCGGCTTCCAGGTGAGATGGAAGTGGGAGGGCGACGACGGCAAGGCGGATTACGCGGGGGTCGGGATCGGCGATGCGGTCATTGCCCTCGGGAGGATACCCAAGGACCGAATGGCCGGTCAGTACGACGACTATGCGAAGTGGGTCAGCACCCCCCTCGGCGCGGGTGTCATCGTGACCGTAGAGCTTAGACCCGTCGAGAGGATCTACGAGCGGGCGAAGAAGGCCAAGGCGGAGATCGAGTCGAGGCTCTCCAAGCGGCCGTACGGGACCGCGTTCATGCTCAACGACCCCGACGGCTACGTCATACGGTTCCTGCGGCCCACCGGGGTTTTCGCCTAGCGGCCGCGCGCCCCACGCGCTCCAAGGTTCTCCCGGCCCTTCAGAGCTTGAGGACCTTGCCGTCCTCCTCGAGCTGGTGGATCTCCTTCGGGCCGACGAGGATGGGGTCGACGTGGACGATCACCGCACCCCGGGTCTTCTCAGCGACCTCGCGCGCCACCTCGAGCAGCCGCCTAGCGCCGCGGAACCCCGCCTCCTCGATGATCCGGTCGAGGCCCTTGAGGACCACGGCTTGCCCGCTTGCCTGGGCGAAGTGGTCCTCGATCAAGAGCCCCAGTCGGTCCACGTCTCCGGGCTTCACCTTCCCTTCGCCCTCGCTGCTCGCAATGCGCCACAGGGTCGCGCCCGCGAGCCCATACGAGGCGGAGAGCTCCCCGGGAGATTCGGTGCAGAACACGAGCATCTTGTCGCGCTCGACCCCGGAGGACCCCACGATGCTCCAGAACTTGCTGGGCTCCGGGGTCTCCACGATGGTGATCGGCACCATGGGCCAGGTGGGGAATCCGGGGACAGAGAGGCCGTGGGCCGACTCCGCTCTGGGGGGCTCAGAGAGGGCGGCGTGTGGGGTGGGCTCCCGGACGAAGGAAGGCTGCGCGGGGGCCCCGGCCGTCGCCGAGACCGCCGCAACAACGTTCGGGGCGGTCGGGGGCCGTTGAAGGGGGACACTGGGGGCCGAGGGCACCGACTGCGGCGGGGGCGAGGGCGCAACCGGGGCCAAGGTTCCTGGGGTGACCGGGGCCGGGCTCGAGGGAGGGGGTCGGGCGGCGCGGGAGCGCGCTTGCTCGAGGAACCAGCGCGCCCTCGAGTTCTCCTGGGCCCCTCCCTTTCCCACCGAGAAGTATTCGCCCTGCACCAAGAGCCAGGAGGTCGAGGACATCCTGCCTCGGTTCTCCTCGACCCGGACCTCCCCCAGGGTCGCGAGGGGCCAGCTGAGTCCGGGGACCGGCTGGTAGCTCTTCGAGAGCCTCCCTCCGGCCTCTTGGAGGAAGAGCAGTCGGTTCGAGGTCACCACGAGGAAGCCCTCCGACCCGCTCGGGGCCCCAGGTCGCTGGTGGGCGGCGGGCCAAGAACTTGCCAGCGTCTCTCCCGGGAGGAGACCCACCGCGCGGCGGGCTTCCGGAGGCAATTCTGTCATGGTGCGGCGGTCCGCGAGCTATCGGCGGACAACGATCCTTCGGTAGTCGCCTCCTCGAGATAAACCAAGGGCCTTCCGTCCGCTCCGGTCGAGTCGTCCCTCTCGGGGTCGGGCCGGTCCTACTCCTTGTCCTCGGAGTACTCCTCAGCTCCCCTGGGCAAGGGTGGTGAGGGTGGAGAGGGCGGCGCGTAGGTGGGGGGCGCGGGGGGCTCCGGCGCGGGGGGTGGAAGAGGCGGCGCCTGGGCCCCCGGGACGGGTGCGGGCCCTCCCGTCACCACAATGACCTGGGGTGTCGAGGGCAGAGGGGTCACGGTGGGCTCCGGGGCGGCGGCCGCCGAGCCGGGCTCGGGGGCGGTCGTCTCCGAAGCCATCGGAGGCAGGATGGCGCTCACTCGCCGTCGCTTCCGTCCTCCCATCATGATGATCGCCATCGTGAGGGTGATCGCGATCAGGATGAACAAGAGCACCACGATGGCGTCGGGCTCGTGCCCACCCAGGAGCGAGGGCGACGCGGGCGCGGGGGAGGGGGTGGGGGGAGGGCTGGTGGAGCTCACGGCGACCGAGACCGTGGTCGAGAGCACCTGGCTCCCTGATCCATCGGCGACCTTGAGCGCGACCTGGTACGTTCCAGGGTGGGCGTTCGGGACGGTGAAGTTCCGCCCTGCCGCTCCGGGTTGGAGCGTGCCGTTCAGGAACCAAGCGTAACTGATCGTCCCGGTCCCTCCGGAGACCGAGGACGAGAACGTCAGCGTGGTGCCCTCGCTCGCGGAGAGCGGCGTGGCGGTCAGGTTCACCTCGAGCGCCGCGTAGACCCGAAGGGCTTGGGACGCGGACGTGCGGGCCCCGTTCCCGTCGGCGACCCCGACCTGGACCGTGAAGGACCCCACGCGGGTGGGCGTGCACGTGAGCGTCGCCGAACTCGCGGCCACGCACCCTGGCGGGAGCCCGGTCCAGTCGTAGGCGAAGCTTCCGCTCCCTCCGCTCACCGAGGCTCCCAGGGTGAGCGGCGCTCCCAGGTCGAAGGCGGAGGAGGAGGCCGTGATCGCTGCCGAGCCCAGCGCAGCGTCCACGGTGAGCACGAGCGGCGGGCCCTGTACGAGGACGCCACGGGCGTCCACCGCCTCGACCCAGACGGTGAACGTGCCCAAGGAGGCGGGAACACAGGAGATCGCGGTCGCGTTCGAGCTCGCACAACCCGAGGGCAGGCCCCACCAGGTGAGGGAGAGCGGGCCGCCCCCGGAGGAGGCGGCCACCGAGAGGTTCGTCCCTTCCCCGTCATCGAGCGAGACGCGGGAGGCCGAAGGGGCCCCCACCGTGGGGGCGGCGAAGGCGGTCACCGTGATCGGGACGGCGGCGGAGGTCGCCCCGTTCGCGTCGGCGACAGCGAGCCCGACGGAGAAGGTCCCTGTCGCAGTGGGCGAGCAGGTGAGCGAACTGGAATCGACGGACGCACAGCCGGTCGGGAGCCCGGTCCAGCCGTAGGAGAGGGGCAGGGCCCCACCGGACACGGCCGCCGTGATCACCGCCGCCTGCCCCAGGTCGAGCGCCGTCAGCGAGGCCGCGAGGAGCGGGGTGGACGGAGCAGGGGTCACGACGAGGGTCAGCGACGCCGAGCTCACGTTCTGCCCGTTCGCGTCCGCGACGGTGTAGGAGACCAGGTAGGTTCCCGACGACCTCGGGACACAGACGAGGTTCACCGCATTGCTCGAGAGGCATCCCGTGGGGAGGCCCCACCAGGAGAGGACCAGAGGAGCGAGCCCGCCGCCGGCGTGGGCGGCCAAGGTAGCGCTCTGGTTCGTGTCCACTCCCCCGAGCGAGGAGGTCGGGACCGCGGCGGTGAGCGCGGGAGAGACCGCGATGGCGATCGAGGCCGACGAGGAGGCACCGTTCGAATCGCTGACGTCCAGAACGGCCGTGAAGGTCCCAGCGGCGCTCGGCGTGCAGCCGAGCGTAGGGTTGTTGATCGAGACGCATCCCGAGGGAAGCCCAGTCCAGGTGTAGGAGTAACCGCCGCTCCCCCCGGAAGCGGAGGCCAGGAGCGAGGTGGATTCTCCGACGTCGACCGCGCTGCGGCTCGCCGAAAGCCCCGGGGTCCCCAACGCGGGAGCGACCGTGAGCGTCAGTCCTCCCGAGGAGACGTTCATCCCGTCCGAGTCCTGGACCGAGACCGTAACGAGGAAGGTCCCGGCGGATGCGGGGGTGCAGCTCAGGGTGAGCACGCTCGCGCTCAAGCACCCTGACGGGAGCCCGAGCCAAGCGTAGACCGGCGAGCCGCTGCCTGGGGTCGAGACGGAGGAGAGCGTCGTGCTCTGCCCCAGGTCCAAGCTGACGCGCGTCGCCACGGGTGTGGTGACGGTCGGGTCCGCGTAGACCGTGAGCGTGACACCGGCGCTCACCGACGCTCCGCTCGAGTCCGTGATCGCGACGCTGACGCTCACCGAGCCGGGGGACGTGGGCACGCAAGCGACCGTCGGCACGTTCCCTCCCGGGCAGCCGCTGGGGAGCCCGCTCCAAGCGTAGATGAGGCCCCCCGACCCTCCGGTGGAGGAGGCGGTGAGGGTCGTGCTCTCTCCCACGTCCAAGGAACCTCGGGTGGCGGTGAGGCTTGCGCCGCCGAGCGCGGGGTAGACGTAGAGCGTCAGCGGTCCGGAGGAGATATTGTCGCCGTTCGAGTCGACGACCGAGGCCTTCACGGTGAAGGTCCCGGTCCCGCCCGAAGCGGGCGTACAGGCCACGCTCAACGCGTTGGCGCTCGGGCAACCCACCGGCAACCCGACCCACGCGTAGACGGGGCCACCGCTTCCCGACGTGGTTGACACGGTGAGCGTGGTCGTCTGCCCCACATCGAGGGCAGAGAGCGTCGCGGTGGGGATCGAGATGGTGGGGTCAGGAGCGACCACGAGGGAGAGTGGCGAGCTCGAGGAGCCCTGGCCGTTCGTGTCCGTGGCCCGGACGCCCACGCTGGCGAAGGTGCCCGACCCGGTGGGCGTGCAGGTGAGCGTGGCCGAGTTCACGCTCCCGCAGCCGGTCGGTAGGCCGGACCAGGTGTAGCTGTAGACCCCCGTCCCCCCAGCCGCCGTCGCCGAGAGGGTCGTCGCCTGGCCAACATCGAGGGAACCCCGCGTCGCTGTGAGGGCGCCCACCGCCACCGCCGCGAGAACGGTCAGAGAGGCCAGGCTCGAGCTCACGTTCATCCCATGGGCGTCCCGCACCGAGGCTACGATGGAGAACGTGCCGGAGGTCGACGGGGACGGCGTGCAGAGGATCGAGGCGGTGTTCGCGCTCAGGCACCCTGAAGGGAGTCCGGCCCAGGCGTAGACGTACGGCGCCACCCCCCCGGAGGCCGAGGTCGAAAAGGTGGTCGACTGCCCGTCATCGATGGACCCGGGGCTCAAGGTCACGGGGGAGACCACCAGGGCGACCGACACGGTGAACGTGAGGGTCGGGCTCGTCGCGGAGACGACGAGCGCATCCGTCACCGTCACCTGCACGGTGTAGCCTCCGGCCGAGGTGGGCGTGCAGCTCAGGCTGGCCGCGCTCGACGAGGTGCACCCCGCGGGGAGCCCGGACCAGGAATAGGTGTAGGGGGCTTCCCCTCCCCACCCGTATCCGAAGAAGGTCGTGCTCTCGCCCATGTCCACCGCCGACGGGACGGCGGTCGGGGTCGTCACGCCGGGGTCCTTGAGGACCCTCACGGCGAGGGAAGTGCTCGAGGTCCAGGCCCCCGCCGAGTCCTTGCCCGAGACCATGATGGAGAAGTTCCCCGCCGCGGTCGTGGTGCAGGAGGGGCTGGACCCGCCCGTCCCGGAGCACGTGCCGGGGAGCCCGCTCCACGTGAAGGAGAAGCCCCCCGACCCTCCAGAGAGGGTCGTCGAGAAGGCGACCGACTGTCCCAAGTCGAGGGTCGTCGCGCTCGCGCTGGGCGAGGAGAGCGAGGGGTCGGGGTAGACGACGTAGCCGAGCGTGGTGCTGCTCGCGGATCCCCCCACGGCGTCGGCCACCGAGACCCCCACGCTGAAGCTCCCGCTCCCCGTCGCGAGGCAGGAAAGCATCGCGGTGTTCGCGCTCGAGCACCCCGCCGGGAGACCGGACCAGTCGTAGCTGTACGGACCCTGCCCCCGGTAGGCCGTCGCGTTGAAGATCACTCGCGCCCCCACGTCGATGGCGGTCCGGTTCGCGACGACATTCGAGAGCACCGGGTCGCGGAGGACCGTGAAGGCGAGCGCGCCGCTCGCGTAACCGACCCCGTTCGAGTCGCGGACGAGCGCGGAGGCCGAGTAGTTGCCGACTCCTAGTGTGTCGCACTCGAGCGAGGACCCGATGGCCACGGGGCAGCTTGCCGACGGGAGCCCGACCCAGGTGTAGCTGTAGCCTCCGCTCCCGCCGCTCGCGGTGGTCTGGAAGACGACCTTCGATCCCGCGTCGATCGGGGAGGTAGGGCTCGCCGTTGGCGCGGTCGTCGTTGGGTCGCTGTCGACCATCAGGGCGAGCGTCTGGCTGGTCGACGTCCCGGTGCTGTCGTTGACGTAGACCCTGAGCGTGAAGGGACCCACGACGGTCGGCTTGCAGGTGATCGTCGAAAGGCCAGGGACGACACAACCGAGCGGGAGCCCGGTCCACGTGTAGGAGTAGCTTCCCGTGCCGTCGATGGCTTGGACGGTGATCGTGAATCCGGTCCCCAGGTCGGTGGCCGAACGGTTCGAGGCCAAGCTCACGATCTGGGGGTCGGCGAGCACATTGACCGTGACCGCGCCGCTCGTCACCGTGGCGCCGTTGCTGTCAGCATCCGTCGCGTAGACTGAGTACGTTCCCGTGGCCGTCGGCGTGCAAAGGAAGCTCGTCCCGCTCGCCGTGCATCCGGTGGGTACGCCGAACCAACTGATCGTGTACGGCGCCCGGCCCCCCGAGGGGGAGAGCGCGAGCGTGGTCGATTGCCCGAGGTCCAGGGTCCCGGGTGACGAGGTGGGTGTCGGGACCACGAGTGAGGCCGACACCGTGATCGACGCCGCAATGGGCGAGCCGCCCATCACCCCGTTCGAGTCCAGCGCGCTGACCGAGATCGAAGAGAAGGCCCCCGCCGCGCTCGGAGAGCAGCTCAGGGACGGAGCATTCACCGAGCTGCATCCAGTCGGGAGTCCCGACCAGGTGAAGGCATATCCTCCCGAACCTCCCGACACCGTGGTCGAGAGGCTCAGGACCTGTCCCACGTCGAGCGCGGTGCGGCTCTCGGAGGGGGCCGCGACCGAAGGGTCGGAGTCGACGGTGAGGGCGACCCCCCCAGAGCTGACCGAGTACCCGTTCGAGTCCGTGACCGTCGCGGAGACCGACCAGGCCCCCTCGGCGGAGGCGAGCGCGGGCGTGCAGGTGTCGGAAAGGCCCGCCGAGGAGGAACAGCCTGTGGGGAGGCCGTTCCAGGCGTAGCCATCGCCTCCCGACCCTCCCGAGGTGGAAAGGGTGAAGGTCGCCGACTGGCCGAGGTCGATGGAAGGGGTCGATCCCGACGCAGCGGCTGTCGGGTCGCTGTAGACCATGAACGCGAGGGTCCCGCTGGTCGCCTGCGGCGCTCCAGTGGAGTCCTCGGCCACCGTGCTGACCTGGAAGGTCCCGGCGGTCGTGGGTGCGCAGGTGACCCCGGGGGCGGGCGAGGTCGGAACGCACCCAGGGGGGAGCCCTGCCCATAGGAACTGGTAGGAGCCGCTCCCGCCGCCGGTCGCCCCGGCGGTGAAGGTCACCGATTGACCCACGTCGCGGCTCGCGGAAGAGGCGACGACCATAGCGCTCGTCAGCGGGGCCCCATACGCCCAGGAGTCCTGCATCCAGTTCACGGCGCACGACGTGCCGAAGGTGCAGCCGTTGCCCCCGAGGAGGAGGAGGAACCCGTCATGCCCGTCGTAGGCCATCTCGGTGTAGCGTCGTACGCCGGGGGCGAGGGTCGGGGAGAGCGCGGTCCAGCTGCCCCCTAGGAACTTCCAACTGTCCGAGAGGTCGGACCCTGTCGTGCTGAAGCCGCCGAAGAGGAGGAGATAGTTGTCCGCCGTGTCGAAGGCCATGCCGGCCCCGTCTCGCGCGGGCGGTGGCCCCCCCGCCGTCGAGGTCATGTTCACCCAGTTCCCGCTCCCCGCGTAGCGCCAGGTGTCCGCGAGCTCCCCGTACGCGGAGCAGGTGGGATAGTTCTCGCATCCCAGACCCCCGAACAGGACGACGTAGCCGTCCGCCGCGTCGTCGGCGATCGACGCGATGTAGCGCTGTGGGGGACCGATGCGCGCGAGCTGGGTCCACGTTCCCCCTCGGAAGTCCCAGGTGTCCGAAAGGAACGACGTGCAACCGGTATTTCCGGTCGTGCAACCGTACCCTCCGAACAGGAGGACGTAGCCATCGGTGGGGTCGTAGCTCATCGCGGGCGCGACGCGCGCCCCCGGAGGAGCTGGCGGCGCGAGCTGCGTCCAACTTCCTCCCGCCCACGTCCAGGTGTCCTGCTGGTCGGCGAGCGTGCAGGTGCTCCCCGTGTTGCAACCGTATCCCCCGAAGAGCAACATGTACCCGTCGGCCGCGTCGTAGACCAGCGCCGACCCGTCCCGGGCCCCCGGCGACGGGTTCGGGAAGAGCTCGGTCCAGGTCCCGGCCTGGAACGTCCAGGTGTCCCCGAGATCCCCCGCGGTGCACGTGCTCCCGACGACGCAGCCATACCCGCCAAAGAGGAGCACGTAGCCGTCAATAGGGTCGTAGGCCAGCGTCGCGATCCCCCGGACCCCGGGAGAGGAGGAGGGGGAGGTGAGCTCGGTCCAGGTGCCCGCCGCGAAGACCCAGCTGTCCTGGAGGTAGGAGATCGGGCACGGAGAGGAGGCATCGGAACAGCCGAGCCCGCCGAACAGGAGGAGATAACCGTCCACGCCATCGTAGGCCATGGGCATCAGGTCCCGGATCCCAGGGACCGCGTTCGGCGTAAGCTGCGACCACGCCCCCTTGAGGTACAGCCAGGTGTCCTGGAGGTAGTACGATGCGCACGCGTTCCCCGTGCTGCAGCCGTCCCCCCCGACCAAGATGAGCCCGCTCATCGTGGGGTCGTAAGCGAGCGCCGCGGCCTCCCGCGTTCCCGGGGGCGTGCTCCCGGTGACCAAGCTCCAGGTCCCGGCCTTGTAGGACCAAGTGTCCTGCAGGAGCCCCTCCGAGCAAGAGCTCCCGGTCGTGCACCCATATCCTCCGAAGAGAAGCACGTAACCGTCGTAAGCGTCGTACCCCACCATCGAGAACTCCCGGATCCCGGGGGAGCTTGCGGGGAAGAGCTCCGCCCAGACCCCACCGACGAACTTCCAGGTGTCCTGAAGGTCTGTCGCCGCACAACTGCTCGCGGTGGAACACCCCTTCCCGCCGAAGAGCACCAGGTATCCGTCGGCCGCGTCGTAGGACATCGAGGCGGCGATGCGGACCCCGGGAGAGGTCGCGGAGGCGAGCTTGGTCCAAGAGCCCGCACTGAACGTCCAGGTGTCCTGAAGGTACCCGGCCCCTGGGGCGACCCCGCCGAAGAGGAGGACGTACCCGTCGGCCACATCGTACGCCATGCTGGCGTACCCGCGAGGGGTCGGTTCTACCGGCGTGACCACCGGGCTCCAGCTGCCCGCGCGGAAGGTCCACGTGTCCCCCTGCGCCGCCGAGTTCTCGCCGCCGAACAGGACGACCTCGTTGTCCGCCTGGTCGAAGGCCATTGTCGCCCCCAAACGGGGGGAGGGGGTCCCGAGCAAGGCCCAACTGGGGTTCGAAGGGGCCGAGAGGACGTCGGCGGAAGACCCAGAGCTGGCGGCACAGCTCTCGCTCCCCCCTCCCGCGGGCTGACCACAGTTCCACGCGGTGCCCCGGGCCGGCCCCTGTCCTTGTTCGAGCGAGCGTTGAGCTCCTTGGAGGAGCTCGGTTCCCGCGCTCGACGTGGGGGAGGGTGTCGCGGAAGCGACCGAACCACCGCTCGCCGTAAGGGGGGAGCCAGAGGAGGCGGGTGGGGTCGAGGCGGAAGGGCCGGATCGAGGGACGGACGAGGAGGAGCCAGAGGGGGAGGAGGAGGGCAGAGAGGTCAGAGTCGAGGCGGTGGACGCCGCGCGTCCGTCGAGCAGCGAGGCGGGCCCCTTGACGATCAGAGCCGCCGAGGTAGGGTCGCCAAGGTGGCCGCTAGGGGATCGCACGGCGCCCCCGACGTCGGTGGCGGTCGGAAGGAGGGGGATCCCCATGAGAAGGACCACGAGCGACGCGAGGGCGCAACCTCGTGGGCCGAGCGGCCCCCTCACGGACCTGTAGAGCTTCCTAGCCGTGGCGATCTCATCGTTGGAGGGGTGGACCCGCGAGCGATGCCCGTGGTACATGGGTGCGCATCCAATCATGTGGTAAATGAGCGTTCTGGCCACCACGGTGGTCCCCGATCTCGCTCGACCCAGCGCTCCAGGAGGAGCCGCGAGTCCTCAAGGACCGTCACCCCCGCAATCCGGTCGGCTCGCGGAACCCGATGGCGCAATCCGCTCGAGTCCATGGACGGCCACTCGAGCAGGACCCTTTCCGCTCGATGACCATCCCCCTTCACGGCCTGTCTCCTCCATTGCCAGATGGTCGGCACGTGGGTCATCGCCCCCCCTGAAGATGGGCTCGGAACGGGAAAGACCTCTCGGGGCGCCGGGTGGGGGTTGCACTGAAGGAGCTCCGTGCGGGGGCCTCCCGTCGCGCACCGAGGGTCGGCGCGAAGTCTGGAACGAGCGCTCAGCTTCCGGCAGGGGGCCCCGGGCGAGTCTCCTCGAGTTCCTTGGTCGTACTTCCGGTCGGTTCCACCGTGCCGGGAGGCTCGGGGCGGGCCAAAGCCTCCGCGAGCGCGGCGTCGTCCTCATCGCCGTGATGTCGTCCCTTGCGCAAGAGGAGCAGTCCCACCGCGGCGACCACGGCCCCGGCGACCAGCGCCCAGCCGAGGACGAACGGGGGTCGGAGCGTCCCCCGGAGCCAGGCCCCCACGCCCTCCCACCAAGCTCCGCCACCGTTCGAGGGAGGCGGGGCGGCTCCTCCGGTGAGCGTGAAGGCGGCGTCGTTGGAGGGCGGGCTCGTGTACGCCCCTGAGACCGAGACCAGGAAGCACGAATAATGCGCACCTGCCGTCAACCCCGTCGCGTTGTAGACGGTCGAACTTGTGGGGATTTCGGGGACGATCCGGTCGGAGGCCCCGGGGGTACTCGTGGAACAGTTCAGAGTATAGCTTCCGATCGAGGCCCCCCCGGTCGGTGTCAGCCACGAGAGGTAGGCCCAGGTGCTCCCGCGGCGGTCCACGACCAGGTCCGATGGGGGCTGCGGGAGAGCGAGGGTGGTCCCCCAGGTCCAGGCGCTCCAGCCACCTTGCCCCGTGGAGTTCACCCCTGCCAGCGACAACCAGTACTTCGTCTGGGGCTCGAGCCCGGTGAAGACGTAGGAGCTTCCCGCTCCTCCGAAGGAGGTCAGCTGGAATCCGCCGATCCCACTGGGGGGGCTCGCCCCCGTGCTGCTCCCCAGGGTGTAGCCGCTGAGGTCACCGGGGGGCGGATCCCAAGTGAGCGTGAGCGACGAGCTCGTTGCCCCGATCACGTTCAGGTCCGTCGGAGCCTTCGGCACGTTCCAGAGGACGACCTCCGTCAGCGTCGAGGATGCAGCGGAAAGGACCGTCAGGTTCGTGGAAGCTTGGTCGGGAGACTGGACCTGGATGCCGGTCCCCGTGACCTGCCATTGGACGAAGACGTAGCCAGGGTTCGGAAGGGCGAGCAGGGGGTACGGGGTGCCGACGGAGGCGGTCACGTTCTGCCCGCTGTTGTAGATGCTCCCCCCGATCTCGACCGAGGCCTTGTCGTTGGGAGAGCTCAGGAAGTAGATCGAGCTCCGGGTCACGAACGAGACGGTGACCGTCGCAGGCGTGGTGCTCGTGACGGTGAGCGTCGTCGATGTGGAGAGCGGCGAAGAGATCGTGACCCCTCCCGTCCAGTTCCATCCGGAGAAGATGTAGGACGGGGAGGCGCCGAAGGTCAGCGAATAGCTGTGACCCGGCACGAGGATCGTCGACTGCCCGTTCGTGTACGGGTTCCCCGCCAGGAGGATCGTCGCCGCGCCGGGGGGCTGGGTGTAGAAGGTCACCGGGGTCCCGGTGACCGTGAAATCGCACCCGCTCCCAGACTTGGCGGTCGCCCCCTTGGAGTCCGTGACCGTGAGGATGGGATTCACCGTCCCCACCATGTTGTAAACGTGATTGACGGGGTTCCCGGAACCGGTCGTTCCGTCCCCGAAGTCCCACGCGAACGAGTACCCCGGCGAGCCTCCCGAAGCGCTACCCGTGAACTGGATCGTGTCGCCCGAGGCGAAGCTATCGCCGCAGTAGAGGGATTTCCCCGTGGTGCGGTCCACCACCGAGTAGCTCGCGGTCAGGGGGGGCGTACCGAAGACGAAGCCTCCCTGGAGCGCGGAGAGGTCCCCGCCGAACCAGTCGACATCGACGCAGCCTCCGATCCCGGAGATGGACCCGCAGTCGTAGTACTGGTAGAAGTTCCAGTATGGGAAGACCCCGGTGCTCGGGTTGC
This sequence comes from Thermoplasmata archaeon, assembly GCA_028864975.1. Lineage (GTDB taxonomy): Archaea > Thermoplasmatota > Thermoplasmata > Lutacidiplasmatales > UBA184 > JAKAAX01. The sequence continues at coordinate 11,400 of JAGWLG010000016.1, read as the reverse complement.
ATCCCCCGCAGTAGTCGGCGATCCAGAGGTGCCACTGGGCCACCGAGGAATCGACACAGTTGTTGGCGTAGTTGCTGTTCATGTAGACGATCGGAACGATGTTGAACCCGTGGGCGGAGATGTAGGACTGGACCGTCCTCATCCACGTGTTCGTCCAGTCGGAGAGCGCGGTGACGCTGAGCGTCCCGCATCCCTGCTCGAGGTCGAGGGCAGGATAGAGGAACCCGGTCTTGAAGTAGGGACCCGCGACGCTGTCGAAATAGTTGGCCTCCGTCACGGCCCCGACGTTGACCGGGTCAGCGAAGTCGTAGCCGCCCACGTAGACCCCGGCCGCGTGCCCGTTCTGCTCGTTCGGAGCGAAGGTCGAGTCGATGTAGTAGTCGCCCTGGGTCGCCTTGGTGAAGGCAAAGACGATCCCGTCCGATGCGACGCTGTTCCAATTGATCCCGCCCTGGTAGCTGGACACGTCGACCCCGTTCAGTCGGGTGAGAGGAGTTCGAGGAGACCCCAGGACGGACGAGGTCCCCCCGTGGAACGCCGGAACGGGCGAGGGGGTAGCGACGCGCACCGAAGGGGCGGCCAACGCCCCCGGAAGGACCAGGAGAGCGACGACCCCCACGAGCACCACGACGCCGACGAAGAGGTCCCGAGGTTCCCGGTGGACCGCTCGAGGTACCCCACACGGCGCGCCGCCGCGGTGGCCCATGCCCCTCTCAACGGCAGCCCGGTATAACCCTCCTTCGATGGCGCAGACGCCGGAACCCGGCGCTCTCGGTCGGGCCTCTCACCACAGCGCCCGCCCGAGGGCTATCGTCGGCCAGGGGGAACCGATGCGCCCCTCCGACCTCGGAGAAAGGAGTAAAGGTACCCCATCGCCGCGACGCCCACGGCCACCAGCGCGAGCGGGCCGACAAAGGGGAGGATGATGAGCGACAGCACGAGCGAGATGGCGGGCGGCCACCAGGGGCGGTGGCCCTTCTGGCCTACGGGAGGGCGTATCCGCAGACCCGAAAGTGAACCGAACACATAGACCAGGATCGCGGCTCCGCTCGCGGTCAGCAGGGCGGTCGTGAGCGTGGCGTTCACCAGGTAGAAGACGACGAAGGAGGCCCCGGAACATCCCAGGATGGCCAAGAGCGCTCGGCCAGGCGCTCGCGTCTTGGGGTCCAGATGGGCGAGCCACGACGGGTATCCGCCATCGCAGGCCACCGCAAAGGCGACGCGGGACATCCCCGTCGTGTAAGCGTTGACGACGGCGAAGACGATCCCCACCGCGAGCAGCGCAGTCCCATCGGCGGCGTAGGGGCCCAGGGCGTGCCCGAGGATGGCCGCGAAGGGCGCGACGCTCCCTCCGGCGGCGTAGGCGCGGGTCCCCACCGTCACAAAAGCGACGGCGAAGTAGAACGCCCCGACCACGACCACGCTCAACGCGACGGCCCGAGGAAAGTCGCGCGCAGGGTCCTCGAACTCTTCTGCGACGTTCGAGACGTTCTCGTAGCCCAAGAAGGACCAGAAGATCAGGGAGGCGGCCGTGCCGACCGGAAGCAGGCCGTTCGGCAGGAACGGCTCGAAGTTGGACGCTCGAACGTGGGGAAGGGCGAGGATCACCACCGTCGCCAGCAACGCCACAACGGCGACGATGGCCCCGAGCTGGACCCGGCTGCTGAGCACGATCCCGCGATAGTTGATCAGGTAGGCGACCGCGACGATCGCGAAACCGAGCGCGAAAGTGAGAGGCCGTCCGAGCGGGAACGCGTACGCGACGTAGGAGGCGGCGATGAGCGCGACCGCGGGCACGCCGGCGAGGGCCCACAGTCCGAAGAGCCAGCCGGTGGAGGTCGCGACCCCGCGGCCCAGAGCCTCGCGGGTGAACGCGTAGACGCCCCCCGATTCCGGCGAACGGGCCGAGAGCGAGGCGAAGGTGATCGCGAACGGAAGGCTCGCCAGGGCCAACACGCCCCAGGCGATGAGCGAGCCGGGTCCCGCGATCTGCCCGGCCAGCCCCGGTAGGACGAGGATCCCGGTCCCCAGCACCGAGCTCACGTACAGGGCGAAGGCATGACGCGGTCCGATGGCCCTTCGGAGCTTGGGCCCTTCGACAGGAGGACCCTCGCCCATCGCCATGGGGGGGCGGCCTCCCACTTAGCCCCTAGGAGGGCCCTTCGGACCTCGTGTTGGGGGCGCACCCGAGGGGACCGCGCCCGTCCATCCTCCCCTGCGCCCACCCGAGTTCGTGGCGTATCTCAAGAAGAGGTGGTCGCGGGAGCTCCGGACCGAACGGAGCTCGGCCCAGAGCGGTCGGTCGGGTCCGAAGGCCGCATCCTCGACGAGGGAAACTCGCCGCGCCGCGTCGGAGCGACCGCCGACCTGAGGTGCCACGGTCAGGAACAGGTCATCCAGGAGCCCTTCCTTGAGGAACTTCCCCAGGAGATGGGGCCCTCCTTCGAGAAGGACCCGGCGAAGCGGGCCGTGTCGCGAGATCGCGCGTAGGACCGTCCTCGCACGCAACGTCGGACCTTCACCCCCGGCCCACACCTCGGGCCCCTCCGGCCATCTACGGGCGGTGAGGCGAGCCTCACCAGCGCGAGTCGTGACCACGAGGACCTTGAGCCCAGGGGTGTGGAAGACGGGCAGCCCGAGATCGAGTTCTCCGCTCGCGCTCACGATGACGTTCACAGGGTACGGTGGAAGCCCGAGGTCGGTCCGAAGCCTCGCGAAGGTCCCCGCAAGGCGTGGATAGATCTGGGAGGCGATCCAGCGGTGATGGGGGATCGCTCGAAAGGTCCCGGCGCCGACGACCACCGCATCGGCTACCGCCCGCAGGAGCCCCATCACCATGCGGTCCGGAGGGAAAGGCCCGGTGATGTCGCTGCCTCCGGAGCCGCGTCCACCGAACGAGGCCACTCCGTCAAGGGTGCACGCGAGGTTCGCGTAGACGCAAGGCCGACCACGACGAGCTTGGAGCCGCAGAGGACCGTACCATCCACGCAGCAAGGGAGGCAGGGGAAACGGCGGACCTTTCGTCCGTTCCAGGAGCACTTCGAGGGGAGTCACAGGCGACCTCTCCCCCGACCGTGCCCCGCGGGGCATCGTACCTCCTGGCATCCGATCCCTCCTCTTGCGTCCCATCATGGCGAAGAAGGAAATAGTCAGGAACGTCCGTGCGACGCTGTAGCATCGTAAGGGGGGTGGAGCACGGAGCCCGTGAAGACCCGGAGCGGTGAACTGCCCCCAAGAGCGACCGCCGTGCGTGTGGGCTTAATCTTGGCCGTCCTGGTCCTTGGGACCGTCCCGTTCTCGGCGGTCGGAGCTGCTGCGCATCGAGGGGTCCCGGTCCCCGACTCAAGGTTCGTTCCCCTCGCCTCCTCCCTCCCGACCCATTTCTGGACCCGCGCGATACCCACGAACGTCCTCGCAAGTCCCGGATGGCCGAGCGCGGCGGCTGGAGAGCCCGAGTTCGCGATCAATCGTTGGGGGGCCATGACCGCCTCCTGGGAGGACCAGGCCGTCGCGGGATGTCCCCTTGGGCCCGTGGGCATGAGCTCCTCCCTCGACTCCGGTGCGTCGTTCACGGGAACGGCGGCCGTGGGACCCTACCTCGGCACGGACACCTCCTGCGCGAACGCCCAGTTCGAGTTCGATGTGGCCCAGACCGCCGCATCCCCCAACGGGACGATGTGGCTCTCGTACGGGGCTGACCCGAGTCCGACCGCGCCCGACAACACCTACACGACGGTGATGTGGAACAACGGAACACACCTCAGCCAACCGGTCGTCTCGGTCCCTTCGGCCACCACCGGGAACAACTTCCTGGACCGGGACTGGATCATGTCCACCCCGAACGGGACCGTGGTCTCCGTCGTCGATTCCTGCCCGGGGAACGTGTGTCCGAACATCTACGAGTCCACGGCATGGAACGGCTTCACGTTCCATCCTGTCGTGCTGCTCTACAGCAACGGCGACACGACCGCTTCCGCCGATGCGCTGGACAACACGCACTGGCTTGTCGGCGACCAGGCGACCCCCAGCCAGCCCGGGGTCTGTCAGCTCATCACCACGAACGACTCCGGAGCGAGCTGGCAGGCGGCCGCATCCTCCCCCACCGGCTGTGGGTCGATCACCTGGCAGATGGTCTGGGGAGAAGGGCCGGCGGTCGACATCGTCTTCCTCAACAGCGCGGCGACGGCCGTGATGTTCTCCCAGACGTTCAACTGGGGAAAGTCCTGGTCCACGCCGGTCACCCTCTCGGGGAGCCCCCCGAGCGGGACCACCTTCCAGACCCCCACGATCGCGACTGACCCTGCCACCGGGGAGACCGCGATCTTCTGGCTCGACACGCGGGCCAACCCTTCGACCGCCCAATGGAACGTCTACGAGCGGGACAGCCCGGACAACGGTGTCAGCTGGTCCCCCCTGCAGCAGATCTCCAGCGCGGTGGTGGGGACAGGTTCCGGGTTCTGGAGCGGCGACTGGATCTGGTCGAAGCTGACCCCCTGGGGGACCGCGGGCGTAGTCTGGGGCGACAACCGGACGAACACGAGGCTCATGACCGAGTTCGCGCAGGTCCCGTACGAGAACACGAACGACGGGAACTTGACCGTCAGCGTGGTCGACTCCAGCTCGCACTCCGTGCCGAACGCCTTCGTGGACATCGGGGGCCGAGGGGGCCGGACCAATTCGGCGGGAACGGTCACCTTCTACAATCTCGTGCCGGGGACCATCTTCTGTACCGGCTACAAGCCGTTGGTCGGGAACGGGTTCGCCAATGCCACCGTCACGAAGCGGACGACCTCGACGGTCCAGATCGTCCTTCAGGGGACCTCTCCTCCCCCACCAACCGCGACCGCTTCCGCCCACCCCACGTCCGGACACGTTCCGCTGACCGTGAACTTCTTTTCCAACGCCTCGGGCGGCACTCCTGGGTACGCGTTCGCCTGGAGGTACGGTGACGGTGGGAGCGGGGCGACGGAGAACTCGACGCACACTTACACCTCCCCTGGCAACTACACGGCTTGGCTCTGGGTGAACGACTCGAACGGGGCTTCGGGCACCGCCCAGGTGAGCGTGGCGGCCTGGAACCCCTACGTTCCTCTGACGGTCTCGGCGAACGCGAACCCCACCTCTCTTGCCCTCGGGTATGGCGTGCAGCTGAGCTCCTATCCTGGAGGAGGGACCGGCAACTACGTGAACTACTCCTGGACGAACCTGCCGACGGGTTGCGCGACGCGGTGGGTCGCCTCCTACATCTGCACGCCGACGGCGGTCGGGCATTGGAACGCGACGTCGACCGTGACCGATGACCTCGGGCACAGCGGCAGCGGGAGCGCGGAGGTCGACGTGTGGAACTCCGGCTCGAACTCCCTCTCGGTCTCGCTCTCGGCCGCGCCCCGCTCCTTCGCGCTCGGCGGCACCACCACCCTCACCGCGACTGCCTTCGGGGGGAGCGGCACCTACTCCTCCTACACCTGGACGGGTCTTCCGACAGGATGCGGTGGCGCTTCGACCTCGGCTCTGACCTGCACGCCCTCGGCCGCGGGCCACTTCAACACGACGGTTACGGTCCGCGATTCCGCCGGGTCCACCGCATCCTCCACGACGGCGGTTGCAGTCTGGCCTTCGAGCAGCGCGGCCCTGAGCGTCTCCGTCTCACCGCCCCAGTTGAGCTTGGAGCTGGGTTCCTCCTTCACGTTGAGTGCCACGCCGTCCGGGGGTACTCCTCCGTACGGGCCGTATGCCTGGAGTTCGCTGCCGTCCGGCTGCAGCTCGGGGACCACCTCCACGATCTCATGCACCCCTTCGGGCACGGGACACTTCAACGCCTCGGTCTCGGTCGTGGATTCGATCGGAGCACACGCCTCGGCCACCACCGAAGTTGACGTGTGGACACCCTCCTCGTCCTCGATCAGCGTAACGGTCGTGCCCAGCCCCTCCTCCCTTGGGTTGGGGAGCACGCTCACGCTCTCGTCCACGGTCCAGGGCGGAACGGGGACGTACGGCACCTACGCCTGGACCTCGCTCCCGAGCGGATGCACCTCTCGCAACGCCGCGAGCTTCTCCTGCGTGCCGACCTCCCCTGGCCATCTGAACGTCACCCTGACCGTCACGGACTCCGCGGGTCACACGGGCGTCGGACACGCGGAGGTCAACATCTACCCCGTCTCGTCAGCTGGGACCACGAGCAGCTCAGGCTGGTTCGGGCTCGGCACGTTAGGGGTACTGCTGCTCGTCCTGCCGGCGGTGGCCCTGATCGCCGTGGTCGTCGTGGTGATCATTCACCGGAGGCGCTCGAGCGTGCCACCGGTCATGCAGTACCCTCCGCCGCCCTGATCCCACCGGTCCTTAGGTGAAGGACGGCGATAGTTACCTTTCGGTAACGACATGCGCTCGAGGTAGTAGGGGGTTAAAGCCGCTCCCCGAGGTGAACGTCTGTCCTCGGGTCGCACATGGAGCGAAAAGCTGTACCCTCGTTGCTCGGCGCGGTCGGCGGGCTCTTGCTCATCGTGGGTGGGATCGTCTCGTTCATCCTTGGGGCGGTCTATGCGGTCGTCACCGCCCACGCGCAGAGCCTGATCGTGGGGATCGGGCTCGGCATCCTCGCCGGGGTACTGGGGCTCTTGACCTGGGTGATGACCTACTACGCGCGGGGGACTCCGGGTGAGCGCATCGTCGGTGGGGTCACGCTGATCGTGCTGGGCATCGTCGGCTGGGGATTCCTCACCGGGAGCCTCATCGCCCTGGTCGGCGCGACGCTCGCCTTCTTCGCAGGGTTGATCTTCTCGTTGGAGTGGGCGGTCCCGCGTCTCACGGGAGCTCCACGACCAACAACTCCTTAGGCCACCGACGAGCCCGGAAGGTAGTGTCCTAGCCGAAGCGGGCAACCTCGGGTGACGATTCCAGGAACCTCCGTTCGCATTCCTTCGGGTGCCCGGCCCGGCCCACTCCTTAATTCACCCGACCGCGAAGCTCTAGCGTTGCTGGGTCGTAGGGTTCGCTCGGTCCTTCGTACCTCCGCGGCGGGCACGCTTCTCGTCACGGTCCTGCTCTCGCTTCCGACCGTTCCCCTCGTGCATCCCATCGCGCCAGCTTCTCCGCCATCGACTCCAGGGACTGACCGTCCAGGCGGAGGGCCGTTGGTTCAGGGTGCTCCTGTTCCCGAAACGCGGGCCCCGCGACCCTCGACGAGCCTCTCCTCCGAGTTCTGGGGGGTGAATGTCCGGCCCCTGGACCCCTGGAACGCGACGCTGACCCGCGACCTCTCGCGGACCGGCTCCCAGCTCGTCCGATGGCCCGGGGGCGGCTACACCGACCGGTATGATCCCCTCGCGAACCACGGGCTCGGGGTCATCTACAACGACGACGGCTCGACCTCGACACCACAGCTCTCGACCCTCTCGTTCCTCTCCATGGCCGAGAACCTGAGCCTCCGGGTCATCTTCTCCCTCCCGGCCGAGATCAACAGCACCTCGCAGGTGAAGGCCGAGGTCGCCTACGTCGGCACGACCCTGGGGTTCCACCCGTACGCCTGGGAGATCGGGAACGAGCCTGCCCTCTGGACGCACTTCAACACTCCGTGGACCTCATGGACGACCTCGCAGGACCGCGGGCCGACCTTCGCTCAGTACACCCAGGTCGTCGAGGGTGACGTCCGCGCGATACGCTCGATCGACCGTTCCACTCCGGTCATCGGCCTGGGGGGGGTGGGAACAGGGAGCACGTCGGAGACGGACTGGATCAATGCGACCCTCGCGGCCCCCGGGGTGAACGCGGTCGCCATCCACGTCTATCCTGACGGGAGCGGCTACACCGGAGAGAGCCTGACCGGGTTCTTCTCGGGCCTCGACTCTTCCTCCAGCCTCTTCTGGAGGGTCCCGCGCGACGAGCAGGCGATCGCCGCAAGCTGCCCCGGCTGCGGCATCTCCCTCTTGGTGGGCGAGTACGGGGCGGCCGAGGGCACGACGCTCGCGGCCTACATGTCGGGGTTCCCGATGGTCCCCTTCGTCTCCGCCGAGGTGGTGCAGGCCGTCGCGGTGGGAGAGCCCTCGATGGTCTACTGGGACTTCCAGGGGGACTACCCCGGCTCCTGGTTTCCCCCGAGCTACACCCCCGTCCATACCATCTACCAGGTGTTCTCCTCGGTCTATCCGACGCTCCCTCCGGGCAACTTTTCCGTAGGGCCCAGCACGAGCATCGGTCTTGGGGAGTATACGCTGCTCAGCTCGAACGCCTCCACGCTCTCCCTGTTCGTCGTGAACGCGAACGCGACCCGGTCCCTCGTGCTGAACCTCTCGCAAGAGGGGCTTCAGGTCCTTTCTGGGCCGGGCACGAGCCTGACGTGGAACGCCTCCTCGGCGACCCCCCTGCTCCGCTCCTATCCCACGCACCTCCCCTTCACGTGGCGCATGCCCTCGGAGAGCATCGCGGTCCTCCAGGTGCAGAGCTCTTCGCCTCCTCCCGGCCCGCTGGCGGTCACCGGGACGGCGTTCCCCATCTCGGGGGTCGTGCCCCTATCGGTCGCTCTCTCCTCAACGGCCTCCGGCGGCGCTTCTCCCTACTCGGTCGCCTGGAGCTTCGGCGACGGCTCCCCGGGCTCCGCTTCGTGGGCCCCCTCGCACGTCTACAACTCCTCGGGGTCGTTCTCGGCGGTGGTCCAAGTGCGGGATGCGCTGGGCCACGTCGCCTCGCGCTCCCTCCCCATCCAGGTCCTGGGCCCGGCCGGCCAGCTTCTTCCCGTGGAGGGCGCCTCACCCACGGTGGGACCCGCTCCGCTCCAGGTGAACCTGGCGGGCTCGGCCACCGGCGGGCGGCCGCCCTACCTGTACAACTGGAGTCTGGGCGACCTCTCTCCGAACGCCCTTTCCCAGAACGTCACGCATGCGTTCTCGGCCCCCGGCATCTACGTTGTCACTCTGGAGGTCACCGACTCGGCCGGCTCTGAGTCCGCGACCTCGACCCAGGTGCATGTGAACCTGGCGGTTTTCGCCCAGGTCCTGGCCAACCGGACCCGTGGTGTCGCCCCGCTCTCGGTGGCCTTCACGGGAAGCGCGGGAGGGGGCGTCCCCCCGTACTCCTACGCCTGGTCCTTTGGGGACGCTACGAGCGGCACAGGAGTCACGGTCGTTCACACGTTCGCGCAGAGCAGGACGTACACGGTGAACCTCACCGTGCAGGACTCGCTTGGCGAAACGGGCACGCAGAGCGTGGGGATCACCGTGGGACCACCCCTTTCGAGCTTGGCCGTCCAGCTCCAAGCACCCCTTGAGCTCTCGCCCGGGACGCAGGGAAGCTTCACGGCCCTCCCCTCTGGCGGCACATCCCCCTACGCCTTCCTCTGGAACTTCGGGGACGGGAGCGGCTCTGGGAGCACGGCGACCGGCAGCACCGTCCATACGTACGCCAACGCGGGAAACTACGTGGTGACGGTGACCGTGCAGGACAGTGGCGGGAGGCTGAGCAGCGCCAGCGCGGCCGTTCAGGTCTCGGCATCGCCCTGGTCCATCCTGACCGGACCGGTTTTGGGAGTTCCATGGCCCATCCTGCTGATGGGGGTGTTTCTCCTCGCCCTGGTCGTTGTCTTGTCGGTGCGGCGCTTGCGGACCAAGGGGGGACGACGACGGGCAGGGAACCATCGCGCAGCAGGCAAAGATGCCTCGAAAGAGGTCGAGCGGCTCCCAGTCTCCCGCACGGGTCCCTCATCGCCCGGGCGGGCACCAGACAACCGGTTCTACCGAAACCCGCCCCACCGCTAGCGCTTTGAACGCTAGGACTTGGCGCAGCGTCGTGTTACGTCGCGTGGACCACGTCTCCCTCCGCGTTCCTTCGCTCCGCAAGGCGGAGGAGCTCTATCGAAGGCTCTTCGACCTGGAGGTCGCGTTCCGGGAGGTGGAGACCCCCGAAGGATGGTTCACGCTCCCCTCAGGGAAGGGATGGGAGGAGGCCACTCGGTCCGGCGCGAGGATTGGGCTCAGCGTCCTCGCGCGGGAAGGGCTGGTCCTCGCCCTGGAGGAGAAGGAGCGCGTGATCCCTGGGGAGCGTCTTCAGCACATCGGGCTCGAGGGGGATGGAGGGGAGCTCCAGCGTCTCGAGGGGTTGGTGTGGGGTCTGGGGGGCCAGGTCGTCACCCGACGCCCGGACCTGCTCGTTTTTGAGGACGCTTACGGGGTCCGCTGGGAGGTCTCTTCCCACCACGCCCAGGAACCGGCCGATCGAAGCTCCGGGGCGCGCGCCGGCAAGTGGTTCCGTCCCCGAGGGGACTCGTCCGGGCGCTAGTATCGCTCCGAGTGGCAGCGAACCGTTCAGGGCGCAGGAACGAGCGGTGCGATCACGATGGCGCAGGATCGAGCGGGAAGCTCCCGATGAACGCGGAGGGGTTGCCCGTGTACCAAAGCTCGACGACACAGGAGTTGGCCTCCTTGTTGCACCACGCGGGAGGTCCGTAATGGTCATCGTTCAGGCTCTTGTCCTGGGGTCCGAGACAATCTCCGCCCAGGTAGGCCGTGAACGTATCTCCCGCTTCGATGATGCCGGTGGAGTTGTCGGTCGGAGTGTAGTAGACCAGGTCGTAGAGCGGCACGCCGACGCCCGCGGTGACGGATCCCGCGCAGACCCCACCGTCGGGCCCGATGTACGGCTGGCTGGCGCCCTTCCCACACGTCTGGGCGCCGTTCGGGTTCGGTGTGGGGCCGCCTGGCGGTGAATTGGCAACGGCGTGAGAGTACTCGATCCCAAATAGGGGCGCTTCGGCTGCGATGGTATTATTGCACCAGAACTCGACCTTGATGAGCGACGTCACGGGAGCGGGCGAGGCTACTTCGCTCACGACAATGCTCATCCCGCGAACATAGCAGATATAATGCGTCGAACTGGGGCACTGGCTCGCTCCCGGGGCGTTGTCGCCCTGCCCGATCAACTCGACCTGTGTGTCGTTCCACTGGACGGTGAAACCGACGTACGGGGACTGCGGGGGCATGGGCACCCTTACGAAGTAATAGAGCGCACCGACAAGGACCATCGTCAGGCTGAGCAGTAGGACCGTAGCGATGATGGGGGTGACCCCGCGCCTCCTGTGCAAGAGTCTCCGACCTTGTTCGGGTGGTTGCATGGATGGCCGACGCCTTCCCGGGAAGACCCCCAGGGGCGTAGTGTACACACGTCGCCCCGCAGAGATAAAGTCGCCCCCGGGGGTGTGATGTGCCCGCCACTCCCCTAGTTCTCGCCGCCCCACCGGTAGAGCTTGAGCGATACCAGGAGGCCGATCGCCCCCACCACCGCAAGGAGGACCGCGTCCGAAACATACTCCCCTGTGGTCGGGGCTACCTGTAGGAGACCGAGCGTCCCTTTCGCGAGCTGGGCGGCATAGGTCCCCGGGAGGAACATGGCGGCGTCCTGCCAGAGGGGCGGGAG
>JAGWLG010000015.1 GCA_028864975.1 Thermoplasmata archaeon | reverse complement strand
CGGTGCTCCTGACGGAGAACGTCCGCAATGTAGGCGCGGATGTCGACCGGCGCGGGGACGGTAGCTCCCCGCCGAATCCACCACTTCGGGAGACCTTCCTCGATCTCCTTCGGAAGATGTGGGTCGAAGCCCTCAGCCCACCAGGAGGGCCCGATGACCAGGATGACGGGAGGGGAGATCATGCCGGCAGCCACCGCCGGAGAGTGGCCGCCGGCAGGTGGCGCTCGCGCCGGTGCGCCTGTTCCTGGATGAACTTGCGCACCCCGATGGCGAGCTCGAGGACCTCTTGTCCCTCCCCCGTGATGCGCAGGACCAGAGGTACAGCGACCCCGTGGGCTGTCCGCCGGGGCCGCGACCCTGGAGGGACCATCAGGGAGAGCAAGGCGAAGTCGTTCAGGTGGACCACGGCCTCCTTGAACGTCTGCGGGTGAAGGTCCAGCGATCGCCTCACGGTCAGTGGAGGCTGTGGTCGCCCGTCCTGAAGAGCCTCAAGAATGGCGAAAGCAGATTCGCTACGGAGAAGGTATCCGAGGGGTTCCCTCTCGAGCTCCATGATACCACCCCTCCTATCAGGACATATGAATGGCTCAGGGGTATATGAAGCGTCGACCACCCCGGAGGTTTGGGTCCTCACCATGGGCGGATGAACCTCAGGATGTGGGTTCGTCAGGCCAGTTGGACGCGGGTGGAGCTCCTGCCGGGGCCGCTGAGGAGGACCTGGCTCACGAGGGGATCGACCGTGCGCGGGCCCAAGACCTCGCGCTTGGAGAGAAGGATGGGGTCGAAGGCCCGCAGGGTCCTCAGCAGGGCGACGCCTTCGGAGAAGCCCGAAGGCAACCTTGACCTCATAGCCGCGAAAGCGCGCGGGCCAGGCCTGAGGAATTCCGCTGGAATCCGAGTCGAAGCGGCCAACTTTCCCGGTCGCGCGAGGGCCTCCCGGGGCTGGCTTTGAATCGTCACCGATTAGAACTCGGGCAGCCCCATGGAACTCCCTGGATGATGGCCGTAGCTCGTTCACAGGTTGGAGGCCTGCCCTCCCGACCCTGCAAGGGTCCTCCCGTGCCGCCTCGCCCCGAGCCTGACCTGAACGGCCTCACCCCCTCCGTCAGCCTCCCCGGCACGAGCTACGCCGGGAGCTCGACGGTCTCGAACCAGAATTGTTTGAGGTCTTGGACGGCCTTCGTGAAGTCACCGAACCCCGTGGGTTTTCGGACGTAGCAGTTGGCGTGGTGCTGGTACGCACGCTCGCAATCCTCGGGTCGCCCTGAAGATGTGACGATCACACTCGGGAGGCTTCTCAAGTCCGGGTCCCGCTTGACCTCCTCCAAGACGTGGTGCCCGTCCTTCCGACGCATGTCAAGGTCGAGGAAGAGCACGCTCTGTCTTCGGGCGCTCTTGTAATCACCTTGCTCCCGAAGGTAGGCCAGCGCGGCGACCCCGACCGCGCCCGTGTGGACCTCGGTCCGGATGCGGCTGTCCTTGAACGCCGCGCGGATCAAGCGAGCGTCGGCCGCATTGTCCTCGGCGACGAGGGCGAGGGCGCTCGTGACTATCCTTGCAGGATCCGACAGAACGCGCCCCGCACCTTCTGGTAGACGGGCCATGCTCGTTCGCATGCTACTGACCGTGGACAAGTTGGCTTTAGGTTCGTCGGGGGAAACCCGCCTGTCGGCTGACCAACAACAGCAGTCAGTCACGAGGTTTTCGAGGGCGCGGAGGCAGGCGACTGTCGATGCGACCGCCGATATATGCCAGGACGGTGCTCACCTGAGGAAGGTGGCAGAATGTCGTTCACCGTTAAGCCCCGGCAGGGGGGGTATCCCTCCCCCTCCGTTCTGGAGTACTATCGACAACAGGGAGTCCTGACCGATCCGCGAACCCAGGCGCAGCTGTACGAAGGTCTCCCCCAAGGAGCCCCCGCGCTGGCTGGCGTCGTTCAGGGTCTACTCATTCCACCCTACGACCGCCTGCTCCAGATGTATGGCGTCAAGGAAGGCGAGTTCGACAATGCTCGGTTTGGGGTGCGACGGGCCGAGGACTTCCTGAAGCGCATCCAGAAGCGCCACCCGGGACCCCTCTCGGTGCCTCGTGAGCCTAAGGACCGGATAGGGGCCATTTGCCGGAACTTCACATTCCTTCAGGTATCGATGCTCCGCAATCAGGGCATCCCTTCTCGTTCTCGGGTCGGGTTCGCCGGGTACCTCGATGACGACCCCGCTTGGTGGTGTGACCACCGCATCACAGAGTACTGGAATGCCGAGGACAGCCGGTGGGTCCTGTACGACCCCTGGGTCGACGAGATCCGAAGGAGGATGGATGGGATCACCGTGGACACAATGAACCTCCGACCCACGGGGAAGTTCCTTCTCGCGGGCGGGGCCTGGCAGCTCTGCCGCGCTGGGAAGAGGGACCCCATGACCTTCGGGGACAGCGAGACCGACCGAGGCATGCCCCCGATACGCTACGCCCTCCTCCAAGATCTTGCATACCTCAACAAGATTGAGCTGGTGGGGAACGACGACTGGGGAGTGCTCATCACCAAGCCCGAGGCACAGGTCACTCAGGCGGACAAGGAGTTCCTCGACCGGATCGCGGCGCTGACTCTCGAGCCCGACAGCCACCTCTCGGAAGTTCAGGCGGTGTTCTCCTCAAGTGACTACGGTGCAACCGTTCTGGACCACATTCGGGATCTGGAGTCCAAGGCTACTTGAGCGAGCCTCGAGCGGGTCAATGCGGTAGCCTCGATGCTCCTGCAAGTCGCCGTAGAAGTCGAGGACGATCTCTCATTCTCATCGTCGCCAGCCTCACCCCTCTCGTGAGCTCCTTCAGGTCGTGGGGGGCGAAGCTCGCGAGCTCGTGCTTCTTCAGGTGAGCCCACACCCACTCCTCAGGGTTGAGCTCGGGGCTGTAGCCGGGGAACCGGTGGACCTCTAGCCGAGCGTGTTCCCTCAGGTAGGTCTTCACGAGCTTCGAGCGATGGTGGGGACCGTTGTCCCAGAAGATCATGATCGGCCTCCGTCGGATGTGTCGCTGGAGGTGATGGAGGAACGCGATGACCTGCGGACCGCGAATGGACCCCCTCCTCACCTTGAGGTAGAGACGACCTCGAGCCGTGATCCCCCCGATGGCCGAGACCTTCGGCCATCGACCCTGGTGGACCAGCACCGGGGTCTTTCCCACCGGCGCCCAGGTCTTCGCGCTGTACGGGATGAGCGAGAGGCCGCTCTCGTCTACGAAGACGACGACGGCGCAGCGCGTCGCGGCTTTTTTTTGAAGCGCGGCCAGGAGTGCCGCTTCCAGTCGGCCACCTTCGCCACGTCCTTCTCCCGTGCCTGGCGGGAGGGTCGCTGCCACGAGTAGCCGCTTCGCTTGAGCAAGACCCAGGTCCCGCTCTTGGTGTAGCGGATGCCCCACTCCCTCTCGAGGACCGCGGAGATCCTCCGCAGGGTCCAGATATCTGTCTGGTAGCCGAACGCCAAGGCTCCCCGGGCGAGGATCTCGGGGAGCGTCGCCAGGGTCTCCTCCTCCACGAAGGGCTCACGACCAGGTCGTGGCTTGGCGTGGAGAGCTTCCTCGCCGCCCTTCTCTATCGTTCGGAGCCACCGGTTCACGGCCTGGGGGGTCGCCGCCACCCTGCGGGCCACCTCGGAGGGGTACGCTCCTTGGCGGAGCAGTTCCGCGGCCTTTAGTCGACGTTCCTCGAGGACGAGCGCGTCACGATGCTTCTGGTCCCACCGTGGCATGCCCGGGGAACAGTACGCCCGTGGATTTAAACATAGCAACTAGATTATCAGTAAATGGTGTCCATTCTCCCCTGGCCGCCCCCCTTGCTCCGGCGGGGGGCCAAGTCGCGGAACTCCGGGATATGCCCAACCCCGGCGGTATCGGCTGGCGTATGGCTCTTGGCCGGAGGCAGCCTCCACGGTCAGCGGAGCTCCCCAGCCTTTGCCAAGACGGGAGGCCATGCGTGACCCATCCTTGGTCCGGGGATGCGGCCCCTCTCGATCCCCTCTGACGGGCAATCGGGGCAAACGACTGGCCCCCCCCGGACCTGGGAATGGTTGGCAGCAAGAACATCGCAATGTGTATATTTGACAAGCATACGGGTCGGGTATGCAACCTCAGGGAACCGACAGCTCCCCGCCGACCCCTCGCGAAATCTCCGAGCACCGTGGCCTCGTTCGGGGCCTCCTCTTGGTCATGCTCCTCGTTCTGGTCCTAGGGGCCTTCTCCTCTCCCCCCTTGGCGGCCTCGCCCCATGCTCCCGCGCTCCCCCATCCGAGCCCGCCCGTTGCGGTGTCGGCCCATGCTCCCGCCTCGGCGAATCCCGCTATCACGTTCTCGCCGAAGTTCTCGAACTTTGTTCCAAACTCCCATGCCTCCCATCAGGTCACGGCCCCCAAGGTCGCGCCAAACGGGCTCCCCGTGGGATCAGCGACCGCCCACGCTTCCGTCAGCCGGACCCAGCGCGCCCTCACTCCTAACGCGGCCGCCCTTCCGCTCACCATCGTAGCCGGGGCCAACCCTCCCTCAGGGTGGGCTCCGCTTCCCGTCAACCTCACTTCTGGCGTCGGGGGAGGCGTTCCTCCGTACACCTATTCCTGGAACTATGGGGACGGTTCTCCCCTCTCAGGAGCTCCTGACCCCAACCACGTCTACAACCTCACCTCCGCTGGCTGGGTGTATCCTTCTATCATCGTTACGGACAGCGCAACGAACACGGCGTCTACGAACTTCGCCCTCTACGTCGGATGGCAGGGGATCCAGGTCGACGCAGCCGCGGCCCCTCCCGTCGGACCGGTGCCGTTCACCACCACCTTCCACTCGAGCGTCGGCGTGGCCCGCGGTGCGGTCACCTGGTTGTGGAACTTCGGCGATGGGCCCGAGACCAGCGCCTACGCCACGCCCACTCACACCTACAACTACAGCGGCTGGTTCTACCCGACGGTCACGGTCACGGACGCGCAGGGCGACACCAACAACTATCAACTCGGAGTCTACGCGCAGAACATCTACTTCGAAGCGAGCGTGCTCGCGAGCCCCCCCTCCGGCACCATCCCGCTCTCGGTGGCGTTCCAGGGGACCGCGTCCGGGGGGAACCCTCCCTATACCTATTCCTGGAACTTCGGCGATGGTTCGCTGGCCTCACCCCTTCAGAATCCGACCCACATCTACACCACGACCGGGCCGTTCGTGGCCACCCTTACCGTGACCGACTCGATGGCGAGGTCCACGACGAGTACGGTCACGGTCGATCCGACCACAAGTTCGCCGCCGCTGGCGGCAAGTCTGATCGCGATGAACCCGTCGGGCATGCTCCCCCTGCCGGTCCAGTTCAGCTCGGCAGTATCGGGAGGTACCCCGCCGTACTTCACTTCCATCGCCTTCGGGGACGGCTCGCCCCCTTCCAACTCCCCGGATCCCCTCCACGCCTACAACTCCTCCAGCGCTACGTACACGGTCACTCTAGGTGTCGTGGACCACGTCCGGGCCAGCGTACGGGTCACGGTCGCGGTGAACCCCTCTGCGATCCCCTTGCTCGAAGATGCTCTGGTGTCGATCCCTACCAACGTCGTCCTTCCGGGTCAAACGGACAACTTCACCGCCTTCGCCGGGGGAGGTGCACCGCCGTACCAGTTCTCCTGGGCCTGGGGAGATGGGCAGAACGGAAGCCTCGGCGCGACGGCGAGTCGGATCATCGGTGCCCAATGCCTCGGGGTGTACCCTGTCGTGATGGATGGTCTCGGGGGAAACGCCGGCGCGACCTCGTACTACTCGTTGTGCCCGAACTCGCTGCCCGAGCAACTCTCCTTGACCGCAAGCCCGCCAGTAGGACTTGCCCCTCTGACGGTGAACTTCAACGGGTCTGTCGGCGGCTCGTTCCAAACGGGAAAGCTCCTCTGGGACTTTGGGGATGGTACCACGGGTGTAGGGAACACCCCGACCCACGTGTTCAGCGTCCCCGGTTCGTACGATGTGCGGTTCTGGACCCTCGACCGCCAGGGCAACCTCTTCTCCACGGACCAGCAGGTCGTGGTCACTTCGCCCGGAGGGTTCGTGGTCTCAGCGTGCTGCACCGGTGGGGGGAACACTCCTTCCCAGATGTTCTTCAGCAGTTACATACAATCCGGGGGCACCGGACCGTTCACGTACCTGTGGAATTTCGGTGACGGTACGAGATCGACGCTCTGGAACCCCGCCCACATCTTCACGGCCGCGGGGACCTTCGTCGTGAACCTCACGGTCACCGACTCTACGGGGCTTGTTGCCGGCTATGATCTGACGTACCGGACCCAGGGAGGCACGTTCCCGTTGGCTGCCGCCATCAGCACCTCGTCCGACTCGGGCCCGGCCCCCCTTTCGGTCGACTACCAAGGCCTCGTCACGGGCGGGGTGCCCCCCTACCAGTACGACTGGTGGTGGGGCGACGACCTAGCGACCGGCTCGAGTTCCCCCGACCCGAGCCATGTTTGGAATGAGTCGTCGTGGAACTACGGTCCTTCTCTGGTCGTGGTCGACAGCGCGCTCCAGCGGGCCAGCGTTCAGACGGCCTCCCAGACCTCCTGGGCGGGCGCCCATGTCTCGATCTCGGCATCACCGGAGAGCGGGCTGGTCCCTCTCACCGTCGCTTTCCAGGCATTCCCAAGCGCGACGGCCCAGGCCTACAGCTATCACTGGTCCTTCGGAGACAACAGCGCCGGTTCCGCCTCCCCGACCCCGGTACACACCTACAACAGGACCGGGAACTACTGGGTCCAGGTCCGTTATCTGGATTCCGAAGGGTACTTCGTCGGGTCCAATTCGGTCCAGATCTTTGTTGGGCCCACTTCCGAGGTGCTGACCGCGGCGGCCGACCCCACCAACGGCGTCGCGCCGCTGGTCGTTGTGTTCCACAGCACGCTGTCGAGCTATACTTCGGGGAACTACTACAACTGGAACTACGGCGATGGGTCGCCGGTGTCCAACTTCCCCAACCCAACTCACCAGTTCAATGCGACAGGCACCTACACCGTGAGGCTCACGGTCGTCGACTCGTTGGGGACCATCCTTAGCCAGTCGCTCACCGTGAACGTGGTCGCCTCCTCCCCTCCCCTGAGCGCTTCTGTGATCCCCTCGTCCGTCCTCGGGCTTGCCCCGCTTCCCGTGAGCTTCCAGGCCTTCGCTTCCGGGGGCACCGGGCCGTACGCCTACCTCTGGAACTTCGGGGACGGGGGCCCCAGCTCGGGGTCACCCTCGCCCGCGCACGTCTACAACCTTTCCGGAACCTACACCGCCATGTTGCACGTCACTTCGGGGGCCTCCACGATCCTCGTGACCACGACCATCTACGTCATCATGGCACCGCTCTTGATCAATATCGCAACGAACCCCGAGTCCGCGCCCGCTCCGCTGACGGTGGCCTTCCTGGGGGAGGCCTCGGGAGGCACCGGTCATTACAGCTACTTCTGGAACTTCGGGGACGGTTCTTTCAGCTCGCTCGCGAACCCGACGCACACCTTCACCCGGGAGAACACGAACTTCAACATCCAGCTCAACGTCCAGGACCCGAGGGCAGGAACCTCATCGACCGGCTTCACGGTCTACACGACGAACAACAACCCGGACCCAGAGGTCGACCTATGGTCGGACCACCCCTCCGGACTTGCGCCGACCCAGGTGACCTTCGGCTCCACGGTCAGCGGTGGCATCGCCCCGTACAACCTGACGTGGAACTTCGGGGACGGAGCGGTCGGCTTCGGAGCCAGCCCGACGCACATCTACTCGGTGCCGGGGTCCTACAATGTCAACTGCTTCGTGAGGGACTCCCAATACTATAGTAGCAACACCCAGATCCAAGAGATCATCGGCCAGGGCGGGCCGACCGTGAACGTGGTGCTGTCCGCCACTCCGACGAGCGGGGCGGCTCCCCTCGGAGTACAGTTCTCGACCGTCGTGAGCGGCGGTACCCCTCCGTACTTCTACGGGTGGAACTTCAATGACGGGGGAGGGCCTTCCGGGTCGCCACGCCCCTACCACGTGTACAACCAGACGGGAAACTTCTACGCGAACGTGGTCGTCTTCGATTCGGCCGGCTACGGGACTTTTGCGAGCGTCACCATCTTGGTCCAGTCTCCCAACCTGGTGGCCAACATCCTCTCGACCCCGTCCTCGGGCAAGGTCCCGCTCACAGTGGCCTTCACGTCCACGGTGGACGGAGGGGTCGCCCCCTACACCTACGCCTGGACCTTCGGGGATGGCGCCCCCGTCTCCGGCTCGCCCACTCCCGTTCATACCTACAACGCCAGCGGGACCTTCACGGTCCAGCTCTCCGTTACGGACTCTTCGGGGACGTCCACGGGTGCGAACGTCGTCGTGATTGTCGGCTCTGGCTCCGTCCCGCTCTCCGCCTGGGCACAGGCCACGCCCACCGCTGGGTTCGCTCCCACCACCGTGGTGTTCACGGGAGGGGCGTGGGGAGGTACCGGGCCGTACACGTACCGTTGGAACTTCGGCGACGGATCCCTCGGCTCGTTGTATGCGGACCCGACCCACGTCTACAACGGGAGCGGTGGTTTCGGGGCGATGCTGATGGTCATGGATGCGAACGGTAGCGTGGCCAATGCCCAGATCTCGCTCCAGGTCTCTTGGAGCCAGGTTGCGCCGAGCTTCACGTTCACCCCGGCCACGGGCATGGCCCCCCTCAACGTGGCCTTCAACGGCTCGGTCAGTGGAGGGCTCGCGCCTTACACGTGGTCCTGGGATTTCGGCGACGGGGCCACGAGCGCGGCAAGGAACCCGGTCCATGTCTACAACAGCTCCGGACCCTTCAGCGCGACCCTGACCGTGACGGATAGTAGGGGCGTGGTGGGCTCGACCATGAACCAGGTCAAGGTGGGTCCAACGCCGCTAACGCTCCGTGGTTCGGCCACCCCGAGTGCGGGGGCCGTGCCGCTCGTGGTCGATTTCTCGACCTGGGCGGTCGGGGGATCACCCGGATACAGCTACAGCTGGACCTTCGGGGACTCCACCTCGACGACCGGGCGCTACGTGAACCACACGTACAGCGCGACGGGGACCTTCACGGCGACCGAGACGGTCCTCGACAACATCGGGACCGTAGCCTGGCAGTCGTTCAGCATCAACGTCGTGACAGGTCTCGTGGCGACCGCGGGGGCCGCCCCCACCTCCACGGATGTGGGCCTCCCCGTGAGCTTCGCGGGCAGCGCGACGGGCGGGCAGCCGGGATACACCTACGCCTGGACTTTCGGCGACGGGGGGACGAGCACGGCTCAGCGTCCCAGTCACGCCTACGCTCTTGCGGGGACCTACACGGCGAGCCTCACTGTCACGGACGCGATCGGGCTCACCAGTATCTCTACGGTCGGGATCACGGTGAACGCCCTCCCGACCGCCGCGGGTCTAGCCGCGCCTAACCCTGCAGACGTGGGTACTACCGTAGCCTTCACGGGCTCCGTGAGCGGCGGCACCGCCCCCCTGGCCTACAGCTGGAACTATGGCGACGGGAGCCCCTCCTCGGGATACCTGACTCCGACGCACGTCTACAACGTCTCCGGGACCTTCTCGGCCATCTTCACGGTGACGGACGCGGTCGGTGCGGTCTCTTCCCAGCCCGTCGCGGTCGCGGTGAACGAGGTGCCCGGCGTCACCTTCACGGCCGCGCCTAACCCGACCGACGTGGGGACCCCGGTCGCTTTCACCTCCGGCGTAACCTTCGGAACGGCCCCCTACACTTACGCCTGGGACTTCGGCGACTCGACCACGAGCACGGCCTCGAACCCGACGCACACTTACACTACGGCCACCGCCTATACGGTCGTCCTCACCGTGACCGACAGTTTGGGAACCACCGCGACTCACACGCTCTCCCTGACCGTGAACGCCGACCCCATCGCGAGCGCGAGCGGGACGCCGACGACGGTGGACGCGGGCGTACCAGTCGCCTTCCTCGGTTCCGCGACCCTCGGGACGACGGCCTACGGGTACGCGTGGAACTTCGCGGACGGTAGCTCCTCCTCGGCCCAGAACCCAAGCCATGCGTTCGTCGCGCCCGGGAGCTACAGCGTGGTCCTGACGGTGACGGACGCCGTGGGTCAAACCTCGACGAGCACCGTCTCGATCACGGTCGTCGCCGACCCGGCGGTTTCGGACTCCGCCGCCCCCTCTCCCACCGATGTCGGCGTCCCGGTGGCCTTCGTGTCCTCCCTGACGGGTGGTGTCGGTCCTTTCACCTACATCTGGAACTACGGGGATTCGACCCCGGTCTCGCACGCGACCGCTCCGACACACACCTACAACGTGTCGGGTACCTACACCGCGACCCTGGCCGTCACCGACGCCCAGGGCGTGGTCGCGACGGCTGCGACCCTCCCGGTCACCGTGAACGCAGCCCTCGCCGCCACCACAAGCGTGACCCCCGGGGCCACCGATGCCGGTATCGGCGTCGCTTTCGCGTCCACGGCGAGCGGCGGAACAGGTAGCCTCACCTACGCCTGGCGCTTCGGCGACGGCCTGACCAGCTCGCTGGCCCAACCCTCGCACATCTACGCTGCGGCGGGGACCTACACCGCGGTCCTCTGGGTGAACGACACCGTGGGCGGGACCGCCATGGCCACGGCCTCGGTCCTCGTGAACGCGGTCCTCGCGGCCTCCGCCAGTGCCACCCCCGCAACGACGGACGCGGGCTTGACCGTCGCGTTCGTGGGCTCGGGCGCGGCCGGCACGGGTGCGTACACCTACCTCTGGAACTTCGGGGACGGCGGGTACTCGACGGTCGCCTCCCCCAACCATGTCTATGCTACCGCGGGAACGTACACTCCCACCCTGACGGTCACGGACGCGGTCGGAGGAACCTCGAGTGCGTCGGTCCCGATGACCGTGAACGTCGCCGTTTCGGTGGTCGCAAGCTCGAGCACCGGTGCGACGGATGTTGGCGTCCCCGTCTCCTTCGGTGGATTCGCCTCGGGAGGGACGGGTGCCGACACCTATGCCTGGAGCTTCGGCGACACCGGCACCTCGGCGGCCCGCTACGGCAACCACACCTACACGGCGCCGGGGACCTACACCGCCACCCTCACGGTCACGGACGCCCGCGCTCAGAGCTCGACCTCTACGGTCGTGGTCACCGTACAGGCGGCCCCGAGCGTGACGGCCTCAGGGACCCCCCTGACGACGGACGTGGCCATCCCTGTCGCCTTTGCTTCGACCGCCACCGGCGGCACCGGGACGCTCTCCTACGCTTGGTGGTTCGGGGACGGCTCCACCGGAGCTGCTACAGCCTCCATCTCCCACGCTTTCGCGTCGGCGGGAAGCTACACCGTGACGGTCTGGGCGAACGACACACACGGCGGGGTCGGGACGGCCATCTTGACGGTGACCGTGAACGCGGCTCTGGGGGCATCGGCCAGTGCGACCCCCACCGCGACGGACACGGGGGTCCCGGTCTCCTTCACCGGCTCCCAGACGGGCGGCACGGGCCCCTACACCTACCTGTGGAACTTCGGTGACGGGGGCTTCTCGACCTCCCCCACGCCCAGGCACACGTTCTCTCTCGCGGGGAGCTTCCGAGTCGCGTTGATCGTCAACGACTCGGTGGGAGGCACCTCCTCGAGCTCGGTGACGGTCCAGGTCGCGCAGGCTCTCGCCGTCACCGGCAGCGCGGCTCCTGCCACGACCGATGTGGGCAGCGCCGTCGCCTTCGGCGGCTTCGCTGCCCAGGGCACCGGTGCCAGCACGTTCTCCTGGACCTTCGGTGACGGGTCGAGCGCGACCGGGCGCTACGCGAACCACACCTACTCGGCGCCGGGCACCTTCACCGCGACGTTGACCGCGACGGACACCCAAGGTCGCACGGGCACCTCGGTCGTTGTGGTGACCGTGAGCGCGGACCCGACGGTGTCGCTCGTCGCAAGCCCCTCGAGCTTGACGCTGGGAGGCCTCGTGACGTTCTCGGCCTCCGCCGCGGGTGGAACGGGGAGCCTCAGCTACAGCTGGACGGGTCTCCCTGCGGGATGCGCGAGCTCCAACTCGGCGACCATTGTCTGCCGCCCGACCGTCGTTGGGAACAGCTCGGTGAAAGTGGTCGTGTCGGATTCGCTCGGGGTGACGAGTTCCGCGACCTCGACGGTCAACGTCGGGGCGAAACCGACTCTCACGACCTCCTTGTTCGGAGCGAGCGGCATCTCCGGTGAGCTGGCTCTGATCGCCGTGGTGGCCATCCTCGGGTTGCTCCTGCTCGTCTTGCTCCTGAGGAACCGTCGCGGGGGCGGCAAGCCCTCGGCCGGTGGCACTGGGGGTCCCTCGAAGAGCTCGGACGATGTCTCCGAGCCGACACCACCCTCGGCCTCTGCACCGTCGCCAACGCCAGGTGGCCCGGAGACTCCGCTCCCCCCCGTCCCAGCGTCCACCCCAGTTCCCCCCGACGAGGGGACGGAGCCGGACGACTACCACGAGAGCTGAACCGCGCACTTCCAGAGTCTCGCACAGGTCGTTCGCCGCGCGACCGGCGACCCTGTCGAGCGTGGGCCCGCTCAGTAGCTGACGCTCCGAAGGTCGCGGAACGCCACATGGAGGACCCCGACCAGAGCGAGTACGCCGAGCCCCACCCCGAGCATGATTGCTGGGACGGTGTACCCCCCACTCGCAAGTCCACCGACGAGCGCCGCCCCTGCCGGGGCCCCCGCGCGCGTGAGCCCGGTGTAGCCCCAGACGCGGGCTTGCAGCGCCTCGGGGACCTGGGCTTGGATCCAAGAGGAGCTTGAGACCGTAACGAGTGCCCCGGAAGCGTTCAGGAGGAAGGCGAGGAGGAGTCCCAGAGCGAGGAAGTGGGCCACGCCCAGGAGGGCGGTGATGGCCCCGAGACCTCCGGTCCCGAGAAAGAGCGCCGTTCCCACATGGGCCCGAGCATCGATCCGTCCGATAAGGATCGAGCCGAGGGTGCCCCCCGCCGCCATGGACGCCAGGAACGCCCCGTAGGACAGCGCGCTGTGCGACCCGACCACGTCGTAAACGTAGAGGACCGAGAGGACCGTGTAGCCGTTGAGGACGAAGGTCGAGAAGGTCACCATCAGGAGCATGCGTCGGAGGGTCTGGTGGCCATGAACGTAGCTGGCCCCCGCTTTCAGGTCGGGCCAGAACCTCTTCCACCAGGGACCCGGTTCCCGCCCTCCGGGGAGGGGCGGGACCTCCCCGGCCTTCGGGGCGATGCTGATCACCAGGGCGGCCGCGACCACGAAGGTCAACGCGTCGTACTCGATCGGGAGGGCGCTTCCCGCGAGCGCCACCACGACCCCCCCCAGGCTGAAGCCCAGGAGCTGGTTCGCGCTGTTCGAGAAGAAGAAGATCCCGTTCGCGGCGGAGAGGTCCTCCTTGGCCACGATGTGGGCGAGCATCGAGCGCGCAGAGACCCCTACGGCGACCCCCCCCGAGTTCAGGACCATGACCAGGACGAGGATGGGCCCGAGCGCGAAAGCCCGCACAAGGACCAGGTAGGCCAGCAGGCCGACCACCGCGGCCTGGACCAGATTGCTCACCAGGAGGGCGGTCCTTCGGTTCGACTCGTCGATCAGGGTTCCGATCAGGGGAGAGAGCACGATCCAAGGAACGAAGGCGGCGATGCTGACCGAGGCGATGTCGAGCGGCGAGAGGGCCGACCGCTGGGCGACATACCAGATCAGGGCCACATCGAAGACGTAGTCCCCGGACTGGCTCACGAGCTGGCTCGCCCAGAGCAACCCAAGAGAGGGTGTGCGCAGAACCCGTCGATAGCTAGGAGCTTGGGCCCCCGGGAGGAAGCCGAAGGAGAGGTGGCTGCGGTCCATCATGGCAGGTCTGGGCTCATCGCTCCTACTCTGCCTTCGGGGGGACCCCGCCCATGCAAGGCGGAGCTTATGGGACCTCCGTCCTGAGCGAACGGGCGCGAACCTCGTCCTTTTGAGCCGTTCGTGGTCTGGTCTCGGTGGTCCCGAGGGCGCTCCACATGGCCATTCCTCACGCGACCGTCGAGCGTGTCCTGGAGGAGAACAAGGACCACGATTGCTCTGAAGGCGGGAAGCATGTCTGCGTCCGGATCACCGCGATCGCCGACCTTCCTACGCGCTTCGGAGACTTCCAGGTCGTGGCCTTCCACAGCCCCTTCGACGGGAAGGAGCACGCGGCGCTCGTCCGCGGTGACCCACTGGGACAGCAGCACGTTCCCGTGCGGCTGCACTCCGAATGCCTGACGGGAGATGCCCTGGGGTCCCTGCGCTGCGATTGCCGCGACCAGCTCGAGCAGGCCCTCAAGGAGATCGGCAAGCGGGACCTGGGGATCGTCCTCTACCTCCGGCAGGAGGGAAGGGGCATCGGCTTCGAGAACAAGATCAAGGCCTACCAACTCCAGGAGCAAGGGCTGGACACGATCGAAGCGAACCGCGCGCTCGGTTTCCGCCCCGACGAACGCGACTACGAGGTGGCCGCCCACATGCTGAACTCGCTCAACGTCCGGTCGATCCAGCTCATGTCGAACAACCCTGACAAGATCGCGGACCTCAAGTTCCACGGGATCGAGGTCGAAGGACGTATCCCGATCGTCATCCCCCCCAACCCGCACAACCGTCGGTATCTCGAGACGAAGCGGACGAAGGCGGGGCACCTCCTGGGGCCGTCGAGCGGGGTGGAGTTCTCCGAACAGCTGGACAATGCTGGGGCCGACGAGGCCCCTCCTTCCCCTTCGTAGGGCGGGAATGCGACCGCGGGGGTGGCAGCCCGGGCATGGTAGTGGACGGAGGCTGCTACCGTGCCCGGGAGGGCTTAAGGTGGGGCCCCGCCTGAGATGCCTGTAGCCATGAACGCGGCTCAGACACTTGCCGGCGCACGCGCAGCACCACCCTTCCGACCCTCTTGCAGCTGTTGTCAGTGCGAGGGGGGTTGCTGCCGTTGCTGCGCTTGCTGCTCCACGGCTACAGCTTGCTGCCCCTCCTGCCCTGTCCCGACCCCCTGACCGGTTCGGGTAGAGGCTGCGTCCTCCCCTAGCTTGAAGAGGGCCGGGGGGCTCCTCGTTCCATGTCGGGCGCCGCCGCCCCCGGTCTCCGAAAACTCACACGTGAAGAAGAGAGGGTCATCCTCCACAAGGGGACCGAGGCGCCCTTCTCGGGGGAGTACGAGAAGCAATGGAAGTCGGGGACCTACGTGTGCAAGCGGTGTGGGACCCCACTCTACCGCTCCGACGACAAGTTCGATGCGGGCTGCGGGTGGCCCTCCTTCGACCAGGAGGTCCCCGGAGCCGTCCACCGCGAGACGGACGCGGACGGGCAGCGGGTCGAGATCACCTGCGCTCGCTGCGGCGGCCACCTGGGCCACGTCTTCGAAGGGGAGGGGTTCACGCCACGGAACACGCGCCACTGCGTGAACTCGATCTCCCTGCTCTTCGTTCCAAGGTAGGCCCCGTTCGCGTCGGCCCGGGCGCAGGGCGCCCGGTCACGCCTTACCCGAGGTGGACTGGATGGAGACCATCACGTGGAATCGTCCTTCGAAGACGTGAACGTCCTTGATCACCGAAGCCTTCGCTTGAAGGATCTCGAAGATGAACTGGTTAAAGTCGACGGGGGAGTCAAACGTGAAGGTCACTCCCGCCCCGTCCGGGCGCGTCGGGGCCCCTCCCAGTGCACGCTCGAGGCCTTGGAGCATCTGGAGCGCGTCCTCCACCGATCTCGCGTTCATCACCTGCGTCTTCTGCCGCTCTTGGCGCCGTAACAGAGCCTCGTAGACCGCGCGATTGAGGTGGCGAGGGTCGAAGGGCTTCTCGATGTAGCTGTGGACCTGGGCAAGGTTCACGGCGCGCAGGACCGCGCCCAGGCTCGAGTAGGCCGTGATCAGGATACGAAGGGTCTGGGGATACTCCTCCTTCACGTGCATCAGGAGCTCGATGCCGTTCTCCCCCGGCATCATCTGGTCGGCGAGCACCGCATCGAAGCGGTCTGAGGAGAGCTTGCTCTTCGCCTCCGCGGCGTCCTTGGCGAGCGAGGCTTCGCACTCGAAGTCCGTCGCGCTCTTCAGGCAGTGCTCGATGAGCTGGAGCGCAGACTCGTCATCGTCGACCACCAGGACCTGGTAGCGTCGAGGTTCGAGCTCCGGAAGCTGTACAAAGGCGAAACTGGAGACCCGGGAGGCCGCGGATGACGGGTTCACCGCTCCGGACATGGATGTGGACCTTGGTCGATGGGAAGGCCCAAGGGGCCCGCGCGCGGCCTATCGCCTAGCCCCCCTAATGAAGCTGACGCGGCCGCAACTGAAGCCGCGGAACTTCCTTCGAGGCCATGGGGCACCTAGGCGATCGCCTTCGCCGTCAGAAGGAGGGCGGATGGAGATCGCGGCTCGCCGAATGACGGCTCGACGAGCCTCATCCTTCCGGTCGCCCAGATCCTCCGGAAACCACCGGTGGGGGCGGGATCCACCCCTCGGAGGCCGCCTCGCGCCAGTCCTCGAGGTATTCCACGGCGACCTTCGGGGGCAGAACGAACACCCTGAGATGCCCTTCTTGGGCGTGGCGTTGGGCGACCGCAAAGACCTGATGGGTACCCCAGGGAAGGCTGCCGAAGAGGTCCCCGACCTTTCGGTCAGCGCCAACGAGGTAGAGGCCACCGCGACGGGTCGGGCCCAGGACCAGGTCATCCCCGTTCTCCAGCGCCTCGAAAGCGCTCTCCAAGAACTCTGGGACGAGCGAGGGGCAGTCGGCGTAGAACAGGACGATCCGCTGGAAGCCCCGTTCAAAGCCCTCGGCCATCGCAACGGTGATCAGCTCTCCAATGGGACCCGGTTCGTGGGGGCGGGAGGACCAGTCGTTCGCCAAGGGGGGAGCGGGCGTTCCCACAGGGTAGCGGAACCACTTGCGCACGGCGACCTCGCTCGCATGTTGCAAGCACGTGTCCAGAAGGTGGCGTTGCAGACTGTAAGCGGCCTGGGGACCGTGGGCGCGCGTGATCTCCTTGAGTCCCACGCCCAGGCTCGGCACGTGGCCAAAGACGATGAGGAGCTCCTCCCCAGACTCTCGGCCGGTGGAGGGGGTCCGGGTCGCTGCCACGTCCGGGAATTGGGAGCTCTTCAGCTGATAAACCGTTGCGCAAAGGGTCGCGGGCCGAGGTCGAACCCTGGTCGGCCCCTCAAGGAGCCGGCATGAGCAGGAGCTCGTTGCCGTCCGGGTCTCGGATGGTGGCATCCCACCCCCATGGCTACAGGGTGGGCCCTTCCTCGAATGGCACCCCGCGGTCGCGAAGTTTCCGACAGCTCGTTGGAAGTCCCCGCGCAGGAAGAGAAGAACACCCGGGTTCCCGGGCTCAAGGGGTGCGGTCGAGTCGAGCTCGGAAAGTTGGCATAGGTGGAGCGCTCCTCCGCGTCCCCTGCGTCCCACGGTCACCCAGTGGCCCCCCTGGTGGACTGGTACCAGACCGAGCTCGTGAACATAGCCGTCGAGAGCGCGCTTCCTGCTAGAGACGACCACCGCGGTGCTCCTTATCCAGGGGCGAGGCGCTGGCGCGGCTCGGTCCATACGGTGACTTGCGGGCATGTTGGCCCCTTCGGACTGCGAAAGGGGAACCCATCCCCTTTGGAGGTACGGGAAGAGGTCGCGAAACCATGCACAGGTCGACCCCGTGATGACTAAGTCCTCCGGAGGGTTCCGCCCCGCCCGTGAGCGCGACCTCCGGGGAAGGAGTGGCGACGGCTTCCCCCTCCTCCCTCATCGGCCGCAGGGCGGAGATGGGTCGCCTTCAGCGTGGTCTGGCTGCCGCCCGCCAAGGACACGGGAACTCGTGTCTGGTGCTCGGGCCCGGTGGGATGGGCAAGACGCGGCTGCTCCGCTGGCTCGAACGGGAGGCCTTGTCGAGCGGTTTCCAGGTCTCCTGGGGGAACGGCCTGCAGGAGTCGGTGGCCCCTTTCTTCGTCTTCGAGCAGGTCTTCCGACGGAGGGCTTCGAAGGGGGGGGCAACCGATCCAGGGAGCCCTGCCTCGAGCGCAGTCCCGGCCGGGGAGCTCGGCGCCTATACGCTCTTCGAGGACGAACGGCCTCGCCGCTTTCGTGCAACCCTGTCCGCGCTTCCCCGAGAGTGTGCGCTACTGTTGGTGACACGAGAGAATCCTGGGTCGCTCAAGGAACGGGGCCAGACCCTTCCCCCAGGGACACATCCGCTTTGGATCACCCGGATGGAGGGAGAGGGCCGCGTCACGCCAGGAGACCTCGACACCCTAGGAGAACGTACCGCGCGTCATCTCAAGGAGCACCCTGGGGGCGTCGTGGCGGTGGACGGGATCGAGTACCTGACGAGCCAGAACAGTTTCGCGGCGGTGCTCCGGTTGCTCCAGTTCCTTCGGGACCTCGCGCAAGAGGCCGACGGACATCTTCTCGTCGCGATCAATCCCTCGGCCTTCGAGAAACGCGAGGTCTCGCTCCTCGAGTCGGATGCCGAGGTCATCCGGCCCGTTGCGAGCCCCGAGGGGGTGACCCCCCAGGTCGCTGGCGGGGGAGCCGAGAGCCCGTCCGCCACGCTGTTGAGGTACCTGCAGGCGCTGGAAAGTGCGGCACGGGAAGCCCCCCAGCTCGTCGTCGTCGATGACCTTCACTGGGCCGACCCCCAATCCGGGACCGCGTTCCAGTTCCTCGCCAGGAACCTCCGTGACCTCCCCGTGTTGTTGGTGGGGGGTGCCCGGGAAGAGGAGATCCCGGCGAACGCGGAGGAGGAAGGGGGTTCGCTCTCGGAGCGACTGGAGATGCTCTCTCGCGAGGGGCTGCTTGAACGGATCGCGCTGCGAGGTTTCGGGGAGGAAGAGGCTCGGTCCCTCCTGAAGGAGGTCCTGGGGGGCTCGCTCTCCCCGACCTCGGGCGAGGTGGAGGTGCGAGAGCTGCTACGGCGGACGGAAGGCAACCCCTACTTCCTCCGCGAGATCTTTGTCCAACTTCGGGAAGAAGGCACGCTGGAGGAGGATGGCAACGGATACCGGTTCGCGCGCGCCCCTCACGGTTCCGATGCGCTTCTGGCGACCGTACCCCCATCCTTGCGTAGGATGGTCCTGCAACGGATCGGCCGACTTCCGGCGGAGGAAAGGGCCTTCCTTGACAGCGCCGCGGTCGCGGGAAGCGAGTTCGACCTTCCCCCGGTCGCCGCGGTGAGAAGGTCGAGCTTGCAAGAGGCGCAGCGGAACGTCGAGTCCTTGGTCCACCGTAGGCGGCTGCTCGAACCCTCGATCGAATCGCCGGGCTCGCGATGGTCCTTCTCCCACCCCCTGGTCTGGGAGGTCACGATGGGGGAGCTCTCCATCGCCCGTCGGAAGGAAGAGGCCCTGGCCCTTCTCGACTGGTGGGAGGAGCACCGTTCCGAGGAGGTGGAGACCCTGGCGAGGCTCGGGCATGCTTCGGGAGACCTCGACCGAGGGCTGCCCTGGGTGCGCAGAGCGCTCGAGCGCTCGCTCGCGGCCTCCCTCCCCGAGTCCGCGTCGACCTATCTTTCCTGGATGCGGGAGCTACGTCGCTCCGCGGCCCATCCCGGCGAAGAGGGCCAGGTCGAGTCCGAGATCCAAGCGGCAGGACGGCTCTCCCGTATCGGAGGGCCGCGGCACGCCCGTCGGTCCCTGCTCGAGCTCTTGACCGAGCCCCTCTCGGACCGCCTTCGATGGGCCGCCCGCGAGGCCCTCGCTCGCGCCACCGATCCTTTCGATACCCAGGAGGCCCGACGCATCGCCAACGAGCTGGAGGGGGAGTTCCAGCGCCGCGGGAGCGACGTCCCGGCCCGACTTCGCCACGACCTCGAAAGCTTCCAGGCGTACCTATGGATGCAACAGGGCGATCACGAGCGCGCGATGACCCTGCTGACCTCCATCGTGGAGGCGCCCAAGTCCGAGGTCAGCCCTGAGACGAGGGGGAGAGCGTTGACCCACGGGGCCTGGTGTCACTACGTTCTGGGACGGCCCGATCGGGCAGAGGCTTGGCTCGGAGAGGTCTTGGAGACCGCACAGGACGACGACGCGACCGTGGCGCAGGCCTACAACCTCCAGGGCATGATGGCCGAGGCCAGGGGCGATGCGGTGGGCATGCGGGAAATGGCGGAGAAGGCCGCCGACCACGCTCGCCGGGCGGGGAGCTTCACGAACGCCGCCATCTACGAGTACAACGCCGCGATCTCTCTGGTCGAGGCCGGGAAGGCCGAGGAGGCCGAACAGGTGGGGCGTCACCTCTGGGACCTTGGGACGAAGTTCGACGTTCCGCGTGTCCGATGCTGCGGGGCGTTCCTCATCGCACGCTCCGAAGGGACACGGAAGAACGCCCCCGCCGCGGTCCAGTGGGCCGAGCGGTCGCTCCAGGAGGCGCTGGCGATGCAGCGGAACGACGACATCTGGGAGTGTCAGCTCCTCGTCGCCGAAATGAAGGGAGAGGCGGGGAACCTGAACGAGGCCCTCGCCACCTACGACGCCCTCGCGCGGGAGGGCGTCTTCGACCATGGCGCTGCCGCGGTCTCCCAGTTGCCCTCTATGGTTCGGTTCTTCGAGAGGAGAGGCCTGGAGGACCGTTGCCGTGTCGCGGCAGAGAAGGCCCTGGCAGCCGCGATCTCCTTCAAGAACCCGGTCGTAGAGCGCCAGATGCGCGAGACGCTCGCTCGCCTGACGACCTCTTCGAAGGGGACCGGCGGGGCCCCCGAACCTGCGGCCAAGCCATTATAGGCGGTTCCGTCCCGGCCCGTTCCCGTGGAGCCCCTGCTGCTGCTCTTCGCCTCCTCGCTCTGGGTGCTGATCCCCGCGTACGTCGCCAACGCGGCGGCGACGCTCTCTCGAGGCAAGGGCCCCGCAATGGATGGTGGCCTTCTCTGGCGCGACGGCCGCAGGGTCCTGGGTCGGTCCAAGACCTGGCTGGGATTCCTCATCGGAGGCGGGGTCGGCGTGGCCGTAGGGGCCTTTCAGGCTTGGCTGATCCTCATGGCGCCCCCCTCGCTCCAACTCGTCCCCGCCTTCGCGAGCACCTGGGGAGGGTCCTTCGTCCCCCTGTTGTTGCTAGGGTTCGGTGCCCTCACCGGCGACGCCGTCGGGTCGTTCTTCAAGCGGAGGATGGCCCGCGAAAGCAGTGCGCCCTTCCCGCTCTTGGACCAGCTCCCCTTCCTGATCGTTCCCATGGTCCTGCTCGGTCTCTTGACCCCCTCGCTCTTCTCCGCCGCTTTCTGGCCAGGGACCCTCCCGGGACTGCTCACCGTGGCGTGGGTCCTCCTGCTCACGCTCTTTCTTCACACGAGCTTCAACTGGGTGGGTTACTTTATCGGCGCGAAGCGGGTCCCCTGGTGAACCATGCCCGGGTCGACGACCGCGGCGGCGGTGGCCGATGAGGTGGCCGGCCACCTCCTTCAGATCGGGGCGGTGACGCTCTCCCCCCGCGAGCTCTACACCTGGGCCTCGGGCGTGAGGTCCCCGATCTACTGCGACAACCGCAAGGTCCTGTCCTTTCCGGACGTGCGAGAGCAGGTCATCGCCTCCTGGGCCCAGCTGATCCTGACCCGCTGCCCGGACGCCCAGGTGCTGGCGGGGGTCGCGACGGCAGGGATCCCCCATGCGGCGCTCTTGGCCGAGAAGCTCCACCTCCCCATGGTCTACGTCCGGTCGGAAGCGAAGGACCACGGGCTCGGTCGCGCGGTCGAGGGGGTCCTCCCCTCCGGCTCCCGGGTCGTCGTGATCGAGGACCTGATCTCCACCGCCAGTTCCTTGGTCGGGGCGGCTAGGCAGCTCAGGGCCACGGGTGCCAAGGTGCTCGCGGCGACGGCGATCGTCACCTACGGACTGCCGCAAGCGGAGGAGAGGATGAACGCGGAAGGCCTCTCCTGGTTCACGCTCACCGACCTCTCCCACCTCCTCGCCCGCGCCCGGACGATGGGTTCGCTGAACGAGAACGAGATCCTCCTGGTCCAGAAGGGCATGCAGGGCGTGGTCGAGCAGCTTCAGAGCAAGTCCCGGGAGCCCCCCAAGGCCTCGCTGCCCCCGACGAGCGCCGCGGGGGCCGTGGGGAGCGCCTGATGTTGCAGGGCGCTCGCATGGAACCCTCCTCCCGGCCCGAGGGCGCCGCCCAGGTCCCTTCCGCGGCGCTCCGTGCTGACGGCGGTTCTCGCATCGAAGACCCGACCGCCGGCTCCGCGCTGCATGGTCGTGGGGGTTACGGTAACGTGGTCCCGGGTGGCGCTCTCGAGCTCGACCCTCTCGAGACGGTCTACCTCACCGAGATGGAGCGGCTGAAGGTCCACGGCCCCGACGGGGTCTCGGTGGGATTCCGAGACCTGCTGGCCCAGGCCCACGTACGGGACAGTGCGTTCGAGATCCGCTACCTGGTCTACCGCGACCTCCGGCAACGAGGATATGTCGTCCTTCGCGGCGCGCCCCCCCTCGAGTTCTCGCTCCTCCCGCGTGGGGGGACCCCGAGCAAGACCCCCTCGAAATGGTGGGTCGAGTCCCGGTCGGAACGGGTCCCCTTCTGCCTTCCCGAGCTGACCGAACATCTCGCGCAGGTGCGCGGAGCACGACGGACGCTGCTCGTAGGGATCATCGACGAGGAGAGCGACCTCACCTACTACCGCGTGCGCGAGGTTCTCCCGCATGGGGAGAGCCCACCCCCAAACCCCCTGAGCAAGGTCGACGGCGTCCTGCTCGGGGACCGCGTCAGCATCTTCGACGCCGCTCAGGCGCAGGCCCTGGACAAGAGCGAGCATTTCGGGAGCAAGATCGGTGAACGCCTGGAGCTCTCTCTGCTCGAAGCACTCTACCTCGAGCGAGAGGGTCGGTTGACCCTCCAGTCCTCGAAGGGGACGGGCATGCTCCTTCCGAAGGATTTCGAGTCGAAGGCCTCGCAGACCGAGCCTGACCTTCTCGCCCGCCTCCCGGTCTATCAGCACTTGCGCGCCCAGGGGCTGGTGCCGAAGACGGGGTTCAAGTACGGAGCGCACTTTCGCGCGTACGAGCACGATCCGGCGAGCAGCCACGCTCGCTACCTCGTTCACGTGGTGCCCGCGAACTGGAGCGCCCCCTGGCCCGAGGTGGCCAGGGCGATCCGTCTCGCCCAGGGCGTGCGCAAGCAGCTCCTCCTGGCCTCGCTCCCGCCGGGAGATTCGGCTCCTCGATACCTGCATCTCGAGCGGATGCGCCCATAGTGATTTTCAGCAGCAGCTCCCGACATGACTCCGGTCGCGAGGTCCAACCCCACCGGATGCCTGTCAGGAGCTCTTGATTCCACTCGTTGCTTCGATCTCGGCGCCTGGGTCCTCTCCTGCAGCTAACCCCTGGGCCACTGTCCAGCCCTCAACGCTGGTGCGCGAACTTGCCCGCCCTCAGGCGGACGGGCCCTTGGATGTGAGCCCATCGCAGAGGCCTCTCACATATCCCGCGATGCCCTGCGGGCTCTCTCCTTCGCTCAAACGCCGCTGGACCGCGCTTCCCACGACAACGCCGTCGGCCCCCGCCGAGAGGTGTCGACGGACATCTTCGGGAGTGGAGACCCCGAACCCGACGAGAACGGGGAGCTTCGGGCGTAGGGCGTGGGACGCATCGAGGAGCGGGCGGAGCTCCCCCTCCCGACCCTGGGTCGAGGGAGTGTTCCCTCCCCCTGCGCCCGTGGTGCCGTAGCGGGAGACCAGGTAGAGGAACCCCTCGGTCCGAACGACAAGGGTCCGCAATCTTTCTGCCTGAGTCGCCGGCGACGCTAGCAGGACCGTGTCCACGCGTGTGGTCTGGCGGGCCCTTCGGAAGGGAGCCAGCGCCTCGACGGGGAGGTCCGGAAGGATCAGCGCGCTCCCTCCGGCGCTCGCGAGGTCCTGCAGCGCGGAGAGCTCTCCTCGCTGGACGATAGGGTTCGTGTAGGTCATGACCGCACACGGGAGCTTCTCCGAGCAGGAACGAAGCAGACGGAGCAGGTCCGGCCAGTGGAAACCACGAGCGAGAGCATCGGAGGCCGCCTTCTGGATCACCGGACCTTCGGCCATGGGGTCGCTGAAGGGGAAACCTAGCTCGAGACCCGTGACCCCGACGCCCTTGAGCGCGTCGACGGTGGCGAGGAAACGCTCGTCCGGGACCGACCCCGCCATCATGTAGACCAAGAGCGAGGGCGTCCTCTCGGCCCGGCGGGACGCTAGGACCTCACCCAGGTGAGGCATGCTGGCCGACCACCTCCAGATCCTTGTCGCCCCTCCCCGAGAGGGTCACCACGATACGTGCCTCTTTCGGCATGGTCGCGGCGCGTCGGATCGCTTCGGCAAGGGCATGAGAAGGCTCGAGGGCCGGAAGGATGCCCTCCGTCCTCGCCAGGCGATGGAACGCCTCGAGCGCCTGCGTGTCGGTCGCCGACGTGTACTCCACCCGGCCCGTCTCTTTCAGGTACGCGTGCTCCGGCCCCACGCCGGCGTAGTCGAGACCCGCGGCGATGGAATCGGTCTCCAGGATCTGGCCTTCCGCGTCCTGGAGCAGGTAGGTCCGCATCCCTTGCAGGACCCCCGGCCGCCCCTTGGTGAGGGAGGCGGACCCGACCGCTTGGGGGGCTCCCGAACCCGCCGCCTCCACCCCGAGAAGCTTCGCCGGGGTCTTGAGCAGCGGGTGGAAGGTCCCGATGGCGTTGGAGCCTCCGCCCACGCAGGCGACGACCAGGTCCGGTAGCGCCTTCCACGCGCTTCGCGCCTGCTGCAAGATCTCCCGTCCGATCACGGACTGGAACTCGCACACGATCGAAGGGAACGGATGAGGACCCACCGCGCTCCCGAGCAGGTAGTAGGTGGACTGGACGTTCGTGATCCAATCCCGGAACGCCTCGTTGATCGCTTCCTTGAGCGTCTTCCCCCCGTGGTCGACGGGCCGAACCGTGGCGCCCAGGAGCCGCATGCGCTGGACGTTGGGCTTCTGGCGTTCCATGTCGACGGCCCCCATGTACACCTCGGTCCGGAGCGCGAGCTTGGCTCCGACCATGGCCGTGGCGACGCCGTGCTGTCCCGCGCCCGTTTCGGCGATCAGTCGGGTCTTCCCGAGGCGCTTCGCCAGCAGCCCCTGCCCCAAGGCGTTGTTGAACTTGTGCGCTCCACCGTGGACGAGGTCCTCTCGTTTGAGGTAGATCTGCGCGCCACCGACCTCCCGGGTCAGGTTCTCGGCAAAGTAGAGGGGGGTCGGCCGTCCTCCCCACTCCCGTGCCAGGCGCTGGAACTCCCTCTTGAAGGCCGGGTCCTTCCTCGCCGAGCGCCAGGCGGACTCAAGCTCCTGCAGCGCGGGGACGAGGGTCTCCGGAACGAACGTACCTCCGAAGGGGCCGTACCACTCAGGCATCGCGCGCGCTCCTACCACGCTTCGTGGCCGAAAGGGAGGCCCGAAGGAATCGCTCGACCTTCTCGCGGGACTTCACCCCGGGTCGCTCCTCGACCCCGCTCGAGACGTCGACGCCATGCGGCTGGACCCGCTCGATCGCTTCCGCCACGTTCTCAGGTGTGAGACCACCGCCCAGAAGAAACCGTTGCGTAGGGTGCGAGACCACGAGATCTCTGCAAAGGGACCAATCGGAACGCTGTCCCGTCCCCCCAGGTAGCGGTCCTCCCGCGGTGTCCAGATGGAGGAAGGGGTACCCCCCCTCATCGGGCACCTTCACCGGTGCAGGGGCGTCCCGAGGGGTGGCCTGCGGGACCGCTAGGGAGGGGACCACCTTGCCCACTTC
This sequence comes from Thermoplasmata archaeon, assembly GCA_028864975.1. Classification (GTDB taxonomy): domain Archaea; phylum Thermoplasmatota; class Thermoplasmata; order Lutacidiplasmatales; family UBA184; genus JAKAAX01. Next base: position 46,577 of record JAGWLG010000015.1, on the reverse strand, counting down.
TTCCTCCTTCAACCCCGTCGGGACTGGTCCGTGCACCTGTACGAGGTCGGGGGCCGCTACACGAAGGACCTCCCGGATCCGAGTTGCATCTGGGCCCCACATGACGGCCACGCGATCGAAGCGTCCTCGGGCGAGCTCGAAGAGGGCCTCCGCTTCTCTGAGCGATACCGATCGGGGAGACCCCGGCACCTCCACCACGACCCCAATGAGGTCCGCTCCTTCCGCGGCCTCGAGGTCTCGTGAGGTCCGGAGACCACAGACCTTCACCAGCGGTCGGTCCTGCGATCGGGTCAACGGTCCCCCACCGCGGCCTCGTTGCGGGGGGGCTCCGCACGCAGGCCCCGCAGGAACGCGAGCGGGTCGTGGGAACGCGCGAAGGCCGTCCCGATGAGGATCGCGTCGGCCCCCGAGGCGCCGTAGAGGGCCACCTCGCGCGGTCCTTCCACGCCGCTCATGGCCACGAGCGGCCGGGGGTCCTTGCGCAGCTCGCGCAGCACCGGCAGCGCGGAGCGAGGGTCCAGGTGGAGCGTTCCGAGGTCTCGGGCGTTGACCCCAAGGGCGTCCGTCCCGGAGCTGAGCGCTAGGGGTACCTCGGCCTTCGCATGCACTTCCACCAGGGTCTCCAGCCCTCGAGCATGGGCCGCCTTCACCAGCCCTTCCAGGTTGCCGTGCAGGGACTGGGCGCGCGCGAGCCGGGCGAGGAGCAGGACCGCCGAAGCTCCGTGCACTTTCGCGGCCTGGATCTGGGCCTCATCGATGATGAAGTCCTTGAAAAGGAGCGGCAGACGGGATAGGTGGGCGACCTTCCCGAACTCCTCCAGGTTGCCTCCGAACTCGTAGGGCTGAGGGATCACCGAGAGCGCGCTGATCCCCGCGTCCTCGCACACCCGAACGAAACGCTCCGGAGAGAGCGCAGGAAGCCGCGGCTGCGAGCGCCCGGGGGAGGCATGCTTGAGCTCCACCATCAAGGCCGGCCCCTCCGAGACCCGATGAAGGGCCTCCGCGAACCGGGGACGTCCCGGCGGGGGCTCGTCCCCTCGGGGTGGGCGCCGTGCGTAGAGCCCCGCGCGCAGTTCCTCCTCCACCGTCTTCACCATGGTGTCCAGGAAGTTCCCTGGAGCGGACTTCGCGTCGGCCCGTGCCGGGTTCGTGGGAGACCGTGGGCTCAAGGGGACCCCTCCGGCCAGTCCTGGGAGCGGGCGAGCGCTTGGAGCTTCTGGAGCTTGTCGAGCGCCCGGCCGTCCTGAAGGGCCGACCTCGCCAACGCCACGCCACTCGGCAGCTCGGGGGCGGAGCCGTGAAGCCATATCGCGGCCCCTGCGGTCAGCAGGACGGCCCCGCGGACCGCTCCGTCCCCTTCTCCCGAGAGGACCGCCCGCGTGAGCTCGGCCGCCTCCCCAGGCGACCGGGGACGAAGGTCGCCACGGCGCTCCTCGGGCGACAGGAGCGTGGAAGGGTCGATCGAGACCTCGGTCGCGCCCCCGCCCTCACCGCTCGCTTCGACCGATCGGAGGAGCCAGTCCGTCCCCTTGGAGCTGAGCTCGTCCATCCCTCCCTTCCCGTGGACCGCGAGGGACCGGTGCACGCCCAACCGGTGGAGCACGGGGGTGACCCGCCGGGCATACTCCCTCGAGAAACACCCTACGAGCTGCGTCGAGACCCCTGCAGGGTTCGTGAGAGGCCCCAGCTGATTGAAGATGGTCCGGAGCCCAAGCGCCTTGCGGACCGGCGCCACGCTCCGGGTCGCGGCATGGAAGAGCGGAGCATGGAGGAAGCAGAGCCGTTCCTTCCTCCAGGAGGCCTCGGCGAAGGCCACGGAGCGAAGGACCGGAAGCCCTAGGGCGCTCAGTACGTCCGAGGACCCGCACGGCCTTCGGGCGGAGACGTTCCCATGTTTGGCGACCGGGACGCCCGCCCCCGCGAGGACGAAGGCGCTGACCGTCGAGATGTTGAACGTCGGCGTCTTCGCCCCCCCCGTCCCGCACAGGTCCACGGCCCCGGCCTCCGCGGGTCCCGGGAAGGGTCGAGCTCGCGCCCGCAGGGTCGAGGAGAAGGCGTAGAGCTCCTCCGGGCTCTCTCCTTTCGCAGCCAGGGCCGTGAGGAGGGACGCCACGACCTCCGGGGGGAAGGCCCCCGTCAACAGACCCTCGGCGACCTCTCGGGCCTCCTCAGGTCCGAGGTCCTCCCCCTGGACCAGGTGCTGCAAGGCCGCGGGTCCTGTCGAGGGATCCACGTTCATCGGCGGGCCCTCTTCAGGAAGTTCCCGAGGAGCCTATCGCCGTACCGCGTAAGATAGGACTCGGGGTGGAACTGAACGCCCTCGATGGGAAGCGTCCGGTGGCGCAGGCCCATCAGTACTCCACCCGCCTCCCAGCTCGTTTCCTCGAGCTCGGCGGGGAGGTCGTGGCGGTCCACGACCAGAGAGTGGTACCGGGCCGCCGAGAAGGGGCTGGGGACCCCTTCGTAGAGCCCTTCTCGGTGATGCAGGACCCGCGAGGTCTCTCCGTGGCAGGGGTAGGGGCCTCGGTGCACCGTCCCTCCGAACGCCGCACCGATCGCCTGGTGTCCCAGACAGACCCCCAGCGTGGGGAGCTCGCGCGCCAGCCCTCCCCGGGAAAGCAGTCGAGGGGTCACTCCCATCGTTCGGGGGTCCGAAGGATGGCCCGGCCCCGGGGAGAGGACGAGGAGGTCCGGGTCCTCGCGCAGGACCGCTCGCAGCGGAAGGCTCGAGCGCAGCGTGACGACCTCGGCCCCAAGCCGACCGAGGGCCTGGGCGAGGTTGTAGACGAAGGAATCCTGATGGTCGATGAGCACGAGCTTCAACGCCGGACCCTCCGTATCTTTCCCTCGAGGGCCCGCTCGACGGTCGCCAGCTTGGCGAGGGTCTCCTCCCATTCCTGGGCGGGTTTCGAGAGGTGGACGATCCCCGCTCCGGCCTGCGTGTAGACCCGGCCCCGGGCCGCGGCGGCCGAGCGGATCGCGAGCGCGAAATCGGCCTCCCCGCCGGGGGTCACGATCCCGACCGTCCCCCCGTACGTCCCGCGCCAGGACCGCTCCTCCCTGCGCAAAAGCTCGGTGGCACGGATCTTGGGCGCCCCGCTCACCGTCCCCGCCGGGAAGGTCGCGACCAGCGCGTCGATCGCGCTCGCGCCGTTGCTCAGACGGCCGACGACCCGGCTGACGAGGTGCTCCAGACGTGCGTAAGGCACGCGGGTCTCACGTCGAGAGAGGTGGACGCTCCCCACCTGGGAGACCCGTCCGATATCGTTGCGGGCGAGATCGACGAGCATCCGGTGCTCCGCGAGCTCCTTGGGGTCCTTGTCCAACGGAAGGCGGGCCGCGGGTCCCCGCGTGGGGGCGGGGAGGGGGCGGGTCCCGGCGATCGGGTTGACCGCGACCGTCCCGTCCCGGATCTCGACTACGGACTCGGGCGACGCCCCCGCGATCTCGATGGGCGTTCCTCCTGCCGAGGTCCCGTCCACGATGCGGAGATAGTACAGGAAGGCGAAGTGCTCCTCGCGACGCAGGCGGTCGACCACCGGGAGCAGGCTCCCCCTGAAGCGCCGGGACCGCCGGTGCGCGAGGACGACCTGGAAGGCCTCGCCGTCGTAGATCGCCTCGCGGAGATGCTCCACCGAGCGCTCGAAGCGGTCGCGCGTTGTGGAGTCCTCGACCTCACCAACTTCGGGGCTCGGGGGAAGACCGGGCGCGGCCCCCCTTTCGGGGGCCCCAAGATGGTGGGCGTGCTCGACATGCGGGTACCGGTCGAACAGGGCGACCGGGAAGGGTGAGCCTCGGGGGGTCGAGGGCCCGAGCAGAGGTTCGAAAAGCCCTACGGCGTCGAACCCGACGAACCCGACCCAGCTTCCGTCCGCGCGATGTGGGTCGTTCCCCCGGACGCGGAGGCGCGAGGCCGACACGTCCCGAGGTTCGGACCATTCCTCTCGCTCGGACGGGCCGAACCCGAAGAACGAGTAGCGTCCGCTCCGACCGGGGGAGGCCCCCCGCTCGAAGTAGAAGGCGCTCGCGGGGTCCTCCGCGCTCCGACGAACGAAGTTCCACCACGGGTCGCGGTGGGGGCCGGCTCGGGGGGTGGGTGCCGGCATCGCATGCTCCCCCTTTCAGGTGCCCCGGACGGTGCCCTCGAGCGTGACCGCTCGGGGAAGCTCGACCAGGGCACGGTGGAGGCTCACGAGCGATTCGCGACCCGAGGCCATGGGCACGGCGAAGGAGAGGGTCCGGGAGGTCGCCGAGACCCCGAGCGCCCGGGAGGCCACGTCCCCCGGAAGCCCTCCGAGGTCCGCGAGCACCCCCTCCCCGATCGCGGTCACCAGGGCGGCCTCCAGCGGCCCTTCCAGCGAGGCCCCGTCCCCCCGAGCGAACGGGTCCAAGGCCCTGCGGGCCTTGCGGCCCGAGGCCATCTCAACGAGCACGATCAGGAGGGCCGAGGAGGTGAACATCGTGATGACGTTCACCTCCGCCGCGGCGAGCGTGCGGCTCACCTCGGCGATCACCCCCCTCCGCTGGCGCCCCCCCGGAACGCGGAGCAGGAGCATCGCCGTGGGCGAAAGGAGCGTCAAGGCCCGGATGCCTTCCCCCGGAAGGGCGGGTCCGATGGTCGTGGTCCTGGTCGGGTCCTCGAGGGAGCGGATCACGACCTCGACGCCACGCGCGCGGGCGGGCTCGACGGTGAGCGGGTGGAGGACCTTGGCGCCAAACTGCGCCAGCTCCTCCGCCTCCTCGTAGGAGAGGCGCGAGAGAGGCCGGGCGGCCGGGACGATGCGGGGGTCCGCTGTAAGGATCGAGACGTCCTTCTTGACCAGCTCCACGCGGGAGGCCCCGAGAAGGTACCCGAGGCACGTCGCCGAGTAGTCCGACCCTCCTCGGCCGAGCGTCGCGACCTTCCCGGAGGGAGATCGGCCCAGGAACCCGGTGACCACCGGCACCTGGCCCCGCCTCAGCAGGGGCGTCACGGCGCGGCGGACCGGGAGCTCCGACCGGTCGAGCAGGACGATCGCCTCGCCGTGGTGGTCGTCCGTCGAGAGCCCGATCAGGTCCGCTTCCAAGGCCCGTGCCGCTACCCGCCCATGTCGGAGACGGTCGGCGAACCAATGCGCCGCCAGGCGCTCTCCCTGCGCGAGGATAGCGTCCGAAAGGACGACCGGCGCGCGGGTGGAGGGGTAGCGGCGGGCCCTGGGAGGCAGCTGACGCATCGCGCTCCGCAGACGGGTGAGCTGCCGTTCGAGCGCGCGCAGCGCGAGCGTAACCTCTCGGGGTCCCCCCGCATGGAGCGCGGTGAGCTTGCGAAGGACCTCTTCGTGCCGAGCGCGGCTCGCGGGGTCGGCGGTCGCCGCCTTGAGCAGGTCCGTGACCCCTTCCCGTGCGGAAACGACCGTTACGATGGGGCCTTTGCGAGCTCGCAGTTCACGGATCACGTCCCGGAGGCTCTCCTCCGAACCGAGGGCGGCCCCTCCGTACTTGACGACGCAAAGCGCTTCCGTGGTCATCTCCGTCGCCCTCCGAGAAGCCCCTTCCGAAGGGCGAGCTCGGCATTGAGCACGCTCCCACCAGCTCCCCCTCGGACCGCGTTGTGCGAGAGCGTGAAGAACCGGACATGCTCACGGTCGACCCGGAGGCGGCCGACGCTCACGGCCATGCCCCGTGCGCGCGCGGGGGTCCCGGCCCAACGGTCGCGGATGGGCTGAGGACGGTCCACCTCCCGCCGGTAGACCACGGGGTGATCAGGGGCGGTCGGGAGCGTTTCACGGTCGCCACGCGCTCGAGGGGAGAGGGGTTGGAAGTCCTCCCAAGCCCGAACGATCTCCGAGGCCTTGGCAGGGGTCCCGGCCTTGAGGGTCACGGCCTCGAGGTGGCCCTCCCGGGAGCCTACGCGAGCGCAGTGCGCGCTCACGGGAAGCGAGAGGGGACGGAAACGTCCGCCCCGAAAGCCCCCCAGGATCTTCGCGGTCTCACGCTCCATCTTCTCCTCCTCCTCCGCGATGAACGGAAGGACGTTGTCCTCGATCGACAGGGAGGGGACCCCAGGGTAGCCTGCCCCGGAGAGGGCCTGGTAGGTCGCCACGAAGACCTCCTTGGGCCGGAGCAAGGGCACCAGGGGAGCGAGGGCCAGCACGAGGCCTGCCGTAGAACAGTTCGAGTTCGTGACGATGCTGCCTTCCCACGGCTGCCGTTCGATGGCGTCGAGATGGTCCCCGTTGATCTCGGGGATGACCAAGGGGACCTGGGGGTCCATCCGATGCGCGGAAGCGTTGGAGAAGACGGCGACCCCCCGGCGGGCGAGCTCGGCCTCGAAGGCTCCGGCCTCCCCCGAAGGAAGGGCGCTGAAGGCGACCTCGACCCCCCTCCGCGCGATCTCCGCAGGGGTCAACCTCTCGATCTTCGATTCTGCGAGCCCCTGGGGCACGGGCTGGTCCGCCAGCTGCCAGAGCTCGCCCAGGCTCTTCCCCGCGCTCGTCGCCCCGGTCAGGATCGGGGAGTCGAAGTACGGATGGTCGTCCAACAACCGCGCGAAGTGCTGCCCGATCCAGCCGCTCGCGCCCAGGAGCACCGTCCTCCGGCGCGCTTCGCTCACAGGAACCCCCCGCGGGCCATCAGGTCCGCCAGCACGAACGCGGTGAGGTTCTCCACCACGGGGACCGCACGCGGGACGATACATGGGTCGTGCCGCCCCTTGACCACAAGCCTACGTGAGGACTTCGTGCTCAGCGAGACGGACTCCTGCTCCTTGGCGATCGAGGAGGTGGGCTTGACCACGACCCGCGCCACCAGGGGCATTCCCGTGGTGAGCCCCCCCAGGATGCCTCCGGCGTGGTTGGTGCGGCTACGGACCCGTCCGTCCTCCACGAAGAACGGGTCGTTGTGCTCGCTCCCGCGCATCCTTGCGGCCGTGAATCCCGCGCCGAACTCGACCCCCTTGACCGCCGGGACCGAGAAGAGCGCATGGGCGAGGGTGCTCTCGACCGAGTCGAAGAACGGCTCGCCCACCCCGACGGGCAGCCCCTCAGCCCGCACCTCGATGACACCCCCGACGCTGTCGCCGTCCTTCCGTGCGCGCTCGATCGCCTCCGACATCCGCTTGGACGCGGACAGGTCCGGGCACCCCACCTCGTGCGACAGCACGTCGGCACGAAGCTCAGGGAGCCGTCGCTCGAGCGAGGCCGCCGAGGCGTCGACCCCTCCCAAGGAGCGGGTGAAGGCGAGCACATCGATCCCCTGAGGGGAGAGGAGGCCTCGGGCGACCGCCCCTCCAAAGACCAGCCCCACGGTCATCCGGCCGGAGAAGATCCCCCCTCCGGAAAGGTCGAAGGCCTCGCCGTATCGCATCCTCGCGGGGAAGTCCGCATGCCCGGGTCGAGGGACGTCCTCGAGCTCTCGGTATGGCCCTCGCCGGACGTCCCGGTTCTCGACCACCCCGACGAGCGGGTCTCCCGTGGTGCGTCCGTTGACGAGCCCGGATTCCACTCGGAGCTGGTCCTCTTCCCGCCGCTTGGTCGCGAGCGCGCGACCGATGGGGCGCCTACGGTCCAGCTCGCGCTGGACCGCCTCAAGGTCGACAGGGGTCCCCGCGGGGAGACCCTCGAGCACGGCACCCACGACGGGACCGTGGCTTGAGCCAAAGAGGGTGAGACGGAGCGCTTCCCCGATCGCCATCCTCATGTCGACCTCCCAGGAGCTCCCCCCCGAGCGCCTTCGACCTGTATCCCCAGGCTCCCCAGGTCCTCCAGGAAACCCGGGTAGGACTTGCGCACCACCCGGGGGTCTTCGAGCGTCGAGGGCTCCTTGAGGGCGGCAGCGGCGACCGCGGCGCTCATGAACATCCGGTGGTCCGAGAGGTCCCTCAGGTCCAGCGAGCACACCTGAACGGGGCCCTCGACCTCGATACCTTCCTCGGTCGCTCGTGCGCTCGCGCCCAGCGCCTGGGCCAGCCTCAAGGAGCCCTGTCGACGGTCGCTCTCCTTGGCCTCGAGATGGGAAGCCCCGAGCAGCTTTGATCGCCCCTGGGCGAAGGCGGCCACGACGGCCAGAAGGGGGGCAAGATCGGGCGAGGCCGTCAGGTCGACCTCGAAGGGCGAGAGCCTTCCCCCGCGGCGCTCCACGGTGAGCTCCCGTTCGCCGCGACGGACGCGTGCCCCTGCACGTTCGAGCACAGGGAGCAGGGCCAGGTCGGCCTGCGGGACGTGCAGGTCAACCCCTTTGACCGTGATGGGCCCACCTTGGATGGCGCCCAAGGCGAGGAAGTACGCGGCGGAGGAGGCGTCGCCCGTGACCGTGAGGTGGCCTCCCCGGTAGCGCTGACCGCCCGGGATGACGTAGCGGTTGGAGGGCGCGCTCTCGATGTGCACTCCTTGCTGTCGCAGGACCTCGAGCGTTGCCTCCACGTACGGAAGGCTCACCCTCGCACCTGCGACCTGGAGCTCGGAGCCCTCCGCAAGGCAAGGGAGCGCGATGAGCAGCGCGGAAGTGAACTGGCTACTTTCGCTCCCGGAGACCGAGACGCTCCCCCCGTGGAGCGGCCCGCGGACCGAGAAGGGTAGGGACCGACCTGGAGGAGGGCCATCGAAGCTGGCCCCCAGACAAGCAAGGGCTTGGAGGAGCCCACCCAGAGGGCGCCGGGCGAGAGAAGGACTCCCGGAGAAGCGGGAGGTACGAGGGAGGAGCGCGGCGACGGCGCTAAAGAGCCGCAGGGTGGTCCCGGACTCGGCGGTGTCGATCTCCGCCACCCCTCCATGACTCGGGCCCAGGGGGAGAGGGTCGAGCGCGAGCGGAGGAAGGACGCTTTCCCCTCCCGGAGGCGCCTCAGGGGGGGCTGCCCGCAGCTGCCCACCCAACCTGATGACCGCCCGAAGGCTGGCCAGCGTGTCCTCGCTCCGGAGCCCCCCGATCACCCTCGTGGGTCCCTCGGCGAGCGCGGCGACGACGAGCGCGCGGTGGGTGTAGCTCTTGGAAGGTGGAGCGGTCAGCGTCCCGCGGGCGGTGCCCGGGGTGACCACGACCCGTCCTGGAAGCGGCGGCAGGCCCGCACCCTCATTCAACCTGAGAAGAGCCGCTTCGGGGTCCGGCGAAGTGGCGGTCCTTGCGGGTCGTTGACGTTCGGCAGGCACCATCACGCGGGCACCACCCCGGGGCGCACGAACTCCGCCGTGAGCAGCTTCGCGCCCTGCCATGGTAGGGCGGAGGCCACCTGCGGGGTCAGCTCCCGGGGGCAGACGAAGGCCACCGCCGGACCGTTCCCGGTGACCCCGGCCGACAGCGCTCCCTTGGTGAGCCCGGCCTCGCGTAACTTGGCGTAATCGTAACCCAACGCCCGCTCCACGACGAGCGAGTTGTACTTCATCGCCTTGAGATAGTCGCCCCGGAGCGCGAGGCGGACCGCCTCCTTGGCGTTCATGTCGGGCGCCCTCAGCTCGGAGCTCCGCTTCGCAAGGTCGGGGCGGGTGGTCTCCGGTATCCAGAGGAGGGCCTGAAGTCCCGAAGGGACCTCGGTGGAGAGCATCTGCCAGTGCGCCCGGACGTCAGCGACCACCACGCCGCCCATGGCGCACGCGAGCGCGTCGTCGAAGGCGCCGGTGACCGAGACCCCCGCCGCCAGGGCCGCCTTGGCGGAGAGCGTGGCGACTTCCGCAGGGGTCGGGCTCTGGCCTAGGACCCGACGCAGCGCCCGCGCGAGGGCGACGGAGACCGCCGAGGAGCTCTTGAGGCCCTTTTGGGGGGGAACCCCCGACCTCACCGCCACATGGAACTTGTAGATGGGAGGGACGGGAACGCTCTCGTAGACCTTGTCCAGGGTCCAGCGCAGGAGCGGGGTCGCCTCCCCCTCGGTGGTGTCGAGCCAGGGCTTGCTCTGCGGCGGAGCCGGGACGTACTGGACCTCGACCGTGACGGGAAGGGAGATCGCGGCGGCACAGCCGATCCCCTGGGGGATCGCGTTCAGGAAGGAGATGGCGCCCCAGGCGCCGTCACGAAGCGTCGGCCCCATCGTCACCGGACCTGCGGCGCTCATGCCGCCACCCCCTCGGCAGCGGGGGCTACCCACTCCTCGACCAGACGGTCGGGGACCTGGGTCCCGGTGAAAAGACGGAAGGTTTCGGCAGCCTGGTAAACGAGCATCCGCATCCCGTCGACGTAGCGGGCGCCAGGGGCCTTCACCAGGTCTTGCACGGTGGACGCTCGAGGGCGGTACACGAGGTCGACCAAGAGGCTTCCGCTTCCGAGAGCACGTTGTAGGGGGACCTCGAGGACCCCCCCTTCCTCCCCCTCCTGGCCCACGGGGGTGGCGTGGACGACGAGCGGGAACTCTCGCAGGGACCCCGGCGGGATCGCGTGCACCGTCTCGGGAGGGAAGTCATGGACCAGCTCCTGGACCCGCTCGGGGCGGCGGCCCAGGACGAAGACCTGGGCTCCGTGAAGGACGCTCGCGAGCACCGCCGCGCGCGCGGCCCCCCCGGTCCCCACCACCAGGACCCGGTCCAGCGGGGTCCCCGCCTTCTCGAGCTCTCCCCACCAGCGAAGCAGGGCGGAGACGTCCGTGTTGTGCCCACGGAACCCCGTAGGATCGGCAGGGTCCGCGACGAGCGTGTTCACCGCCGCGCTAGCGCTGGCGTGTTCGCTACGGACCTTGGCTAGCTGATACGCGGCCCGCTTGAACGGACGGGTCGCGTTCACCCCCCGCAGCCCGTAGCGTCGGAGGGCCGGGAGGACGGTCATGAACTCCTCCTCGGACGTGAGCTCGAGCGCGACGTAGATGCCCTCGGTATGGGTCGCTTTCAGGAAGGAGGCCTGAAGGTCGGGGGAGAGAGTGTGGCCGATAGGGTTCCCGACGACCGCCATCCAGGGGGCCTCCGGACCGGAGTTGATGAAGCGCCGCATCCGATCGAGGGGGACCTGAGAGCGTTCGACCTCCGCCACCCCGCGGTCGCCCGGTAGGCGGCAGTAGACCCAGGCCATCCCGAGGCGTGGCGCGAGGACACGGAGCAGCGACCCGGCACCCCCGGTCGTGTGACAAACATAGGGAGAGCCTCGGAAACTTTCCAGGGCCGGGAGGATCTCTCGGACCACCTGGCCCGCGGGAGCCGGGAGAACGACCTTGGCCACCTCGTTCCCCTGCATCGCCGCACGAAGGGTCCGGACCGCCTTCTCCGTAGGGGTCCCGGCGGGCAGGTGGGCCGAGCCCACGACCCCGAGCCGGCGGCCTTCCGCGCTCCGGAGCTCCTCCCGCATCGGCAGATCGCGCGCGACCTCGAGGTCGACGAAACTGAACGGAAGCGAGTCGAGGGCCTCCAGGACGAGCTTACGGCGCGAGGGGAGGTCGTCCGGGCCTTCTCCCCCTTCGGCCTTCGAGCGCAGCGTGGCGATCGCGGGGACCCAAGGGTGCAGGAGCGGCAGCTCATGCACCCTCTCGAGCCTCCCCACCTCTCCCCGCGACAACCGATCCAGGCGGAACTCGACCAGGTCGGCGCCAGCCTCGGCAGCTTGCTGCACTTCGGTTCGAAGGTCCTCCGCCTTCCGGCCAGGGAGGGTCGCCACGAGGAGCGGATGTCCGGGCCGGGGGGCGAGGACCTCGGGGTCGATCGCGTGGTCCCGCGCTCCCATCTCCTAGCGCTCCAGGATCGTCTCGTGCACGGCCATGCCAAAGTGGCGTGCGGCGGGAAGTTCGACCCCCAGCAAGCGGTCGCGTATCGAGAGCTCCGGGACGGGCTTGGGACCCTTGGGCGTGGTCAGGCGCACCGTCTCCGCCTCCTGGAGGAAGAGGGTGTAGCGACGGGCGCCCACCTTGACCTCGACCAGGGTGAAGGGGCGACGCTCGATCTTGAGCCGACCGACGCGGACGCTCCTCGCGTCTCCTCGGGGCCGGGCCACGACCACGCGGTCCCCGGCCTCCAGTTCGCTAAGGTAGCGGGTCGTTCCATCGGCGAGCAGCGTGTAGGAGTGCACCGCTCCCGCGTTGACGCGGAACGGTCGGGGTCTCGTGTAGCGCGACCCTTGCGCCTCGGAAGCCACCAGGAGGAGGAACGCACCCTGGCTCCCCACGAGCATCCCCTCGTCCTCGGCAAGCAGACTGGTCGTGTCGACCACCACGCGCTCCCCGATCCCCCCGGGCGTCACGCGTGCGACCTGGGCGATCTTCCAGGAGAGCTCGAGTCGGGGGCGATCGATGTGGGCCTCGAGCCGGTCGATCTCTTCCGTCACCGAGACGGCCACGACCGCTCCGTCCGAACCATGCTCCAGGGCACCTAGGAGGCCCGGCACTTCCTCGGCACGTTGGGCGCGGACCCAAAGGGCCCCCGGAGCGTGTTCCCCCGCGGTCTGCCGCATGGCGATGAGATTCTCCAGAGGGATGACCCGCTCGCGATCGAATTCGACCAGGACCAGGGGCCGGGCCTGAAGCGCCCGAAGCACCCCTTCGAGGTCCGCAGGGCGGGCCACCCGGAGCACCTCGCCTTCCCCTCCCCCACCGGGGAATCGAAGAGCGGTCCCTTTGCGCAGGACGACCTCACGTCCGACCAGGGTGGACTTCGCTGCGCCGACCGCAAGGAGGAACCGGTGGAACCCGCGTCGTTCGGCGTACCCACGAAGCCGTTCGCCGGCCTCGCCCGCCTCGAGCTCCAGGACGATCCTCTGTCGGTCCATGCGTTGCTCCCTCAGCCCTTGGCGACCCCGTCGAGCGTCGAAGCGACCTTGCGAGCGGTCGCGACAATGTCCGACGATTGGAACAGGTTCCTCCCGATGCAGATGCCTCGCGCACCCGCTTCGGTCGCGTCTCGGACGAGTTGGAGGAGGTCCTCCTCCCGGTCGAGCTTCGGCCCCCCCCCCACGAGGACGGGCACGGGGGTACTCTCTACGAGCCTGCGGAACCCGTGGGAGCTCGGGAAGTTGGTCTTGATGACGTCGGCCCCCAGGTCCGCGGCGGCCCGGCACGCGTGGGCGAGCGCCGCCTCTTCGATCTCCTTGCCCTTCGATCTGACGTAGGTCATGCAGAGGAGCGGCATCCCCAGCGCCTCGCACTCCTCGGCCATGTGCCCGAGGTCCTCCAGCATCTCGCCCTCTGCCGGGTCCCCAAAGTTGACCTGAACGCTCACCAGGTCCGCGCCGAGTCGGACCGCTTCCGCGACCGTCCCTGCGATCCGCTTCCGCCCCGTATCCTGGGCCAGGGAGGTCGAGGCGGAGAGGTGGACCCCCAAGAGGGTGGAGGGCATGAGCGAGGCGGCGATGGTCCGAACCCCCCCCTTGTGAACGATGAGGCAGCGCACGCCGCCCTCCTGGAGCGATCGCGCCGTAGGCTCCAACTGGCGGAGCCCCTCGATGGGTCCGACCGACAAGCTGTGGTCCAAGGGGACCGCAAAGAGTCGGGCCCGTGGGCTAGGGAAGAGTCGACGCAGGCGCAGCTCCTTGCCGTTCATCCGTTCCTTCTCTCCTTCCGTTCCCGGAGAGGCGAGGGAGGTACCGGACCGTCCTGCTCATCAAGTCTTGGTGGACGCTGAGGAGGAGGCCGGTTCGGCGCCTCCGCTCACCACCAGGACCAGAAATACCGACCGCCCGCGCGCGCAGCCTTGGCTGTTCCGCTCGGAATGGTCATCGAAGGCTCCAGCCTCCGACCGTATTTCAGGCTTGTAGGCGGGAGTCCGGGGTCGGCGCCGGGCGGTCAGCTATACGCATGGATACGGGCCTCCCCTATATCCCCTCCTCCATGGACTCCTTAGACGGCTTGCCCCCGTCACTCGTCGCACATGGCCACCTTAGGATCGACCCGGAAGCTCCACGTCCTGCTCGTCGAGGACAACCCCGGAGACGCTCGCTACATGCAGGAGGTGTTCCAGCGGTCCGGGCTGGACGTCTCCAGTATGACCGCGACCTCGGGCGAGGCCGCTCTGGAGCTGCTGCAGCGCTGGAGCACCTCCTCTGAAGACAACCTGCCCGATATCGTGTTCCTTGACCTGCACCTGCCCGGCATGTCGGGCGTCGACTTCCTGGGGGAGATCCGCTCGCGCCCGAAGACCTCGAGTCTGCCCGTCGTGGTCCTGACCGGCTCGCTTCCCGAGCTCGAGGAGCTCAATGCTCAGGGGCTTCGGGTGGAGGCCTACCTGCGGAAACCGATCGGTCCGGAGCACGTCCGGGCGTTGCTCGACCGGCTCGACATCGCGCTCGCATAGGTCGCGGGCGCCCCGCCAAGAACGGCGTTGGCCCCGGCCCCCCCAAGGGGAGCTCAGACCAGAGGCCCCACGAAGTTCCCGCTGAACTGGACCTCGGAGATGGAGCCGCGCCCCCAATAGCAGCTGGCGAACTGGTACGCGTTCCCATCCGCCACGAAGGAGTAGGTCCCGGAGGAACCTGGTAGCGCCTCGCTCTCCATGGACACTGTGCCTGCCGAGCCCGTCACTTGGACGTCCAGCGTCGAAGTGTTCGTGAAGTTCCCGGACAGGACGGTCCACGCCAGGGTGACTCGGTCCCCACGAAGGAACTGGTAGGTGGCCCCTCCTCCGTTCCCACAGCCGGGAGCCGGGGCCTGGGAGAACGAGAAGGGCTGGGAGACGGGGACCGCAACCAGAAGGAGAAGGACCGCACAGAAGGTCGCGAAACCCGCCACCAGGAGGAGCTTCGTCCTACGAGAGATGTCCTGGCGGGAGAGCCGCTGCTCGTTCGCCTTGCGAAAGGCCTTACGGAAGGTCTGGAGGCCACCGCGTCCCTCAATGGTGGGAGTGGCGGAGGTCTCGGGGGGAGGGAAGTGCAGCCATCGACGATGCTGCTCCGCGTCGAGGACCTCCGCTGCGGCCAGTTCCTCCTCCCGCCTTCGGTCGTACTCGCGCCGACGGGAAGGGTCGGTGAGCAGATCGTACGCCTCCGTGAGCTCTCGGAAGTTGGCATGGGCCACATCGGCGTCCCCGTGGTAGACGTCGGGATGGTAGCGGCGGACCATCTTGCGGTAGGCGGTCCGTATGCGCTCCTGGGAGGCGTAGGAGGGCACCCCCAGCAGCCGGTAGAGGTCCTTGGGCGCCATGGTGGGCGTCGAGCCTTCCCTACGATGGGGGCGGAGGAGATTAGGCGTTAGCCCGCCTTCGTGTGGCCCCCGGGAGTCGTTCCAGGCGGCTCAGGTGAGAGCAGGCCCCTCGGTGGGCCCGTTCCCGGCGGGGACGCCCGATCGCTCCGCCTGAGCGGTGGCGACCATCGGGCGAACGACGGTCCGAATGGAGACCGGGATCCCCGCCTTTTCGTAGATGACCCCCACGGGGCAGGTTCGGACCGTGATCTGCAGCGACGTGTCGATGGCCCCCGGGTCGTCGTCGGATTCGATGGTGAACGTCCCATTCACGGCCGTCACGGTGGGGGCCCCACGAGGGCGGTGCGCTTCCAGTTCGATCGTGAGCCCCTGGTAGCGGAGCCGACGGCGTTTCGCAACGAGCGCGAAGATGGTGCTGATGCAACCCGCCAGAGAGAGGACCTGAAGCTCGAGCGCGGAGGTTCCGGTGTCGGAACCCCCCTCGTCGTGAGGGAGGTCGACCCCGACGCTGTGACCCCTTCCGTCCTCCAGCCAAGTCTCGTAACTTCCCTTCCATGTCGCCTTCGCCTGGATCGTCGACATATCTCGGGCCCGCCGGCCTGGAGAGAGAACGTGGCGTCAAGCCGGTTCCCCCTCACCGGGGAGGGTCCGCCCGAGGAGTGAGCCCTCTTCTCGGACCCCGGGTCGGGATTGGGCCGTTCAGCGAACGTCGAGAAGGTGCCAGAACCGAAGATCAACGGGTTCGTGACAGCGTTGCGGGAGGGATCATGTTCGCTTTGAGAGACCTCGGGGGGATGGCTCGGAGGGACCAGAGAACCCCATCGACCAGGGCCTGGTGCACTCCGATCCCGCGCAACATCGCCTCCCACATCCTCCGGCGTGTCTGGGGGCCCTCTCCCGCGAAATCGGCGACGATCGAGTTCACGAGCTGGCTATGCTCCTTGTCCAGCTCCCCGTGCATGACATAGTACTCGAGGTTCGCTTCGGGGACCTTGTAGACGTTCCGAAGGGTGGGGAGAAGTCGCTCGCAGAGCTCGACGTTCGGGGGCTCGGAGGACCCTGCGGCGGAGACGTAGAACGGCTCGTAGTGGTTGACGTAGAGGAAGTCATCGACCGCGAGGTAGGTCCCTGGGAGCCAGGGGGTCGACTGCACCTTCTCGCGCGACAGCCCGATCCCCTTGCAGAAGTTCAGGAAGAGCTCGGGGTGAGGTCGGTGTTGCTCCGAAGGGTAGCCGGCCTCCTCGGTCAGGTGTTCGAGGAGCATGTCGCGGTACTTCGCGTGCGCGTCGTCCCAAGGAAGCTGGGCGAACCGGAGCGCGTAAGCTCTTGGAATCACACAGAGCCAGGCGTAGAACTGGGGCGCCCAGGCGCGGATGTGGTCAAGGGGAAGCTTGCCTTCTTCCCACTCCCGGAAGAAAGGATGGGTCCGGAAGGGGTGGTGGGCGAGCTTGTACCGGGCCAGTTCCTCGCAGAACTCCTTGGGGGAGAGGTCCCAGGGTGAACCGGACACGCGTTCCCGACTCCGAGGACGGGGACCGGGCCTCGGCCATAAGCGTCGCGAGGTGCACCGGTGAACCTCCCGGATTATCCCGGGGGGGTCCCCACGCGAGGCGTGGTGGCCTCCGCCCCCAGCCCGAAGGGCGCCGGGGCGTCCGTCCCGCCGTCCGAGGAACGGCGGGTCCCACCCGTCTACGGGCCCCTCCAAGATGTGCGGGTCGTCGATACCGGACGGGTGGTCGCAGGGCCCTGGGCGGCCACCTTCCTGGCCGACTTTGGGGCCGAGGTGGTCCACGTGGAAGGACCTCCGTTCGGCCCTTCCTACGTCGACCCTTCCCGATTGCTTCCCCCACTCCTCCCGGTCGGGGCCCCCTCCGCGGGACAGGTCTCCGAGTCCTGGGTCCAGTACGGCCGCAACAAGCTCTCCCTCGGCCTGGACCTGACGACCGCCAAGGGGCGCGAGCTGCTGCTCGACCTCTTGGAGCGCTCCCAGATCTGGATCGACGCCTCACGCCCGGGGACCTTCGACAAGTTGGGTCTCTCCGACGCGACCGTCCTCGAGGCCAATCCCGCCTTGGTGATCGTCCACGTTTCCGGCTTCGGCCAGACCGGCGACCCACGATACGTTCGGCGCGCGTCCTACGACCTCATCGCCCAGGCGATGAGCGGCTACCTCGCTTGCCAGGGAGAGCCCGACCCGAAGCCTCCGATGCAGAGCGGGACCGCGATCAATGACCTCGTGACCGGCCTGGGCGCAGCGACGGCGGCGCTCATGGCCCTCCACCACGCCGAGCGGACCGGGGAAGGGCAGGTCGTGGACGTGGCCGCCTACGAGCTCTTCTTCCTGATGATGGAGAACATGGCGGTGGACTACTTCTCCCGGGGCGAGGTCCGGCAGAGGCACGGGGCCGCCCACCCGCGACTGTACCCTTACGGAATCTATCCCGCACGCGACGGGTGGGTCGCCTTGGCGGCTCCCACCCCCCTCAGCTGGGAGAAGCTGAGATCGCTAGTAGGCCTCCCCGAGGAGCCTTCTTGGAGGACCATGGAGGGACGCCTCTCAGACCGGGATCGGATCGATCTGCGTCTCCGGGAGTTCACCCGCGCCAGGTCAGTCCACGACCTCGAGGAGCTGGGGCTTCAGAACGACGTCGCTTTCGCTCCCATCCTGGGCATGCAAGAGATCGCGGAGAATCCCCAGTTCAGGGCCCGCGAGATGTTGCTCGGATGGGAGGACCCGGTCCTGGGGCCTGTGCGCGGCGCCGGGGTCGCTCCCAAGCTCTCCCGGACCCCGGGGCGGGTCTGGCGTGGGGGTCCCTGGCTGGGCCAGGACAACGACGCGGTGCTCTCCGGCATCCTCGGCCTCTCCGAACCGGCGCGCAAGGCGCTCCGCCAAGCGGGGGTCGTGGGGGAGTACCGACCGGACCCGAAACGAGCGAGGGACGGTGGCGGTGCCCTCCACGAAGGGAGTCCATGAACGGAACTCCCGAGCCGGCCTCCGAGATCGACCCTGCCTCCCCGTTCGCTACCCCACGCGCACCGGCGCTGCGAAAGGAGGTTCGGGAGTTCGCTCTCGCCTTGGACCTTGCACGACGCTATAGCGAGCTTGACCGCCATCCCTCCTTCCCCCAGAGGGAGTGGAAGGCCCTCGCGGCACGAGGATGGCTCGGGCCTCGTGCTCCGACCTCGGTCGGGGGCCAAGCCTGGTCGGTCCTCGATGAAGCTGCGCTCATCGAGGAGATCGGGTTCCTGGGGGGTAGCGTCTTCGCCAAGTTGGTCCTTCAGCCCGAGTTCTGTTCGCCGCTCCTCCATGGGTCCCCGGAACTTCTGGAAAGGTGGTACCGTCCGCTCCTCCGAGGAGAGCTGCTCATCGCCAATCAGGTGACCGAGCCCCATGCCGGCTCTGACGCCGCCGCCCTCTCCACCCGTGCCGAGCGCGAAGGCGACCTCTACGTGATCTCCGGGACCAAGAGCGAGGTGGCCTTTGCGGAGGATGCACAGGCTGCCCTCGTCTACGCTAAGACCGCACCCGGGGAGGGCGCGAAAGGGATCTCGCTCTTCCTCGTGCCTCAGGACCTCCGAGGGATCTCGCACGAGCTCAGCGAGGACCTGGGGGAGAAGTGGATGCGCCGCGGCACCGTCCACTATGATCACGTGCAGGTTCCGTCAGGTTCTCGGGTCGGGGAAGAGGGCAAAGGCTTCTCCTATTTCATGGAGGAGCTGACACCCGAACGAGCGCTGCTCGGCCTCCTCTACCTCTCCGTCGCGAGGGCTTCCTGGGGGGAGACCCGACAGCACGTGGCCTCCCGGAACGCCTTCGGACGGCCGCTCTCTTCCTTCGAGGGGGTCTCCTTCCCTCTGGTGGAGGACCATGCCCAACTTCGCTCCGCCCGGCTCTTCGCCTGGGATGTCCTTGCCCGCTGGCATCGGCACGAGGAGGTCTCGGCGGAGGCCGCTCTCGCGAAGTGGCTCGGGAACTCGACCGCGCTCAAGGTCCTGGACCACGCGATGCAGTTCCACGGGGGCGCCGGGTACTCTTCGCGGCTCCCCCACGAACAGCGCTGGAGGGACGTCCGTTCCGGGACCTCCGCCCACGGGACCGATGAGATCCTGAAGGTCGTCGCGGCACGCAAGCTGCTCGGCGCTTCTCGCTGATCAGACGAGCACCCAGGGGTCCCGCTCGACACCGCAGGCCCGGAGCAGAGAGGCAGCGCGGTGTTGGAACTCGTCAGCTCGGGCCCCCTCACCTCGGGTCCTTTCCCAGCGCCCGAGAGCGCCCAGCAGAAAGCCTTCCGCGAGCCGGTTCCCGGAGGCCCGCGCGAGCTCGAGACCTTTCTCGAGGTCCTCCCGGGCGCCGCGTGCGTCGCCAAGTCGACCGCGAACCCGCGACCGGAAGCGGTAGAATTGTGGACGCCAACGGCTCTCCATCCTCGCCACCGAAGGCTCGAGCCTTCGAAGGTCCTCGAGGGCGCCCGTCGGGTCACCGGTCTCGGAGCGGACCCGGGCCAGGCCGAGGCGCACCTCCGGGGCGTCGGGATCTCCCAGGAGCGCATAGCGTTGGAGCGCATCCTCGAAGGCCGACCTCGCGAGGTCCCACGCCTTCGACTGGAGATGGAGAAGCCCGCGTCCCCAGCGCTCGCTGGCCGCTCCCTGTGCGAATTCGAACTTGTCCGAAAGCGCGCGGGCCTCGTCGAGCGAGGCCCTCGCGGCCGCGAGGTCCCCTCGCTCCAGCAGAGCCTCCGCCTGGAAGGAGAGCGCGACCGTGAGCCATCGAAGGATGCCGGTCTGCCGCATGTGGTCGATGGCTTCCTGGAAGCGCGCGATCGCCCCCGGGACGTCCCCTTCGAGCAGGAGGAGCTGGGCCTCGCTGGAGAGGATACCTCCGAGCGCCCCGCGAGCGCCAAGCCCCTCGCCCTCCAGCCGGCGGTCGAGCCGCTCGGCACGGAATTGCGCGAAGATCTCGCGGGCCTCCTCCCTCCGGTTCGCGCCCAGGAGCGCTGCCGGAGCCTGGAGCATGACGCGGACCTGGAGGCGCAGGAGCTCGGGAGAGGTCGGTGGTGCCGAGAGGGTGGGCAGGAGGAGCCCGACCGCCTCCTCGAACCGTCCCTGGGCCAGGAACTGCGAGCCTCTCGCCACTTGGAGATGGCTGCGAAGACCCAGCGGGACTCGGGGCCCCGCCGCCTCGAACTCGCGCGTCAGCCGTTCTAGGATGGCCGCGCCCCGGGCGGCATCGCGTTGACCCAGGAGATCCGCGGTGCCGAGCTCCACGAGCCAGCGCTGCTGCTCGTTCACGGGAAGGGTCTCAGCCAGTTCCGCCAGCTCGATGGCCTCTCGGAATGCGCCCGAGGTCGCGATGTGCCAGTTCGCTTCATAGAGCGAGGTGAGCAGGGCTTCCACCTCCCCTTCGGTGTGGCCGGTGAGCTCCTTCCACCAGCGGAAGTAGGTCAGGAGCGCGTCCGCCGCCAAGGATCTCTTCGCCTGCTCCGCCGCGCGTCGGAACCATGGGATGCCCTCCTTCCCGTCCCGGGCATCGTGGTACAAGCGGGCGATGAGCTCGACATCCTCCGGTCGGCTGGTCGCCCACCAGGCGGCGAGCTGCTGGGCGATCTTCGCGAGGTCTTCCTTCGGGAGGGTCAGTCGGGTCGCCTCCCACACGAGAGGGTGCCCGAAGGCATACCGGGGGGTCCCTGGGATCGTTTCGAGCAGGCGGTAACGCTCATGGAGGGCCTTGAGCTGACCCTCGACCTCCACTTGGGAGCGACCCAGCACCGAGACGAGCGGGGCCATCTCGAACTCGCTCCCGACGACCGACGCGACCTCGAGCGTTCGGCGAAGGTCCGCAGGCAAGTGTGCGATGCGGTGGCCGACCAGCTTTCGGATGGTCGCGGGGAGCTGAGCGGTACCCGGCCCCTCGGCCGCGGCCCCGCCAGCAGACCCGGGGGAGGTGAGCGTGAACGCTCCGTCCTGCCGTCGGACCCATCCCTCGTCGCGAAGCTGCTCAACCGTCTCGAGGAGGAAGAAAGGGTTCCCTCCGGAACGCTGGAGGAAGTCCCGGAACTCCTGGTCATGCGCGTCGAGCCGGAGCGGGCCGCCCAATCGGCGATCGATCAGCTCCATCATCTCCGATTCGGCGAGGCCCCCCAGGGAAAGCGAGCGAAGATGCCCCTGGTGGCGGAGCGACTCCAGGGAGGAAGAGAGCGAGGTCTCTCCGCTCCCGGAGCCTTCGGTCGCCTCATCTCGGAGTCCCGCCACAAGCACGACCCGGAGCGAACCCAGATTGCGTGCGAGGAACTGGAAGGTCAGCGCGCTCTGGGCGTCCGCCCATTGGAGATCATCGACGATGAGGAGCGCAGGGCGGGTCGAAGAGGTGCGCTCCAGCTGGTCGAGGTACCGGAGCAGCGTGGTCGCGGGGGCCTCCGGCCCCGGGGATACTCCGCCGCGCTCAGACGGGTGGGACTCGGGGGCCCCTGGGGGCACCGGGGGCGCGGTCGACGGACGGAGCACCTCGCCCTCCCCTTCCAGCAGGGACAGCTCCCGGGCCTCGAACGCGGCAGAGGGGAGGGAGATCAGCAGATGGCCCCCCGAGCTCTCCGCCGTGTCGCGGAGGAACTGGAGCAGGCGCAGGACGGGCAAGAACGCGTTCTGACTGACCAGGTATTCGAGCCCGCTGACCGCGACGATCGCCCCGGGATGGCGGACCAAGTGCAGCTGGAGCCTCTCTCCCAGGGCGTCCATCTGGGAAGGTGGGACCACATCCTCTCCCTCGGACCGGGAGAGCCAGAGGATGGTCGTTCCCGGGTCCAGGGAGGGGTCCTTCAGCCGCAACGTGGAGGGGCGTTCACGGGAGAGCAGGAGCGTCGGGGTCTCAGGACCGTACTTCCGAACCATTTCGAAGATCCGTCGGGGCCTCTCTTCCTCCAGAATGAGGACCGAAGGGAGGTTCCCCACGGCTGGGAGCTCGCGTCCTACCACGGACTTGCCCTCCACGGCCCCCGAGGACGTCGCGGTCGCTCCGACCCCCGTCGCCCGGGGCCGAAAGACCTGTTCGAACGCGAAGAATGGTGAGATGGTCTCTTTGAGGCAGTAGCCCCAGAGCACCTCGAACCCCTCACCACGGGCGGACGATTCCATCCATCGGAGGAGCCGGGTCTTTCCGATCCCCCCCGGACCCTCCAGGGTCCACGCCGAGCCTCGGCCGGCCAAGGCCGAGTCGAGGGCTTGCCGAAGCTGACGCGTCTCCGCTCCCCGCCCGATCAGGGGGATCGCCTGCGTCAGGGGGTCGGAGGTCGCGGGTTCTGCCGGCACTTCGTCACCCGTGAACGTCCGAAGTCTATGAACGCCGCGGTGGCTCCGGTAGCTCCGACCTCTGCACGCCCGGAGCTTCAGTCGGGGCCTGCGAGCGCAAAGATCTCCCGTAGGGCCCGCTCGTACACTTCTCTATCCTCGCTCCGGAAGAGGACAAAACGGACCTCCTCGAGCGTCGACCTCCGCACGCGACCCGGTGGAGGGATGTTGAGCCCGCCGACCAGGAACACCCGGGTCGTTCCCAAGGCGACCCGCGCCGCCTTCTCGATCGGATACCCGTACGCCCCTGCGCTGATGGCGGGGAAGGCGATCGTTCTGAGGTCCCTCGCGACCGCGAGCGAGAGGCAGTTCCGATAGGCGTCCGCGAGGATCATCTCCTCGAGGGACTCGCCTCCTCGCCAGACCGGACCTACCGTATGGATGACGTGCCGGGCGGGAAGTCTTCCCCCGGCCGTGATGACGGCCTTCCCCGCCGGAAGTCCGCCCGGCCACTCGCTCTCCAGGATGCGTCGGCAAGCCTCGGCGATCTGGGGTCCACCACGAGCATGGATCGCCCCGTCTACCCCCCCTCCGCCCATCAACGAGGAGTTGGCGGCGTTGACGATGGCGTCCGTGTCCTGGTCGCAAAGGTCCCCTTGGAGAACCCGGACCCGGGTCCCTCCGAACTCGATCTGCGCCATCGTTCCCGTTCTCGAATGGGACCCCTCTCCGGTTATATGCGCTCTTTCCTGGGGGAACCGTGGCGCTATCGGTCCGTTTGGGCGTGGACATCGGAGGCTCGCACGTCGCAGCGGTGACGCTCGACGCCCGCGGGCGCGTCCGCGCCTCTGTCGTGCAGCCCCATAATCCCCAGAACGGGGCCGAAGGCACCCTGCAGGCGGTCCGAGCTGCGGCGGACGGGGCCACGGCCTTCGAACGATGTCGAGTCGTCGGGACCGTAGGGGTCGCCTTCCCGGGAGTGCTCGAAGGCCGAAAAGGCAGGGTGACCTTCGCCCCGAACAATCCGGACTGGCTCGGGAGGTCCGCCCCGCAGATGCTCTCGAAGGCGCTCGGACGCCGGGTCCTGGTCGAGAACGATGCGAACTGCGCGGCCTGGGCGGAGCACGAGCTGGGGCGGGGTCCCCCTTCCGACCTGCTCTATGTGGTGTTGGGTACAGGCATCGGTGGCGGGCTGGTCATGGGAGGGGTCCTTCAACGCGGCGTGTGGGGTACCGGGGGGGAGCTCGGGCACGTCAGGGTCCACGGCTTTGCACGTCGTTGTGGGTGTGGAAAGCGTGGATGTGTAGAGGCGCTCGCAGGAGGTCGTGCTCTGGCCGAGACGGCGGTCCGCCTCGCCCGAAGCTCCCCAAGGTCAGGTCTGGGTCGTGCCCTGCGGGAGCGCGCAGGATCTGCATTGACCGCTTGGGACCTCCTTCGACTCGCGGAAGAGGGAGACATCGCCTGCCGCAGGGCCCGAGACACGGCAGCCGAGGCGCTCGGAGAGGTGCTGGGTTCGGTCGTCAACGTCCTCGGGGTCCCCAGGGTCGTGCTGGGGGGACGTCTCCTCCACAAGGCCCCGGGATACGAGCAGGGGATCCGTCGGGCGTTCCAGGCCTCCCTCCTCCCCTCTCTTCGCGGACGCGTCCGGTTCTGCCGAAGTCGCTCCTGGAAGCATCGCAACTCGATGGGTGCGATCCTGCTCGCTCGAACTCGTAAGAGTGGGAGGTAGGCGGCCCTCTTGTGCGCGAGCAGAGGACTTTTTTGCTCCTTGCGGTCGCCCCACCGGGTACGTCCATGGACGCGGGAGACGCTGCTGCATTGGCCGGAGAGCTGAGGTACGCCTTCAAACGCTACGGGGTCCAGCCTCAGAACAAGGTGAAGGTAGAGTTCGTCTGCAAGGATGGCTCGAGCCTGGAGATCACCTTCGACCCTCTACAGGGTGCGATCAACTCAGCGTTCGAGGCTCCGCCTCGTCCCCCGGGCTGAACCTCGAGTGCTCATTCGGGGCCACGCACCCTCCGCAGAGGGCCGGACCTACGGGTGCACCCACTTCGCGGCGTGGTGCCAGGTGTTGAGCTTCATCCCGACGGTCACCCACAGCGGCACGAACGCCTCCATCCATCGGGAGGCCTCGATGCCACCCAGGTCGAGGGTACCTGGCCACCCGAGCTCCTTCGCGACCTCCGTGACCCGGGCCTTCGCCCCTGCATCGTTCCCGCAGATCATGAGCTCCGGGGCCCCCCCAGGGAACTTGGGGTCGACCATCTGGACCGAGGAAATGGTGTTGAAGGCCTTCACCAGCTTCGCGCCAGGGAGCTTTCGTTGGAGGCGCTCTCCCAGGGAGTCGGTGATCCCCACGAACAGGCCTGGGGGGAACCCTCGCGAGGTGTCCAACGGATTGGTCGTATCGATAACGACCTTCCCCTGGAAGTGATCGGGGCCCGCGGTCGAGACCGCTTCCTCCGCTCCGGTCCCGTGAACGCAAACGAGGATCATCTCGCCGTGGGTGGCGGCCTGCTCAGAGGTCCCGGTCGATCCTCGCCCTCCGACCTCCTTCTTCCAGGTCCTAAGCTTCTCACTCTCGGGCTCTCGCGAGCCAAGCATGACGTCATGTCCTCGGGAAGCGAACCCCCGACCCAGCGCCCTCGCCACATCCCCGCTCCCCAGGATCCCCACCTTCATGCGCTATCCTCCTTGACCTTCGAGGTCGCGGAGCGCCCGTCCCGTACAATGAGCACCGGGCACGGCGCATGGTGCACGACGCCGTCGGAGACGCTGCCGAGGAAGAGCCGGGCACCCGCGGACAGTCCCCGCGCCCCCATGACGAGCATGCGAGGTTGGGCCTCCTTCAAGAACTGGACGATCGAGTCCACGACCGGCCCTTCCAAGAGCTTGGACTCGACCGAAGCCACCCCCTGAGCGCGGGCATCTCCGACCGCGTTGCCGAGGGCCTTCTGGTAGGCCTCGAGCAGGTGTGGTGGCTCGATCACGAGGGGGACGGTCTCCATGGGATAAATGGGGGGTGGAGGGACCACCGTGATGATGACGAGAGAGGCCCCTAGACCTCGGCAGAGTTGACATGCAAGGTCCAACGCCCTTTTCGATTCCTCCGATCCATCGACCGCGAGCGCGACGGCGGATCCATCCGTCATGGAGGGGCTTACGCGGCGTGCCCCATTAAGGGAACGGCCGCGAAGGGAGCCCGAGGGGTCCCGTTGCCGCTACCTCCCCCACGAACTCGCTGGGGGCTCCTCGTGAACTTCGTCACGGGTCCCGTGACGACGACCCTGGGACGTGTGCCGATGCGTTCTCGGGATGCGTCCTGAGAGGAGGTTCGCGTTCAGACGGAGAGGATGGTGCGCTCCCATCTCGGAGGAGCGACCCCCAGGCCCCCCTAGGCCGGAGGCTCGGTGGAGCCTCCCGGGCCGGTCGAGGTGGGCGACGGCGCGTAGGTCGCAGAGGAGGTGGCGGCCGCCGCGGCGACCGCGTGGTGTCGAGCCCGTCGATAAAGCAGGACCATGGCTGCGATGATCACGACCGCCAGAAGGAGGAGCAGAGCGAAGGTAACCATTCCTCCAGGGATGACGGAGAAGACCGATGGGCTCGCAGGCGCGAGGACCGAGACGGAGACGGTGTCCGTGGCGGAGTGGCCCGCCGAGTCGTTCACCCAAACGCTGACGAGGAACGTTCCCCCAGATGCGTAGGTGTGGGTCGGGCTGGGCTCGTTGGCCGCGGCGGAGTCGTCCCCGAACTTCCAGGTATAGAGGTAGGGCGCCGTCCCTCCGGAGGGTGCGCTCGTGAAGGTCACCTGGACTGGGGCTGTACCGCTGGTGGGGGACGCTGAGACCGAGAGCGTGAGCGTATTGGTCACGGAAACCGGAAGCGAGATCACGCTCGACCAACCGTGGTTCGAGTCCTTTACGGTCACCGTCACGGTGTAGCTCCCCGTAGCCGACGGCGTGCAGGTCAGGTTCCCCGAGGTCGAGGATGCGCAGCCGAGCTGGCTCGAGGAAGAGGTCCAACTGTAGACGACCCCGCCCGAGCCGTGGGAGAGCAGAGAGGTGGAGAAGGTGATGCTCTCACCGACCTGCGGATGCAGGTTCGACGGCATGGGGGCGGTGGCCTGGGGAAGGGCGAACACCGTGTACGCCAACGACACGCTGCGTCCTACTCCTCCGTTCGAATCCGTTCCCCGGGTGGCCACGGAGTAGGTTCCCGCGGTCGAAGGGGTGCAGGAGTAGCTTCCCAGCGTGTTCGCCCCGCATCCAAACCCGTCGCCGGAGGAGTTCCAGAGGTAGGAGAGCCCGCCCGAACCCGCCCAATTGACCGTGGGCGAGAAGCTGACGGTCTGCCCCACATCGACGCTCGTCTTGCTGGGACTGGGGGCGCTCAGGTTCGGCAGGGCGAAGACCTGGAACCCTAGCGTCCCGAAGCCCTGACCCCCGTTCGAGTCCACCATGTTGAAACTAACATTGTACCAGCCTGCGGTGGCCGTCGCGCAGACGGTGCTGACCGAGAAGCTCGCCGAACAGTCAAGCCCCTGAGCGGGAGCGAAGGTCCAACTGAACTTGTCGCCCCCGGAGCCGACGTTGGTGATGTTGGCGGAGAAGCGGACCGTCTGTCCGACGTCCGCGCTGGGGCCAGGCCAGGGTATCGGTGCGTTCGAAGCGGGTAGCGCCGAGACCACGATGTTGACCGAGGTGTTCCAGCCTTGCCCCACCCCGTCGGACACGTAGGCCGTGACATTGTAGGTCCCTGCTGCCGTGGGCTTGCAGGTGTCGGTCAAGGTGGACGAGACCGCGCACCCCATCCCGCTACCCGAGGAGCTCCAGGAGAAGGTGTCGCTTCCCGACCCCGCGTACACGAGGGTGGACGTGAGCGTCACGGTCTGTCCCACATCGAGCTTGACCCGAGTGGGTTGAGGCTGGCTGACCTGAGGGCCCCTGGAGACGAAGAACGGGGATAGGGTGGCGCTTCCCGTCATCCCGGTGGCATCTGTGATGTGGATGGTGATGGAGTAGTTCCCTTCCCGCAGCGGGGTGCAGTTCAGGTAGAGGGAGGTGGAAGGTGTGCACTGGATCCATTTGGCGGGGGCCCAGGTCCAGGACAAGGTGTCCGGAGAGGTACCCGCGTAGAGCACCGATGAGGTGAACGTGACCTTCACTCCGGACTCAGGGTTCGCGGGTGAAGGGACGGGTGTGGAGACGTGGGGGCCAGAGATGTACTGCCAGGTGTCCCCGACATCGCTGAGACCGCACTGGTATCCGCCGATGGTGAGGCTCCCCGCCGGCGTTCCCACCACCAACCCCCAACCCTTGGGTGGAGGAGAGGTCGTTGGGGACTGTTGGGTCCATTGACCTCCCGCGAAGGTCCAGGTGTCGGCAAAGCACTGGCCGGTGTTGAAGTCATACCCCCCCCAGATCAAGGGGGATCCGCCGTCGGTATCCATCTGACTGTTCTGAAGTCCACGGGCCGGGGGCGAGGTGGTGGGGGCGAGCTGGGTCCAGACGCCGCCCACGTAGGACCAGGTGTCTCCGACCTGCCCGCTTGTCGAACTGTCCCCTCCGAAGAGCACATCGTACCCATCCGAAGGGTCCCAGGCCAGGCCCATGGCGTAGCGGAGGCCCGGCGTGGTGGTGGGAGTGAGCTGGGTCCACTGACCGCCGACGAAGCTCCAGGTGTCACCCAGGAAACCGGCGCTGCTGTATCCCCCGTACAAGAGGTCATAGTTGTCGACTCCGTCCCACGCCATGGAACCGAAGAAGCGTCCTGTCGGCACCGACGTCGGTGTGAGCTGGGTCCAAACCCCCCCAATGAAGCTCCAAGTGTCCGTCAGGGCCGGAGGACATCCCGCGAGGCTCGCGCACCCGCTGAAGAGGACGATGTACCCGTCCGCCGCGTCCCAGGTCATGACGCCGTCGAAGCGCGCAGGGGGGGAGACGGCAGGAAAGATCTGGGTCCATACGCCGTTAGCGAACGTCCACGTATCGCCGTAGACCGTCCCGGACCCTGAGGCGTTGACACCCCCGAAGAGCACCACCTCATTGTCGATAGGATCGAAGGCGGCCTGCGGGTCCTCCCGGTCGCCCAACCCGCACCCTCCCGTTCCACAGATCTCCTTCCAGAAGGGAGATGGAGAGGCGCTCGACCACGCCGAAGACGAGACAACCCCCCGAGCGACCCCCGACACGCTTGCTCCCGAGGAGGTGCAATGAAGCATCATCGCGGGCCGGAGCATGCATGGAAGGGCTGCCGCACCCACTTGCGCGGTATCGAACCCGTGCGGGAGCCTCGCTGACGTATCTCTGACACTCACACTGGTGGAGGGCACCGTCGGCACGAGCATCAACGCGGCCAGGGCGAGGACGACGACCACGCCGAGGAACGAAGCCACGAGACTCGTCCTCATTGTGGCCACCCTCCCATGCCGCCGGTTCCCGAAGGCGGTGGCGGCGGAGGCGGCGGCGGGGGCGACGAGGAGCTGGGTGGGGGCGGCGGGGGCGCGAAGCCCGGTTGCGTCTGCTCGGATGTGGGCGCAGGTTCGTTGGGGAAGGCGTGCCCCTCCGGGGACGGGGCGACCGAATGATCGGTGCTCTCGTAGGAGGTGGTCGCGGCTCCGCCACCGGGTGCGTACGTCGGGGTCTGGCCCTTGAGCGCACGGTATCTCCGAAGCACCAAGATGACGAACACCAGGACGACGATCGCGAGCAGGGCCAGGAGGGTCCAGAGGAACCCGAAGGAATAGAGCCCTCCGGCGAAGATGCCCGGCGGGGCGTTCACGGTCACGGTCGTGACCGCCGTCCCCTTCTGTCCGTTGGAGTCCGTTACGGTAACCTGTACGGTGAACTTCCCCGTGGAGCTCGGGTGGCAGCTCCCTCCGTTCCCCGAGAGCGAGCACCCCGAAGGCAAGCCAGTGTACGCGTAGCTGTATGGCGCCGTTCCACCGCTCGCCGTGACCGTGAAGCTGACCAGGTCGCCCGCGGTGACCGTGCTCGGGGTGGCCACGAAGCTCAGCACCTGCGGGCTCGGGTTCACGAGGAAGGTCGTGTTCGCGAACGCGTTGACGCCGACCGCGTCGGTAACCCGGACCTCGGCGGAGTTGGTCCCAACGGTCGTGGGGGAGCAGCTCACCGACGCGTTCGTGGAGATCGAGCAACCCGGGGGCAGGATCGGGAAGCTGTAGCGGTAGCCCGGGGTCCCGTGCACCGCGACAACGGTCAGGGTCGTCGGTCCGTTCACGGTATCGATGGCGGGAGATGCCCAGAACGAGCCGACCGACAACGGTGGATTGACGACGAAGGTCGTGTTGGAGAACGCGGACGCTCCGTTCTGGTCGGTGACCTTGAGCTCGACCGTGAAGTTCCCTGTCTCATTCGGAGCGCAGGAGATGGTCGCGAAGTTCCAGCTCGTGCAGCCTGTGGGGAGCCCGGAATAGAGGTAGCTGTAGGAGCCGGTCCCCCCCGTGACGCTGGCCGAGAGCGAGACGGTCTGCCCTTTGTCCAGGGCGTTCCTGGCCCCTCCGGTCCACGACCCTTGGAACGAGGAGATGGTCAGGGCCGGGTTCACCGTGATGGAGACCTGGGCCGTCGCGGAACCTCCGCCACTGTCGTTCAGCCAGAACCGTACGAGGGGGGAGCCGGCCGACAGGAAGGCATGGACGGGGCTGATCGTCGCTGCGGTGGTCCCATCGCCGAACCTCCATTCGTAGGTGTAGCTCGCCGTGCCTCCCCAGTAGGATGCCCCGAAGGTCACGGGCCTGCCCACGTCGAGGACCAGGGGCGAGGCGGAAACGAGCAGGAGTGCGAGGTACGGATTGACCACGATCACCTGAGTGCTGTTCCCAGTCCCTCCGATCGAATCGTTGGCCCAGGCACGGACCGTGTAGTTCCCGCGCAGCGCATACGTGTGAGCGACCGTCGGGCCTGTCGCGACGTTCCCATCCCCAAGGACCCAGGTGATGTTCACAAGCCCTGTGCCCCCCGCGATGCTCGAGGTCAGGACGACCCCAACGCCAGCGTCCACGGGCACAGGAGTGGCGCTGAAGGTGATGCTAGGCTGAGGATTCACCACGATCGAGCCTGTGACGTGGCCGCTCCCTCCCCCAGAGTCGTTCACCCAGAGCTGTGCCGCGTAGGTCCCGGCGGCGGAATACTGGTGCACCGGAGAGGCGCTGGTGCTCTGGAACCCATCCCCGAACGACCAGGCGTAGGCGAAGGGCGAGGTCCCACCTGTCACGACCGAGGTGAAGGTGGCGTTGATCCCGACATCGGTCGGATTGGGGGTGGCACGGAGGGTGGCGGTCGGAAGTGCGTTGACCGTGACCGTAAAGTTCGCTTCGCGGGAGCGCAGCAAACCGGACGTCTCGTTGATCCAGAAGTGCCCGGCGCAGCTGCAGGTCGCATTGTAGATGTGCGAGGGGTTCCGCGCAGAGCTCGTAGGGCCACCGTCGCCATAGACCCAGCGGAAGGTGAAAGGAGCGGTGCCGCCTGACGCCGTCCCGTTGAAGTAGACCGGAACCCCCACGTCAACCGGATTTGGGGTCACGAGGCTATTGGCGATGAAGCCCGGCATCGAGAAGCTCTGGACCCAAGTGTTCCAGTACGAGGCGGGGGTGATGTACTCTCCCGAGACCCAGAAGATGTTCGTGGACGTGTCAGTCGCCGCCCCGGAGTAGTCCCCGAACCTGCCGGCGAGCTCGTTCGACGTGCCCGGGTGGACGACGGTGGGCGCTTCCAGGTTCGTCCCGTCGGAAGGGGACCATCCCGTGATCGCCACGGAGGGATACGTCGAGGCGTCCGAGAAGCTGTAGACGACCCCAAGATTGCCGCTCAAGCTCAGCGTGACGGCTGGGTAGTACCCGCTGAGACCCCCCGCAGGCGACCAGATGAAATCGTTGACCACGGTCGCCGTCGGACCCGTCGCGGTGAACTCCCACAAGTGGAGGCAGACGGCATCGCCTCCGGTGCAGGTCCCTTCGTTCGCGGCGGCCCAGAAGTTCCCGTTGAGCCACGTAGCCGTGACGACCCGTTCATCATCGACGTTGACGGAACCTCCCGGTTGAGGAGCGCCGCCGGGCATGCTGCCCGTGGTCGTGATGTTCTGGTAGGTGAACGTGAACGCGCTGGGCGGTGCCCCGGTGATCGTCATGTAGACCAGGGTCGTGGGGGAGCCGCCCACGTTGTTGCCCCGACCGACCATGTAGATCGTGTTGGAGAGGGAGAGCTCCCGCGCAGGGTGGATGGACGCGTAGGACGTGCTTCCGGGACCATCGACCGCGTAGGTGGGCGCGCTCCCTGCGACGGCCTGGGTCTTGTTGATGACGAAAAAGACCGCACCCACGAAGCTCGAGCCGCCGGCGAAGTCGTTCCCGGACAGGACGACGGTGTTGGCATCGACCCCGATGACACACTGGTCGGGAAGGTCCCCGGTGATGGGCATACTGACCGAATACTGGTACCACGAGCCTGTGGGGTTGCTCGTTTGGGAGACCGCGAAGAAGACGTTTCCGAAGGTCGTCACCGAAAGGATCTCTGCGAACCAACGGCCCGAGATGGGATCGTATTGGACCTGTGGGTCCGAAAGCGAGTCCGAAGTTCCGAAGAGGGTGGTGAGCGGGGTCGAGGGCTGAGCGACGGTTCCGGAGGTCGTCCACATCTCGCTAGCGGTATTGGCCATCTCGACGACGTACCCCGCGCCCACGGAGTTCGTGGTGTCCGGTGGGGCGCACCCACATGGGTTGGGAGCGTTGTCGTCCACCCCGTACAACCCGATCGTGCCGTTGAAGTAGGCTCCAGCGGTCGCGGGGGAACGTGGTGCGGGCGCGGAGGCTGGCGTTTGTGGAGCGTATGGAGCCGGTCGGTAAACTCCCATGAAGTTGGCTTGTTGATCGGATCCCCACGCGAAGAGCTGGGTCCTTGGTCCGTGCCACGGTGGGAGGTTCGGGATCGAGGGACCACGAAGCGGAGCTGCCGCAATCGGACCATGCTGCCCTTGGGCGATCTCGTGGGGCAGCGGAGCTGTAGCTGACGCAGATACGGGGCTAGGCAAGTAGACCACCAACAGCGCGAGGGCCAGCACGGAGAGGAGGGCCTTGCCTCGGCCGGTCCGCGGGTCGTTCGTTCGGTCCGTCTTGGCTCCTTCGTCTTCCTTCGAGACTCTTCTTTCGCACTTCATGGAACTTCCTTGTGTGGAGATCATGGGTCCTCTCATGGTCCTACCGGGGAGCTTGCCACCCGCACGAACCACAGGTGCCCGACCCGTCCATCGGTCTACCGCAGATGAGACAGGTCGAGCTCGGCGAAGCTGCCGCCGTCGTGGACGACGGTGGGGACGTCGTCGCGGAAACCGGGGCCGGGGCGGCCTCCGGCGGAAGCGCTGCCTCAGAGTAGCTCGGGGAGCTCGGAGGAGCGGGGGCTACCGGAGCAGCTTCGGGGCTGGATGAGGGTGGCGCTACCGTCTGCGGCGATGAGCCCCGGCGACGGCGGCCGAGGAACATCACGACCAAGGCGAGGGCCAGGAACACCACCACGACCGCGATCAGGAGGAGGCCGAAGGTCTCTAGCGGGTTCGCTGCCACGGCAGGCGAGATCGCCCCGGCGACGACGACGCTCAGCGTGGTGGAGTTGGCGCTAACCCCTTGGGAGTCGGTGACCGTCGCGACGACCGCGTAGGAGTTCGCCATCGTCGGCGTGCAGCTGAAGGTCGCAAGGTTCTCCGAGCTGCACCCCGTCGGCAGGCCAGTATAAGAGTAGACAAGGGCCCCCGTACCTCCTTGGGCCGCGACCGAGAAGGTGATCGCGGATCCAACGTTCCCGGTTGAGGGGGTCGCGGTGAACGCCGTGATGGACGGGGCGGGGTTCACCATCAGCGGCGAGCTGGCTTGCCCGGTCGCTCCTGATCCGTCCGTCGCCTGAACGGTCACGACCGCGGTCCCCGACGCGGCGGGCCGGCAAGTGAAGCTGCTGGCACCCGAGGGGCCGCTGCAGCCTGAGGGAAGACCGGTGTAGGTGAAAGACAGAGTTCCCGTTCCCCCGAGAACGGCCACCGCTACGACCGTCGTCCGTCCTACGGTGATGATGGAGGGGGTGAAACTGAGGGAGACCGCCAGGGGTCCACCCACGGTGACCACCACGGGGGGCGAGGTCGCCGTCGAAAGCCCGTCCGAGACCTGCACAGCGACCCCGAAGCTGCCGGCCACGGTGGGTCGGCACGAGAGCGGGTTCGCGTTCGAGCTCGCGCAGCCACCCGGGAGTCCGGAGTAGGAGAAGGTCAGGGTCGAGGCGTTCCCGCCGCCCACGGTGGCACCTAGAGAGGTCGTCGCCCCCACGTCCAGGGAGGTCGGCGAGGCCGAGAGGGTGACCGTGAGGGGAGGGTTGACCGTGACCGTGATCGTCTGGGAGCTCGCGCCCCCGGCGGAGTCGTTGACCCAAAGGCTACCCGTGTAGGTCCCGGCGCTCAGGTAGGTGTGGGCCGCTCCCGCGCCCGTGGCGCGCGACCCGTCTCCAAAGCTCCAAGCGAAGGTGTAGGGGGCTGTGCCACCCCTGGCGGACCCCGCGAACCCGAGCTGTCCCCCCACGTCCGCCCAGGCCGTGGCGGGCGACGCGTGGGCGACAAGGGCAGGATGGACGACTACGGGGACCAGGGTCGACACCGACCCACCCGCCGAGTCGTTGGCCCAGATCTGGGCGAAGTACGCGCCCGCGACGTTAAAGGCGTGGGTCGGAGAGGCGAGCGAGCTCGAGGTCCCGTCGCCGAACGCCCAGTGATAGGCATAGGGTGTGCTGCCACCCCAGGTCACCACGGAGAAGGTTTCGACATTACCCACGTCGGTGGTTGGGTTCGACACGTTCGCGGAGATCCTAGGGTCGCGGCTGACCGTGACCGTAAAGCCGCCTCCCGACCAGAGGCCCCCGCCCGAGTCGTTGACCCACGCATTCACGGTGTAGTTTCCGAGGGCCGTGTACGTATGCGATATGGGGCTCCCTGAGCCCCAGGTCCCGTCGCCAAGGGACCAGGTGATCGAAACCGGTGGCGCTCCACCACGGTGAGCAGCGATGAAGCCATCGACCATGCCCAGGTCCACGGTGGTCTTGGTGGCGTTGGCCCAGGCCACGAGGGGGGGATAGACCGTGACTGCGAGGGTAGAGACCGCGGAGTTCCCCGAACTGTCGTTCGCCCATGCTGAGACCACGAAGGCACCCACGGCGGTGTAGGTGTGGGTCGCGGTAGAGGCGGCCGCGGTTCCGCCATCTCCGAACCTCCACGCGTAGGCCCACGGGGCGGTCCCGCCAGAAGTGGTCTCAACGAACGAGTCGAGGACCCCTACGTCGACGTTCGGGTAGGTGGCCGCGATGGAGACCCCAGGAAGCGGGTTCACCGTGATGTTGTACCACATGGACCAGGCGCTCCCTCCGGAGTCGTTCGCCCAAAGGACCGCGGCGTACGTCCCGACGGCGGTGTAGGTGTGGCTCGCGTTCCCCGTGGCCGCCCTCCCTCCATCACCGAAGGTCCAGGCCGATGAGCGCGGAGGAGTGCCCGACGTCACGTTCGAGAAGTAGTGAGCGCTGGACCCGACGTCCAGGGCAAGCGGGTGGACGTTGGACGAGTAGACCAACGCGGGATTGACGGTGACCGCCACCGCCCCCGTTGCTCTTCCGATCGAGGAATCGTTCGCCCAGACATGGACCGTGTAAGATCCCGGGCTAGGGAAAGGGTAGGAGATGGGGTCACCGACCGCCGACGCGCCGTTCCCGAACCTCCAAGTGACGGTGTAGGGCGGTGCACCACCGGCCACACCGGAGGCGAAGGTGATCCCCACCTTGGCGTCGACAGTGCTCGGGGTGGCGGTGGGGGCCACGGTTGGAAGGCTGTTGACGACCACCGACAGGTTGGCCTCTCGGGAGCGCAGGAGACCGGTTGTTTCGTTCGTCCAGAAGTGGGCACCGAAGCTCCCGGTCGAGTTGTACGTGTGGGTGGGCGAGATGTAGGCGCTTTTCCCTCCATCGCCGTAGACCCAGGCATAAACGTAAGGGGGAGTGCCCCCGCTCGCCGTACCCGAGAAGGCCACTGCACCTCCCACATCGGTCGGATCAGGCGTCGCCGTGGCCGAGGCACGGAACCCCGACACGTAAAGCCAAGAATCTCCCACGTCGCCAGTGGCCGGATTGTACCCACCGAAGTCGATCGTTCCCACGCCGCCGTAGTAGTTCATGGCCCCCCAGCCTTTGGCGGGAGGGGAAGTCGAGGGGCTCTGCTGTGTCCATTGTCCGGCGGCGTAGGTCCAAGTGGTGCTGACGTACGAGCTGGTGGCGGTGTCGTACCCTCCCCAGATGAGCGGGTAACCGGTGTCCGTGTCCATCTGATGGTTTTGGAGGGTCAGTGCCGGGGGAGGAGTGGACGGGAAGATCTGGGTCCAGGTCCCTCCAGAATACGTCCAGGTGTCGCCCAGCGCACCTGACGAGGTGTACCCGCCGAAGAGAACGACTTGGCTGTCGGTGGGGTCATCGCTCATCCCAAAGTCGAGGCGTGCGGGCGGGCTCGCGGCAGGGGCAAGTTGGGTCCACTGTCCCCCAAGGAACTTCCACGTATCCCCCTGGTAGCCGCTCGAGCCGTAGCCCCCGAAGAGGAGCATGTAGTTGTCGGCCGTGTCCCAGGACAGCCCGAAGAAGTACCGGCCGGCAGGACTCGTGGTCGGAGTGAGCTGGGTCCACTGACCACCGATGAACTTCCACGTGTCGGTCAGTCCCGGGGGGCAGGCTGACGATCCGCAGCCGGAGAAGAGCACCAGGTAGCCGTCCACCGGGTCCCACGCCAATTGCCCGTCATAGCGAGCGGGTGGAGAGGTCGTCGGAAAGATCTGGGTCCAAGTGCCCGACGGGTAGGTGTAGGTCCATGTGTCCCCCAGCACTTGCCCGCTGGTGCCGTTGTACCCTCCGAAGAGCACAAGGTAGCCATCCGTGGGGTCGTAGGCGACCATAGGGCTTTCACGCGAGCCTGGGCCGCAATTGCCCGTGTAGCAGATCTGCCGCCAGAACGAGCCGGCCAGAGGCACCTGGGACGTTGCCCCGTCCGAAGAGGCAGTGGGAGAACGAATCTGAGACGAGGGAATCTGTGAAGCGCAGGAGACCGGGGAGAGCGGTTGGACCCAGCAGGACGCTCGAACTGAGGACGACCCAACGAGGTCGTGAGCGGTCGTCGCCCGCAGTTCACTTGAGGGAGCGGCCGCGTGCGCGAGCGAACGTCCGGACCCGGTACCAGTGGGAGAGAGCAGCAACAGTAGGAGGAATATGAGCAACCCGGTCCAAAGGAACGAGGTGGTTTCGGTGAATCCGTTCGGCTTGGAGTAGCGCACGGCGGAACTGGGAACCGGCTGCACGCCGGGGATGCGCGCAGGGAGAACATAACCGTTTTGTCACTTGTCAGGCTAGCGGAGAGGTTTCCGGAGAGCCCGTGGGGGTCCGTTACCCCCTCTGGTTCAGAGCGTTCCTCCGTCAGGTTTTCGTGGTGGAGGGCCGGCCCCGTGTCGGCTGGCGGGCTTCGAATCTCGAAGCAGCTTGCCCGGTGTGCCCTGAAGGCGATGGTGGAGGGCCTGACTAGGCGAGGAGGAGCTCAACGAAGGGATAAGGCGCGGGCAGGGGAGGAGGGGCTACTGGAGGGCGACCCGTCCCCTGAGCTGCCCTTTGGGTTCGAGGCGGTCATGGGACTCAACCAGAACGTTTTCATCCTGAACCCTCTCCCTCCCCGCCAGGGAGCATTGTCGCGCACCTTCGAGTTCACGTGGGTGGACGTCTTCTCTAAGCGCCCGCTGGAGGGCAATCAGCTCGCGGTCTTCAACGACGCACGTGGCTTGTCTGACCCCGAAATGCAAGCCCTCGCGCGAGAGACCGCACTTTCCGAGACGACCTTCGTGATCCCTCGCGAGCCTGAGGTGGAGCGGGAGAAGGGGGTCCGTGCTCGGATCTTCACGCTCTCCCAGGAGCTCAACTTCGCGGGCCACCCCTCCCTTGGAACCGCGACCGTCCTAGCGAGAGAGGACCGCCGCAAGGAGATCTCGCTGGAACTCAACTCCGGGACGATTCCCGTTCGGTTCGAGGGCTGGGAGGAATCCCGCGTCTACGCGGAGATGACTCAGCCCGAGCCCTGGGTGGGACGATTGCACCGTCCCGAGGAGGTCGCGAAGGCGCTCGGCTGCGTCGCCGAGGACTTCGACCCCAGCTACCCCATTCAGACGGTCTCAACGGGGAACGCTTTCGTCATCGTCCCGTTTCGATCGCTCGACTTCCTCTCCCGTCTCAACCCGGACGTGCGTCGCATGCAGCACTACTTGCAGACGACCGACGGGACGCTGTTCTACCTCGTCTGCCGCGACACCGTTGACCCTCAGGCCAAGCTCCATGCGCGGATGATCTTCCCCGGTTCCGAGGACCCCGCGACGGGGTCGGCCGCGGGGCCCGCCGCGACCTGGA
This sequence comes from Thermoplasmata archaeon, assembly GCA_028864975.1. Taxonomy (GTDB): domain Archaea; phylum Thermoplasmatota; class Thermoplasmata; order Lutacidiplasmatales; family UBA184; genus JAKAAX01. The sequence continues at coordinate 8,819 of JAGWLG010000015.1, read as the reverse complement.
TGCTGATCCACAAGCTGATCCAACCCGAGGAGACGGTCGTGATCGAGCAGGGGATCGAGATCCGCCGTCCGAGTGAGATGTCCGTGACGGTGGGGATCGACCGCGGGCGACCCACCAAGGTCCGTGTTGGGGGACATGTGGTGGTCGTGATGACGGGTCGACTGACCCTCTAACGTGCCGTCCGCTGTAGGAAGGCGACGCTGGGATCAGAGGCTCCAGGCCGGGTCGCCGTAGCCGCTGGGGGGCGGCACGGGAACGGGTTCACCGAAGGGGTGGGGGCGGGGGATCACTGCCCGTCCGAGCTTCTTAGCGAGGTAGGCGTCAATGGCCTCTGCCGCACGGCTCCCCGCGCTCATCGCGAAGACGATGGACTTGTTACCTGATGCAAAGACCCCCTCAACTCCGGTGGCCCAGTCCGAAGCCTTTCCCTCGGGCCACCCTCTTGGGGTCTTGAGGTCCAGTTCCTGGGGGAAGCCGCGCAGGTCCGCGACCTGTCCGACCGCTGCGATGATCGTGTCGCAGGGGATCGTCTCCTCCGTGTTGGGCAGCACGATGACGCTCCTCTTCCCTCGGGCATCCGGTGGGCCGAGCTCCGTCCGTGCGACCACGAGGCCTTCCACGTGGTCCTTGCCCAGGATGCGGACCGGGGCGCGCCACGGCATGAACTTCACACCCTCGATGTACATCCCTTCCCGTTCCTCTTCGGAGGCCGGCATCTCCTCCTCGCTCCTGCGATAGCAGACGGTCACAGGTTGTCCTGGGAAGAACCGAATGCAGGACCGGGCCGCGTCCATCGCCACATCCCCGCCCCCGATGATGATCGCCTTGCGGTCCCGACGTCCGAGGAAGCCCTCGGGGTTGTGGTTCGCATTGAGCAGGAAAGGCAGAGCATGGAAGACCCCTGGAAGCTCCTCTCCGGGGATCTTGAGGGGTCCTGAGGCAGAAGCCCCGATCGCGAGGAAGACCGCGAGGTTCCCGTCGGCCAGCAGCTGCTCCGGGGTGAAATCCACCCCGCAACGCTTGCCCGTGACAATCTTGAGGTCGAACCTCTTGAACCGTGCCATGTCGATCTCGAGCTCATCGCCGTCCAAGTGGTACTTAGGGATGGTCTCGACCTGTCCTCCCAGGAAGGGTTGCGCCTCGTAGAGGGTCACGGAGTACCCCCGAAGGCAGAGCTCCCAGGTCGCCATGATCCCGGCAGGTCCTCCGCCCACCACCGCGACCCTCTCGCCACGGGAGGGCATGGGCACGTACTGCAGGTCCGAGTCCCCGAACTGGAGCGAGGCACGTTTGAGGTGGCGGATGGCGATGGCGACCCCCTTTCCGCCCTTGACGCAGTCCTCCTCACAGTAATGGTAGCAGGACTTGCAAAGGACCGTCGCGAGAGGGTTCCCCAGAAGCGTGACCCTGGCGGCATCGTCGAACCGCCCCTGCGCGACCATGTCGATGTATCCCTTGCAGTCCTGGGTGATCGGGCAGGCCTGCACACAGTAGGGCATGCTGCACTGGAGGCAGCGCTGGGCCTCCATGATGGCCTCCCCCCTGTCGTAGGCATGGAGGATCTCCCCCATGTGGGAGCACCGCTCCTGGACGGACACTTCGGGGATGTCGACCCTTGACTGACGGTAAGCCCCGCTCATGGAGGTTCTCTCGCAGCCCGGGTACTACTGGAGCCAACGGAGGATATGAGCTTGGAGGGGGCCGTTGAGAGGGGGACCCGCACGGGTGTGGTAGGACTTCCTGACGGGAGAGGAAGATCGGGCGACCCGTAAGCTCCTATGACGCTCCCGGCCCTCGCTGCGGGGCTGGCGACGCGTTTGCGTCCCTACGACGTGATCGTGAGGGTGCCGGCCATCCCCCCGCCCGGGGACATCGGCATGAAGCCGCAGACCGCGCCACACCACCAGGTGAACTCTCCAGGGTGGGCAAAATAGACGAGGAAGGTGACCTGGGAGGGTGCTCCGGGTCCCGCCGCGACCGGCACGGGTGCGTTGATGTCGTAGTAGGTCCCGTCCGCCACACTGAAGGTGTGGGCGATGTCGTTGGAGTTCATCGAGGAGAGGAGCACAGGGGCCGCCGCTAGCGAGAAGTGCACGGTCTCCGTCCCTCCCATGAGCCCGCGGACCTGCCCCGCCATCGGAGGCCCTTGCGCCGCGACCGTGTCATAGTCGACGATCGTGATCCTCACCACACCGGTCCTCAGCGTAAGGTTCCCTGGCGAGAAGTAGGTGTGATCCGTCCCAGGAACAACATTCACGGTGAGGGTCAGTTGTTGGACCGAGGTCGGGGCTGCGGGAGGGGCGCTGGCAAAGTAAAGCGCTCCACCGATAGCGAGAGCGCTGGCGACCAAGGCAGCCGACAGCAGGATGAGGTTGAGCAGGGGAAGGGACCCCGAGCGCCGGAAGGGCAGGTGAACCCAGACCGCACGCATCCGGGGGTCGGCGCGGCTAAAGGAGGCAACGGGCGGTCGAGGACTCGCCAACATACGAACCTGCGCAACCGGTCTACCTCTCGTGGCGAGATGACGGAGCGGTCAAACAGAATTGACGACCTCGCCGACCAAATGTCGGTTCGAATGTCGCAATCTCCGGTTCAGGACAGGGAACCGAGAGCCAAGTATTCTCATCGATAGGGCGGGAAGAAGTACTCTGTAGGGAGTGAATATCCTTCGACATCCCTTCGGCGGAGCCCACCGGGGGGGTACGAGGTGTCGGTATGGCGCTGGCCCGCTCGTTCGGACGTTGCAACGTATGTGAGAAGGCAGAGTGCGAAGTGGACGAGGGGGGATACCTGTTCTGCCCGTCGTGCGGTTCGCACGAGGACCCCAGCGGCAGGTTCGTCCCCGTCCGCCAGGCGGAGGGTGACTACCTTTCGTTCGCACGGAGCTTCGAGAGGTGCCCGCACTGCGGGGGACGGGAGGTCACTCGAGAGACCGACGATTTTCTCTACTGCTACGGGTGCCGAAGGATCGTCGTGCTCCCCGCTCCGGAGTCGTGGTTCCCTGCCGGGGCCATATGCCGCTTGGGCGTACGGTGCGAGCTCCGCACTGCTCGTTTCGTCCCGCGGCTCCTCGCCTCGAAGGGGCGTAGCGAGGTCGGTGATCCAGGTAGGACCCTCGGGCGCGCGTCCAAACCGCCCCCGACCTCGCCTGCCGTTCCAAGACGCGCCGCGGGCGAGAGGTGGTCTCTCTAGGTCAACCGAACCCATGGGGGGCGTCCTTCCTCCCCCGAAGTGCCTCAGCGCGCGGCCCAGCACGGGCTTTTGGGACTAACCGCCTCGTCAGAGCCCTGTGACACCCGCGAAGCTCGAAACGGCCATGCTCATCCCCGTCAGGTCAGCGGCCGGGTCGTCCTGTCGGGCGTATGCGGCTCACCCGATGTCCGTCCTTCGCGCGTCGGTACGCATCGCTCCAGTGATCCTCGATGTCCTTGGTCGAGAACAGGGCGCGCGTAGGAAGGCCCGCCTCCCAGCCCGGGCCCCGCAGCATCGCCTCGTCGAAGTCGGGCCAGTAGATCAGGTCCTTGGTCGGCGCGCCATTCCCTCGGTACCGGTCGTTCCACACCTCCATGTCGAGGATCCGAAGGGGACCTCCCCGATCTGCATTGAGATGCGTTGCAGCATCGGGGCCGGTGGGCTTGGAGATGAGGTCGCCCGGACCCACCGAGATCTTCTTGCCGTTGAACCGAAGGGTGCCCTTTCCTTCCAAGATCAGGTAGTACTCGTCCACCGAAGTGTGGCTGTGCATGCGGGCGGAGCTGTCCCCTTTCTTGATCACCTGAAGGCTGAAGAACGAGCGGCCAGGGCCGAGGATGGGCATCAGGTTCAGTTCTTTCGAACCTTGGTCGCTGAACTCACCGAACAGCGCCCGTGCTGCCCCGGTTCTCCCTCGGTCGTTCAACAGGTTCACGATGGGTGGACTCCAGAGGTTCGCGGAGAGCGAGCTCCCACGCCGCATTCGGACGTCTGAGCACCAGAAGGAGAGGATCCGAACGAGAAGGTCGAGCGCGTCGTCCTTCAGCGAAGGCATGCACACTTGGACGCGTCCCCGCGCGGCTACGTTCAACGGCCCCGCTCTTTGTCCAAGTTCATCCCACAGCCAGTTGGTGAACCCCCAGAATCCTCTCGCACCCTTGAGCGATCGGGTGCCGCGACAGAAGAAGGCCCACGCGCGGTCAGCTCGGACGGCTCCCGCTCTTGGTCGCGTATCGAGGATGATCCGCATGATGACCCCCCGGGCGCCCTATCCATATATGTTTAGGTGCAGCGAATCCGACAGTGATGGTCGGCGAGGACCCCGGCTGACCCCTGACAAAATAGCCTGACACCTCCCGCCGAAAACGCGCCCTGAGTTCGGGCCCCATCCCCGTTCAGTCGCCGCGTCGTGCAGGTGCGCGGAGCCCTGGAATGAGCGGACCCGTCCAGAGTGACCCTCGAGGAGGACCATGGCCCGGCTGGGCGAGGCGTTATGCCTGAGCCGATGGTCATCTGCTCCATGTCAGCCGGAACCCAGGTCTCGATCCGTCCCTACGCGGAGGGCGACATGTGGCTCCTGGGGAAGACACTGGGCGACCCGGGTCAGATGGTCCACTTGAACGGGCCAGAGAGCCCGGAGAGGATCCAGAAGCGCCACAAGCTGTTCATCTCCATGTCGGCGGAACCTCGCGCGGGGTGCCAGTACACTATCCTGGTGGGCCCGGGAAAGACCCCCGCCGGGAATGTGGGATACTGGGAGAGCGAGTGGAAGGGGCAGAAGGCTTGGGAGTTGGGGTGGTTCGTACTTCCAGAGCATCAAGGGCGCGGAGTTGCGACCTCAGCGACCCGGCAGGTGGTCGATCGGCTCACCAAGCTCAACGGTCCCCGTGCCGCCATAGCCTTCCCGTCGGTGGACAACCACGCATCCAACGCCCTGTGCAAGCGCCTCAGGTTCAGGCTGAAGGAAGACATCAGCAGCGAGTATCCGCCCGGGAGCGGGCGCCAACTGCATGTCAATGTTTGGTGGCTGGACCTACCAGCCTAGGCCGGGCTCGAGGCAGCAACATGGAGCTGTGTCAGGGCGGAGATGTCCACGGCCAGAGCCGGGGCATCTCCTTCTACCGACAACTCGCCCTAAGTGTTGGCCCAGAGTCCGTTGGATTGGCTCATCGTTGAGCCGAGCATCTATCGTCGATGAACACCACTACGGCTCGCCGTCATTGGGCTCTTTTTTCGGGCGCGGCTAGTTGCGTTGTTTCCAGCTCCTAACCGCGACCTGGTTCTTCTCCTTCGCTTGGCGCGAGGGTCGCTGCCTGGAGGGACCTTGGCGCGTCAGGATCCTCCACACTGCGCTTCGTCGTACCGGACCACCCACCCGGCGTCCGTGACCTCGAGGATGCGTGAGATGGTCGAGAGGTCGGTCGAGAACCCGCAGGAGAGCGCTCCGCGCGCCAGGATCGTGGAAAGGGTCGCCAGCTTCTCGCGAGGCACGCAGGCTAGAGATGCTTTGAGGTCCTGGACTTAGGCACGGGGGCCTGATCTCTGGGATGCGAACTCCCACAAGTCTGCCCCGGCAAGCGTGACCTATGCCATTCAAACCACGACTCCAAATCGTGACCCATCCCCGCTGGACAGTCCCGGTCCCCACCGTGGAGAATCGTTGGGATCTCCTCTACAGCGACTATCCCGAGGTTTACCACGAATTTGAATCGGTAGTAGGGACACGTGAGAAGCAGGTGCACGAGATCTTCGACCTCAAGGAGAAGGTGGTCCTCGATGCAGGGTCTGGGACCGGAAAATCCTCCTTGCCGGTTTCGAGAATCGCGAAGGAGGTCATAGGGATCGATATCGAACGGCCCATGGCGGCGGTCGCCAAGCGAGCCCTAAAGGAAGAGGGGGCCGACAACGTCGAGTTCTTGCTCGGGGACGCTCGTTCCATGCCCCTTCAGGACGGGTCGGTGGACGTCGTGATGGGGATCACCCTTGCGATCTACCCTCCCGAAGGATGGCGCGCCTTCGCACGGGAGGCGACCCGAGTGGTGAAGAATGGCGGGCTCATTGTGGTGAAGGCCATCCCACCAGGTTGGTACGGTGGGGAGCTCGACAAGGTCATCGCGGATGTCAACGAGCTCGGCGTTGTTGATGCGATGTTCTCGAAGGAGTTCGGGTTCCGCCACAAGGACTTCTACGCCACCTCGAACTATGGGACGGTGGAGAAGATGCTCCGAACCTACGGCTTCATCTTCGGCAAGAAGGCGATCGATTACATCATCGATCATCGAAAGACCTCGATACGCTGGAAGCACAGGTATCACTACAAGATCGTCAAGAAACCGACCGGATAGGCCCCGGATGATCGACTCGGCGCCATCGACCTGCTCGGTGCATCGTGTTCCCCCGGACGACTTCCACGAGGGAAGGGGGAAGGGGATGGGCGCATCGGGGTTCGAACGTCGTGAAGGGTCGGCCCCTTCGCACCGGTATCCCAAGAGCCGCTCGAGTCAAGGTTAGAGGTCGGGAATGGCCCGTCGCATGAATTCGTCAAAGAGAGGCACTGTGAAGGCCAACTGACCGTGCGCGGGACTGTAGATCATCCCCTTTCTCAGGAGACTAGCGCGGACCGGCCCAAGGCTTGTGCTCCGCATCTTCAGTACGTCCGCCACGGACCCTGTAGGATGTGGACCCGGCCCGAGTTCGGCCATGCCTCGAAGGAATCGTTTTTCGCTCGGGATGAGACGACCGAAGCGAACTCGGAAGAAGTTCGCGTCGAGTTCCTGGACGGAGACGGTGCTCGCTGCCTTGACGTCCCCCAGTTCGATGGGGAACCTCGAAGCACGATTCCAAGACTGGTATCCCCACATCTGGATGAAATAGGGGTAGCCACGCGTGTGCCGGTAGATCTCATCGAGCGCATCCGCGCGGATCCTGCCCTCTCGCTCTACCACGGGATCCCTAACGGCCTTGTCCGCATCCTCCCGCGAGAGAGGGCCCAATTCCGGGTAGCTGAGGAGCCTTTCGGAGTACGACTTCGCCTCCCCCGCGAGGGCCGGCAAGGTCGGCAAGCCGGCGGCCACCAAGATCAAGGGTAGCGACTTCTGCTGCATACGATGCATCGAAACGATGAGTGCCCCCAGCTCCTCTGAGTCCAGGTACTGCAGCTCGTCGATCAGGAGGGCGACGGCCGTCTTACGTTCGACCGCGGCTTCCCCGATGGACTGCATGAGGTCGGGAAGGTCCACCTCGAGCTCACCGCTATCCGCAACCCCTGGCGACGCGTTGATGTCCAAACCGATCCCCACTTCCCCGACGGAGACCTTGAAGGTCGACAGGAGGCTCTTGAGGGCGGCCAAACCCCGTCGTACCTTGTCGCCGGCACCCGCCATGCGATCGAGATCGTACAACAACTTGCGCAGTTGCGGAGCAAGGATGGCAAGGAACGCCTTGTCTTCAAGTCCCTCGAACTGAACCACCCGGTATTCCAATTCGCTCGCGACCGAACCGAGCCTGTTGAGGAGCACAGTCTTTCCGACCCCTCGAAGTCCTGTTAACACGACAGATTTCTCCGACCTCCCGCGCTTTACCCGTTCGGCGAGTATGCGGACTTGCTCAATGATCTGGTCCCTACCCACAAGCTCGGGAGGGGGCGAGCCGGCTCCGGGCGCGAAGGGATTCTCGATCGGGTCCACGTGTCGCCTTGGTTTTCAGGATTATTGCCGTTTATTTGTGATTATTGGCAAAGGGGCTAATAATCGCCTATTATCCGTTTGACGTAGCGGGCTCACTGCTCCAACTTTATTCGGCGGCCCGATCCGTCAAGCGTAGTGGACGCGTCGGCGTCTAAACTTAGCTAAGTTCAGATACCGCCCGTGGCGAACCGCGCGACGATGAGGCCGGGACAGAGGGTAGCTTCGGGGCGCTCTTCAGCCTTGCCCTCGACTCGCGGCGGCCCTGTCTGGGATTCGACCGCAATTCAGAGTGTGTGAAAACCCCGAGGTAGCGTTATCTAGAAGATGGCTCTTATAGAGCCATTATGCCGAGAGTAGTCCAACTCGAGAGGAAGACCAAGCTGACAGTCGACGGGATTGTCGGGTTCGTTCGGCGCCCCGTCGTTCCCCATGGCACCGGCGCGAAGGTAACCTGTCCGAAGGAGTTCCTCGGGAAGACCGCCTACCTCGTGATCACCGACGAAGACTGGCTGGAGGAGTCCGCGGGGGGCAGGTCATGAGCGGCTTCGTAGAGGGCTGCCATCGTCAGCAGATGGTCCTCTTCCCCGAGGCCCTGGACGACTACGTGACCGAAGACAACTCCGTCCGCTTCATCGACGCCTTCGTGGACTCGCTGGACCTGCGAGCGATGGGGTTCACTCATGCGCAGCCGCTCGACGAGGGCCGCCCCCCCTACGACCCCGCAGACCTGCTCAAACTCTACCTCTACGGTTACCTCAACAAGGTCCGCTCCACCCGAAGACTCGAGCGCGAGTGCCAGCGGAACGTCGAGGTGATGTGGCTCATGGGGAAGCTCGCTCCGGATTTCAAGACCATCGCTGACTTCCGCCGGGACAATGTCGGCCAGATTCGTCCGGTCTTCCGGGAACTGGTCGCCCTCTGTAGGCGTCTCGATCTCCTCGACGACAAGCTCGTCGCGGTCGATGGGAGCAAGTTCAAGGCGATGAACTCCCCGAAGCGGCACTTCACCCCTGACTCCCTGAAGGAGAGCCTGGCTACGCTGGATGAGAAGATCGCCCGGTATCTACGCGAGCTCGACGAGAACGACAAGAAGGAGGCTCAGGAAGAGCACCTCCTCGCCCGCGTCCCGGACCTGAAGAAGAAGATCGCGAAGCTCAAGGA
>JAGWLG010000045.1 GCA_028864975.1 Thermoplasmata archaeon | reverse complement strand
GGGGGGGGGTGGGGGGACTCGGCGGTGGCGCCAGGTCCATCGTCGGGGCTCTGAGTCCCTCGCAGGTCCAGTTCTTCCCGGACCACACGGTGGTGGGGAGCGAATACGTCCGCGTCCTCCAGGTCCAGGACTATCCCGCACGCCTGGCGGTCGAGTTCCTCACGCCCCTCCTTACGATGCCCGCCCGAGTGGACGTGACCCTCCACGTCTCCCCCATCCCGCAGGACTTGGCCCTCGTGATGCTCCAACGCGAGATCGTCCGCGTCGATGCCGAGCGCCTCGTGAAGGTCGACCGGGGGTCCGTCGACACCGCGGCGCACGAGCACCAGGTCGATGTCTTCCGGGCCCTGCACACCTCGCTGACCCGCCAGGAGGAGCGACTCTACCGGACCGGTCTCTACATCTCGATCCGGGCGAACTCGCTCGAGGAGCTCGACACGCTCACCGGCCAGGTCCAGGGGACGCTCCGGGGCCGGATGGTCAAGGCGAGAGCGCCGGTGTTCCAGCAGCAGTCGGCGATCAAGTGCACGCTCCCGTTCGGACGGGACTACCTCGAGTCCGGCTATCCCCTCCAGGGAAGCGCCATCGCGACGATGTACCCCTTCGTCTCGGGGACCACCGCGCAGGAGGGAGGGGTCCTCTACGGGTTCTCCGAGCTCAACGAGACCCCGGTCATCTTCGACCGGTTCCGGGAGGGGAACTACAACACCTGCATCTTCGGGGCCTCGGGCTCCGGCAAGTCCTACGCTCTCAAGTCAGAGATCCTCCGTCAGATGGTCCTCCGCCCGACCCTCCGGGTCTACGTCGTGGACCCCCTGGGGGAGTTCGGCGAACTCACGCGCTCGCTCGACGGGGCGGTGCTCCGTGTCGGTCCGAAGGAGGAGACGTTCCTCAACCCCATGTGGATGGCGAGGACCTCGGAGGAGAGGTCCGAGCGGGCGAAGGCCTTCTTCGAGGTCATCCTCGACCTGTCGCAGGAGGAGCGTGCCCTCCTGGACGGCGTCCTGACTCGGATGCACCGTGAGCTCCACGAGGAGTTCGTCATCGCGGACGTGGCCCGGGAGCTCTCCAAGGTCCACACCGAGCAGGGGGACCGGCTGGTCCTGCTGCTCGAGCCGTACCTGACGGGTTCCTACGCGTTCCTCAACCACCGCACCACGGTCGACCTCTCGGCACGGATGGTCACCTTCGACCTCAACGCGCTGATGCTCCAGAGCCGGGCGATGCTCGTCCCGGTGATGTTCGTGGTCCTGGACTTCATCCGGGCCCGATGCGACGAGGACATGGAACCGAAGATCTTCGCCGTGGACGAGGCCTGGTACCTGATGGGCCGGGAGGGGTCGGCCCAGGCCCTCTCGGACCTCTCCCGCCACTCGCGCCACACGAAGACGGGGCTGACCCTGATCTCGCAGACCGCCGAGGACTTCATCGGCGACAAGCGGGGAGAGGTGATCCTCCAGAACTCGGCCATCACGGCGCTCTTCCGGCACAAGAGCGTCGGCCCGGCGATGCGGGAGCGCTTCGGCCTGACCCCGGACGAGGTGCACCGGGTCAAGTTCGCGAGGACGGGCAAGGAGGTCGGGTACTCGACCGCGCTCTTCCTGACCCAGAACACGCGGACCCCGATCCGTGTCGAGGCCGCCGACTTCGAGCACCTGCTCATCACGAGCGACCCGGACGAGGTCAAGGCGAGGCTGACCTCGTCCGAGGGGGGCGGCTCCAGCGGAGCCCCTCTGGTGGGGGCGGGTGCCCGGCCATCTGCGCCACACGCTCTCGCTCGGCTGCCGGTTCCGTTGCCCCCCGCGGTCGCGCCCGTCGCGGCGACCACGCGTCGACCTGCCGACGACTACCCCTCCTACTTTGCGTCCCCCCCGCACGGGGAGTCTGGCCATGCCCAGACCGGGACTCGGGTGCTGGCCTTCCTCGCGCCTCCCTCCAGCTCCGTCCTTGGAACGGAGGAGAAGACATGAACGCAAGAACGAACCTGGTGCACCCGTCGCCCATCGCCGACCTCGTCCCGATGCGCCCCGCGCTGGTCCACGGCGTCGTGGTGCACTACGGCTCCGTCTACGAACGCCCCGACCGTGGTGGGGTCTGGCGGCCGGTCCGCACCGTCCACCTCCGGGACGCCACCGGCGAGATCCCGCTCACCCTTTGGAGGGAAGAAGTGGGCCACGTCCGCGACGCGGACCGGCTCCTCGTCGTCGAGGCCTGGGTCCGCGAGTACCGCGGGCGGCCCGAGCTCACGCTCGGCTCCAGGGGCTACGTCGTGAACCTGGGACCGGCGAGCGGTCGGGGACCCGTGTGGCACCCTGACTCCCGCGGGAGCCTCTACGTCTGGGGGCTCGTCCGCCGGCGCCTCCGTGAGAAGGACCTGAGGGCCCGGGCGGAGCGTGGGTTCGCGCGACCTGATCCCTACACCGCCCCTACGGGGGGGTCTTCCGGACCTGCGACTCCGGCGGCCTCCCTCTCTCCTCCGATGCCGCGGTTCCTTCCAGGAGGTGCCTGATGGGGAAGAGAGCCCCCTGCGGGTGTGAGCGCATAGGAGGTGGATGGAACATCAGCGAGTGCGAGTGCCCCCTCCGCAAAGGGAGCCTCGAGGTGTACCAAAGGATGTGCGGGGTCCTCGTGATCAATGGAGTGACGGGGGCCATCATCAGCGACTTCCACCCGCCCCAGCCGGTGGTCTCGGAAGAGCTCCGCGACGTCGCGAGGATGAGAGCCCGTCCGACACCGCCATCACCGGTATTGGAGTCGTTCGACGAGGCGACGCGTGGGGGCCCCTGGACGACCTCTCCACCTTCGACCGTAGGTCGAGAGACCTTCGCCGAACTCCTCGAGGAGTTGGAGGTCTCTGTCGGCAAGACCAAACCCACCGAGGCCGAGTGGCTCAGGCGGATCTGCTCGATCGTGTGGCAGAACGCGCACCGTACCTGGGTCACGAACGCCCGCGGCGACGTGTGGGAGATCACGGACCGGCTCCGGCCGACCTTCCCGACCAAGCCGGCCGCTCTCTCCACCCACCTCTTCCCTGCTCCGGCCATGCGGTTTCCGCTCGTACCCCAGCTTCCACCGGCGCTGGTCATGAACCGCCAGCCAGCGGACGACGCGATCTTGGACCACCTCTGCTCTTTCGTCTGCGAGCAGGACGACAGAAAGTGGGTCGTGGGACCTCGGGGCTCCATCGAGGAGTTCACCGGGAGGGCCGTGCCGAGACCTCTCGGAGGAACCTTGACCCTCGCTCCAAGTCTGGCGATGGCGCCGACGCTCCTCGCCCCGACCCTTCCCGCGCCCGCGGAGGCTGCCCATGCTGCATAGGTGGCTCCAGATCGGCCGCCCGGAGCGGGACCCTAAGGACCCCGGCCCCGACCTTTCCCCCCTCGCCAACCTCTCCATCGCATCGTGGGGAATGGAAGTATCCAGGTCCGCCAAGGGCTCGGTCGACTTTCGGGTGCTGGCGCCGGACCCCAACTCGATGGACCGTGTCGCTCGGGTGCTGGGTCTCACCTTCCCCCACGTCTCCGTCCTGGGGAACGCTCCCTGCGCCGCCCCCCCCGCGCACGAGCTCAAGATGTGGAGGTTCGCGCGAGCCTGTCCCACCTCGGGCCACCACTGGTGGCCGCTCAACATCCCCGAGCAGAACGACCGGTGGATGACCGACTATCAGGAGACCCTCGTCTCCACCCTGGGAGGGCCGTCCCTCGGGAACACGGAGGTCCGCATCCAGCTCCTCGCGCGGAGGGTGGGAACATGGGAGAGCGGGCTCTTCTCCTCCCGCTACGAGAAGCTCACTTTGGGCCTGCAAGGACAGCACAACACCCTCTTCAACGGCTCATGGAAGACCACCCCGACCCCGTTCGACCTGGAGAAGCTCAGGAAAGTCGAGCAGCGGCGGGCGAAGGTCCCAATCCACGTCGAGGTCCGGGGAGCTTGGAAGGGCTCCGACGGCCACGACGTCCTCGCCGCCCTTCGACCCTGGCTCGCGCAGTGGACGACGCTCAACAACGGGGGAGCGTGGCGGTGGTTCGACGAGGTCCGCTCCTGGCCCCTCATCGCGCCTCACCGCGTCGAGGGATTCTGGAAGGCCTTCGCGGACGACGACCCGGATCGTTACAGGGTGAAGGCCGAGGCGAGGGACGTCTCGGGTGGGGAGGGCGCGACGATGTTCGCGCCCACCTGGAGGAGGGCTCACGCAGCGCTCACACCCTTGGCGGCAGCGCCGACGGCCCGACACGGCTCCGCCCCGGCCCGCTTCATCCTTGGGCCGGGAGGGAAGCCCATGCCGTACGACTACGAGGAGGACATGGCGTTCCTTGATGAGATGCGAAAGAAGGTCGGGCTGCCCCCCGCCAAGCGGCTGCCTCCTCCGCCGGTCAGGGCCCTGCCCTCTCAGGAGGTTCGACCCATCTCTCCCGAGATCCCGTGCGACCTCCCGGGGTGGGTCCTGGGCTCGCTCGCGGACGTCGAGCTGCGGCTCCCGGGAGACTGGCGGCACATGGGGATCATCGGTGGGACCGGGACCGGCAAGTCCACCCTCGAGCTGAACCTCGTGCTCCAGGCGATCGGCGACCCGCGGCCCGGGACCGTTGTGGTCCTGGACCCCACGGGGGCTCTCATCAGGGACATCAAGACCCGCTTGTCCCTCGCCCAGGCGCGCGACACCGTCGAGTTCGACCCCTCGCAGCTCTTCTTCAGCCAGAAGGGGGAGGAGTGGGTCGCCCCGGGGTTCAACTTCTTGGACCTTCCCCCGGACGTCCGGGGCAGCCCGGCCGCCTTCGACCGTGCGACGAGCGTCGTCATCTCGGACCTCATCCGGTCCATCCACGACGCCTTCGGCACGGAGAGCGTCGGGGCCCGGGCGGGATACTTCATGACGGCCCTGCTCAAGGGCCTCATGAAGCGCCCGGGGACCACACTCCCCGACGTTCGCGACATCATCGTGAACAAGGACGCACGGGAGCGCTACTCGCGGTGGCTACCCCCGGGCTCGGTCTTCGAGGGTTCCTTCGCGAAGGAGGAGCTCCCGAAGTACCGGATCGAGGACTTCGTCAGCACCCTCGACAAGACCGGCTGGTTCAGCGGCTCCCACCTCCTGCGGGGCGCCCTCTGCCAACGGGACAAGCCCGCGAGCTTCCCCGAGTTCCTGAACCACCGGCTGGTCCTCCTGAACGTCTCCCGGGGGCTGGTCGGGGACCAGAACTGCCGCATCCTGGGGTCGGCGTTCCTCTCGATGCTCTGGTCCGAGAGGCTCGCGCACGGGGAAGGAGCGCCTCCCCTCACGCTCGTCATCGACGAGGCGCAGACGTTCGCCGTTCCTTCGCTCACCCAGATGCTGAGCGAGGGGAGGAAGTACGGGGTCCGGGTCGTCCTGGCGAACCAGTTCTTCGGTCAGCTCCCCGAGAACCTTCGCGCCGCCATGGAGAGCAACCTGAACGTCTGGTGCTGCTTCAGGACCGGGCCTGAGGACTCGAGGGTGGCCCACAAGGTCACGCAGGCGCGCCAGTGGGAGTACGCCGAGGAGCGGTTCACGTGGCTCCCTGACCACCAGTTCGTCTGCAACATCCTCACGCACTCGAACCAGGGGTTCTGGCAGACATCCCCCCCGCCCCCCACGAGTCCCGACGCGCTCGCCTCCGACAAGGCGATCCGGGAGACGATGCAGAGGGAGTTCGCCACGCGCGAGAGCTCGGAGCAGTCGCCGTTCCTCGTGGACCAGGAGACGCTAGGGCCGGTCTGCTTCGCCGTCTCGGAGGGGACGACGCTCCGAGAGGAGATTGCGGAGGCACTCGAACTTCCGAAGGGAGAGGTCTTCGCTGCGTTGCGACGGGCCGAGGACCTGGGCTACGTTACGTGGGACCCCAAGACGAAGGAGAACCGGGTCACACCCCTCGGGCAGTCGTTCGTCGACGCGTGGGGCGCCCGAAATGCGAGTAAGTCCGAGGGCGAGCTCCACATGGACCTTCAGGCCAGGGCTATCGACTACGTCCAGACGGCATGGGGGGCTGAGGTCGAGATCCATTCTCAGGGAGGCAACGCGGGTCCGGTCCCCGATGGATCGTTCGTGAAGGATGGGATCACGTGCAATCTGGAGGTCGAGTGCTCGACCCTGGCCACCAAGAAGGCGCAGGTCGCGAGAAACATCCGGAAGGCCCTGGAAGACCACCACCGATACCTCGGGGTGGTCCGTTCGATGGAGGCTGCCGACCGCCTCCTCGACGTTGCACGAGAACTCGTACCCGAGGCGAAGCTCGGGAGGGAGTTCGCCGTCCTCGCCTGGGGTGAGACCAGGTTCTCCGTCATCCCTAATGGGATCTCCGCCGACGGGTTCCCCTTCGTTCCCGATGATCCCGGGATGGTAGGTACGGGTCAGGACGGGAAACCGCCCGCCCCTCCCCCGGCCCCGACTGCAACGAACCCCAACCAGTCTGGCTTGAGGAAACCCGATCTCGAAGTCGTCAGGGATGCGGTTGTGTCCCTGAGCGCGCGGGGGAAGTTTGGGGCCACGAGCGCGGAGATCGTCGGGGCCATGCCCTCTAGAGAACGCGGTCGGTTCGTGAACCCGAAGACGGGCCGCATCACTCCGAAGCTCGGCTCCGTCCTGGCTCGCCTCGGGATCGGCTGGGAGAAGGAGTGGGATGGCGAGAAGGGCTACATGGTCAGGATGTACCATCTCTCCGTCCGTGGAGACGAAGTACCGACATCCTCTTCCTCGCTCGAGTCGGAGGCGACTTCCCAGAAGGTGAACTGAAGCTGTCGGCTATTCTGGAACCTCCTCGCGCCTTCCCCCGCGGCCAGCTCGTCCAGTCGGTCCTGGATGTCGAACCGGAAGACCCGCTCCCTCGTGCGACGACTCGGTCGGAGATCACCGACGGCCCCTCGCCCACGCGAGGGCGGGCGCTCGTCAACCTCCGGCCGTTAAAGGTCGTTGCCGCGAGAATGGGGGCGCGCCATCCCTTGCGCGCGCTCCTGTTGACGGAGCCGGACGAGATGGCGTGGGACGAATATGCCACGAAAGCGCAGGTCTGGTTCTGTCTGCTCAACGTGACGGCGGATTGACGACGACCTGGCCGTTGACCGGCATGACGACGGTCCAACCCTCCTCGAGGTACCTCCCGAGGTCCGAAGCGTCGATGAGCTTCTGCTGCTTCGGTCGAGCCGCAGGAGCCCCTCGCTTCCTCTCGATGAGCGACTGGAACTCGGCGAGGTCCATCTGAGCCATGTCGACCCCCTTGAGTTCCTCCTCCGCGTAGCCGAGGCCGAGGAGCATCGTCCGGCGCATCTCGACGAGGACATCGTTGTCGGTCTTTACCGGAATCGTGCATACGAAGGGCTCGCACCGCGCGTAGGCCTCCCGCATGTCATCGAGCAGGTCCGTAGGCAGGCGTCCCTTGTTGGTCGTGTATCTCGCCTCCATCGAGCCCTTGTGCCCCATCCAGAAGACGCGGTAGTCGTGCGCGACCTTGCCCTTCGATTCCGCGATGAGAAGCTGGGTGTCGAAGTAGGCGCGCAAGACGTAGGGTCGCCAACTGAGCCCGGCGCCGCGAATCGCGACTCGGACCCCCTTGGAGACGTTGAAGGTCCACAGGAACGGGCGCTGACCGCGCAACGTCTCCGGACCCGCTTCCGGGCGTATGATTCCCGATCTGGCGGTCAGCGCCTCACCGGAGCGAAGGCGGGACTCGAGGTACTCGCGCAGGTAGTCGCACCCCTCCCGGCTCAGGAAAGAGAAGTACCGGTGGCCGGCCTTGGAGAGTTCGGGGCGAACGATGACCATCGCTGGGGTCCGGAGGAACTCGACACTCTTGCCTCTGACCTCGAGGTCCGGGAGGTCCCCGACACGGAGGCCGTCCTCCCCTCTGTAGTTGGACAAGACCTCGGGGCGGAGCCCGGCGTGGGCCATGAGGACCGAGGAGACCCTGTTGCGAGGCGAGGCGGCCAGGAAGATCCGTCGAAGCTCCTCCTGCGTGGGCGTGCGCTCCTCAGCGAGAGTGGGGTTGGTCTTGGTCCCGCGGATCTTCACGGGGCGCTGGACACGTATCCCGTGGAAGAGGAGCCACGACTTGACGGCGGCGACGCGGGTCCGCGTCGTCGTCCCGGCGATGCCGCGCCGCTGTTCGCTCGACACGTAGTCCAGGAGGAGGTTGTGGAGGGGCTGCTCCTTCAGCCGTGCGATGACCGCGGGGGTCTGTTTGGCAAACAGCGCGAAGTGACGAAGGCTCCGGGCCGAGGCGGCCGCGGTCGTGAGGGAGCCGCGGGCGACGTTGTCGTACCAGCGGCGGACCTCGGGGTCCGAGAGGAAGGTCTTGAGCTCGATCCCGTCGGAAGGGCGTCGGGGCATGGTTTGGACCTGAAGATGGCATATACCTCGTCCATATAAAGACGAGGTCCAGGAGTACGCGAACGACGCCTTGGCCGAGATGCTGCGCCTCGGGCGAAGGTACAATCTCCACGTCCTTTCTGCGACGCAATCGCTCGCGGCACTTCCCGACGCCCTGCGCGACTCGCTGGTGACGAACTCGCGAGACCTCGTGCTGTTCCGCGGCTCGGCGGGCGACGCGCGCCTCGTCCACGAGGGTCTCGGGGTGGGCAGAGAGTTCGACCTCACGTCGCTGCCGAAGGGCATGGCGCTGGCCCTCCTCGAGAAGGGCGCAGGGGCGACGCTCGTCCGGACCCCCTTGCCCGCTCCTCTCCCGAACCGAGCTGAGGCAGAACGTGCCGAGCTCGCGGAGTGTCTCGCCCACTCGCGCACGTTCTGGTCGCCCGAGGAGGAAGCATCTCCCAGAGGCGCGGAGCTCGGCGTCGAGGCGTCCCCCGGGGAGAGATCTACGCCGGCGGTTCCGCCCGGTCCTCCGTCCCCCCCCGCCGGGACCCCTCGTACCCCCGTGGTGGCCACGGACGCGGGCTCCGAGACCTCGGCCCCGCTCCTCGCCCTTCTGGTTGCTGCGCTCGAAGCCCCCGAGGGAGAGCCCTTCCCGGTCGAGCTTCCCGTGGTCCGGCGGCTTTGTCGGGAGGATGAGCGCGTCCTCCGACGCGTAGGCGCCGCGCTCAAGGGATGCTCCGCGCTTCAGCGGACGGAGAAGCGAGACGGCGTCCGCATCTGGTGGCTCCTTCGTGAGCCCCTTCAGGAGCTGGTCGCGCCTCCCTGGGACCCGCGGCGACTTTCGGAGGCCCGGGAAGCATGGGAGCACGCGCGGTCGACGCGCGTGGAGTAGTCTTTATGGTGCGAAAACCGTAGGCTTGGCGTGGTCGGGGCGTCCGCGTCCACTGCGGTGCAGGTGGAACGATGCCGGACGGGCATCGAAGGGTTGGACAACATCCTCGACGGAGGCATCCCCAGGGGGAACACCGTCCTGATCTCAGGAAGCTGCGGCACCGGAAAGACCACCCTCAGCCTGGAGTTCCTCGTGCGCGGGGCCCAGGCCCGGGAACGAGGGCTCTTCCTCTCGGTCACCGAGGCATCGCACAAGATCCAGCAGAACCTTGCGACCTTCGATTTCTTCGACAAGCGGATCGTCGACGACGGGACGCTGACCTTCATCGACGTGCCCGTCCTGTACGAGAAGCTCGGCCTCTCCAAGCAGGAGATGACCACGGAGGACATCGACCTGTTCGTCGGCGCCGTCGCGAAGCTCGCCTCCGAGCTCAAGGTCCAACGTCTCGTGATGGATTCGATCACCTCGGTCTGCTACCGTATCCGCCATGAGGAGGAGATCCGGGACCTGATCTTGAAGCTCGGGAAGAGCCTGTCCGACATCGCCTGCACGACCATCCTTGTGAGCGAGATCGGGCCGCAGGAGAACCGATACTCCCTGTACGGGGTGGAGGAGGCGATCGCCGACGGGGTGATCCTCCTGGGGAACGTCCAGCGTCGCGGCGACCTCCTTCGGACGCTCAAGATCATCAAGATGCGGGGGACCACGCACTCCCGCGCCCAGTACGTTCTGGACCTGACCCCGCTGGGGATCCTCTTGGCGCCCTACCTCAAGGGCGGCCGGGGCTGGGAGGCCACCTAGATGGCCAACCTCTCACCCGGGGAGATCGCCGAGCGGCTTCGCGCCCTCTCCGAAGGGTCAGGGGTCGCGATGAAACTGGGCGGGGCCGACTACGCCGGGAACTACCTGCAGTTCCTGGCCGCGGTTCTCCGCGATTTTGCTCTCGAAGCGCAGGCCTTCACGATCTACGTGTCGGTCACGAACCCCTGCGTGCTGGTCAACTCGCTCCTCTCTTCCCTGGAGATCCCGTCGGACCGGGTCTTCTTTGTCGACGTGATCAGCCAGACGATGATGTCGACGCTCTCGAAGCTCCCGAACGCGAGCTACGTCGAGAGCCCGACGATGCTCGAGAACGTGATGCTACGGGTCGAGTACTTCCTCCGAAAGAGCTCCGCCCCCCGACGGATCGTGGTGCTGGACTCGGTGAACTCCCTGGCCATCCACAACGACCCCGCGATCCTCTCCGAGTTCTTCCACATCATGGTCAACAACCTCAAGTCGCGCGGGATCACGACGATCATCCTCGCCGTGGCGGAAGAGACGAATCCCGAGCTCGAGAGCTTGCTCTCGCTGGTCTGCGACGACACGATCCAGATCGGCGTCCCCCCGAGCCCTGAGGCGAAGTCGCCATGAGCCCGGCGCCCACACCGCCCGCCAAGGGCGCCTCCCCGGCCTCCGCGCCCCTCGTGGAGCCCATCTTCGGGATCCCCGAGGTCGACCAGATGCTCTCGGGCCAGTTGCCCAAGGGATGGCTCGCGATCCTGACCGGTGCCCCAGGGAGCGGCATCGAGATCCTGGCGAAGCAGTTCGCCCAGGCTGCCGGTCCTCGCGCCACCGTCACGTACTACACGACGAGCGAGAGGACCGAGGACATCCGCCGCGCGATGCGCGACTTCTCCTGGCGCGACGATATGCGGATCGTGAACCTCTCGGATGACTACCACGACACGGTCCTCTCGCGCGACCTGGAGGTCAGCCGCTTCCGCGAGAAGGGAATCTCTCCCGAGGAGATCGCCCAGTTCCGTCTCGAGAAGCTCGAGGCGCCACCGGTCAACTTCGTGACCCGGATGCTTGTCGAGCTGACCTCCCTCGACAAGCCCTTCCGGCTCATCATCGACTCGCTCGACTTCTTCCTGGAGCAGGCCAAGCCCAGCTCGGTCATCTCCCTCGTCCGACAGATCCGCTATCGGGCGCAGCGGGTGGGGGGGTTCGCGCTGCTCACGTTGCATCCCGGCATCCACGAGTCGAAGACGGTGGGGATCCTGGACGACGTCGCCGACCTCTTGATGGACGTCGAGATCTCCAAGGAGCACCTGCAGTTCCGCCACAACTTGACCATTCGCAAAGTGCGGAACCACCCCGAGCGCACCGGATCCGTGCGCATCGCGGTGGGCGAGAAGGGTGTCTCGAGCGCGCCGGCTTAGGGCAAAGGCTCGGAGGGGGTCAGCCCGGATGAAGGTCCCTCTCTCGAGCAAGGGCCCACGTTCGTTCCCCGACGCGCTCGGAGGGCGCGCCACGCGCGAGCGGATCGAGAGCCAAGTGCTTCGGGACAACCCTCTCGGCGACCCCACCGAGCGATCCGTGGCTGTCTACACCCCTCCCTCGGGACGGACGGAGGGGAAGCCGCTCGTCCTCCTGCTTTCGGGCTTCACGGGCGCGGGTTGGATGTCCTTCCGCGAGCCCAACTACCTGGCGGACAACTTCCCGCAGCACTTCGACCGCCTGATCCGCGAGAAGAAGTGCGGGGAGGCGGTGGTCGTCGCGCCGGACTGTCTCACGACCATCGGGGGGAGCCAGTACGTGAATTCTACGGCGACGGGCCCGTACGAGGACTACCTCCTGAAGGAGGTCCTCCCCTGGGCCCGGGAGAAGTTCCGCACGGGCCCGACGGGAGTGATGGGACAATCCAGCGGAGGCTTCGGCGCCCTCCACCTGGCTCTGGACCATCCCGAAATCTTCCAGGCCTCGGGCTCGAGCTCGGGGGACATGGCCTTCGAGTACTGCTATCTCCCCGACTTCCCGAAGGCCGTCCGCACCTTTCGGAAGCATGGAGGGCCCGAGGGGTTCCTCGCGAAGCTCTTCGCGGACCCGCTCTCGGTCAACTTGAGCCCTCTGGACCCGAGCGGAGCCGCGCTGAACGCGATCGCGATGGCCGCGTGCTACTCCCCGAGGACGCAGGAGCCCGGGAGCTTCGACCTCCCCTTCGACGTGGAGACAGGAGAGCTCCTACCTCAGGTGTGGGATCGCTGGCGCTCCTTCGACCCTATTCGCAGGGTCTCGACCGAAGAGGGGGCCCAAGCGCTGCGCAAGCTTCGGCTCGTCCACGTGACCGCCTCCACGCCGGACGAGTGGACGCTGGATGTCGGGGCTCGTTGGTTCTTCGCGGCGGCCAAGGCCCGAGGGGTCCCCGTCGCGCATGACGAGTTCGAGGGGGGCCATGCCGCCGTATGGCCGCGGTACGAGGCCATCCTGTCCAAGATGGTCGCCGCCCTCTCCCGGAAGCACGACCCTTCCTCGGCGACGTGACCAGAGGTCGAGGGGGCCGGTCACCCGCCAAAGGCCCTTTTAAGGCGCTCCGTTCTTGGTCGGCCGAGGGAACGAGATGGAGGACGTGGTCGTTCAGTGGGACGAGAAGGTCACGCTGAAGAACCCCATCCTCGTCGAAGGTCTGCCCGGGGTCGGGAACGTCGGCAAGCTCGCCGCCGACTATCTCAAGGACACCCTCAAGGCGACCCGGTTCGCCACCCTGCACTCGAAGCTCCTACCACCTCAGGTCTACGTCAACGAGGAGGGGCTCATCCGGCTCGTCTCGCACGAGCTCTTCTACTATCGCGCGAAGTCCGCGTCCCAGCGTGACCTCATTATCCTCATCGGCGACTACCAAGGCTCGACCTACGAAGGGCAGTACGAGCTTACGGACCGGGTCCTCGAGATCGCGAGCAAGATGGGGGCGAAGGAGTGCTTCACCCTCGCGGGCTTCGCGCAGGGCCATCTGGTGCAGACGCCGCGCGTGCTCGGGGCCGCGACCTCGCGGGAACGGATCGAGGCGATGAAGAAGCTCGGCGTCGTCTTCTCCCGTAAGGACCCGGGCGGAGGGCTCCTCGGCGCCAGCGGTCTCTTCCTGGGCCTGGGAAAGCTCTACGGACTGGAGAGCGTCTGCCTGATGGGGGAGACCTCCGGGTACTTTGTTGACCCCCGAAGCGCGGAAGCGGTCCTGAAGGTCCTGGGGAAGGCGCTCCACGTGGAGATCGACCTGGCCGCGCTCGAGAGCAAGGCCCAGGAGATCGACCAGATCGCCCAGCGCTTCCGTGAGATGGAAGCGCGTCCCTCTCCCACCTCGGAAGCGAAGGAGGACCTCACCTACATCGGTTGAGGGGAACCGCTGGGGGGATGACCGCGGACGAAGGGCCGGGTGGCGACCCCGACATCGAAGCTCTGACCGACGCCGATGCGCTAGCCGAGGACGAGGATGTCGTCGACAGCGAGCTTCGCAAGGTGCTGGCCGGCGCCTTCCAGAAGACCCCGGAGCTTCCGTTCAGCGAGTTCCTCGACATCGTGCTCTACGATCCCCGCTGGGGGTACTACACCCGCCGTCGGGAGATCCTGGGGTCGAAAGGCGACTTTCAGACCGCGCCCCACGTCCACCCCCTCTTCGGCTGGACCATCGCCCGCGCGGTCCAAAGGGAGTGGGAGAAGCGAGGACGACCGAAGGAGTTCACGGTCGTCGAGGTCGGTCCCGGGGCCGCCTACCTGATGGACGACCTGTGGAGCTACCTCAAGCAGATCCGCCAGGACACGACAGGGTGGCAGGTGGCCCTCATCGAACGCTCCGAGAATCTGCGAAAGGTCCAGGAACAGCGTCTCGCCGGCAAGGTGAGCGCAACCTGGCACCGCGACATTGGAGAGCTCGGAGCGTTCTCGGGTGTCGTGGTCGCCAACGAGTTCCTGGACGCGTTGCCCTTCCGCAGGGTCGCCCGTCGTGGGATGGGTTGGAAGGAGCTCTGTGTCACCGCTCGCGACCCGGAGGCCCGGGAGCTCGCGTGGAAAGAGCGCGACATCAGCGAGCACGCCCTCACCGAGGTCCTGCCCCGATCGGCCCCGCAGGGCACCATCATCGAGGAGTCCCCGTTCGCCGTCGACTGGGTTCGGACGCTTTCTTCGCACCTCCAGAAGGGACTCGCGCTCTTCTTTGACTACGGGGACCTGCAGGAGGACCTCGTCGAGAACCATCCCGAGGGAACTCTCCAGACCTTCGGCCGGCATCGGGCGGGCCGCGACCCCTTCGAGAAGTTGGGGAGCCGCGACATCACCGCATGGGTGGACTTTTCGCCGATCCTTGCCGCCGCCGAGAGCGCGGGGTTCGGGATCGGGGGGATTCAGTCCCAGGCGGAGACCCTCTACGAGTGGGGCATGACGCAGGTCGCCGAGGAGCTCGCACGAGCGGAAGGGGAGGGCAGCCTCGAGGCGGTCAAGGCCCGGATGGCGGCGAAGACCTTCCTCTTCGGCTACCCCACGCACCGCGTGCTTCAGCTCACGAAGTGAGGCGTCGGGGGCTCGACCTTTACGTCGAGCGAGTCGGAGGCCGAACCTCGACCCGCTCGGCGACGCGGGCCTGGACCAGCAGCTGAGCCTTCTCCGGGGGGAGAACTAGAAGGTCCTCCTTCCGAAGCTCGAGCGTCTCGTTCGGCAACGCAAGCGCCGGCCGGTCCTGAAGGATCCGGATCACCACGCCCGGTCCGCCAGGAGGCGACGAAGAGGTCACGGTGGGAGCGACGGCCGCCGCCGGGGGGACAGCGCTGGGCCGGGCGGGAGCTTCGGACGCCGGAGCCAAAGGAGCTGGAACGGGTGGAGGCACGGGGACCTTCGGAGCTGGGGATGCGACCAACGGAGGGGCCCCCGTCTCTAGGAACGGCGCAGAGGTCCGACGAAAGGCCAGCAGCTCTCGGATCAGCGCATCGTAGAGCGCCCGCTCCTCGGGGAGAAGGTTCGCGGGCTCGCCCCCGAGGTTGACATGCTGGGCGGCCTGGTGGGCGATCTTGGTCACCCGGGACTCGAGAACATCCCGAGCGGAGCCGAGGGCCCGCTGGTAGGTGCTCCGGGTCAGTTCCACCTTCTTCGAGGTGGGATTCTCGCGCATCTCTCGCTCGAGGAGCTCGCGAAGGGAGGCAAGGTACTGGGTCGCCCCCAGGAGGAACTCGGGAGGCATCTTGGCGAGGCCTTTGGAGGCGTATTCTGCCCGACGTTGTTCGAGGAGGCGATTATAATAGTCCGGGGGAGAATCGGGCATCCGCTCGCCTGGCTCGGGGGTTGGACCAGGCCCGGACTACTTGGCCTTTGGGGAGCATGTCGGAGCGTGAAGCCTTCGAGGAGTTCCTGAAGCTCCTCCGCGACCTGCGCGAGGAGGTCGAGCAGGAGGGCGCGGTTCTCCTCGTAGAGGGGGATCGCGACCGGGCGTCGCTCGTCGGACTGGGGCTGCCCGCGACCTCCGTCCTTCTCGTGCACCACGGGGTAACTCTCTCCGAGCTGGTCGAGTCCGTGGTCCGACGTGGAAGGAAGGTCATCCTGCTCACCGACTGGGACCGCGCAGGAGGCCAGCTTGCCCACCGCCTCCACGCGCTCCTGGACGACGGTCGGGTAGACCTCGATCTCACCTTCCGCCGTCGGCTCGCCCGGGCGGTGCGAGGAGAGACCCAGTACGTCGAAGCGGTCCTTGCGTGGGCGGAACGAGCCGCGGTCCGCGCGGGAGCCCCCCTTGAGCACTGGATCACGCCTCTTGGCTGAGGGCGGCGCCCACGGGGGGGCGGGCGGATGCGGATGAACAGGGTCAGGGCAACGGTTGGTTGTGGTATGCGACTTCGTACCGAAGTCTGCCGTGCACCAGCGGGTTCGGTTCGAGACCTCCGTAAGGCCGGTGCTACTCCAAGCACCGCTCAGGTCGGGAACCCACCGATACTCTCTCCGGACACAGCTCCTTGGGGCCGAGTCGGCCCAGGTTCTACCTCTTCGTAGACCTCCCCGACACCTGGTCCGGAGGCGGGCACGACGCGCCGGATGGCCACGGTGCGCGCCCGAGAGATGCCCCAGGTCGCGAAGAGGACCCCCGCGCCGACCAAGGCGAGCCCCGCGACGAAGACGTCCGCCGCCCATCCCTGGGGCGATGGGTGCACGAAGGTCCAGAGGTACGCGCCCACCGTCGCGACCATCACGCCCACGCCGGAGAGCCCCCCGATCACGTTCCGTAGGGTCCCTCCGACCTGGTAGTAGTCCACGATGAGGAGCGAGACCGCAAGGCCCCCCATGGCAAAGAAGCTGAACGGGTGGATCATCGCGTGGGCGGTGTCGTTGGCGGAGAGACCGTTCTGGAAGAGGTTCTCGTTGAACGAGATCCAGAACCCGTTGACCACGTTGATGAGGAAGGCCGAGATGGCGGTCCCGAGCATCGCGAGACGTACCGGGTCGCGGTACGAGCTCTTCCCGTGGTACGTGGCCAAGGCGAGCGGGAGCAGCAGCGCCATCGCCCCGTACCCGACAAACGCCATCCCAGCATCGTCGGCCATGAAGCCCGTCCCGCTAGCGGGGTCCGTGACCACGAGCGCCGGGATCGCGTAGTTGAACGCGGCGGAAGCGGTCTGGATGACCAAGGCGTAAAGGACCCCGACCCAAGCCAGCCAGAGCCCACCCTGCGCGAGGCGCTTGCGCCAACCTACCGAGGCGTCCAGGACCCGGAACCGGATCGCCACGAGGGCCATGAGGCCGCCGAGGAGCGCGACCGCCATGAGGTGGGAGTGCGGGTCGACCAGACCCAGGGTGAAGGTCGCCACATCCGGGAATCCAAAGTAGGAGACCCACCCGACCAGGAAACCGACGCCGAGGTAGTTCACCCAGAGCAGGACGAACCCCATGACCCCCGCGACCAGCGCCCCGGTGATCGAGGCCATCCCGAGCCACCAGGAGACGTCAGAGTGGAGGAACGACCTCAGGCGCGCCCTTGTCAACGGGAGCATTCGATAGAGGTAGTTCGCGTTCCAGTCGTAGCTACCGTCGCACTTTGCCGGCAGGAGCCACATCTCCCAGAAGAGCGCCCCTCCGGCATCGAGGATCATCAGGAACCCTCCCAACAGGAAGACGAGCCCAAGGTTCGTCGCCCAGGCGTTCAGGGCAGAGTTGAGGTAGAACAACGAGCCGATGCCGGCCAGCCCCGCCGCCGTCCAGGCCCTGTAGTGCAGCGGGAAGTCGAGCGGGGGCTCGAAGCGCTGCAGGTCGAAGATGTGCACCGCGGCGTAGGTGGCGAGGGCGGCGACGCAGACCCCGATGCCGTGGAAGAACATGTCCGAGGCGAAGGAGCCCGCGTTCGCGGCGGCGTAGTCGAGGACCGAGCGGTCCAGCCGCGCCGGGGTCCCCAAGATCGCGTAGAGCGCGGCCAGCACGACCGTTTCGAGCATGGTGATCCATGCCGCGGTGCGTAGCGGGATCTGGTAGCGATCGGTCCGGACGACGGAGACCACCTCGATCGGAGGCTTCTCCGGAGCCTCCAGACACTCGTTCGTCATGGCCTTCCCCGACAGGATGTCGGCGGGCGGGGCGACAACCCTTCCGTGAGCCTGGATTGACCCGATGCGCCCCTAGACGCGACGTCCTCGGTGGCCGAGGGCCCCTCTCGGTCCAGGGCTTAGGGGATGACCTTGGACTGGGTCCGGCGGTAGTACTTCTGGTTCGCCTTGCGCGAGGGGCGCATGCGCTCGGCGCCCTTCCCCTTCCACCGGAGCCCGCGACCGCGCTTACCGGAGCTCGTGAGCCCGCGGTAGGCCCGTCCGCTCTGGGAAGGGTCGCAGATCCAGTTGATCCTCGGGTCGGAGGTGATCTGGGGATGCGCCGGGTCGACCAGGATGACCTCGAAGAACTTGTGCGGGCCGTCCTCTCCGACCCAGTAGGAATTGAGGACCTCGAGGTTGGGGTGCTTCTTCGCCGCCCGCTCCTCGGCGATGCGCTGGATCGACTTGCCCAGGACCATCCGAGCGATACCCTTGTGCTTGGGGCGACGGCCTGCGATGATGTGCCTCTTCCGTTGACCCCCCCGGCGGAGCCGGACGCGGAGGAGGATGTAGCCGGGCTTCGAACGCCAACCGAGCGCGTGGGCACGGTCGAGGCGCGAGGGACGGACGAGCTTGTGCACAGCGTTCTCCCTTCTCCACTGGATCATCAGCGCCCGGCGCGTAGCGTGGCCGGGCTCCTTGAGCCCCTCCTGGAAGGAGTGGGCCATGTTGCGATACGCCGATGCGACCATGGGAAGGGCGGCGGGGCCAACCTCGTTCTGTTTAAGAAGGTTCGGCCTCCGCCGAGCGGTCGGCGGAGCTCCCGGCGTGGGAAGAGGAGCGGGGTCCGGCGGCTCCCGGGCCCCGTGAGGACGCCGGGACCGCCGCCGATGCGCCCGACGTCAAGAGGGGCGGAGGCACGGCGCTCTCCTTCGTGATCCTCCCCGCGCTCCGGCTCTCCAGAGCGACACGTTGCTCCAGGTTGCTCAGGAGTTCCGTCGCGAGACGCTGGGCCCGGGACCGCTCCGACTCGTGGGCGAGCTTCGAGGGGACCTCCCAACGGAGCGAGGAGCCCGCGGCGGTGGGCGAGGCCAGGAACTCGAGATGGGTGAACGAGGAGGGGACGGCCGGGTTGGGCCGCGCCAGGTCCGCGACCAGCCGGCTCGCCGGCTGTCCACCCAGGAGCTCGTTCTTCTCCTCCACCCGGTAGCCGGCTCCGCTCAGGAACTCGGAGACGTACCGAGCCAGTCGCTCTCGTCCTATGCCTCGCACTCGGAGCCAACCTGCGTTGTGCTCTTCCATCGCTCTCTCCTTGGGTACTGGGCCCGCTTGAGGAACCCCAGCAGCATGCTGTACTCGTGCTCGGACGGCACGGCCCTTCCCAGGACCCGCCGGTAGAGCAGGAGCAGACCCCGGCGCTTGTGCGCGGGGTAGTTGATCTCGGTGAGGAACTGCGCTAGCTTGTCGAAGAATATCTCCTTCTCGCGCCCGTTGAGCTTCACCGCGGGCGAGGGCACCCCCTCCCGGGGATAGGACGCGGAGCGCACCTTGTAGGCCTCGTAGAGCAGCACTGCCGCCGCGTGCGAGAGGTTGAGCGTCGGGAAGCCGCGGTCGGCGGGGATGCTCAGCAGGACATCGCACTGGTTCAGCTCTTCGCGAGAGAGACCGTTGTCCTCCGGCCCGAGCACGAGCGCGACGCGACCCTCGACTCCGGCGAGCAGGCTTCCCCACTCGGGAGGGGTCATCGCCCGCCTGAGGTACGAACGGTTCTGGTTCGAAGAGGAGACATCGCTCGTTCCGACGACAAGGTCCTCGTCGACGAGCGCCTCCTCGAGCGAAGCGACGACCTGGGCCTTCCGGAGGACCTCGATCCCTCCCATCGCCCGCCGCCGGGCCTCCGCCCCGAGAGGGGCCCGGGGGGCCACGAGAAGGAGCCGCGAGACCCCGAAGTTGCGCATGGAGCGGGCGACCGCCCCCACGTTCCCATCCTCCTTCGGGCGCAGGAGGACCACGGAGATCTCCGCCTTCACTCTCTCGCCTCCTTCGAGGGGGAGAAGAGGCGTGCGACCATCCAGTCCGGGTCGAAGGGTCGTAGGTCATCGTAGCCCTGGCCCAAGCCCACAAAGAGGATGGGCTTGTGGACCACGTAGGTCACGGAGAGCGCCGAGCCTCCTTTCGTGTCGGTGTCGAGCTTCGTCAGGATGGTGCCGTCGAACCCCAGCTCCTTCTGGAACATCCGGGCCTGCTCGACCATGTCGTTGCCGTTGAGCGCGTCGCCCACGAACAGGGTCAGATGGGGGTTCACGACCCGACGGATCTTCTTGGCCTCCTCGACGAGGTTGATGTTCGTGTGCTGCCGACCGGCGGTGTCGACGAGGACGACGTCGAGACCGCGGCTCTTGGCATGCGCGACGGCGTCGAACGCCACGGCGGCCGGGTCGGAGCCCTCCCCCTGCCGGACGACCCTGACCCCCAGCCGCTCGCCGTGGACGGCGAGCTGTTCGATGGCCCCCGCGCGGAAGGTGTCCCCCGCCGCCAGGACCACCCCGAGGCCCTGCTTCCGTAGCAAGGAAGCGAGCTTCGCGATGGAGGTCGTCTTCCCGCTCCCGTTCACCCCGATGAACAGGATGATGAAGGGCTTGGGCCCCGCCCGGAACAGCTTTTCGAGGTCGATGGGCGGCTGGGCAAGGATCCCCTTTACCGCGCTCTTGAGCGCGGCCTCCACGGCTTCCGCGGGGTCCTGCCCCAAACGGAGCTTCTGCTCGGTCAGGTACTTTCGGACCGCCCGACGGATCCCCTCGGCCACCTCGAGCGCGACGTCCGACTCGAGGAGGACGATCTCGAGCTGCTGAAGGATCTCCTTGATCTTCGTCTCCTTGATCCGGAAGCCGAACCCATCGGTGAAGTAGTCCTCGACGTCCTCGGGCGAGGGCGGGGGCAGGACGGGGCGTTTCTTGACCGCAGGTCCCGCGGGGGCGCCCTTGGGGGACGAGGAGCTCGCAGAGGAAGCGGGGGTTCCCGTGGTGCCCTTCGGGGAGGCCGGCGAGGGCTTCGCCTCTTGGTCCTCTTTCGGACCGAACAGGCGCTCCTTGAGCCGGGCCCACATGAGGGTGAGGGGGAGGGAAGGGGTTCAGTACGAACGCGGAGGGGTCCGCCGAGCCGGGCGGGCCGCCGTGGAGGAGGTGGACGAGGAGGAAGAAGCCCCCGGATCGGCGGCCGCCCTGGCCTGCTGCGCCTCCTGGTAGACCTCCTGGAGGCGCGCCTGCAGCTGGGCGACCTCGTTCTCGACCCGTCGGAGCTGCTGAGCGAGCCCCTGGTCCCCCTTCTGCAGTTCGTCCTGGCGACGAGCGAGGATCTCCAGCGCCTTCGCGCGCTCGAGCTCCACCACGATCCCGTGCCCGACCCCGACCAGGACCTTCTCGGTGGAGCGGGGAAGGGCCTGGACGAAGGTCTCGGCCCCTACCGGCACCAGCATCTCGCGGTCCTTCTGGAAGTTCTCCAGGGCTTCCAAGGTCTGCCGCGCGCGGGCGTGGGACTCGAGGGAGACGCGGAGGAGCTCCTGTTCGCGAACGAGGGCCGTGAGCTGCTCTCGGAAGACCTCGAGGCGCATCAGGTCCTGTTGGACCGACGCGGAGAGCTCTTCGCCAGAGGAGGGCGCCCCTTCGGGTTCGGGCGCTTCCGCTCCTGGCGGGCTCATTTCGTCTCCTTCGCGGGCTCCACGCTGTCGATCCGGATCCCTTGTCGCGCCACCCGGTGCGAGCCGCCGATCTCGGAGTAGACGATCTCCTTCGCCTGCTCCGCGCTGGGGGCTTCTCGGACCTTGGTGAAACGCTGCCAGGTGTCCCGGCGCGCCAGATAGGAGCCACGAACTGCCCAGCTGGGCAATGTGGTGCCTCCGGCGCGCCGCACCCTGGAGGGGTTCTTAAGTCTTGTCTGCGCCGGCGAGTGCGACCGGGAAATGAGGACTGACCTCTAGGCCTCATGGTAGACCACCGCCAGGGCATCCCAGACGACGGTTCGAGCTAGCATCTCCGCGACCTGGTGCTCGAACACCTTGCATCGGACCTTCGCCCCGAATCGGGCCTT
>JAGWLG010000044.1 GCA_028864975.1 Thermoplasmata archaeon | reverse complement strand
GGGAGTGCGACCGGGAAATGAGGACTGACCTCTAGGCCTCATGGTAGACCACCGCCAGGGCATCCCAGACGACGGTTCGAGCTAGCATCTCCGCGACCTGGTGCTCGAACACCTTGCATCGGACCTTCGCCCCGAATCGGGCCTTGAACGCCCCGAAGACCCCTTCGATGATGGTCCGACGGCGGTACCGACATCGGAACCGCCTCCGGTCCCTCCGTTCTCGCAGCGCCATCTTCCAGGCCGTGTGGCCCTTGGGGTAGCTGTGCCGGGCCCCCAGCACCGAGGCCTTCAGGTCCATCACCGGGCGGCCGCCGCGATCCACAATGAGCTGGGCGTTCCTTCGAGACTGGTACCCTTTGTCCAACGTCACGTTCCCAAGAGGGATCTCAGCGGGGAGCTGGGCGAGAAGTTCGCCCAGCTCGGTCACGTCCGTCACGTTGCTGGGGGTGGCGTGGACCGCGGCGAACCACGGTCCCTGAGCCCGGGTCACCACGAGCGCGTGGAGCTTCACAAAGTCCCGATGGCGGGAAGACCCGTGGCGCTGGTCCCGCCATCGAAGGTACTCGCGCATGGCCGCCCCCGTGGAGTCGCCGGCGATGTTCCACGGTGCACGGAAGGTTCTCCCGAGACGAAGGTTGAGTTGCTGAACGAGCCCCTGCCAGTACGAGGGGGGGATCCGGTCGACATGCCCGATCACCGTGGACGCGTGAGGGACCCGACGGAAGCCGAGGAGATGGGGGAGACCCGGGATGGCGGTGAGGTGGGCGAAGGTGGTGTCGAAGGACCACCCCTCCAGGGCGCGGATCAGGAGGAAGCGGGCCACATCGCGCGGGTCCGCGGGAGGGCGACCCCGAGTGTGGGGACCCCGGACCGCATAGGGGGGAGGGCTCTCGTCGACGAGACGGGAGAGGGTCTGGAAGACGACCAAGAGCCCCCGTCGGGCAAAGGCGCGAGAGCGCTGGTGGTCCCTGCGACGGAGGCCCCGTCGGGGGTTCGGGTCGAGGACGGTCTTTTTCAGGGGGTAGGTTGCTCGGGGGTTTCGAGGAGCCTCACGGCTCCCGCCGCGGCGGCTTGGCGCTTGCACACCGCCGACGCCGCGGCTCCCAGTTCTTCAATCCGGAAGTTCGACTCGAACGAGAAGGATGTCAGTCCCCGTCACGGTTTTCCGGTCGCACTCCTGCGCCGGCCTCGGGGGCGGGGGCGGAAACGCTCCGGGGCGCCGGGGGAGGGGGGGCTTGCGGCGGCAATCCTTCGTCCGGCTGCGCGTTCCGGCGCCGGATAGCTTCCTCGCGTTCTCGGATCCACGCGGCGACCCGTTCTTCGTAGGGGAGCGGCGTGGGCGACCCCCGGGTCTCGCGAAGGTCGCGGTAGTCCGATTCCGTCCTCGCCTCCTCCCCCTCGGAGAACGGCTCGTCGAGCCGACGCTGGGCCGTGCGCGCGTCGTTCACTGCAGGAGCGCGACCACGTCGGACCATCTTCGGGCAACCTCCTCGTCGCTGAGCCCCACGGTGGGGGAGAAGATGACCGTTTCCCCGAAAAAGTCGCGCGCGGCCGCATGTTCCTCCACGGAGAGGTCGAGGACGACGCCATCCCAGCCCCCCTTCACCGCACGTTCCTTGAGGGCCGCCCACGCCGCGGCCTTGTCGGAGGCGCCCTCGAGGACGATACGCGGGTCGAAGACCTGGAGCACATCGTGGACCAGCGGTTCGCCGGCTCCGAAGCAGAGGGGGTAGGCCCGGCAGCCCCGCTTCATCAAAAGGAACGTTCCCAGGGCTCCACGAGGACCGTCGACGAGCGCCCCTACCTTGCCGCCGACCCCCAGCGGAAGCCCCCCGGGACCGCTGGCGCGCTGCGTGTAGAGGTAGGTCCGGGGCCCCCGGACCTCCACGTGGATCTCCACCTCGGGGTGCGTCAGGTCGACCTTGAGCTCGCGCTCCGCGTATCGTTCGAGGATGGCCGCTCCCGCCGCAGCCCCGAGGCTCTGGCTGGTAAAGGAGTGGGAGCCGGTCCGTCGCGCGCGCACGGCGAAGCGGGCGCGTGGGGGCAACAGCACGTCCGCCGCGTCGGCCACGGCCGGAAGGATGGAAGCGAGCTCAGAAGGCACGACACGGGCCGGGCTTACGGAGACCACGCCGAAGGTCCGACGGACGATCGGGACCGCCGCCTCCGCGTCGGCCGTCTGCACGTAGAGATGGCCGTGGTCGGCCGAGAGCGTGCACTCGCGCTTCTCGCGCAGGAACCCTTCGAGCAGGTTGTGCTTGAGACGGTTCTCGAACTCTCGCCGCACGGGGGGGGACTTGAGCGCGAGCTCGCCGTAGCGTACGAGGAGGAGGTCGGACAACACCTGTTATCAAGGACCACCACTCTTGACGTTCGCGCATGACCGCTACCGACGCGGCTCCCTCCGGAAAGCTCCCCACCGACCCGTGGGGACCGCTTCGGGCAAGGGCCTCCGAGATGCTCCGCCCATCGCTCGAGCATGCGGGCTGGAAGGGCACGGTCGAGGAGCTCGCGCGCGTACTCGAGCCCGGTCCCGAGGGGAAGGCCGACCTGGCGGTGCCCATGTTCCGCTGGTCCAAGACGCTGGGGAAGAGGCCGGACGACCTCGCCAAGGCCATCGCTTCCGGCATCACGCCCTCCCCCGAGTTCCCTCGGGTCAGCGCGGAAGGGGGGTTCGTCAACTTCCACATGGACCTGAGAGCGTTCACCTCGACGACGCTACGGATGGTGCTGGAAGGAAAGGGGAGCTACGGCGCGGGGGCCGCCAAGGCGGGATCGGTGTGCGTCGAGCACACGAGCGCCAACCCGACGGGGCCCCTGCATATCGGGCGCTCACGCAACACGGTGATCGGCGACACGTTGGTGCGCGTGCTACGCGCCGCGGGCTGGAACGTCGTGTCCCAGTTCTACGTCGACGACGTCGGCCGCCAGGCGGCCATGCTCGTCTGGATCTGGTCCAAGCCCCTCTCGGAGTGGCCCCCGCAGATCCGGGAAGCCTCGCACCTTCCCGGGGACGAGCGGCCCCCCGGGCTCAAGGCGGACCACTGGTACGGTCGCGCTTACCCCCCCACGGCGGCCTACATCAAGGAACACGAGGAAGCGGCCCGCTCGCTGGCGGAGCTCTCCGCCCGGATGGAATCCGGGGCCATGCCGAAGGAGGAGTACCGCAAGGTCCCGAAGGAGATCCTCGACGGTATCCTCTCCTCGCTCGCTCGCATGCACGCCGCGTTCGACGAGTTCGTTTGGGAGTCGGACTTCCTGTTCGACGGTTCGGTCGAGCGCGTGGCCGAGAAGGTCCGCGCCTCCTCGCGCTACCGTCGCACCGACGACGGAGCGGAGGGGGTCGACGCCACGGACTTCGGGCTTCCGAAGGAAGCTCCCCTCGCCTACTTCCGGCGGGCCGATGGGACTTATCTCTATCCGGCGAGGGACCTCGCTTACCACCTGCAGAAGTTCGCAAGGTTCGACCGCGTCATCGACGTCCTGGGGGAGGACCACAAGCTGCACGCCAAGGGCGTCGCCGCCCTCCTGGAGGCGGCGGGTGAGAAGCGGAGCGCTGAGGTCCTCACCTACGGCTTCATCAACCTCCCCGAGGGCCGGATGACCACCCGCGGCGGACGGGTGGTGAACCTGGACGACGTCCTGGACGAAGCCCATGAGCGCGCCGTCCAGGAGGTCCGCAAGCGGCGCGAGGACCTGCCCTCGGAGGAGGTCGAGCGCATCGCCGAGAGCGTGGGGTCGGGGGCGGTCCGGTTCCACATCCTGCGTGTTCAACCCGAGAAGCCCATCGTCTTCCGCTGGGAGGAGGCGCTCTCGTTCGAAGGCAAGAGCGCCCCCTTCGTCCAGTACGCGCACGCCCGGGCCTGCAGCATCCTGCGGAAGGCGGGCGGCTCGGAGACCTCGCCGATGCTCGTGGTCCCCTCACCGGCCCTGGAACAGATACCCCCCACCCTCCACCCGAAGGAGGAGGCGCTGGTACGGACCCTGAGCCAGCTCCCCGGTCTGATCGCTCGGGTATCCGAGAGCCGGTCCGTCCACCTGCTCGCGCTCTACGCGCACGAGGTCGCGGAGCGCTTCAACGAGTTCTACCAAGAGCTACGCGTGCTCAACAGCGAGGACGAGGTGCGCCCTTTCCGGCTCGCCCTCACCTGTGCCGCGCGGCAGGTCCTCGCGAACACCCTTGCGGTGATCGGCGTTGATGCCCTGGAACGGATGTAGGGAAGACCCGTGACCGCTCTGTCCAGTTCCCCCCACCCTGTCGTCATCAAACTGGGCGGGAGCATCATCACGCGCAAGAGCGAGCCGTACCGCCTGCGCCCCAAGGTGCTCGACCGTCTTGGGAGAGAGGTCGCGTTGGGATGGGAGCAGGGGAAGCGCCCCATCGTCCTCCTCCACGGCGCCGGGTCCTTCGGTCATCCCCGCGCGAAGGCTTGGGGGCTCTCGCGCCCCCCTCCGGGGCGTGCGAACCGGGAACGGGGAGCGGCCCTCACTGCCTACGATGTCCGTCGGCTCCACCTCCACGTCCTCCGGTCGCTCCTGGATGCCGGGGTTCCCGCCCGCTCGGTCCCGCCGTTCCCCTTTCTCGAGAACGAGGAAGGGAAGCTGCGCAGCTTCGAGGTGCGGCCCTTCCGGGAGATCCTGGCCGCGGGCGGCGTCCCCGTCTCGTTCGGCGATGTGGTCAGGGACACGGCGTGGGGCTCCTCCATCCTGTCGGGCGACACGCTCGCGGTCCATCTGGCCAACGACCTACCCTCCCGCCGGGTCCTCTTCGTGAGCGACGTCCCCGGCGTGTTGGTCAAGGGCTCGGACGGGCGATCGACGTTGTTGCGGGAGCTGGAGGGAGGGGTGCCTCCTTCCCTCGTGCCCGCGCCGGACCGACCGGATGTGACCGGCGGCATCCGGGGAAAGGTGGAGGCGATGCTGGCCATCGCCGAAGGCGGCGGCCGCGCAGGTCTTATTAGCGGCCTCTCGCATGGAACCCTCTCTCGCGCGATCCGGGGGGAGGACGTTCATGGCACCTGGGCAGCCCCCCTCCATCCCGGGGGGAGCGGCATCGCCCACAGAGCCTCTGGATGAGGAGGCGCAGTTCCAGCGCGATGTGCTGCTCCACCGGAAGGCGGAACACGTCCAGATCGTCCTCGGGAAGGAGGACGTCCAGAGCTCCTACCGGTTCTGGGAGGATGTCCAGCTCGTCCACAACTCGCTTCCCGAGGTGGACTTCGACAAAATCGACACGCGGGTGAAGCTCCTCGGAAAGGAGCTCGCCTTCCCGCTCGTCATCACCGGGATGA
Source organism: Thermoplasmata archaeon (assembly GCA_028864975.1). Taxonomy (GTDB): domain Archaea; phylum Thermoplasmatota; class Thermoplasmata; order Lutacidiplasmatales; family UBA184; genus JAKAAX01. The sequence goes on along the minus strand of JAGWLG010000044.1, from coordinate 16,600 downwards.
CGGGAGGCTACCCCGGCGCCGCCTTCATCAACCGGAACCTCGCGCGGGCGGCCGCCGAGGTAGGGGTCGCCTTCGGCGTCGGGAGCGAGCGTGCGGCCATCGTGAAGGGGGCCTTCCCCGAGAGCTACTCGTGCGCCAAGGACTACTCGGTCCCGCTCAAGATCGCGAACATCGGTGCCCCGCAGATCATCCCCCAGGCCGACGGGGGGCGGCCGGTGGGCGCGGAGGAAGCGCGACGGGCGATGGAGCTCATCGGGGCGAACGTCCTGGCCGTGCATCTGAATCCGCTGCAGGAACGGATCCAACCCGAAGGGGACCGGAACGCACGAGGCTGCCTCGAGCAGATCGGGAAGCTCGCCAAGGAGTTCCCCATCCTCGCGAAGGAGACCGGCGCCGGGATCAGCAAGGATGTGGCCACGCGTCTCAAGCGTGTCGGTGTGAAGGCCTTCGATGTTAGCGGTCGGGGGGGGACCTCCTTCGCCGCGGTGGAGTACCACCGGGCGGTGAAGCAGGGGGCCAAGCGCCAGATCCGCCTCGGGAAGACCTTCTGGGACTGGGGGATCCCCGCGCCCGTGAGCCTGCTCGAGGTCCTGCCGCAGAAGCTTCCGGTCATCGCGAGCGGCGGGGTTCGCAGCGGGCTCGATGCCGCGAGGGCCCTCGCGCTGGGAGCGACGGCGGTCGGGTTCGCCGGGGGGATCCTCAAGGCCGCCTCCACGAGCTATGGGGACACCGTCGAGGAGCTGCGTCTCTTCGAAGAGGAGCTCAAGACCGCGATGTTCCTGACCGGCGCCGCCACCGTGGTGGACCTCAAGAAGGTCCGCAAGATCGTGACGGGGCAGACCGCGATGTGGCTTCGGGGCCACGAGATCTAGCCCTATGCCCGATGGGGAGGTCCCGCCCGAGGCCCTCCTGCTGCTCCCCGCGGGAGGGGGACGGCGGCACGGCTCGAACGCGCTTGCCGACCAAGTGCAGAAGCGCAAGCTGGCCATGGCCCGGGAGGGACACTGGAAGGAGCTTCCCACGAACCCGGACCTGCTCGCGCGACTTTCACCGGAAGAGCGCGAGTCCTCCCGAGCCTCGCTCCGGCTCAAGCCGACCCGCACGCTTTCGGGCGTCAGCGTGGTCGCGGTGATGACCTCCCCGTGGCGATGCCCGCACGGCAAGTGCACCTACTGCCCGGGGGGACCCGAGCTGGGCACGCCCCAGAGCTACACGGGGGAGGAGCCCTCCGCCTTGCGGGGGGCCCAGTTCGCCTACGACCCGTACAGGATCACGCAACATCGCCTCCAGGCGTTGGAGGAGATCGGTCACACCGTGAGCAAGGTCGAGGTCATCCTGATGGGCGGGACCTTCAGCTCGCGTCCGGTCGAATGGCAAGAGACCACGATCCGACGGACCTTCGACGCGCTGAACGGCACGGCCGACCCGTCGCCCTCGATCACCGAAGCGCATCGCTCCAATGAGGACGCGAGGTCGAGATGCGTGGGCCTCACCGTCGAGACGCGGCCGGACCAGGCCAGCGCGGAGCAGCTCCAGCGGCTCGTCTCCTGGGGGGTCACGCGTGTCGAGTTCGGGGTGGAGTCGCTCCGGGACGAGGTCCTGGGCCACGTCCACCGGGCCCACGCGGTCCAGGACGTCCTCGGGGCGACGGCGCGCGCGAGAGAGTTCGGACTGAAGGTGGGATACCACATGATGCCCGGTCTCCCGGGCATGGACCCCCAGAGGGACGTCGAGGACCTCGCTCGACTATTCTCCGGGGAGGAGTTCCAACCGGACATGCTGAAGGTCTACCCCTGTCTGGTCATCGCAGGGACCGGCCTCTTCGAGGAATGGAAGGCGGGTCGTTACGAGCCGTACGATGCCGAGACCGCCGCTCGCGTGCTCGCCGACGCCAAGGAACGGCTCCCCTCCTACGTCCGGATCCAGCGCGTGCAGCGGGACATCCCCGCTCGGCTGATCGCGGCCGGGGTCCGCAAGAGCAACCTTCGACAGCTCGCTCTGAGGCTGCTCGCCGAACGCGGGCGCCAGTGCCCCTGTCTGCGCTGTCGGGAACTGGGAAGAAGGGCCGCCCCTAGACCGGGAGAGAACTGGGAGCTCGAGCGCGTCGAGTACCGAGCCTCCGGGGGACGTGAGGTCTTCCTCGCGCTCTCCGACCCCGAGACCGACGCCATGGCCGGATTCCTGCGGCTTCGATTCCCGCGCGGGAACGTCCCGGGAGCCCTGACCGACCCCGTGATCCGCGAGCTCAAGGTTGTCGGAAGGGAGGTGCCGGTCTCGGGAGAGGCTGAGAACGGGCTCCAGGTGCAGCACCGGGGCCTGGGCAAGCGGCTCGTTCGCTGCGCCGAGGAAGAGGCTCGCGCCTCGGGAGCCCGCCGTCTCTTCGTGATCGCCGCGGTGGGCACCCGGGGGTACTACGCCAAACTGGGCTTCGAGCGCGAGGGTCCGTGGATGGCGAAGGACCTCGTCGCCCGTTAACGGGATCAACCGCGTATGGGGAGCTACCAATACCAGGAAGGCGGGTGGGACGCCGAGATCCGCTCCGCCGAGGTGCGGGGACGTCGCCGCACACACCCGACCCGCCTGCTCATCGTCCTCGCCCTCCTGGCGGTCCTCGCCCTGGTCCTCGCGTACTTCCTCTATGCGATGGTCCTCTCGCCCTCGAAGGAGCCGAACCCCACCTACGCCCTTGGCATGACGAACAAGACGGGGGGGCACGCGTCCGGGGTGTACATCGTCAACCTGACCGTCTCGGCCCCTGCGGCGCTGACCACGGGAATGACGGGCCTCGAGATCCTCAATCGGTCAGCGGCGCTGTCATCAGGAAGCGTGCCAGGAGCTTGCGATCAGGCGGCCGCCACGTTCTTCGACTGCCTCGGGGCGTCGGCGACGCTCGCGGGGTGGATCGTGCTCCTCCTCAGCGACTCCGGGGTCATTCTCGCGACCTACCCCTCAACGCACGGTGCGACCACGTGGTCCACAGCTTCCGGGGTCTCGGTCCCGTTCATTACGGCCGGCACGATCGCCATCCTGTCGCCCATGCCCCTCCTGGGGTCCGGAGACGTTCTTTCCGTCTTCGGCACCGGGGGCTCGAAGGTCTCAGGCTCGGTCGTCCTGTAGCGACCACCTCTTGGACCTCGTGGGGTGCGTAGCAGCACGTGGGTTTGTCCTGGTCCCACGAGCTGGACTTGAACGACCCGTGGCACTTTCCTCGAGAACGACGCGTCGCACGCCCACGTAGGGCCCCGCGCCCACAACAGAGGTGGGGGCCAATGCCCATATTGACCGGACCTCTGCCCGGGCCATGCGATCGAGGAGGTCCCCCGCAGCAGTCGTGGGGGTCTTGGTGGTCCTCCTTCTGCTCCCTTCCGCGAGCGGAATCTGGCCCACGCCCCGGATCGAGGGGGCCCCGGCCCTACCGTCAGCCGCCGGGGTCCTATCCGCGTTCGCGAGGGGACCTCCCCCTGAGATGACCCAAGGTGCCCCCGACCTCCCCCCTTCGCTCGCAGGGATGAACGATGTCCAACCCTTCTATGCGAGCTCGAACGCGGCCATCGATCAGCAGGCCCAGGAGCTCGAGAACGCTGGGGTCTCGTGGGTCCGGACCGAGTTCGTCCAGAGCGGCGGGAACGTACAGTGGAGCACGTACGATTACTGGGTCCTGACCAGCGCCCCCGCGCACCACCTGAAGATCCTCGCGCTTCTCGACTATGCCACCATTCCCGACGACATCACCCACGCGGACTGGGCCTTGAGCGGCCCCGGGAACTTCAACTCCTACATCACCGACTACGGTAACGCGGCGACCTCGATCTCCCAGCACTACGGGACGGCCCTGTCGGCCTACGAGATCTACAACGAGGAGAACTCGAACTACTGGATCTGGAAGGCCTCGAACGGCTCGGATGGCCAGATCTTCCCCGAGCAGTACGGCAAGATGATGACCCAAGCGTACTTGGACATCCATGCCCAGAACCCGAGCGCGGTGGTGATGATCGGGGGGCTCCTCCCCCCGGGCATCGACCCCACGTCGTCCAACCCGAGCGACAACCAGAGCGTCGGGGCCTATCTCAATCTCACCTACGGTTCCTCGACCTTCGCATGGTACCGCGCGAACTATGGGGGCGCGGACCCGGTCGACGCCGTCGGGGTCCACCCCTACGTCGACCCCACCACGCAGCTCCCCTCACTGATGGACCACGTCCGTTACACGATCGACCAGTACCAGCCCGGGGTCCCGTTCTGGGCGACGGAGTTCGGATGGACCGCGTCGTCGGCCGGGGGTTACGGGAGTACCGGGGAGGTCGAGCAAGCGACGAACCTCACGACCGCGTACGACTACTTCCACGCGCGGGGCGACGTCACGACGGCGCTATGGTTCGATTGGGCCGACTTCCCGGGGAACCCCTACGGTCTCGGGGGCATGGCCGCGAACGGGTCGCTCACTTACTGGAAGAGCTCGTGGTCGGCCTACTACGACCTCTTCCACCATGATGACGCCACGGGAGTCTCCATCAACGTTCCGTCCACGGTCTACGTCGGCACCTCCTTCCCTCTGAACGCCACGGTGGACAACGTCGGGACCAGCACGTGGAGCGAGCAAGGGCTCTGGCTCGGTCTGCCGGGGGCGATCCGCCTAGGCGCGACCTCGTCCAACGCGTTCGTCTTCACGTCGCCACGTTGCGGGGGCTACTCGATCTCGGCCATCAACGAGCGCCTCTTCACCTGTGGTGAGGTGCCTCCCTCCGGCGTGGCCTACTACGATGCCCAGGTCGTGGCGCCGAGCTCGGCCGGGACCTACACCTTGGGGCTGCAGATGGTCCACGACGGGGTCGCGTGGTTCGGGACCCCCTTTTCGTTGTCCATTGTGGTCCAGAACGCGACCCCTCCCCCGCCTCCACGGACCTACACGCTCTCCGGGGAGGTCCGGAACACCACCGGGGGGCCGCTCTCCGGTGCGACGGTCTCCGTCCGCGGGAACACGAACGCCACAAGCCTCACCTCGAGCACAGGAGCCTTCTCGTTCAACGTCGTGAACGGGACCTACGTGGTCGGAGCGGCGGACCCCGGTTGGGCGTACGACTCCTCGAACGTGGGCGTCCTCGGGTCCAACGCCTTGCTCCTTCTCAACATGACCCCACTCAACGGCTCCTTGCAGGTCCACGTCGCCTCGACGAGCGGGGCGAGCCTACCAGGGGCGACGGTGAGCGTCGCTGGGGTGGGAGCGTGGACAACCCTGGCGAACGGGTCCATCCCTCAGCTCCTCCTCCCGGACGGGAGGTACGCCCTGGGCGCCTTCGCGCCGGGCTACCGCGCGGTCCACCTCAACACGACCGTGAGCGGGGGCGTCGTGGATCGGCCCACGATCTCCCTCCCTTCGAACGGTGGAGGCGGCGCGGGCAGTACCTGGGTGGTCGAGTTCACCGTGATCAACAGCACCGGAGCGCCCCCGGTCTACGACGCTTCGGTCACGATGAACGGCGTTCTCCAGGGCTACACGAACGCGGCGGGTCAGCTGGTCTCCCCGACGACCTGGGGGAACGGAACGTACCCGCTCCTCGTGTCGGCCTCGGGATACGCGACGAACCGGTCCCAAGCAGTGGTGGCCGGCACGACCTACGTCATGGTACGGCTCAACTGGACACCCCCTCCGCCTCCTCTGCCGGGAATGCTCGAAGGGAGCTACTTCCCAGCCTCGGCGACGTTCCTCATCAACCAGGTCGCGTACTCCGCGGCCGGCACGAACCCTCAGGGCGGGGCGGTCCTCTCGGTCAACCTCTCTGCGGGGATCTACAGCTTCCGGCTCGTTCAGGGGTCGACGGCTCTGACGGGGTCCTTTGCCATCAACTCCGGGAGCGTGACCTGGCGGCACTGGGCGCTCGGCAACTCCTCGTCGTCCACGGGTTGGGGCTCGACGAACGCCCTATGGATCGAGCTCGGAGGGGGCGCCGCATTGGGAGCCGTACTGGCCCTCGCCGCGGTCCTTCTCATCCGGCGACGCAGGTCTCCCGGTCGCGGGGAGACACCTCCGGAAGGTCTATCTCCGCCATCGGGGTCGGGGGACCATGGACTCCCTGATGGAGATCCGAAAGCGGCGGCAGGCCCTGGGCATCCCGGTCCGTGACCTGGCCCGGGCCGTGGGACGCTCGGTCGCCACGGTCTCCCGCATCGAAAGGGGACGCATCCGGCCCTCCTACGAGCTCGCGCAGGCGATCTTCCGCTTCCTAGAGGCCCAAGAGGGGGAGGCCAGCCCGCATCTCCTGGCTCGGGACGTCATGAACCCAGGGGTCACGACCCTCGATGCCTCCACCTCCCTGGCGGCCGCCGGAGCGGTGATGGAGCGGAGAGGTTTCTCCCAGGTCCCCGTGGTGGAGGAAGGACGCATCACGGGCGGACTTTCGGACACGGGACTTCTCAAGGCGCTCGCCGATCCCGGACGACGCAAGTCCAAGGTGGCGGACGTGCAAGAACCGGGGTATCCGCAGGTGGGAGAGGAGTTCCCAGCCGACCTGCTCGCGACCCTGTTGACCCGCTATCCCGCGGTGCTCGTCGCGCATCGTGGAGAACTTCGGGGGATCGTGACGAAGACCGACCTCATCCGTGGTCTACGCCATGCGAGCCTCCGGCGCAAGCCCACGAGCACCGCCTAGGCGACCCCGAGACCGTTCCTTCTGTCGGTCTTGGATTGAGGACCCTCGGCCCGGGGTAGAGCATCGTGGGCCAACGACCCCACTGCTCCGGGAAGCGACGTAGCCTCAGCGCCGGCGCCGCTCACGAGGACGGGGGCGTTTCCGCACCCGTGGAGGTCGCCGCGGGGTCAGCGCCCGCGGCTTCCTTCGAATGGCAAGCTCAGAGCGTGGCACTTGGGCCCCTCGCGGTCCCATGCGACGGGCGACGATCTCGGCGTCGGCCTCGACCTCGACGAGCACCTCAGGAGCGATCAGGGCGGCCACCTGCACCATCGAGGTCGCCGGGCGGGTCCGACGGAACATCTCTCCGTGGGCCCTTCCGACCTCCCTCCAACGCGAGATGTCCGTGACGTAGATCCGGGTCCGGATCACCTCCTCGGGACCTGATCCCAGGGCCCGCAGCGCTCGGACCACGTTGTCGAGCGCGACCTGGGTCTGCCGGTAGGGATCGCCCACGCCGACGATCCGTCCCCGCGCGTCGGTGGCGGTCGTCCCCGACACATGAACGGAGCTCCCGACCCTGACCGCACGTGAGTACCCCACGATCGGTTCCCAGCGCGTGCCGGAATCGTATCGTACCCGGTCCGACGTTGGAACCGGGCCGGACCTTCGGCGCCGCGATGAAGCGCGGGAAGTGGACCGTCGTCTCGTCCGACCTCTCACGGGCTCCTCATGTTGCAGGTCTGTCCCATTCTCGGGCCGAGGGGAGTTCCCGGGTCCCGCGGGCAGAGCGAACCCCTTCGAGGACCGCCTCCACGACGACCTCAGAGGCGTGCGCTCCGACGAGGTCAGCGACCGCCCCGGGATAGGGCTCCCCTCCCGGCGCCGGCCAGAAGGACGACCTAGACTCAGGGGTGGTAGAAACCACGAAGACGCTGTCCCCGTCGGTGGAGCTGTGGGAAGGTACGATGGACCGGGCAAGTCCGTCGTGCGCAGCATGAGCGACCCGGAGCAGGTCGCGCCGGGAGAGCGGGAGGTCGGTGGCGATGATGGCGAGGCTCGTGCCTCGCGGAGGGGAGCTCCGGGGATGACGACGCAAGGAGCGGAACATGTCGTCCGGCCCGGCGAACCCACCGCCCGGCTTCCGGGCGCCGGCGACCACTTTCCCCGAGCAGGGATCGACCACATTGCCCACCGCGTTCACGGCGACGAGGGCGCCGACCTGCCCGCCTCCGGGTAGGTGACGCGAGGAGCTGCCGAGCCCGCCCTTCATCGCATGATCTCGCCCCAAGAACTTCCCGACCGTCGCGCCGGTCCCCGCGCCACGGCTCCCCGTGGGAACAGGATCTCGGGAGGCCGCCCGCGCCGCCCGATAGCCCAACTGCTCGTAGTCGGCGCGGAGCTTTCGGGCTCGGGGGAGGTCGAAGAGGATGGCCCCGGAGATGCCCACGAGCCGGTCGTAGGACCCGAAGACGCGGACCCCCCCTCCCCGTTCCAAGACCCGACGACGGATCCCTCGCGCGGCGTCGAGCCCGTAGAGGCTCCCCCCGCTGAGGAATAGGGCACCGAGGACGCCGAAGCAACCGGAAGGGCCGAGCGCGTCCGTGTGGAAAGTTCCCGGAGCCCCTCCTCGGACCTCGACCGCGCCTCGCGCGGTCCTGGGAAAGAGGACGGCGGTGACCCCCGTCGTCCTTCCCGGGTCCTCGGCGCACCCCACCAGGAGTCCAGGGACCGATGTGAGCGAACGTGGGCGCTTGGGCACAGCGCGGGGAGATGGGGGGAAGTAAAAGGAAGCGCCGGCCCGCGGGCCCGCCGTCGGCCCCCCGCCTTCAGAGGAGCCGGGCGGCTTTAGCTTATTATCGAGGTGGCAGGCTGCGACGGCAAGGGAGGGGAGCGATCGGCCATGACCTCCGACTCCTCCAAGGGACGCCGAGTCCCGCACCGTTGCTCGGGCAGCTCACGCGTGCTCCGGACGATGCTCTTGCTGGGGGTCGCCACACTGGCTACCTCCTGCTTCCCGTGGGAGCCGGGGTCCCCCTCCGGGTCGACCCCTGCCAACGAGCGCGCGACGAACCTCGCCTGGCTCCGTTCGATCGACCTTTCGGCCCCCGGGAGCTCTTCAGGGGGGAACGCCACGGTCTCCCTCTCCTCCTGGCCCGGCTTCGCCGGGGGCGGCAACCTGAGCGGGATGACCTTCTCCGGGGCCCCTTCGACGAACGGCACGTTGTGGGAGACCTACACAGGGACGCAGGCGGTGGCTCCGACGGGAGCACCCGGGGTCGCCGCTCCTGCCGTGGTGGACGGGGTCGTCTACGAAGGGACAGGAAGCTCAGGAGGGGTCATCGCGCTGAACGCGACCACCGGAGCCTACCTCTGGTCGACGACGTTGCCCCTCAAGGTCCCGGTCTTCGGAGGTCTGCTGGTCGCCGACCACCGGGTGTTCGTCCCGGCCTGGCAGTCCCCCTCGAACGGGAGCGGCATCCTGTACGCCCTGAACGCTACGAACGGCGGCGTGCTCTGGAGCGCCTCGGTCGGGGTTCGCGGCCCGTTCATCGTCGCGCCGAACCTCGTCGACGGCGTCGTGATGGAAGCGGATTCCGGGGCCGGATATGCCTACGGCTGGACCGAGGACGGGAGCCTGGCCTACGCCCGGCCGCTCGGGGGTCCGGTGGACCAACCGGTCTCTGTGCTCTCCCCGACGGTGCCGCTCGCGCTCGCGGTCGCTGGAAGCGAGCTCGTGGCCTACAACGCTACGACAGGCCTCTCCTTCCCGGGCATCTCCTGGTCTCCGCTCCCGCTGTCGGCACCAAGCAACGGGTCGGCGGTCCAGACCCCGTTCGTTTGGGAGCCTCACGGGGGAAAGACCGTGAACGTGCCGCTCGCCATCGTGGCGGACGACGCCGGGAGCTCCGGCCCAAGCGAGGTGAGCGTGCTCGCGCCGCTCGGGGTGCCTGCCCCCGCGAGCGCTCCCCCCCTTGTCCTGGCGAGCTGGTCGACCCCCGTGGGCGGTGGGGGATTCACGGGAACCCCGACGCTCCTGGGGGAACGTGGCGGAAACCTCACCTTCACCGTGGACGAACGAAACGGGACCTTGGCGATCTTCCGCTTCGGCATGAACTCGACCGGGGCGGGGAACGTCGCGCCCATCGGATTCGTACCCTGGTCGACCGGCGGGGTTACCCCCCCTGCGTTGGGCTCTCCGGTCTCCTCGGCTGGAGAGGTCCTGCTCGGAACTCCCGCCGGTCTCCTTGACGCCGTCGACACCGCCACTCGGACGGTCCTGTGGCACTCGAACCTCTCCTCGCCCATCGAGAGCTCCCCCGCGGTCTTGCGGGGGGTCGCCTTCGTCGCGAGCGAGGGGGGGGTGCTTCGCGCGGTGGGAGGGAGCTCCACCCCACCGAGCGCTCCACGGTTGCTGCTCACGATCTCCGCGCCGCCGTGGGTGGAGGGGTCCCAACGTGCGAACGTCACGGTCGCCGCAAAGCTCTGGTACCCGAACGGGAGCCAGCCGAGCGCCTCGGGGGCGCGGGTGGCGTTCGCAGGGCAGCCGGGGAGCGTGGTCGGCAACTCCACCGAGCTGACCTCCTCTCGAGGGCTGGCCAATTTCACCTACGCGGCCCCCGCCGTGTCGCAGGAGGTGAACGCGACGCTCTACGTCAATGCGTCGTGGGGGAAGCTCACGAACAACAGCTGGTTGCGGATCGTCCTCGTGCCCCCCCGGCTGGTGAACGACACGCCCCTCGCCATCCTCGCACAGCCGGCGCCCCCGGTCTCGCTCAGTTCCGGACAGTCGCTCTCCATCACCTTCTCCGTTCGGGTGGGTTCGGGGGGGCCCCCGCTCTCGGGGGCGCTCGCCTCGTTCACCGCCTTCGGGGGCACCACCTCCACGACCACGGCCTACACGAGCACCTCCGGCAACGTCACGACCACCTTTGTGGCGGGGTCCGCGTCGTCGAGCACCTCGACGGCCGGTCTCACGCTCACGGTGGAGGAGCCGGGATACGAGATCGGCACCTACGCGTGGGTGACCGAGGTCAATCCGCTCCCCCAGCTCGTGCTGGAGTTCGCTCCGGCGTCGCTGCTCCTCCTTGCGGGCACGACCAAGGTCCTGGCCATCACGGTGAGCTCCTCCCTCGACCAACCGGTGCAGGGTGCCATCCTCGCGCTGGGCGACCCGCCGATCGGAGGGAACCTCACGTCCCCCGGAGGACTGACCGACGCCCACGGGCAGCTCATCGTCGCCTACGAGGCACCCTCGCGGGTCCCGTCCCCGGGGTCCACCTCGTTCATCGCGGTGAGCGCGACCGCGAGCGGCTTTGTAACCGTTCGCGCGCAAGTGCCGGTCACGGTCGTCCCGAACGGGACGGGGAGCCCTTCGGGCCCCAACCCCAACGCGAACGGGTCGAACCCGCTGGCAGGACTCTCCCCCTGGGAGGGGTGGGGGCTCCTCGCCGCCCTGGTCGTGCTCGCCTTCGCGGTGCTCGTCCTTCGAGTCCGGGAAGCCCGAACGCAAGCGCAATCCCGCCGGTCCGTCTGGGAGGAGTGGGAGAAGGAGCGCTCCGAGCCTGACGAGTCGGTGCTCTCCAGGGGGTCCGGAGGGGAGACCAAGCGTACCTCCGCGGTGGCATCTTCCCCGACGGAAGACGACAAGTCGAAGGTACCGGAGGACGAGCTGTCGGAGAAGTGACCGTCTCCCTCGTTCCCGGATTCCACTGCTGGCACCACGCTTAACTACGGAGGCGGTTCGGTGACCCGATGCCTCCCGCCCGGAAGAGCGTGGAGCCTCCTGCGGAGTTCGGCATACAACGCGATCTCCTGCCGGGGAGGTACCCGTTGCTCAAGGTCTTCCCCGGATTGGACCGGATCAAGGCGTTCCGGGCCCTTCCGGGAAAGGAGGAGGAGCGCGAGGTCCTCACCCGCACACAGATCGAGGTGGTCCCCGAGGACGTCTGGATGTACGTCGCGCCCCACCGCGTCCCCTCCAACCGACGGGCGCGCTGGCGTCCGGTCGTCAGTGCCGAGGACTGCGTGGTGGTCGGGCACTCCCACCTGGTGGAGAGCCCCCCGCTGGTCGTTTACCTCGACATCCTGCACGAGCTCTGCCACGTGATCCAGCGGTTCAACGGGCGCGAGCTCTGGGACCCCGAGTACGCCTACGTCGACCGGCCGACCGAGCTCGAGGCGTACGAAGTGGCGATCCGGGAGGCACGACGTCTCGGCGCCCAGGACACGTTCCTCCGGGACTACCTTCGGGTGGAGTGGGTATCCGAGCGTGACTTCCGTCGCCTGTTGCGTCATCTGAGCGTCGCCGCGAGCTGATCCCCGGGATCGAGGGGCTCGAGCCAGGGCGGCGACCATGGAGGGCACGAGGGAGGGTCCGGCGGGGTTCGTCTCGCCGGGAGAGGCCGCTCTCCTCGAGGAGGACGTTCAGAGGAGCTACAAGATCCCCACGCCCCCCTTGCGCCGGTCCTCTTCGGACCTCTGGTTCCTCTCCTACCTCCCCATCGCCCTCTCCGACGGGCTCGCGACCCCGCTCATCCCCCTCCTGGCCATCGCCGAGTACGGGCTCTACCACAACGCCTTCTTCGTGACCGCGATCATCGCGGCCTCGACCATCTTCGAGGTCCCCTGCATGATCCTGTGGGGGAACCTCTCCGACAGGGTCCGGCACCGCAAGTGGTTCCTCGTCGCCTCGTTCGCCGCGACCGGGTCCCTGCTCATCTTGATGGCGTTCCCGATGTCCATCGGGGACTACTTCCTGCTCAACCTGGCCGAAGGGGTCGCCTCCGCCGCCGCCGCGCCGATCGGCACCGTCCTCCTCCTCGAGACGCGGAACAAGCGCTGGTGGTCGCGCGACCTCGGGCTCTTCGGCCTCATCTCGGGGGTCGGCGCGGTGCTAGGTCTGGCGCTGGGATCCGTCTGGTTCCTGGTCTCGACCCCCCACACCCTCGCCACCTCCTTCAGCTCCTCCGCGGCCCAGAACGGGATGCGCTGGCTCCTGGGGACCTCCGGGGTCCTCGCGCTGGGTGGAGCGGCGACCGCGCTCGCGTGGGTGGAGGAGCCGCACGCCTTGCTCTCCCGCGCCAAGTTGGCCGAGATGGGCATCCGCGACCGAGGCGTGATCGAACGTTTCCGGCGAACGCGACGGAGGGTCCTGCACATCGTCGACCTGACGAAGGGGGTGCCGGGGACCCTCCCCCGGGGAGAGACCGCTTTCCTGGCGGCCCTTCTCGTGATGAGCATCGGGTTCCAGGTCTTCTACGGGCCCTTGCCCGTCTTCCTCACCTCCGACCATGCCTCGCATGGCGCTCAGCTCGCGCAATCCGGGATCTTCCTCGTCTACCTCGCGAGCGCCGGGTTCGCGACGGGGCTCTTCTACCACTCGGGGCTGGCGGTAGAGTACGGGAACCCGAAGAAGGTCTTCCTGCTGAGCCTCGCCGTGCGCGCGCTCATCATCCCGTGTTTCTTCTTCGTCCCGGTCTTCCTGGGAGGTTCGTACTACGGGCTTCGGATCGCCCTGATCCTGCTCAACGGGGCGATGGGGGTCAGCTGGGCCTTCCTCTCCACGGCCAGCACCCTCTTCCTCCTGCGACTGGTCCACGGGCGGAGCCGGGGGAAGGCCCTCGGATGGTACAACGCGCTGGCGGGCCTCGGGGGGCTCGCCGGCACGCTCTGGGGAGGGATCCTCTACGACGCGGTCGGCGCCGAGGACACCTTCTTCGCGGCCGCGCTCATCGTGGTGATCGGGATGCTGATGTTGGTCCCCATCCGCTTCCATCAATCCCCTTACGAACCGCGACCTCCAGTTCCGAGCCGCCGTCGATCGAAGCGGAGTTCCGCGGCGTAGCCCTCCTCGACATCCCGCGGACTCCTCGCGGGCCAAAGCGGATGCCGGTGGCTCGAAGGGGCCGTGCCCCCGGCGAGGAAACCCCTTGAGGGGAGTTCAGAACGCGAGCTCCCAGAAGAGGGTCCGAATGAGAAGGCCGAGGGCGAGGCGCCCCAAGAACTCTTCGAGCTCCGCCGGGTACTCCGGGAGCGTCACCGACCGGAAGCGACACTCGCCGGCGGCGATCATGTCCTCCCCGCGGAGGATGGCGAACCGCCCCGTGATCTTTTCGTAGATGTGGTAGTCGATGGAATTGTAATTGACCACCATTGGTCCGAAGGCGCTGCTCCGGGTCTGCCAGCGCTCGTCGTCCTTCTGGATGACGATCTCGTCGCGCTTGGCGAGGTAGGAGACGTGGGCCAACGGGTGGTCGGGGTCGGTCTCCGCGAAGATCTCGTATTCGGTCGAGAAGAGGGCGGAGATCGCCCGTCCCACCGAGGTCGCCCCGGTCACCCGCGGGCGGGCGACCAAGTGCGCCTTGCCCACCTCGAGCTGGATGACGTTTTTGAGGATGCGGGCGGTCGCCGTGATCGTCGTGCTATGCTCGACCTCCTTCCCGCCTCTTCAGGATGTCCCCTCGAGCGTCGGCAGGTGCCGAACCGCCGGACGTCCTAGTTCGCACAGATATCAAAGGATGGGTCTACCTCCGCCTGCGGCGGGAAGGCCCATGAAGAGCGCGACCGAGTATCTCTGGTTCCAGACGCGACAGCGAAGAGAGTTCGTCAACATCACGGAGAAGGTGCGGGAGATCGTCAAGGCCTCGGCCATCCGAGAAGGGTTCGTGCTGGTGAGCGCGATGCACATCACGGCGGCGGTCTACGTGAACGACAACGAGAGCGGGCTCATCCAGGACATCCAGGAGTGGGCCGACCGTCTCGCTCCTCCCGGGAACTACCGCCACCACCTCACCGGGGAGGACAATGGGGATTGCCATCTGAAGAACCTCCTCCTGGGCCATCAGGTGCTGCTTCCGATCACGAAGGGCGACCTCGACCTGGGTCCCTGGGAGCAGGTCTTCTACGCGGAGTTCGACGGGCAGCGGCGCAAGCGCGTCATCGTGAAGGCGATCGGCGAGTAGGCCCTCTCAGGGACCGAGCCGGGAGAGCCTCGCCTCGCTCAGGCACCGCTGCAGGTCGTGGGCGGTCGCCAGGTCCGGGAGCTCGAAGGCGTCCTGGTCCACGCGAAGCTCGAAACGGGGAGGAGCGCGCCCGACGGAACGGAAGGAGCCCACGACCACCCCAGGATGTCCGGTCGACCGCCCCTCGAGGACGACCGGGGCTGCCGCCTCGCCCCTGTCGGAGATGACCACCTCCCGCATCGCGTCGAGGGGGGCGGACCAGAGGAGGCGAAATCGGGGGCGCACCCAGGACCCACCGCGCTCGAAGTAGAGCCCTCGGCGTTCGGTCAGCAGGAACCATCCGTGGCCCAGGTCCCAGGCCCGGAGAACGTGCTCGCCCACCTCCAGTACGGTCTTCGCGAGGTCGGGGGGCTGCCACTGGAGCTTGCGTAGCTTCGTCACGGGGGAGGGCCGGTCAGCCCTCCCGCCCTTTCGAAGCTTCGGGGACCCACCTCACGGACCGGCGCGTGTTGTGAGATTTCTTATAATACGAAACATTGCCTCCGCTCATGTCCTTCTGGCGAGACCCCCGAGCCCTCCACGCCGACTGGAACCCCCCGGCCCTCGTGGGCCGCCAAGCCCTCCTCCGGGAGCTGGGAGAGCTGCTCCCGGTGCCTTGCCACTCCCACGCCAGGGCCACCCTGGTCCTCTGGGGCAGCCGCGGGGCAGGGACCTCCAGCGTCGCCCAGCACTTCGTTCGCCGCGCCCACGACATGTGGTGGAACTCCTACCGGGCGTCCCCGCCCCTGCTGCTCCGAGCCGACCTGTCGGCCGGGCACAGCCCCTGCGCGGCGGTGGGATCCCTCTTCCGGGGCATCGACCCCGACTTCGAAACCCGGGGATCCTCGACCGAGCTGCTCTCCCTGCTCTTGCTCCGGCGCATCCGGACCCTCCACCGACCCACCCTCATCTGGCTGGACCAGGTGAGGGAAGGCAGCCCCGGGACCTCCCGAGTGCTTCGGCCGCTCTTGGAGCCGGGTCGGATGCTACCGGAGGGCGACGCGGGACTACCCCCGTACGTCGTCGTGACCTCGGGGGAGGTCGACCCAACCTCCGATCTACCCGAGCTCGCTGAGGCGAGGTCGACCTTTCCGTTCCTCCGTCGGCGGCTCCCGGCGCTCTCCCCCGAGGAGGTGCTCCAGGCGCTCGAGAACCGGGCGCGGGCCGCCTTTGCCCTCCCCCCGGAACCCGAAGCCCTGATCGCGATCGGCGAGCTGTTGCTCTCGCGCGGCTGGGGGCTGGGACTCGCGGCCGCGACCCTCGAGGCGAGCGCCCGTCGTGCACAGGCCCGTGGATCGTCCCGACTCGGGCTTCAAGACGTGGCTCCGCCGTCCGACCCTGTCGAGCCGAGGAGGACCGCACGGGCCCTCGACAGCTGCATCGTGGAATCGCTCGTGGCTTCCCTCCCGGGCCGAGCGCAAAGGGGGATCTCGCTTCGCGAATTGCGGCGGAACGTCCAGGAACGATGCCGTCGTGAGGGGATCGGGGTGCCGAGCCCCGCGCGCCTCTGGCGACACACCATCCGGCTCGAACGCTCCGGCATCCTACGTCGTGAGGTACGGATCGGCGGACGTGGAGGCAGCTCGAGCCGCTTCCTGCTGCCCGACCTTCCTTCGCCGTGCCCTCCCGTGTCACCGGGAGAGAATCCCTCCCCCTTGGCCCCCACCGAGCCCTCGGGCCCCGCGCCCCCCACCCCCGCAGCGCCCGTTCCCCACCCCGCCCTCTTGACGGGACCTGGAGCGCTCGCCGAGAGAAGCCCCAGTACGGGACCGGAGCCCTCCTTCCTCCCAGAATAGGGTCCGTCCTGGGGAGAGGAAAGTCCACAGTGGGGTATGGTCTTGGACGTGTGGCGGCGCGCCTCATCCGCCAAACGACCCGCGGTTCTCCGGCGCCCACCCCGCGGGAAGGCTCGGCCGGACGGAGTTCCCCACCGTTCGAGGCTCTAGGCGTCCCTACGAGGTCCGTGATGGA
>JAGWLG010000043.1 GCA_028864975.1 Thermoplasmata archaeon | reverse complement strand
GAGTTCTCCACGAGCTCCTTGACGACGGAAGCGGGACGTTCGATGACCTCCCCCGCGGCGATCTCGTGAACGGTCCGTTCGTCCAGTCGGTGGATCCGCCGCCGAGCGGGCCCGGGCCGCTCGCCGTCCCCGCCCGTGGCGGTCGTCATGGGCGCGCGAGAGGCGCGCAGGTCTTGAGCATTCTCGCCGCGGACCCCGTTCTCAATCGATCGACGGAGGGGCGTCGGGGTGGGACGGCTCCCGGTGGGCGCGCTTCCAGAGCTGGTGGAGGAGGTTCAGCGCTTCGACCGGCGTCATCCGTTCCACGTGGAGCGCGTTCACTTCTCGCAGGAGCTCGCGCGCGCGTTCCACCTCGGGGTCCTCGAGGAAGATCCCCTGCGTGTATTTCGGGGGGGGATTCGCGGGCCCGGCGCCCCGAGAAGTACGTGAAGGGGAGGAGGCCTCCGTCCGCGCGGGGCGGGGGGCACGGAGCATCCGACGGGCTTCCTCCAGGACCGGAGCGGGGACCCCTGCCAGCTGGGCCACATGGACCCCGTAGCTCTTCTCCGTCCCTCCGGCGAGCAAGGTGCGCAGGAACGTGATCTCTCCGCGCTCCTCGCGCACGGCAAGGTGGGCGTTCCGTGCCGCGGGGAGCCCCTCCACGAGGTGGATCAGGTCGTGGTAGTGCGTTGCGACCAACGCGCGCGCCCCGACCTTGTCGTGGAGGTAGCGGACAACCCCCCAGGCGAGCGCGAGCCCGTCCGAGGTGCTGGTGCCCCGCCCCACCTCGTCCAAGAGGACCAGGCTCCTTCCGTCGCTGTGGGTGAGGATCTCCGCCACCTCCCCCATCTCGACCATGAAGCTCGACTTGCCGCGGCCGATGTCGTCGGTGAATCCCATCCGAGTGTGGAGGGAGCTCACCCGCCCCACCTCGGCGTAGCGCGCCGGAACGAAGGAGCCCGCCTGAGCGAGGACCACCAGGAGCCCCACCTGGCGCATGTAGGTGGACTTCCCGGCCATGTTGGGCCCCGTCAAGAGCAGGAGACGCGGACCCTCCTCCGAGGCATCGAGCTCAACGTCGTTCGGTACGTAGCCGGGGCCAAGCGTCCGCTCCAGGATCGGATGCCGTCCTTCTCGGACGCGGAGCCTTCCTCCCTCGTGGACGCGCGGACGGACCCATCGGCGCTCCAGCGCGACCCGCGCGAAGTTCGCGAGCGCGTCGAGCGCGCCCAGGGCTTCGCTGGTGGATTGGAGGTGGGAAGCCTCGCGGTCCACCTCCCGCAGAAGGTCCTCGTAGAGCCGGGCCTCGAGGAGCCGGGAGCGGTCCTCGGCTTGCAGGACCTCCGCCTCCCAGTGCGCGAGCTCGTCGCTCGTGAACCGCTCCGACCCCGCGAGCGTCTGCTTGCGTCTCCAGCGACCCTCGGGGACCTTGGAGAGATGCGCCCGGGTCACCTCGAAGTAGTAGCCGAACACCTGGGTGTAGCCGATCTTGAGGCTCTTGATGCCGGTCGCCTGGGCCTCCCGCTGCTCGAGCTCGGCGAGCGCGCCGCGGGCGCGATGCTCGACCTCCCTCAGCGCCTGAAGCTCGGGGAAGGCCTCGGAGCGCAGGACCCCACCGTCCCTGGCGTGCGCGGGAGCGTCGGGCCGGACGGCGGAGCCGAGCCGCTGGGCGAGATCCTCACGGGGGTCGAGGGCTTCCAAGACCCTCTGAAGCAGAGGAGGGAGCGACCCCGCCTGCTGGGCGGACCGAAGGAGCGCGCGCAGCTCGGGGAGGGCGGAGAGCGAGCGGGCGAGCCCAAGGAGCTCGCGGGGCCCTCCGCGCCGGGCCACGAGGCGCGCCGTCAGACGGGAGATGTCGCCCACGCCCTTCAGGCGCGCCGTGAGCGTGAGCAGCGTCGCTCGCTGGGTGAAGAGGGACTCGACGGCGTCCAGTCGCTCCTCGATCGCCCGCACGTCGGCAAGGGGGGAGCGGACCCAGGCCTCGACCGTGCGACGTCCGGGGGGGGTCTGGGCCTCGTTGAGGACCTCCAGCAACGTCAGGGACCTCTCGGGTCCCGGGTTCATCGGTTCGGTGATCTCGAGGTGTCGAAGGGTCTTGAGGTCGATCCCGAGCCGCTCCTCCGGCCTCCGCCAGACCGGAGGCGAAAGGAAAGGCAGGATCCGAGGCTCAGTCGCCTTGGCGTAGGCGGCGGCGCGTCCCAGGGCCTCGGCCACGTCGGGAGCGCGGGCGGACTCGTTCTGCCAGGGCAGCGGGAGCTCTTCGACCCGCAACGGGGAGGGGGCCTCGGCCCGCCGAGAGCCCGGCAGGGTCGCGATCGCCAGGGACTCGAGCGGGTCCTTCCCTTGAGTGGCCTCCTTGGGGAGGAGGAGCTCGACCGGTTGCGACGGGGCAAGGTCCTCGAAGAGCTGCCGCGCCTCCCCCGCGGGCCGTCGGCGGAGGAAGGTCTCCCCGGTGGAGATGTCCACGAGGGCCGCGCACCACGGGTGCCCTCCTCCCGAGCTCCAAGCGCAGAGGAAGTTGTTCCCACCGCGTGGAAGGAGCGTTTCCTCGAGCACGGTCCCGGGAGTGACCACGCGCGTCACCTCCCGTCGGACGAGACCCTTCGCCTGCTTCGCGTCCTCCACCTGGTCGACGACCACAACCCGGTAGCCTCGTCGGACGAGCTTTGCGAGGTAGCCCTCCACGCTGTGGTAGGGGACCCCGGCCAAGGGGATCCGCTGCCCCTGCGGGTCGAGCTGGCGACTGGTCAGGGTGACCTCCACCTCCTTCGAGAGGGTGTGGGCGTCCTCCCCAAAGGTCTCGTAGAAGTCCCCGACACGGAAGAGCACGAGATGACCCGGGTAGCGGTCCTTGACCCCCTGGTACTGGGCCATCATCGGGGAGGGTTCGGGCACACGCGCGGCACCTCCCAGAGGTGATTAACGGTGTGGGTCGCCCCCGCTTGCCGGCCAGCGGCGGCGGTCCCGTGACCGCCCCGAGTCGTACCCCGTGGGGGAACGGCGCACGCCTACGAGGCGCATTCCCAAGGATTGATGTAGTGTCCATGGACGGCCCGCTAGCTGTATGCACACGGACCGCAGGCGCCCGGGAGCCCGGCACCGCGACGCGCGTTCCCTCGCCCGGCCCCCGCCCGGGCTTGCGGTGGCAACCTGGCCGTGGCTGACCCAGGCGGTCGTTCTCGCCTTGCTGACCCTTCCCTCTCCCTTCACTCTCGGAGGAGCTCAGGCGGAGAGCCTCCCCGCGCAGCACGTCGGTGAGGGACCCGTCGGATCGGTCCCCTCCACGGCGGTGCCGGTCTCGCTGAGCGTGGCCACGAACGGCTACGAACTGGGGGCCTCGTTCTGGGGCACCACGGTGTCCCCTCGCGCGCCCCTCCTGGCCGACGAGGGGTCCCTCGTCCAGTCTACGAGGACCTTCACCGTGCTCTGGCCCGGGGGGAACGCGGGGGACGACTACAACCCCTTCAACAACACCCTCGTCCACGTCCAACACGGGCTCCTCTCGTGGACCCACGCCCCCACCTCCGAGGCGCAGTTCGTCGCATGGTGCCGCTCGATCGGTTGCCGGGCGATCTTTCAGGTTCCCGGGGAGATCGACAACGTCTCGTTTGCAGAGGCCGTCGTGAACTACACGGAACGGACCTTGAACTTCACGCCCACCTACTGGGAGATCGGCAACGAGCCCGAGCTCTGGCGAGAGTGGCAGCGGCCCTGGTCCGAGTGGGGGCTCCCGAAGGAGAACGAGACGACCCGCATCCATCCCGGGGGGTACGCCTGGGAGGTGCACAACTACACGTTGGCCATGCGCTCGGTGGACCCCCATCTCCAGGTCCTGGGGCTTCCGGGGACCGGCAGGACCCAGGACCGGATCCCGCTTTCCACCTGGCTGAACGTGACCGTGGCGGTCGATGCCCCGCTCATCGCGGGAGAGGCCTTCCACGTCTACTCAGCGGGGCGGTTCGGGGTGCCGGGCCCTCTCGCATTCTACGCCTATGCCCAGGACCCCTACGGTGCAGTGGGGAGGGTGACGATGGCGCGGGAGGTCATCTCGACCTCCTTGAACACTAGCTGCCCGAATTGTGCCCCGCTCCCGATCTTCGTGACCGAGCTCGGCTCGGCGCTCTCTCATTGGAAGTACGGCAACTTGAGCGCGGGTTTCGCGGGCGGTCTCGCCATGGCCGTCTCCGAGGTCCAAGGGATGGACCTGGACCTGGCGAACATGGACGTCTACGCGACCGTGTTCAACACCTCCAACTCCTGGTTCGACCTCTCCGGAGCGGCCCGGCCGGACTATCTCGTCTACAGCGAGATGCTCTCCCATCTGGGGCCGGAAGTGCTCCCGGCCTCGCTCTCCCCCCCGCTGCAGCCCCCCTATGAGGGAAGCAACAGCTCGCTCGCGGACAACCTCTATGCCGTGGCCACACGGGACCCGGCGGACCTCGGCAGGTCGGACCTGCTGATGGTGAACGAGAACCTGTCGACGTGGGTCTCGCTCGCCCCTCAGTTGTCGGGCATCGCCCAAGGGAGCCCGGTAGGGCTCTGGGAATGGTCGGGACGACTGATAGGAGGCGCGACCAACCGAACTGCGTGGGTCCAGGCGCGGACCCCCGCTCCCGTGTTCCACTTCTTCCCCCAGGGCCTTCCCTCGAATTGGAGCCTCCCCTCGCAGACGATTGCCCTCTTCGAGGGCTACCCCCAAGGGGCCGTGCCGGTCCAGCTCCAGGCGACGGGGCTCCCCTCAGGGCTCCGCTGGGTCTACAACATTGATGGTCGTACCGGGACCACGGTCTCGCCAAACGCGACGCTCCTGCTGACCCAAGGGGCGCATGTTCTCGTGATGCCTCCTGTCGCCGTGCCCTACGGGCCCTTCGGAAACCTGGAGGAGGAGCGGTACCTCCCAAGCGTTCCTCCCGTGCTCGAGGTGACGGGTCTCTCTACGAACCTCGAGGTCCCCTTCGCCCACCAGTGGAGGCTCCAGGTCTCGGGGTCCCCACCCTCCGAAGGGACGGTCACCCCGTCCGTTGGGTGGGCGAACGCGACGACCCCGCTCTACCTCTCCGCCGCTCCTGCCCCAGGGTTCGCCTTGCTCCGATGGAAGGGCTGGGGGATGGGCGCCTATTGGGGGCCCGGTCCCCAGGCCAAGCTCGTCCCGCGTGGGCCGCTCGCGGAACTGGCCCTCTTCGCCCACGGGTTCCCGGTCCTCTTCAACGAGACCGGGCTCCCCCTCGGGACGCGATGGAGCGTCGCGATGAACGGGCAGGTGCTCGCGACGGACCAAAGTGCCCTCGAGTTCGTGGAGCACAACCGGACCTTCGCCTTCGAGGTCGGGAAGGTCGACGGGTACCGCTCGCTACCGACCCACTCTTCCGTCCGGGTCAACGGCTCCCAGGTGGTGGTGGAGGTCCAGTTCATCCCACTCCGTCAGCTCTGGCCCGCCATCTGGAACGCCTCCGGGCTCTGGGCGAACGTCTCCTGGGCGGTCGCCGTGAACGGGCAGGTCTTCTCCTCCACCCGGCCCTGGCTCTCGGTGGAGCTGCCGGCGGGGAGCTACCCGTTCACCGTCGTGGTCCCACCGGGATACATTGTCTCCCCACGGACGGGGTCGATCGTGGTCCAAGGCATCACCCCTCCCCTACGGCTCCACTTCTCCCTGGCGACCTTTCCGATCGCGGTGGCGGTCCAGGGACCCTCAGGAGGGCTCAACTGGAAGCTGCGGTTCTCCGACCATCTCGTGAACCTCACGTCCGCCGCGTCCTTCTCGTTCCGGGAACCGAACGGGAGCTACTCCTGGGACGTGGTGAACCCCCCGGGGTACTACGCGGAGCGCTCGCACGGGAACCTGACGGTGGGCGTGGAGGGCGCGGAGATCTCGGTCACGTTCGTCCCCACCGGGGTAGGCCCGCGCCCGAGCGTGTGGGTCCTTGGGGCCCGGGCCGGCATGGTCGCGGGGATGGGCTTGCTCACCTTGGGCGTGGTCTACTTCGCGCTGGAGACGCGCCGGAGGAGGCGTCTTGCGCGGGAGAGGGCACGTTCCCGTCGCCAGCGCCGCCGCGACCTTGCGACGACGGGAAAGGCCGTCAAGGCCCGGGAACTCTGAACCGTGAGCGACCCCATCCTCGCCTCGTTCACCGGGCTCGTGCACGCCCTCGAGGCGTTCCTGTCCACCGTGGGAGGCGCGGACGTCCCTCTGGGCGTGGTCCCGGTCGCCGCCGTCGGGGCGGTGCTGCTCTGGTTCACGCTGACCCGGGTGAAGGAGCGACCCCAGACCACGCGTGCCGGGACCGTACCGGTGGGCGTGGTCTCCGACTCGGGGGCCCCGGGGACCGTGCCCCCCGAGAGCGCCATCGCCTCGGGCCGACCGATGCACCACGTCGACCTCTACGCGTCGAGAACCGACCGCACCGTGCTCATGCTGGGCGCCGGGGAGTCCCCCTCGGTACGGCTGCCGAGGGCGCGGACGTTCGTCCTCACGCTGGTCGGGAGCTTCTTCCTCCTCTCGCTCGTCGTGCTCCTGTTCTTCCCCTTCCTCTTCGGCCACTACGACCATCTGGTGGCCCTGGTGGGCACGCTCCTCTACTGGCCGGGCCGATGGCCCGGCGTCTACACCGTGAGCTCCACGGCGCTCGTCGTCCCCGACTACATCTTCCCGATGTACCTCTGTGCGATGGTCGCCTACGGGCTCGCCTGCGGTCTCTTCACGAACCGTCCCCGCCTCGGCGCCAAGCGGAGGGCCCTCGCCTTCGCGGTGCTCCTTTCGTACGTCGGGGCCGAGCTCCTCCTGGACGCGCTCTTCTTCACGGTGCCAGGTTCCGCGTTCCGGAACCTGGCCCTGCTGGTCCGTACGCTCCTCGGGGGGCTCTTCCTCGCCCTGCTCCTCTTCGCATTCTTCCACCTCCCCCAGGCCCAGAGGATCATCGTTCGCTTTCCCCGCCGTCGTGGCGCGATCGCCCGCTTCCTCGGCCTGGGGGGGCTCGCCCTCGCCACCGGGTTCCTGCTGCTGCTCCTCGCGACAGAGTTCCTGCCTCCAGACCCGCTGCTTCGGACTTTCACCCTCCTGCTGTTGCTCCCCGCGGTCACCCTGGAGCTCTTCGCCCTCCTGGCCCGACCTGCCTACGGTCGACAGGTCCGAGAGGGGCCCCGCCCTTCGTTGCAGGAGTATCATCCTCCGGTCTCGATCCTCATTCCCGCCTACAACGAGGGACGATGGATCCGGCAAGCGATCCTGGCCGCGGACCGAGCGGCCGCGTTCTACCCGGGTCCTGTCGAGATTGTGGTCGGGAACGACGGGTCGACGGACGACACGCTCGCCGTCGCGCTTCGGACCGCGGAGCACCTCGAACACAGCACGGCCCTGGTGGTGGACCTTCCCCACGGGGGGAAGTCGAACGCGCTCAACGGCGCGCTGGCCGTGGCCTCGGGGGAGATCGTGATCCGTTGCGACGGGGACACCACGATCTCGGGAAAGAAGGGGTTCGCCGCGATGATCGCCCACTTCGCGGACCCCCGGGTAGGGGCGGTGCAGGGGGCGATCCATCCCCGGCAGACCCGAGGATGGACACGGAAGCTCCGGGCGATGGAGATCGCCTGGAACCACTACTTCCTTCGGCCCGCCACCATGGGGACCTCCAGCGCGGAGGTCGTCGACGGGCTCTTCTCCGCGTTCCGGCGGAAGGACCTCTTGGAGGTGGGAGGCTGGGTCCCGTGGAACGGGGAGGACACCGAGATCGCGATCCGCCTGCAGCGCATGGGCTACACCGCGCGCATCGAGTTCGGCGCGCTCGCCTACGAGGATGTCCCGAAGGACTACGACGAGCTCAGGAAGCAGAGGGTGCGGTGGGCGCGCGGCATCCTCATGGCGAACGGACAGCACTATCCTGCGGTCTTCAGCTCGTCCCCCGAGTTCGGAGGGCTGGGGGTCCTGCTCTGGTTCCTGATGTTCGTGCACTCCGGGGTGCGGAGCCTGGTCTACCTCTTTCTCCTGGCCCTCGCCGTCGTCCTTGGCGCACCCGCCCTCCTTGACACCGGCGTCCTCTTCCTGATCGCCGTGCTCTTCCGCACCTTGCCCATCGCCTATTTCCTCGTCCACATGCGGCGCTTCGATGCTCTGCCGTGGGTACCCCTGTTCCCGGTCCTGAGCGTCCTGAAGCAGGCCTTCCGGTTCGAGGCCTTCGGTACGCTGGGTCGGACGGCCGCGGCCGAGTTCGTTTGAATGGGGATCGGTCCCGCCGTGGCACGTCCGCCACCTCGCTCCCCCCTTAATACGGAGGGAAGGTCGGGCCCCCGTGGCATCCGATGGGACGTCGCCCGCGGTGCTGCGAGAACTCTGCCGTTCCCCGGGGGCCGTACGGATCTTTCGCCACCGGACGGTGTCGGAGGGGGCGTTCCGGAGCGCGGCGCGTCGGCGCCGGCCCGGGGCCTTTGGCGTCGCGGTCCTCATCGAGGACGCGAAGGGGCGCGTCCTGCTCGTGCGCATGAACCCCAAGAAAGCTTGGACCCGGGGGTGGGTCGTCCCGGGAGGAGGGGGCGAACGGGGCGAGACCCCTCGGGCCGCGTCCCGACGCGAGGTGTGGGAGGAGACGGGGGTCCGGATACGGGACCTGGCTCTGTGGAAGGTCTTCCATGAGGTCGTGCATGGCCCGCGCGGAGGGTCCCTCCGCTGGGACTTCCTTCAGTACGTCGCCCGATGGCACGCTGGGGTGCCACGGTCGAGGGTCCCCGAGGAGATCAGCGAGGTCCGATGGTTCTCTCGGCTTCCGTCCTCCACCGCCTTCCGGAAGGACTGGGTAAGGGCGAGGCGACCACCCTCCCGTTCACGTCATGAGGCTCGTACCCCGGTGCGGCCGGTGCGGATCACCCGAAGGGACGCGGGGTCCTCTCGCGGCAGAGGGCGAGCACGTCCTCGAGCTTCTCGTTGAGGCGGGCCATCCAGTCCTGGAGCTGCTCCGCCGTCAGGGCGCGGGGGTCGTCGATCTCGAGACGACGGTCGACCTTCGGTACGAGCCAGTCCGGCAGGGCGGTGTCGGCCGGGACCCCCACGGCCACGACCACGCGCATGAAACTCACCAGGTCCTTCTCCACGGCTCGCGTGCCGCCGTCAGGGACCCGATAGCCCAAGGTCCCGAGCACGGCCTCCGCCCGAGGGTCGGCCGTGGCAGCAGGCGCGATCCCTGCAGAAGTCGCGCGCCAGCCCCGGGGGGATTGAGCGTTGAAGAGCGCCTCCGCGAGCCGGGAGCTCAAGGCGTGGTCGGGGCAGAAGAAGAGGCAGGTCGGCACGGGAGACCGGAGGGTCGACGGGGATTAAGCCGACGCTGTCAAGAGGCGCTGAGGGGGAGATTTGAACTCCCGAGGGGTTGCCCCACCGGCTTTCAAGGCCGGCGCCTTACCGGGCTAGGCTACCTCAGCGCGAGGCGCGGAGACCCGTTGACGGAAAAGACCGCACCTTCCGAGCACGGAGGGCTCCGGGGTTCGGGCGCCGGTCGGACGTCAAGGGCGGCGAGACCTGAGCGCCCTCCACCCGAGTCGCCCTCTTTCCCTTGCGTTGACCCAGAGTCCCGCGTCGCGCTTCCGGCCCGTCACCTGATGGAATCCCAGATGTCGATAGATCGCGTAGGCGCCTGTGGGGTTCTGCACGGTGACGCCGATCTCTACGCGACGCTCCCCCCGTGAGGCCAAGGTGGAGAGGGCGGTGCGTAGGAGGACGGAGCCAAACCCTCGTTGACGGTACGCGGGGTCGACCGCCACATCCTGGATGTACGACGCGCGTGCATCTCGTGTGGTGAGCACATCACCGATGAGCCGACCACGTCGCTCGATCACGAAGGAGCAGGAGAGGTCGAGCCGGGGCTGCTTCCTCTCAAAGATGAACCGGACATACCACCGGGAGAAGGCCCGAGAACTCCCTCCGGGGACGAACGCCTCGTCGAGGTGGCGGGCGTACGCACGGGCCCAGAGCCCGGGCAGGACCTCCAGGTCCTTGCGACACAGGGCCCGGACCCCAAAACCCGTTGGGAGATGGAGGGGACCTCTCACGCGCCGGGGGTCGATGAAGAGCCGGCGGCGAACGAACCTCTCGAAACCCAAGGGCCGGAGGATCCCGGTCAACGCGGCGGGCGAGGCTACCAGCGGGTCCACCCGGAGGGTGGCGACTCGCGATGCGGCAAGGAACCGACGCAGCTCGGCCGCGAGAGCGCGAGGGGAGCGAAAGGTCCGGAGAAGGTAGAACGTCTCGACCTGCCGCGCTCCGTAGCGAAGGGGGCGATAGAGGGCGAAGCCGCATGGCGTCCCCTCGGAAGACGCGAGGAGCTGCGTCCGTAGCCTCCCCCGACCGAGCTCGGCCCGCGTCCCTTTGACCTCTCTCGCTCCCCCCTCGGGGTGGGCCTGCACCATGTCCTGCCGGAACTCCGCCCACAGGCTCGCGGGGACCGGCGAAGGTCGCATGCTAGGGGTCACGCACCCACCCGGCGTTTCAAGTTGCGGCCGAACGCCGGGAGGGGCATGCAGGCGCCGGGAGTTCCGCGTCCGTTCGAGGTGAGCGGACGTATCGAACCCGGATCTTCAGCTTGGAGGGCTGAGGTCTTACCACTGGACCACGCCTGCGTGCCGTCCCCGGCGCGCGTGCCCACAGGGGGCTCGTGGTTAACTCTTGCCCCGCCGGGAACCCCCGCCCCGAGGAAGGTCCACGAGCGCCCCCGCCTCCATCGCCAGAAGCTCCCACGAGGATTCGGGGACGGGGCCCCTCGCCTCCGGGTCGATGCCCAGGCGTTCGAGGACCTCGGCCGTGGGAGGCCGAGGGTAGACCTTGTGGTCCTCCTCCAGCTCGGTGCGGACCAGGAGCCCGTGAAGGTCACCTGGGGGCGAGAGGACCAGCACCACCTCCCGGGTGTCCTGCTGGACCCCTGCGCGTGCAACGGCCTCGGGGAACTGGTCGGAGCCCGCGAGGTAGAGCAGGAACTCTGCCCCTGCGTCCGACAGATGGCCACGCCCCCGTGCCCGGGCCCGAGCCGCGCGGGCGAGAGCGGAAGCCACATGCCTCGCGCCCGCCACGGCCCGGGCGTCGACGAGCTGGGTCAACGCCTGGGGGTCGGGGCGGAATCGCTGCACCGCGACCTGGAGCGCCTTGCGGACCTCCTCAGCGCTCCGTCGGTCAGAGCGGGAGCGACGCGCGCCCACCGCCACATGGGGTGGAGGGATCAACGGTGGCGAGGTGATCATGGTCGACTCCTCTCCGCTGGGGTCGCCCGCGTCACGAACGCATGAAGCGGACGAACTCGGCCTTCGTCCGAGGCTTCAGGACGTAGTTGTTGAGCCGCTCGAACCCGATCGTGGAGCTCGGGGTCCGCCCGTAGTCGTGTCCCGGAAGGACGACGGTCGCGTCCTCGAGCTTCAGGACCTTCCCGAAGAGGCTGTCGTAGAGCTGCTCGTTGCTCCCTCCCGGGAGGTCGGTCCGACCGCACTCCCCCACGAAGAGGGTGTCGCCGGTCGCGACGTTCCCTTCGAACAGGTAGAGCACGCTGCAGGGGGTGTGACCGGGGGTGTGGAGGACCTTGAAGGGAATGCCCCCGACGGTGAGCTCGTCCCCGTCGGAGAAGGAGAGGTCCTGGTCGAGCTCGGCGGCCTTGTGAGCCCCGACCTTCGCGCCCGTCCTGGCCCGCACATCGTCGTTGCCCGCGACGTGGTCGGGATGGGCGTGCGTGTTCAGGATGTAGCGGACCTTGACCCGTAGTCGGTCGATCTCCTCGAGCACGGGGTCGACCCCGAAGGACGGGTCGATGACCACCCCTTCGCCTCCCTCACCCGCGGCGACAAGGTAGGTGAAGTTCTCGAGAGGACCGATGCGGAACTGCTTGAGGAGCACGAAGTGGCGAGGGTGCGAGGGCGGAAAACGGCGAGGGTCAAAGGCTCGCGAGCCACCTACTCCCCGACCTCCCCCGGGTCGAGCGGGAGCTCCACGGCGAGTCCCGAGACGGCATCGATCACCTCGCGGCCGTTCCAGGCTTCTACGACCCAATGAGGGACCCACACCAGGGCCGGAGGCCCGAGATGGACCTCCCGGCCCTCCAGGGGCCTCTGGATGTGCTCGATAAGGAGGTAGCCACGGACCTTCTCCGCCCGCTCCTCGGTCCTTGCGTGTCGCTCGCGGACCGCCTCTTCGGCCGAGCGCCGCGCGGCCTCCGGCGAAAGGCGCGGGCTCGCCCTTCGGTGGGTGACGTGGAGCGCGCTCACGATCTCGCGCTCCCCGGTCGGCCAGAACTGGGGGAGTCCTCCCACGAGGGGGGCCGCGACCAGCCGAGGGGGGGAGGACGTGGCTCCCTCGTCCTCAGGGATCGAATAGGCGAAGAGATGGAACGGCACCAGGACCATGCGTGGGACCCCCCCTCGCCACCGCTGGGTGGCCATCTGGTGGATGTCCTCCGCTTGGAGACGTGGGCGCACGATGCGGTCCGTCTCGAAGAGGACGGGGGGGAAGGGCGAGGGGGGTTCTGAAGGGAGCGACGAGGAGGAGACCTCCGAGCGCAACGAAGCCGTCCTCCGCGAGGAGCGCAGCGAGGGCGGTGGGGGGAGGGGGGGAGGAGCGGGAGGCGCCGATCCCCCGCCTGGTCTGGGGGTCGCCGAGGTGGGGGGCTCCTCCGCGCGCGTGGTCAGGCTCGGCTCCGGGGAGGGTCCACCTGGGGGGCCCCCCGACCCTGGCCGCGGGGACGACTCGGGACGGAGATGCAGCAGCGCCAAGACCGTTCCCGGGACGTCATCGGGGAGGACCACGTGCGCGCCGGTCAGTTCCACGCGGTCCCGGTCATGGGGCTCGGGCACATGGCCAAAGAGGACCAGGATCCTCTGGGCCTCGGAAGGGAAGTATCGCTGGAAGCCGGCCGGCAGGCCACCCTCGAGGTAGGCCAGGACCGTTGTGCTCTCGGACCTCGCGTGGGCCGACCATCCTCCTGGGACCTCTTCCACGGACCAGCCGGCGGTCGTGAAGAGCCGGCGGAGGAACGACGAACCGCCGGGAGAGTGAGGCACGAGAAGAGGACCGGTCAGCGGGTTATGAAACGGGGACCTCGAGTCGCAACGGGAGGGGCCGTGGCCTCCGCCCCCACGTGGTGCAAGAAGAACGTCACTCTTATCCAACGGTGCGCCTCGTCCTGAAGCGATGGCCGACACCGTGAACCTCAAGGTCATGGAGGCCACGCAGAACGACGTGGGGTTCGGCGTCGCCCGTCTGGACTCCACGACACGTCAACGGCTCAAGGTGGCCGTGGGTGACATCGTCGAGGTACGGGGGCGCAAGACGACCGCCGCCGTGGTCCAGAAGGCCTCCCCCGAGGACGAGGGGAAGAACGTCATCCGGCTCGAGGCGGTCATCCGACGGAACGCTCGCGTGTCCATCGGCGACCGTGTGGAAGTGGGCCGGGTGGAGGCCCCCACGTCGGAGGCCATCACGATCGCCCCCATCTACTCCGGCGCTCCCAAGATGGACCTGGGGCCGGGGCTCGAGGCCTTCGTGGCGAAGGCCCTCTCCCGCCGCCCCTTCGTCCGAGGGGACGCCTTCGTCGTTCCCGGGGTCTTCCTGATGGGAGGCTCCCTCCTCTTCCTCGTCATCTCGACGACCCCGAAGGGGATCGTCGTCGTCGGACCCAACACCCTCGTCACCATCCGCGAGGAGACCGTCAACGAGGCGGAGATCACCGCCCCCCGGGTCTCCTACGAGGACATCGGCGGTCTGCGGGAGAAGCTCTCGCGCGTGCGGGAGATGATCGAGCTCCCGCTCAAGCACCCCGAGCTCTTCGACCGCCTCGCCATCTCCCCCCCGAAGGGAGTGCTGCTCTACGGTCCCCCGGGGACCGGGAAGACCCTCATCGCCAAGGCCGTCGCGAGCGAGGCGGGGGCCCACTTCATCTCCATCGCCGGCCCCGAGATCATCTCCAAGTATTACGGGGAGAGCGAGAAGGAGCTCCGGGAGAAGTTCGAGGAGGCGGAGAAGCACGCCCCCTCGGTGATCTTCATCGACGAGCTCGACTCGATCGCCCCCCGACGCGACGAGGTCGTGGGCGAGGTGGAGCGACGCGTGGTCGCCCAGCTCTTGACGCTCATGGACGGCCTTTCCGGCCGCGGGAACGTGATCGTCATTGCCGCAACGAACCGGGAGGAGGCGATCGATCCCGCTCTGCGCCGCCCCGGACGCTTCGACCGGGAAATCGAGATCGGGGTCCCGACGGTGGAAGGGCGACGGGAGATCCTTCAGATCCACACTCGAGGGATGCCTATCGAAGGCAGCGACAAGGAGCGGGAGAAGCTCCAGGAGGAGCTCGCAGGGCTCACCCACGGTTTCGTGGGCGCGGACCTGGCGGCTCTGGCCCGCGAGGCGGCGATGCGCGCGCTCCGTCGCTATCTACCGGAGATCGACTTCGACCGTCCCATCAGCGTCTCGCTCCTCGAGCGGATGAAGGTCACCCCTGCCGACTTCCGCGAGGCGTTGAAGCAGATCGAGCCCTCCTCGCTCCGGGACGTGGCCATCGAGGTGCCCTCGGTCCACTGGGACGAGGTGGGAGGGCTCGAGCGGGTCAAGGACGACATGCGGGAGTCGGTGGAACTCCCGTTCAAGAACCCGAACGCGTTCAAGAACCTGGGGATCGACCCGCCCCGGGGCATCCTCCTCTTCGGCCCCCCGGGAGTGGGGAAGACGCTCCTGGCGAAGGCCGTGGCGACGGAGAGCCAGGCGAACTTCGTCTCGGTCAAGGGACCCGAGGTGATGAGCAAGTGGGTCGGCGAGAGCGAGAAGGCCATCCGGGTGATCTTCAAGAAGGCCCGTCAGGCCTCGCCGGCCATCGTCTTCATCGACGAGCTCGATGCCATCGCCCCGAAGCGGGGGTTGCAGAACTCGAGCGGGGTCACCGAGCGGATCGTGAACCAGCTCTTGACCTCGATCGACGGGCTCGAGACCCTCGAGCGCGTCGTGGTCCTCGCCGCGACGAACCGCCCGGACATCATCGACGAGGCGCTGCTCCGTACGGGGCGCTTCGACCGATTGCTCTACGTCGCCCCGCCTGACCTCGCTGCCCGGCTCTCCATCCTGAAGGTCCACACGAACAAGATGCCGCTGGAAGGCGTCGACCTGAACGAGCTCGCGGCCCGCACCGACGGTTTCGTCGGGAGCGACCTTGCCTCGATCTGCCGGGAGGCGGGACTGCAGGCCTTGCGGGAGAGCCAGGCAGCGAAGAAGGTCACCGCGCGTCATTTCGACCTCGCGCTCCAGAACGCACATGCCAGCGTAGACAAGGAGACGCTCAAGTTCTACGAACAGTTCGCGCGGTCGATCTCCTCGGTCAGGGTCGCGCAGCGGCGCGAGAGCGCGGAAGAGGTCATCTACCGCTGAGCTCGCCCAGCAGAACGCCCGGAAGGGGCGGGAAGTGGCGTCGGACCGCGCTCCGCCGTCAAACTATATAAACGGGGCCAAATTGGGCCGCGCGGCTCTCGAGAGAGGGCCGTTGAACACAAGGAGTGAACGAAGAATGCCAATCGGGGCGCAGCGCTGGGCCCTAGCCGCCACCCTGGTGGTGTTGTTCGTGAGCATGCTCGCACCCGCGAGCACCGCCGCGCCCACGAGCACCAACACCCTCGCCATCGTCGTACACCTCGCCGGAGGGAGCTACGCTCCCAAGGGCGTGAACGTGACGTTGGCCGCGGGGTCCTCCGGGCAGACCTGCACCCAGACCACCCAGGCGGGTGGTATGGCCGTCTTCTTCTCGGGCCAGGCGGATGCCACCGGCAAGGTCTGCTGGCTCAACCCGGGCTGGTACACGGCCGCCGTTCCTCCCCAAGACGACCGCTCCAGCGGGGGTTCTGTCACCCTGACGATCCTTCCGGGGGCCCTTGGGGTCTCCACGGACACGTTCTACGCCTCCCAGTCGTTGCTCAACAGCGGCGGACCCCTCTACCTAGGGGGAGTGACCTCGCTCGCGAACACCTACACTCTCTCCGGGTCGATCAACGTCACCGGTGAGACCAACGACAACACGACCGCGGTGCAGGTCCTCGACCCCTCCTTCCCGGGACTCGTCTTTGCTCAGGGGAGCTTCATCGCGAGCTACAGTTTCACCCGCGACCTTCCTGCCGGAACGTGGACCCTCTACGCGAGCAGCACGCTCGCGAACGGTACGACGGTCACGAACTACACTCAGGTGACCGTCCCGGTTGCCCGGAACACCTGGAACATCACCCTCGCGCCCTACCTAGTCCAGGGGTACCTGTTCCCGACGGACCATTATCTCTTCACCAACCAGACCAACCTGACGCTCTATGACACGGCAACCGGTGCACGCTACCAATTCGTGAACCCGGCGAGCGCGGGCGGAAGCAACTTCTTCCAGTTCGGGAGCTACAACTCCGTGGTCGCTCCGTGGACAGGTTCGACCCGCTTCCTCCTGCTGGTCGCTCCTCAGGGGAAGTCGACCTCCTGGCAGTACTTCACCGCCTCACCCACGGGCAAGGGACAGAACCTGCAGGTGCACGTGACCCCGCTCGGGGCCGCGCCGCCGACGGTGGAGAGCACGGCGATCGCTTTCAACCAGTCCTTCGGTGCGGCGTGGGTCAACAGCACTCAGAAGCTCTCCAACGACAGCGTGATCCCCCAGCTCCCTAACGCTGCCCTGGGCGACCTCTACGCACAGGTAGGCGTCGACTACGCGAGCGGGAACATCAACGGCACCCTGAGCGCGTGGCGCTCCTTCGAATCCTGGCTGAACCTGAGCGGCCCGATCTATCCGGCCCAGCAGTCATACCTCACGGTGAACGGCACGGACTTCTCTGAGAGCGGGACCTTCACGCACGCCTACAGCGGAATCCCCACGGACCGGACCTTCAACAGCACCCAGATGTTCTGGCACTACACCAACGAGAGCTACTCGCTCGCCTCGGCGGTCACGCAAAAGACCTCCACGCACACCCTGACGATGGACTTCCGCTACCCGACGGCGTCGCAGTCGCTCTCCTACACGGTCCAGCTGCCGAAGGACTGGGTGCTGCAGGCGGGCACCTCCGTGCCCGCAGGGACGAGTCTCACGGCCGCGGGACCCGGCGGGACCTGGTCGGCCTTCACCCTCACTAGCCAGTACTCCCCCACCCTAGGGGCGACCAACGGTAGCGCCACATTCAACCTCGTCAAGGTCCGGAACGTGACCGCCGTGGTGAACGTGAACTCCCCCAACTTCGCGTTCGCGAACAAGACCAACATCCTGAGCCCGACCCACAACAACTACACCGTCGTGGTGGGCCTGGGACAGAACGTGAGCTTCTCCGCGGCGGGCTCGATCTTCCCCTCCGGGTTCAACGCGACGAGCTATCTGTGGAATTTCGGCGACGGAAGCTCCAAGCCCACCTACCGTACCAACACCACGGCCTACCACACGTACGCATGTCCGACCGGCATCGCAGGATGCGCGGCCCTGGGTCGGCTGAACGCGAGCGTGCTGCTCACGGCGAACGGTGGCCAAAGGAGCTGGCAGAACTTCACGGTCCTCGTCGACAACGCGCCCCCGAGCCCCCACATCAGCTCCAACGACACCCGGGGCCTCGTGCGCCTGAGCTCGAACGACTCCATGCTCCGCGTCAACTGGAGCCAGTCGCTCCGCGTCAATGCGACGTACAGCAACGACTCCATCCTCTCGAACGGGACGAAGGCGACCCTCACCTCGGCCCAGGACTGGCGCCTGCCCATGGGGAAGATCTCTGACGCGATCTGGAACATCTCTGCAGGGCCCACCTACTACACCACCAACTTCTCGATCGGGAAGCAGGCGGCGAGCGTCTACGGGAACGTGACCTACCAGTTCAACGGGGCCGGTACGTGGAACACGACGCGGGTCATCGACGGGAACACCTACACCGTCAACGGCTGGCTCTACAAGGTCGTCCTCAAGGAGTACGACGCTGCTGGCAACGCGGCCTACTCGACGCTCTACGTCATTGTCAACGACACGGAGAAGCCCAGAGTCGTCGCCAACGTCCAAGGCGGGAGCTTCTTCAGTCCCCAGAACATGGAGGGGAAGAACGTCACGAGCGGGACCGCCCTCAGCAGCGGCTACTGCCCGATCAGCCTGGTCGACAAGTGGACCAACGACCCCCACAACGGCACGGTCAAGAACGAGTCCTGGCGGATCGAGAACACCGGATGGTATTCCTTCAACCCCGTCTGGTTCCACCCCGCGAACGGCGCCGCCGTCGCGACGAGCGTGCAGGTACCCCAGACCGCCTCCACGGTGAAGAGCGCCGCCTACAACATCACGCTCTTCGTCAACGACTCGGCCGGCAACGAGGCGAACATGACCTACGCGTTCACCTGCCAGTTGAACCAGACGACGACCCCCATCCTGCAGCTGCTCAACCTCACGATCCAGGGTGGCCCGTCCACGCTCACGGAGGGGCAGAAGTACACCCTCTACGTCAACGTCACGAACGTCGGCGGGACGCGGTCGGTCGCGAACGGGACGGTCGTCGAGTTCTACTACGAGACCCTCTCGGGCACCGGCCACACGAACCTCGGGACCGGGACACTCTACGGCTTCTCGGGGGGTGTGGTGAACTCCAACGCGAGCAACACCAACAACCTGTTCTACAACGTGAGCTTCCGCGCGAAGATCGACTGGACCGTCCCGGGCGGCGGGATCACCGGAGGGCTCTCCGCCGGACAGTACAACCTGTGCGGCAACGGGACCGCGACGAACGAGCCGGGCAAGATCTACCAGTCGAAGTCGAACATCGCCTGCAAGCAGGTGACGATCAACCAGTCGCCGCTGCAGCAGTACTTCGTGGCCATCGTCGCCTCGGTGGCCGTCGTGGTCGTGCTCGCGCTGGTCTACTTCATCTACCGCCGCCGAACCCACGGCGGCAGCAAGAAGTCCGCCAAGCCCAAGAAGGCCCTTGAGGAAGAGGACGAAGAGGAGGACGAGGAGAAGTCCTCCCCCAAGGGCGGCAAGGACAAGGACGACGACGAATAGGGCGGAGGGCGATTCCTCCGCCTGGGCCCCCGCGTAAGGCGGGAAGGCCGTCCTAAGCTACGAGCGCGGACTTGGCCCCGTCCGTAGTGGAGATCGGGGGCTCCCCACACGGGTCCTCTTAACACGCGCACTGACCTGCAGGACCGACCCGGGCTCGCGGGTCCCTGGGGTGGCATCACCCCCGTCCCGAAAAGAGGGGCGAGAGAAAGCGGAACGCCTCAGGAGCGCACCAGCGAGCTCCCCCTCGAAAGGGAGGTCGACGGAGGTCCTGAAGCTCCCTGCGGCCATGCCCAAGACAGCCGCGCCGGGGGAGCGAAGGGCGCTTAGCCGTAGGGCCCGACGTCGTCCAGAAGGTCGACGTGGGATAGGAGCATCCGGCGGCAGCAGTAGCGTTTGACGCCGAGGTCGTCCAGGATGACGCGGGGCCTCTCACCGCGGGCGGTGCGCTCACGGTAGGAATCCCAGTGCTGACCGACCAGGGTCCCGCAGGTGAAGCAACGAACCGGCATCATCATGGACGTGCGAGATCTCCTGGAGTTCGCCCCTGCCTAACGGTACGACTTCTGCCGGCGCTTCCGGGCCCCGCGTCCCTGCGGGCGCTTCGGGAGCTTTCGGCGCGGGTCGTTCACGAGAAGCGAGCGGTCGTGGTGCTTGAAGGTTTCCGCCAGGGCCGGGTCCTTGAGGAACTCGACCAATCCCCGGGCGATCGCGGTCCGGGCTGCGGAAGCCTGGCCCATGATCCCTCCACCCTCTACCAGCACCTGGATGTCGAGCGAGTTGGCGCGGTCCCCCGCCAGAACGAGGGGCTCCTGGATCTTCCATCGGGCGAACTCCGGCTCCCAGAGCTCGAGGGGGCGGTCGTTGATCCAGACGCGTCCCTGGCCGGGGTTGAAGACGGCCCGGGCGATGGACATCTTGCGCTTGCCGCTGGTCTGGACCATCGGGGTCGGGAGCTTCTTCACCATGGACCGACACCTCCCACATGGCGCGAGACCTCTCCGAGCGTCATTGGCGGCTTCAGGGAGGGACGGGGCTTAGCGCCTTCGAGGGTCTCGCGGGGGAGCGAGGCCAGCTCCGAGGGGATCCCCACGTAGGTGATGAGACGCGACCAGGCTTCCCTTCCCTTCGTGTGGCGGAACGGCAGCATGCCCCGGACGGTCCGACGGAACATGCGGTCGGGGCGGCGGGGGTAGTGAGGGCCCTTGCGCACCGAGCCTCGAGCAACGGCAAGTCGGTACTCCTCCATCAGGCTCGCGCGGCCTCCCAGAACGAGCGCCTTCTCGGTGTTGACCACCGCGATCGTCTCGCCCTGGAGCAGCCGCTTCGCGAGCAGGCTCGCGGCGCGTCCGAGAACGAGCCCTGACGCGTCCACGACCTTCGGAAGAGGCCCGGAGGGCTTTGCTGCGGCCTTCTTCTCCCACTTGCGAGGCGGGGAAGGGGCCGGTTTCTTGGCCGCGGGCTTCTCTTCGGCCTTCGCCTTCTTGACCTCGGGCTTGGCTTCCACCTTCGGCGCAGGCTCGGCCTTAGGGGGAGCGGAGGAGGGTGCGGCAGGCTTCGCCACAGGGGCGGCCGCCGAAGGCTTCGGCTTCGCAGGGGACGCTGCGGGCTTGGCGGCGGGAGGAGAGGTCGCTGGCGTTGAGGGCTTGTTGGCGGGCTTGGAAGGGGTCTCCTTCGGAGGAGAGGAGGAAGCGGTCGCGGAAGTTTCAGGCAATGAGACGCACCCCCTTGGCATCCGCGTGCTTGAGCAGGAGCTCCTCCAGGGAGAGGGCGGTGCCTCCCGCGGCGAGGACCTTCTCGCGAGCGCCCGGAGAGTAGGCGAGCGCGGCCACAGTGAGAGGCTTACGGAGGCTCCCCGCCGCGAGGAGCTTCGTGGGGACCACGACCACCTCCTTGGGGCGGGCGATGCGTTCCAGGTGGCCCACGTTGACGGGGCGTCGAGCGTGGCGCGAGCGGTCCAGATGCTCGGCCGCGGCCACCCAGAGCGGGATCTGCTTCTGGCGGCCGTGGT
Organism: Thermoplasmata archaeon; assembly: GCA_028864975.1. Lineage (GTDB taxonomy): Archaea > Thermoplasmatota > Thermoplasmata > Lutacidiplasmatales > UBA184 > JAKAAX01. Next base: position 979 of record JAGWLG010000043.1, on the reverse strand, counting down.
GGGCGAGCGTCCGGATGAGCTTGCGCAGCTCCGGGTTGTTCTTCTTTTCCGCCACCATGGCTCGGCGAGGGAGCGGAGCCACCTAGGGTCCCCTCATTAAGCTTACGCGCTCTTTTTTCGAGGGACCGCGGTCCTCGGGGGGAGTTCCAGGTACATCTCCTCCGAGTCCACATACCCTCCGTTCCGCTTGATCCCTCTGGGAAGGGTTCCGTAGTGGCGGAACCCCACCTTCTCGTAGAGGTGCTTCGCCCGCGCGTTGTTCGCGAAGACCGAGAGCACGAGCAGCTCGAAGCGGCCCTGACATTCCTCGATCACACGGCGCAGGAGCGCTTCGCCCAGCCCCTGGTCCCGATGACCTCGGTGGACGAGAATGCCCAGGTCGCCCACATGAGCGATGTCTCCCACCCCCGCGTATCCTCGGCGGGTCACGTCGCAGAGGCCCACCGCGTGCCCTCCCACATCGGCCACACAGGCCACCTTCTTCCCGACACGTAGACCTTCCATGAGCCCGTCGAACCAGCTGTTCTCGGCCTCCACGGAGGGAGCTCTCTCCCCGAGGACGATGCCCACGAAGGGGTCCACCTCGCGTTCGCGGTAGAGGTCGAGGTACCCTCGGATCAGGTCCTCTCGGTCCGAGGGGCGAACCTCTCGAACTCGCGACCCGGGGCCCATGAAAGATGCGAGAGCCCTCTGCGAATTTGAACGTGCCCTGGGCCTGGGAGTCACCGATAGGGGCCGCTTCTCCACGGTCTAACCCTGAGGTCAGTGGAAGCTCTTCTCGCGGGCTGAGGTGGTGAGGGCATGGCGCCCGGCACCGAGCCCGCGAGCACCCATGTGCACGACCCCCCATGGGATGCGCAGGAGAACGCGCGCCGTGCCCCCGGGAGGGCACCGGTCGAGGCCGCGTCGGAGCTCCAGGAGCTCATCCGACGGGACCGGGACGAAGTCCTCGTGCCCCTGCTGAGGAGCTTTCACACGC
>JAGWLG010000087.1 GCA_028864975.1 Thermoplasmata archaeon | reverse complement strand
CTTCCTGAACGTCACGGGGACCCATTCTGTACGTACACCACATGCCCTACATGAGACCTTGCCTCAATCGATGGGCGGTCTCGAGGTGAAAGCGGGGGTCAGCTCAGGACCTGTGGTGTACCTTCAGGCGGAATCCAGGTCGGGGTCCCAGCTCTTGATCGTCAAGCGACTCCCTGGAACTCCCCCCTGGAGCATCACTCCAGCCCGAGAACCCACTTCCAGAGCGGCCAGACACGGAATCGCTTCCCCCCCTCCTCCAGCAAGTCCTCTTGGTCCAGCGTCAGGATGGTGCCCTCCCGAAGCCCGAGATGCTCCAGGGCCACCCTCAGGCCCCCCACCTCTCTCGCAAGGTTGTCTTGGCTCAGGCTCCAGCAGACCTGGTAGACCGAAGGCCTTCCCCCGCGCTCGCGAACTACGAGGTCGCACTCCCCCCGTCCATCCTTCGATCGGAAGTAGAAGATCTCACGGAACTGCCTTCTCAGGTGGAGGAAGGCGGCGTTCTCCAAGGCGCCACCAAGGTCCTCCGAGAAGGAAGTGGAGTTCGCTCGGGCCAGAGCGGTGTCGATCGCGTAAACCTTCTTGGGGTTGAGCAAGCGACGCTTCATCGACGCGTCGTACAAGGGGACGGTCTGCACCAGGTACGCGTCCTCGAGGAGGGAGACGAACGTGGAGGCGGTTGTGGCCGACCTGAGGTCGAAGAGACGAGCTATCGACCGGTAGGAGACCTCCTTCGCAATGTTGGTTAGGAGGAAGACCGCGGCGCCCCGGAGGGCGGCCTCCTCGCGGACACGATGGCGTGCGAGCACGTCGCGGTCGACTATGTCGGTGAAGAGCTCGCGCAACAGCTCGGAGGACGGGAACTTCAGGTAGCTCGGGAAGCCCCCCGCTCTCAGGTACCGCTCGAACGCGGCCCTTCCCGGCTTCTCGCGACGAAAGAGCAGATACTCTCGGAACGAGAAGGGAAAGACTTCGATGTCGAGGTGACGCCCGGTGAGCTTCGTCCCCAGCGTCCTTCCCAGCAAGGAGGCATTGGACCCCGTAAGGATCACCCTCCTGCCGCGGTCGACCAACGTTCGGACGGGAACCTCCCACCCCTCCACGTGTTGGACCTCGTCGAAGAGCAAGCTGGCGGATGGTCCGTTCAGTTCGTCGAGGACCTCGGTAAGTCGGTTCACCTCGGGGACGGACAGGCCGATGACCCGGGAGTCCTCGAAATTAAAGAACGAGAAGCGGTCGATCCTATGCCTCGCTAGCTGCGCGAGGAGCGTGCTCTTCCCGCACCGCCGAACCCCGGTGAGGACCAGGGCCACCGGAGCCCCCAGGGGGATCCGAGGGAGTACCTCCCGCTCGATCCCGAGGTCTCGCGAGATGATCTCCCCGACTTGGGCGCGCGCGACCTGCCTCAGGGTGTCCGATGGTAGCATCGGCTAGCCAGGGCGGGCCCCTACTTAGAAGTATCCATAACTAATGGATGTAAGTATCCATCTCATGTGGTGCACTTCTTATTACACGTGTGGATACGGAAGCCGCCCGGTGAGGGCTCGACATGGCCTGGGTTCGTCCGGTGCGGCCCATCTACCGTGCGAGCTTGTGTGCATTCCCGCTGGCATCTCGCCCGAAGCCTGGCAGTGATCCAGTGCTCCTTTCGGCCCGAGAGGTGAATCCTCCCCAGTCGTTGGGCCTGTCGCACGAGACCTCATCTAGGACTGAGCTCTCAAATACATGGCTATCAATGACCATCATGATATGGCGACCGACCGGCTGAGCTCCATCCCGGCGCATGCCCATGTTATCGAACGTCTCCAGAAGCTGAAGACCGCCAACCAGACTTGGGACCGGTTCCTCCTAGACATGGCCGAGGACTATCTCCCTCCCGGATGGTACGAGGAGATGGAGCGCCGACGGGGCAGCGGTGTGGATGTCCGAGGATCTGAGGTCCTTCGGCGCTCTCGTGCTCAAGCCAAGAAAGGCTACTGAGCATGGTCCATCGGTTGGTCTTTCGCTCGCCGGCAGACGAAGAGTATCTGGAGCTCGACCTGCAGGTCCGGGAAGTCTTCGAGGAGATCCTCCCCAACATCCTTCAGCGGCCTTTTCGGTCGGGCCTTGGATACACCATACAAGAGGTCCGGGACCATCCCCGCCTTTGGAAGCTGAAGCTCACGGAGTTTCCACCCCGCAGGTTCCGGGCGGTCTTCGAAGTAGACGGAGAGATCCTCAGGTTTCTGGGGTTCGGACCTCGTCCAGGATTCTAGTCGCGCCTCCGAGCCCGGGTTCGACAAATTGACCCGGCCTCTCTCGGAGAATCCTGAGTGTAGGAAAACCGTAGAGAATATGTAGGAATCCTTCCTATCCCACCTCGTGGACCTCCGGTTCTTCCTCAAGCTCATCGAGTCGAAGGGGCGGAAGTACGCCTACCTCGCCCGTAGCGTCCGCCGAGGTGACAAGGTCGAGACCGAGATCCTGGTCAAGTTCGGTGTCGTCACCGACGAGCAGCTCGAGCGGCTGCGCAAGTGGATCATCACCGACCCTACCCTTCCGCCCGAACCCCAGAACCTCCTCACTGACCTCTCGCACCTGGTCATCCGCGAGTCCTGGGAATACGGCGTGGAGGCCCTCGGCCACTTCCTCTGGTGGAAGCTCGGCCTCCACCGCATCGTGCTGGAGGCTCTGAACCGTTCGCCGAACAAGGCGCGGGACGAGCGGCTCCTCGAGATGATGGTCCTCAACCGCGTGGTCGACCCGATGTCCAAGTGGGCGCTCCTCACCGACTGGCTGGAGGATTCCTCCGCCCCGTTCTTGACGGGGCTCCGGGTCGAGCCGCTCCACGACAACCACTTCTACCGAGCGATGGACCGCCTCTGGGCGCGCCAGGACACCCTCGAGGCCAAGGTCTGGCGCGAGGTCGTACGACCTCACACGGCCCATCCCGAGCTCTTCTTTCACGACAACACGAGCACCTGGTTCGAAGGGACCCACGCGGAGCTCGGCGGCTACAGCGGGTACGCCCCGGACCATCGGACGGACCGTCCCCGGGTCAAGTGGGGAGTGGTAGCCACGGAGGACGGATGGCCCGTGACCCTCGCGATCTTCCCCGGGGAGACCAAGGACGACCAGACCCCGAAGGCCATCCGGGACCGCTTGACCCGGGTCCTCGGGGTCCGGGGCGGGGTGTACATCGGCGACCGGGGGATGAAGAACGACAAGGAGGCCACCCCGGACCTGGAGAAGCACAAGTTCCGCTGGATCCTGGCGATGCGGAATGACGAGCACGAGGACGTGCTGATCGCCGCGCAGAAAGCCCCGATCGTGGCGGTGAGCCTGAAGAACGAGGTGCGAGAGGTCCTCCTTGACCGCGGGCGGTTCGTGGTGCTGCTCAACGAAGAACGGAGGAAGGAGATGCTCGAGACCCTCGAGCGCCGTCTGGCCGAGGGGCGGGCCATCATCGCCGAACAGCGTCGTCGGGTGGGGAAGGCCGGCCACCACGCGATCCTGAAAGCGTGCCAGGAGGCGCTCACGAAGGCCCACCTGACGAACCTCTTCGACATCGACTGGGACGAGGGGACGGTGGCCACGCTCCTGGCCCGGATGAAGGAGACCGTGGCGTTCCGCAAGAGGTGGGCCGGCTGGTGGGTACTGAGGACGAACACGGAGCTCCCGGCGGAGGAGGTGGCACGGCAGTACCTTCAGCTTGCGAGGACGGAGGAGCTGCACGCGGTAGTGAAGGGGCCCCTCTCGGTACGCCCGCTCCACCATCGTCTGGAGGAGCGGGTCGGGGCTCACCTGCTCATCTGCCACCTGGCGGCGCTGCTGGTGAAGTATGTGGAGAGGCGGGTGAAGGAGGCAGGACTGAAGGACGCAGAGGGAGAACCCCTCACCGGCGTGTCGGCCTTCCAGGCGTTTCGCAAGGTCAAGGCCTCGGAGGCGGAGCTTCCCGGGACCGGCCAGACCCGCATCGTGATCACGAAGCTGAAACCCCTCCAAGAGGCGATCCTCAAGGCGGTGGACCTCGAGACGGAGCGATTCCTCGGGGGCTGGTCCCGCCTCCTGTAGGGCCGACCCCCCTCTCTCGAGTGTAGGAAAACTTTCGGGGGGTTTGGCCCCCTCGGCCGGCTATCGGAGAATCGCCCTACCTACGTGTCGAACCTGGGTC
>JAGWLG010000014.1 GCA_028864975.1 Thermoplasmata archaeon | reverse complement strand
GGGGCTTGCGGACGGAGTTGCGCTCGATGGGATGCCGCAGGCGGCCCCGGCCCCGGAGGGCCACCCCATGGTGGACGACACCATCCCCATGACCCCGGGAACCGGGACGGATGCCCGTGCACCCGAGCCGGGTCCGCACCCTCCCGGGACGGAGGAGAGCGGGGCCCCTGACGGATGGAAGGCCGTGCCGCTCTCCCCCCCCCAGGCCCACATCTCCTCGGGACCCGACGAGGGTCACCTACCGAACTCCGACACCGTCCTACCCTCCGACCCGAGCCCCGCGGCCCCGGTGGGAGAGACCGCTCCGTCCGGGGGCTCCAACGCGGTCCCGACGGTCACTCCATCAGCGGCCGATCCTGCTCCCGCCGCCGCCCCCGCAGACCACCGATGCACGGTCTGCGGCACGCCCCTTCGCGCTGACCAGGTCTGCCCCTCCTGCGGCATCGTCTGGCACTAGCCCGTCCGTCGTGGAGGGGCGATGTGGAGATGTGTCGGGCTCGACCTCGCGGGGAGCCCTCGAAGGACCACGGGCGGTTGCCTATTGCGGGGGCCTTGGCGCACGACAACGAGGGCCCTGGGGTCCGACGACGAGGTGCTCGCCTGGACGATGGAGCAACGACCGGACATCGTGAGCATCGACGCCCCTCTCTCTCTGCCCCGGGGCCGGGCTAGCCTGGACATCCCCTCTCCCCCTCACTTCCGGGCGTGCGACCTCGAGCTCCGCCGCTTGGGGATACCATTCTTCCCCATCACCCTCGGACCGATGCGGATGCTGACGGCACGCGGGATCCGATTGAAAGCGGCACTGGGAAGCAAGGGCCTCCGTGTGGTGGAGTCCTATCCGGGCGGGGTCCAGGATATGATGGGGTGGGGTCGGAAGAACCGTGGGGTGGAGCGTCTTCGAAGGACGCTCGTTTCTCGAGGATTCCGGGGAGATGTGGAGCGGAAAGGCCTCACCCACGACGAGCTCGACGCGGTCGCGTGCGCGTGGGTCGGGAGGCTCTGCCTGGAGGGATGCGCGCTCCGCCTGGGCGACCCTAGCGAGGGGGAGATCCTCCTTCCGTCGCTCGACGTGGCATCCCCGCAGTTCCGGCGACGGCTCCGCGCCCGGGAGACGCCAGCGCCCCGCGACGCTAGATCAGCTTGAGCTCCTTTCCCGCCTTCTGGAAGGCGTCGATCGCGACCCCCACGTCCGCATCGGTCAGCGCCGCGTTCATGATGGTACGGATGCGGGCCTTGTCCTTCGCGACCATCGGGAAGACGATGGGAAGCGCGAAGACCCCCAGCTCGAAGAGTCTCAAGGAGAGCGCCTTCGCGGCGCGGCTCTCCCCGACCATGACGGGCGTGATGGGGGTCTCGCTCTTCCCGAGGTCGAACCCGAGCGCCACCATCTCCTTCTTGAAACGTCGGGTCAGGGCCCACAGCCGCTCGACGTGCTGCGGCTCCTTCTCCAGCACATCGACCGCGGTCAAGCAGGCGGCGGCGACCGGCGGAGGGTGCGAGCCGCTCAGGAGCCAGGTTCGGGACTTGTTGTACGCGAAGTCGATGAGGTCGCGCGAGCCGGAGATGTGGCCACCCACGACCCCGAACGCCTTTGAGAACGTCCCCATCTCGACCTGCACGCGGTCGCGCGCCAGGTGGAAGTGCGAGACGATCCCTCGCCCCCCCTCGCCCAGTACGCCCTCGCCGTGGGCGTCGTCCACGTAGACCATCGCCCCATGGTCGTGACCCAGGGCCGCGATCCGGTCGAGCGGGGCGATGTCCCCGTCCATGGAAAAGACACCATCGGTGATGATCAGGACCCTCCGGTAGCTCGGGCGGTGCGCTTCCGCCTCTCGCAAGGCCCTCTCCAGGTCCTGAACGTCGGAGTGGCGGTAGACCCCCTTCTCCGCCTTCGACAGGCGGACGCCGTCGATGATGCTGCCGTGGTTCAGTTCGTCGCTGATGATGAGGTCCCCGTCCCCCGCCAGCTGGGGGATGAGCCCCGCGTTCGTCGCGAACCCGGTCTGGTAGGTGAGCGAGGCCTCCGCACCCTTGAAGCGCGCGAGACGGCGCTCGAGCTCGAGGTGGAGGTCCATGGTCCCTGCGATGGGGCGGACCGAACCCGACCCGACCCCGTGGGTACGGATGGCCTCGATGGCGGCCTCCTTCATCCGCGGGTGGTTGCTGAGGCCGAGGTAGTTGTTCGAACAGAACATGAGCTTGCGCTCTCCGTCGATCTGGCACCACGGCGTGCTGGGTCCCGAGAGCACTCGGAGCTTCCAGTCGAGGTCGGCCTTGACGAGCTCCTGGTACTCCTGCCGGAGGAATCCCACGGGGTCCCGCATCGATCCTCCGTTCCTCACCACTTGGGGGTCAAGGAGACCTTCGCCGCCTGCAGGGACTCGATGAGCTCCATCGCGCGAGGCAACTCCGCGATCGGGACCTTGTGGGTGATGATCTGGTACATCTTCTCCCGGAAGGAGGGCTGCGCAAGAAGTCCCTTCACGGTGAACCACGTCTCGAACATCCGGCGCCCGAAGATCCCGTGGATCCGGGCCGCCTTGAAGATCACCCCGTCATCCAGGTCCAACGGGACCTCGGTACTGAAGAGCCCCAAGAGCGAGACGCGGCCGCCGGGGCGGAGCGCGTCGAACACCAGCCTTAGCGAGCTCGGGTGCCCGGACATCTCGAGCGCGACGTCGACCCCGTGGCCTCCCAGGAAGTCCCGGACCTCCCGGGCGATGTCCCTCCCCTTCTCCGACGGGTCGAACACCACGTCCGCCCCCATCTTCTTGGCGAGGGAGATACGGAGGGGATTGACCTCCGTCGCGACGACGCGGGCCGCCCCCAGGGTCTTCGCCACGGGGATCGCGAGCAGCCCGATGGGGCCGCATCCCGTGACCAGGACGTCCTTCCCCGCGAGATCCTCGACATTGTCCTCCGGAAGGATGCAATGCACCGCGTTCCCGAGCGGTTCCTGGATGGACGCGAGCGCGGGGTCGAGCTTCGGGTCGTTCTTCCAGGCGTTGAGCTCCGGGAGCACGGCCTTCTCCGCGAAGACCCCGTCGCGGTCCACGCCGAAGACCTGGACGTTCTCGCAGATGTGCATACGGCCGGTGCGGCACTGGTAGCAGGTACCGTCGACGATGTGGGTCTCGGCCGAGACGTGGTCCCCCACCTCGAGGGCACGTACGGCCGACCCCAGCTCCACCACTTCCCCGCTCAACTCGTGCCCCAGGATCATCGGGATGCGGTGGACCCGGTGCTCGGCCCACCGGTTCCACTCCCAGATGTGGACGTCCGTGCCGCAGACGGAAGCCGCCTTGACCCGGACCACGACATCGTTGGGCCCTGGGCGAGGGTCGGGAACGCTCTGGAGCTCCCCGCCGGGGGCCCTTTTCGACTTGACGAATGCCTGCACGGGCCGACCGGCGCGGGGTCGTCGGGGAGGAAGATAAAGCCGGCGTCGAGCGCCCGACCCTCACTCTTGAGCGGACACTTTGAAGAGAGGGTGGCCATTCGGGCGGATGTCATGCTGCTCGGAGCGCACATCAGTATCTCGGGGGGGATCGACCAGGCCCCCGTCGAGGCACGAAAGCTCGGCTGCGACGTGATGCAGGTCTTCTCGAAGAACCAGCAACAGTGGACCGCCAACCCCTTGAGGCCCGAGGTCGTGGAGAGGTTCCGGGTCAACGTCAAGGAGCAGCGGATCCAGTCGGTGGGGATCCACACCTCCTACCTCATCAACCTGGGAAGCCCCCAGCCTTCGCTCCAGGAACGCTCGCGCGCCGCCTTCAAGGAGGAGATCGAGCGAGCCGAGGCGCTGGGGGCGACCCACCTGATCTTCCATCCTGGGGCCCACACGGGCTCGGGGGAAGCAGCAGGCCTCGCGTCGATCGCCTCGGGGGTGCGGTGGGCGCTGGAGGCGACCGGCGGGTGCAAGGTCCGCGTCCTGCTCGAGATCGCGGCAGGGCAGGGGACGACCCTGGGATGCAGCTTCGAACAGCTCGCCCACCTCCTCACCTCGATCGATGCCCCCCAACGGACGGGGGTCTGCATCGACACCTGCCACCTGTTCGCCTGCGGCTACGACTTCCGCTCCGAGAAGGACTATCGGGCGACCTTGGAGAAGCTGGAGGACACGGTCGGCGTCAAGAACGTCTTCGCGTTCCACCTGAACGACGCGCTGAACGAGCTCGGAAGCCGCGTCGACCGCCACGCGAACATCGGGGAGGGGAACATCGGGCTCTCGGGCTTCCGTCCGTTCCTGAACGACAAGCGGTTCGCGTCGACCCCCGGATACCTCGAGACGCCGCTCAAGGGGGACAAGGCCCGACCTTACGCCTCGTACGAGACCGACCTCAAGACGCTCCGCTCGCTCGTGAAGAAGAAGTAAAGATGGCGCCCGCGAAGGGCGGGCGGCTCTCGCGCTGTGGTCTGTGGTGCAGCTCCAGGCGGTCCCTGTGCGGGTGAGCCTCGCTCCGGCGGGGGCGAGCCACCGCCTGGCCCAAGCTCGGGGTACCTTCTCCAGCGCCTTCTGGTGGGAGACGACCTTCCGATGAAGGACCGAAAGAGGGGCTAAGAGAGTTTAAGCCGAAGCTCGTCCATGCTCCTACTCCCCCTAGGTGAACTTTCTTGGCGGCGGATGACCCTGTGGGCCACGACGGCCTCTCCGAAGGCGCCGAGCGCGTCCTTCGGTTCAGCGTGGAGCGATCGGGTTCCGACGGCCTCCGGTACGAGGACTACATGCAGGCCCTGACGGGTCCGCTCCGGGGCATCGACGTGAACGGGCTTTCCACCGCGCTCCACCAGCTGGAGATGGGTGGTCTCCTGCAACCCGACCCCTTGGGCACGCCGGGACGGCGGATCCGCCTCACCCCGAAGGCCCGTGAACGGTCCTTGGGGTCCGGGGCTGCCCCCACCCCGAAGGAGGCCAGTGAAGAAGCGGCGGACCAGGACGCGCCGCACCTCAAGCCGGGCGGACCCGCGGCCGCCACGGAAACCCATATGCCGCCCTCCTCTTCGCGCTCCTCTCCCTCCGGAGGGCCCATGGACGACCGCGAGAAGATGATCGAAACGCGCGACGAGGAATCCCGGAAGCGTCTGAAACTGGTCATCGACCGCGAGGATGCGGTCCGCACCGCGGAGGAGAAGCTCCGTACTGAGGAGAAACGCCTCCTGGGGGAGGAGGAACGGCTTTCCGATCGCGGCAAGACCCTGGAGAAGGAGAAGGCCGAGCATCTCTCCCAGATCGAAGAGCAACGGAAGGCGCTGGAAGCCGAGAAGGGGCAGCTTGAGGGGGAGCGCAAGCGCTTGCAGTCGGCCGGACAAGCGCTACAGCGCCACCAGTTCGAGCTGGAGCAGAAGGACCAGCAGATGAAGTCGGCCAGCGTGGCGCTGGAGGAGCGCACGAGGGTCAACGAGGTCAAGACCAAGGAGCTCACCGAGCGGGAGAAGGTCGTGACCGACCAGGAGGACGCCCTCCACGAGCATCTCTCGGCGGTGAAGAGCCACCTCTCCAACGTCCGTGCCACGGAGGAGGGCCTCGCGAAGGTCCACGAGGCGGTCTCACAGAGCCGCGCGCGCCGCGGCAAATCTTCGTGAACTGTTCCGGAGCTCGGCTCCGGAACACTTCAGGCCCGTCGAACCCACGGTTCGTCGAGCCCTTGAAATACGGAAGGCGTGTGGGCGCTCTCGCCGATGGCGGGCACCTATTCTCCTGAGACGCTGGCCGAGCTGGAGCGGGTCGCCTTGGAGGTCCGCAGGAACGTCCTGCGGATGACCCACAAGGCCGGGAGCGGCCATCCCGGGGGGAGCCTCTCCTGCACCGACCTCTTGACCGCGCTCTACTTCCACGAGCTCCGCGTCGACCCCAAGAACCCTCGATGGCCCGGTCGCGACCGGTTCGTCCTCTCGAAAGGCCACGCCGCCCCTGCGCTCTACTCGGTGATGGCCGAGAAGGGGTTCCTGCCGAAGGAGGAGCTCTCCACCCTTCGGGAGCTCGGGAGCCGGCTCCAGGGCCACGTCGACGCCGGGAAGCTTCCCGGCATTGAGGCTTCGACGGGATGCCTCGGCCAGGGGATCTCGATGGCCGTCGGGATGGCTCTCGATGCACGATTGGCGAAGCGCGACAGCCGCGTCTACGCCGTCCTGGGCGACGGGGAATGCCAGGAAGGGGAGACCTGGGAGGCGTTCATGGCCGGGGCGCACTTCAAGCTCGACAATCTGACCGCCATTATTGACCGTAACGGGATCGAGACCGATGGGACCACCGAGGAGATCATGGCCCTCGAACCGCTCGCCGACAAGACCCGAGCGTTCGGCTGGCACACGTTGGTCGTCGACGGGCACAGCTTCCCGGCCCTCCTGGATGCCTTCGCTGAGGCCAAGACCGTCAAGGGGCGCCCGACGATGATCATCGCGAAGACGGTCAAGGGGAAGTCCGTCTCGTTCATGGAGAACAAGGCGGCCTACCATGGCAAGCCTCCGAGTTCGGAGGAGCTCCAGAAGGGGCTTCGCGAGCTGGGAGTGGAGAACTGACGATGGCCGCTCTGGTCCCCCCCACCCCGGCCACCACGCCCCCCCCCGCCGCTGCTCCGGCACGTCGAACCGAGTCGCTACGCGACGCCTACGGCAAGACGCTGGTCGAGCTCGGCAAGGAGGACCCGACGATGGCCGTGCTCGACGCGGACCTCTCGGGGTCGACGCGCACCGCGCTCTTCGGCAAGCAGTTCCCCGACCGCTACTTCAACGTCGGCGTCGCCGAGCAGAACATGATGGGGATCGCGGCGGGGCTCGCGACCGGGGGCCGCTGCGTCTTCGCCAGCACCTTCGCCGTCTTTGCGGCGGGTCTCGCCTACAACACGGTCCGCCAATCGCTCGGGTACAACCGCCTCAACGTCAAGGTCGTCGCAACCCACGGAGGTCTCACCGTCGGTGGCGATGGCGGGACCCACCAGATGCTGGAGGACGTCGCGCTCATGCGGAGCATCCCCGGCATGAGCGTGGTGGTCCCCGCGGACGCCCCCGAGACGGCTGCGGCCACCCGGACCTTCCACGCCTCCTACGGCCCCGCCTACATGCGTCTGTCCCGGGAGAGCTTCCCCGTTGTCACGGACGGGAAGTTCCAGCTCGGCCACTTCGGGGTCCTGCGGGACGGGAAGGACCTCACGTACGCGGCGAACGGGATCATGGTCGGACGGGCCCTCGACGCGGCCGACGAGATGGCGAAGAGCGGTGTGGACGTTCGCGTTGTTAACTGCTCCTCGATGAAGCCGTTCGACAACCACACCATCCTGCGCGCGGCGCAGGAGACGGGGGCGATCCTGACGATGGAGGAGCACACGGTGCTCACAGGCCTGGGGGCCGCGGTCGCGACCGCGACCTCCGAGCGCTATCCCGTCCCCGTTCGACGCATCGGCACCCCGGACCTCTTCGGGGAGTCCGGCGACCCTTGGAAGCTCATGGAGAAGTACGGGCTCTCCCAAGAGCGCATCCTGGCGGAGTCCTTCGAAATGCTGAAGCTACGTGGAACGAAGGGGAGGGAAGGAGCATGAAGCTGTTCTTGGACACGGCGCACATCGAGGAGATCCGGACCGCGGCGAGCTGGGGGATCCTGGACGGGGTCACGACGAACCCGTCGCTGGTCGCGAAAGAAGGGAAGAAGTTCATCGATGTCCTGAACGAGATCGTCAAGATCGTCAACGGGCCCATCTCCGCCGAGGTGGTCTCGCTCAAGGCCGACGACATGGTCCACGACGGGCGCGAGCTCGCGAAGATCCACCCCAACATCTACGTCAAGGTCCCGATGACCACCGAGGGGCTCCAGGCGTGCAAGCGCCTCTCCTCCGAGGGCATCCGGGTCAACATGACCCTGGTCTTCTCCCCGAACCAGGCGCTGCTCTGTGCGAAGGTGGGGGCCGCCTTCGTCAGCCCCTTCATCGGCCGCCTGGACGACCACGGACAGACCGGGATGGAGATCATCTCGGAGATCGTCCAGATCTACAAGAACTACGGATACACCACCGAGGTCCTGGTCGCCTCGGTCCGCCACCCGGTACACGTGAAGGAGGCCGCGCTGCTCGGCGCGCACATCTGCACGATCCCGTTCTCCGTGATGGAGAAGCTCCCGACGCATCCGCTCACGGACATCGGCCTCGACAAGTTCCTCAAGGACTGGCAGAAGGTCCCGAAGTCCTAGATCGTCCTGGAACGGTCCTTGGGCCTTCCGGGGTCCTTGCCCTCCCACCGATAGTACATCCACCGAAGGGCCTCCAGTCCCTGCGCCCACTGGAAGGCGCGGAGCCCCGGCAAGGACGGAACCTGGGGGAGCCGCCCCCGGAAGAGGAAGAACCCTAGCACCCCCGCGAGGACGGCGTCCAAGTCCCTCGCAGGAACCCCCCGGGCGAGGGGGTGGGTATCGAACACCTCCCAGGGCGCCGGCCCACCTTGCATCGCGACGCTGGGGAGGAAGAAGAGGAGGTCCAACCACCGTGCGCCCACCGTCGCCCAGGGCCAGTCGACGAAGTACACCTCTCGGTCCGTCAGGAGAAGATTGTCGGCCCGGACGTCGACGTGGAGTAGGGTCCGGCCGCGGGAGGCCCGCTCCCAGCGGGATTCGGCCTTCGAGAGCTCACGAATGTTCTCCCGCACCCAGGGCCCGAACCACCGCAGCTCCTGCCGCGAGGGCTCGCCTTCGGGCGATAGGGTCCTCCAGTTACGGAAGCCCTCGCGGTGGGACGCGGCAAAGGTCGGGGCCCTGAAGGGGGCTGGAGTAAGCTTCGCGGCCAGGAGATCGAGGGCTCGTAGGACCCGGTCCAGGTCTTGATGGCGCCAGGGAAGGCGGGGGTTCTCGCCCTCGACCTCCTCGAAGGCCAACGCGATCCAGGGTCCGTGCTCAACGCTCCAGAGGAACTTGGGCGCGGGAACCTCGGGGGGGAGCCTCCTCGCGATCTTCTCCTCCATCCGGTAGATCTCCTTGGCGCCCGAGTTGACCTGGGCCGAGACGGCCTTGAGGAAGAGGCGCCGCCCATCGGTGAGGCGGAGCCGGGCCGCGACGCCGGGGGAGAAGCCTTCCGGTTGGGAAAGGGCCCTGAGCACAGGAGCGCCCAACCTCTGATCCAAGACCTTGCGGAAGCTCGCGGGCAAGGAATCGAATGGTCTGCGGTCCCCTCGCGCTAGCGGAAAGTCCACCGCGCTCATTCTCCCAGGGGGCCCTCGAGGCCTGAGCCTCCCCCGGTTATATACGGGGCGGCTCCCCTGGCTGTCGCGTGCCCGAGGTGAGCGTCGAGAAGGCCCTTCGGGACCGGCTCACGCGGTACTTCACCCTCACGGGGAAGGCCCTCGAGAAGGTCCGGCCGGCCCCTCCCGGAAGGTCGTTCCTGCGCAAAGGGGCTGACGACGTCCTCGCCATGGCCCGCTCCTACTACGAGGACGCGAAACACTTCGAGCAGGAGGAAGACCTCCCGCGAGCCCTAGCTGCCGTCACGTACGCGCACGGCTGGATCGACGCCGGGGTGCGCTTGGGCCTCCTGGACGGAGGGGATGATGACCAGACGTTCACGCAGTACTCCTGACCGGGGGGATCGTCCTCCCCATGCCCCTGTCCCCCTCCCTCGTCCCCGTCATCCTTCGACCCCTCGGGAGCAGGAGCTTCTAGAGGCGGAACGCGCGCTCTCTCGCAAGGTGGAGGAGCGGGACCGGCTCTTCGAAGAAGCCCGAGTGGTGCGCCGTGCGGCGCAGGACGCGATGCGCCGCTTCCACGCCGGAGAGGACCCGGGGGCGACACTTCGTGCCCTAGCGCCTCGAGTCCGCCGACTGCAGCATCTGGGTGAGGGAGGTGAGGGGATCGTCGGCGACGCGCTCCAGGAGTACGCTGAAGCCCGTTTCTTGGAAGCGGTCGTGGGCAAGCGCCCGCTCCCCTCCCTGACCGCTCTCGAGGTCCCGGTCGAGGCCTATCTCGGCGCTATGGGCGATGTCGTGGGGGAGGTCCGCAGGCTCGCGGTGGCCGCGCTGGGCGAAGAGCTCCTGAGCGAAGCGGAGGGGTACCTCGACCTCATGGATGCCATGCTCCACGCACTCTTGCGGTTCGAGGCCCCACGAGGGATCATCGCGCTCAAACCGAAGCAGGACGTGGCCCGTTCGCTGGTCGAGCGGACCCGGGCGGAGGTGGCGCTGGCGAGGGTCCTCCGCCGCGCCGCCCGCGCCGTGGGGGCCGAGGGCGACCGCATGGTCGCCGAAGGGCTCAAGGCCGCGGGACGGTTGGGCTGAAGGGTGGCGGGAGAGGAGCGCGGAACGATGACGGGAAGGCCACCGACGGTAGCGATCATTGGCGGAAGCGGGGTCTACGAGAGCGGCCTGTTCGAGGGGAAGAAGGTGCACCGGGTCTCGACGCCCTTCGGAGCCCCTTCCTCTCCGATCGAGGAGGGGGAGATGGACGGGGTCCGGGTCCTCTTCCTCGCTCGACATGGCAAGGGCCACGTCACTCCTGCGCACCGGGTGAACTACCGAGCGAACATCGACGCGCTCAAGTCCCTCGGCACGGACCTCATCGTCACGATCAACTCGGTCGGGTCGCTCAAGGAGGAGATCCCTCCGGGGCAGTTCGTCATCCCGAACCAGTTCGTGGACTGGACCAAGCGGAGGGAGAGCACGTTCTACGACGGGGGCAGGACCTACCATGTTTCCACGGCGGACCCGGTGTGCCCTCGCCTCGAGAAGGCCGCGCTCGTGCTCGCGCAACGCAGAGGGCTAAATGTCGCCTCGGGGAAGACCTACGTTTGTGTGGAGGGACCGCGCTTCTCGACGCGGGCCGAGAGCCGGCTCTATCGGACCTTCGCCGACATCATCGGGATGACCCTGGTCCCGGAGTGCCCGCTCGCACGCGAGCGGGAGCTCTGCTACCTTCCCATCTGCATGGTGACAGACTACGATGTATGGGCGGACCACCCCGTCGAGGCCGTGGAGGTCGTCCGGGTACTGACGGACAATGTCCGCAGGGTCCGGGACTGGCTCAAGGCCCTCGTTCCCGAGCTCGCGCGGGCTCCCGGGAGCTGTGCGTGTCCCTCGGCGCTCGAGCACGCCGGCCTCTGATCGTCCAGGCTCGTCACTGGCAACCTTCAAGAAACGAAGCCGGGTGGGACCCCTGTGCCGAACTCCGAGATCACCCCAGAGGATCGCGAGGCTCTGCTCCGGAACCTCCGCCTCTGCTACTGGCGTACCCTGAACCGGTTGGACGAGACGATGGCCGGTATCGACCTCACCGCGCGCCAGTTCCTCTTCCTGAAGGCGTTGGAGGAGGACGGGCCCTCGAACGCGCGAAAGCTCTGCGAGGTCCTCTTCGTCACCCCGGCGGACGTCACGGGCCTCTCGAGCCGGTTGGAGCGCAAGGGCTACGTCCGACGGGTCCGGTCCGTTGAGGACCGGCGCCGGGTCATCCTAGAGATCACCGGACCCGGGCGGAAGGCGCTCGAGCAGGCCCGGCGTCTGCGGGACCGACTCGTCGATTCGCTCATCTCCTCGATGCCGTTCCACGACTTCCGGCAGATGATCGATGGGCTAGGGACGATCCTTCGGACGCTATCGGCCGAACCCACTGGACGCTCCCGCGGGGAGCCTCATGTCTCCGCGGCGCGAGCAGGGAGCGCGGCCGGAGCCGCCTGACCCGCCTCGCTGCAGAAGGTTCAGCCCGCTCGGGAGGCTCGGCCCCGGCGGACGGTGATCGGGAGCACGAGGGCTTCGAACTCGCGCTCCGCGATGGCCACGGGGTCGACCTCCCCCGCGGGGATCTCCACGAGGATGGGCGCCCCGAGCGAGACCTGGAGCGCCCGAGCCCCCAGGATGCGGGCCCGCTCGAACCGGGTGTAGGACCCCGGCGAGAGGCGGGGGGCGGAGGACGCGGTCTGGGGCAACTGGATCTCCCTGAGCACCTCGGAGTCGGCGAGCGAGAGCAAGGAGCCGCCCACCCTCCTTCTCTATTAAGCTTTATCTCAGAAGCTGTACGGCGGTGGACATCCCCGCGGGCGACGTGGGGGAGAGGCCATGGACCCCACGAGACGAGCTCGGCGGCGGATGGGCCGGAACCTTCGGCTCGTGGTCGAGACCGTCCGGAAGGTCTGGAAGGTCGCGATACTCGTCGTCATCGTCTACTTCGGCCTTTCGCTCGCCTTCTATTGGGCCGAGACCACGCAGCCGTGCATCTACTCCCAGACGGTCGGGCCGCTATGCAACGCGCAGAACCATTCCACGCTGAGCCTGGGGGATGCGCTCTGGTGGGGCATCGTCACCCTCTCCACGGTCGGGTACGGGGATGTTGTGCCGCACACCGTCATCGGCCGGGCGATGGGGGCCGGACTGATGGTCTTCCAGATCGGGTTCCTGGGCTACCTTCTTACGGTCATCCTTGGGGCCGTCACGGAGACACGCCTCAAGGTCGCGCTAGGAAGCATGGGGACGGACATGAAGGATCACGTCGTGGTGGCAGGCTATAGCATGGTCGGAAAGGCGGCGGTCCGAGAGCTCCTCGCCGGGCAGCGCGCGGTGGCGGTGATCTGCGAGTCCCAGAACGACGTGCCGCTGGTCCGCGAGCTGGGGACCGAGGAGAGGGTGTTCGCGTGCTTCGGGAACGTCACGAGCGAGGAGTCGTTCAAGAGAGCCGGGACGGACGGCGCCTTCGCCATCATCTTCGCCTCCACCAGCGACACGGACAACCTGATCGGTGCCTTGACCGCTCGCGCGCTCTACCCGGAGATCAGGGTCGTCGTCAGCATCAGCCGTCCGGAGCTCCGTCGGACCCTCGAGGCGGCCGGGGTGACCTACATCGCGTCCCCTGACGACATGGGGGGTCGGCTTTGCGCCTCGGCTGCCTTCCGTCCCGAGGTGGCCTCCACCTTCGAGGACCTGACGACCGCCACCTACGGGGCGGACGTTCAGGAGTACAGGGTCACGGAGAGGTCCCCGATCGCCAACCTTCGGCTCCCTGAGGCCGAGGGGAAGGTTCGCGGGGCGACCGACTGCCTGATCATGGCGATCGCACGCCCCACCGGGAAGGGGAGCGGGCCCGGCTACCAGACCATCATCAACCCCCCCTCCACGACCCGGTTCGAAGTCGGAACCCTGGTCCTCGTGGTGGGGAGCCTCGAGAACCTCAGGAGGTTCGAGAAGTGGTACGGGATCCCGCAAGGGAGGTAGGGGGAGCGGACCGACCTTGTTCCTCTCCTGGGCCGGGTATGCGGCCATCGGGATCTTCATCGCTGCGTACATCCTCTTCGCCTGGAAAGAGGAGAAGAAGACCTGGGTTGCGGCGGGATGCTCCCTGTTGGGCCTAGGGGTCGTCGCGGTGGCGTCCATGCAGGGGGTCGCCCTCAGCGCGAGCCTGAGCGCTTGCACGCTCTTCGGGTACTACCCGCACGGCAGCCCGTGGCATCTCTGCGGGGCTCCCGGCGGGTTCATCGAGTGGGACACCCTCGGCCTCCTCCTCGGCCTGTTCCTCTTGGCCGCGCTGCTCAACCGACTGAAGGTCTTCCAATACGTCGCGATCCGCCTCGCGGATTGGTCCGACGGGAGGCCCTACCACCTGTTCCTGGTGATGAGCTTCCTCTCGTTCGCCCTCTCGGCGTTCATCAACTCGATCACGGTCATGGTCGTGCTCGCGACGATCACGATCGAGGTGGCCCGCGCCCTTGGGACCTCCCCCGTCAACCTCCTGCTGGCCGAGATCTCCTGCTCGAACGTGGGTGGAGCGGCCACGTTCGTTGGGGACCCACCGAACGTCATCCTGGGTACCTACTTCGGGCTGGGGTTCGACCAGTTCCTCGTCTACGCCGCCCCCCTCGCCCTGGGATCTCTCGTCGTGACCCTTCTGGGGTTCGGTCTCCTCCACCGAAGGGAAGCGAAGGAGTTCGAAGCCCGCGGCCTGACGGAGAAGCTCGCGGAGGAGCGGAAGGTGGCGGTGGAGCTCCCTCCGCTCCCCCAGCTGGACCGGACCCGGGTGGCCCTCGCGGTGGGAGCGTTCGCGGGAACGATCGGTCTCCTCGCGGTCAATATCTACATCCCGCCGAGCGTGGGGGAGATCGGCCTCATCGGCGCTCTCTTGGCCCTCCTCGTCGCCGGGAGGTCGGGTTGGAAGGAGCTTCTCAAGGGGCTGGACTGGGCCACGCTGGGGTTCTTCTTCTTCCTCTTCCTCTTGGTGGGGATCCTCGACCTGACGGGGGTCATCGGCGCGGTCGCCCAAGGGCTGGGGTCGATCGGGGGAAGGAACGTGCTCCTCCTAGCCTCGGTGATGCTCTGGAGCCTGGGATTGCTCTCCTCCGTCGTCGACAACGTGCCGCTCGCCGCCGCCGCGGCCCCCATCATCGCCCACATCAGTGCGACCCCGGGAGGCCCCCCGGTCGGCGCCATGGTGTACGCCACTGCCGTGGGCACCGACGTGGGAGGGAACGGGACCCCCATCGGGGCCTCGGCGAACGTGGTAGGCCTCGCCGTCGCGAGAAAGGCCGGGGTGAACGTCTCGTGGGGCACCTACATCGTTCGGGCGTTCCCCGTGATGGTGGGGGGCCTGGCCGCGGCGAACATCGTCCTCCTCTTCTGGCACTGAAACTGCCGCCGCCGAACGAACTCTCACACGGCCCGGCCGGTCCGGTTCTCGTAGGCGACCGCCCGGTGAGGCCGGCCTATCCATATTTGACCTCGGGGCCTTACAGGTCAGGTCATGCCGCCCCCTCCGGTTCTCCCGCACCGTCTGGTTGGCGGCGTGGTGGCCCACAACGAGGAGGGCCATATCGGCCGGTCCCTCCGTTCGCTCCTCTCCCAGACCCTCCCTTCGGGAATCGCGTGGGACACCATCTGGGTAGTGGCGAGCGGGTGCACCGACCGCACCGTCGAGGAAGCCCAGGAGGTCGCCGCGAGCGACCCACGCATCAAGGTCCTGGTCGAGCCTGACCGCCGGGGGAAGGCGGCCGCCTTGGCCGAGGTCCTCGCGAGGGCCGATGGCCGGTGGCTCGTGCTGCTCAACGGAGATGCCTACGCCGAGCTAGGTGCGGTCGCTGCCCTGCTCGAAAGTTCGCGAGGGCTCTCCCCCCCCTTCGGCGTGATGGGGCGACCTTGTGTGCCCAAGGAGGTCTCTGGCCTGCTCGGCAAGAGCCTCACGTGCCTCTGGGAGCTGCACGACAAGTTGCATCGCAGACTTCTAGGCTCCGGAAGAGGAACGCACCTCTCCGACGAGCTCCTGCTCTTGAGCACGGACCCCCGGCCTCCGCTTCGTGCTGGGGTGATCAACGATGGGGCGTTCGTGGGCGCGTGGCTCACCCAAGCAGGCGGGAAGTTGGTCTATGCATCCGAGGCCCGCGTCAAGCTCGAAGTCCCTGGCTCTTGGGGCGGACTCGTGAGGCAGCGCCGAAGGATCCACGTCGGGCATGTCCAGGTGAGGGAACGGACCGGGGTGAGCCCCACGACCATCGGAGAGCTCTCGAAGCGCCATCCCGGGGAGGCCGTTGCGCTAGTGCTCGAAGTTGTTCGCGATACTCCGGGGTCTACGGTAGCGATGTTGGCCCTTCTGGTCGGCGAGGTGGTTGCGACGGGGCTGGCGACCGTCGACCGCTGGATCCCGGGACGCGACCATGTTCGGTGGGAACGGGTCCGGGCCAGGGGGTCCGGTCAATCCGCCGGTACGAGCACCCTCCCCCGCTTCCCCTACGGGAAGGAGCCCGCCCTCTCAGAGAGTGCTCGGGCCTCCGTTTCCTCGAGTGCAACGGCCTTGGGACAATGATCCCGGTGTCTCTTTCCGGGGTCAACTGGCGAAACCGAGGCCAGAAAGGTCCAACGACCAGCGCCACCGGAGCTCGGCCAACCTCCGCACGTTGTGCGAGTGCAACGTAAGGGTCTAATCACCCCCAGAGGGTGCATCGCACGCCGGAGGCCTAGGGATGGCCACTTCTGAACGCCTAGTGCTCGTGACCGAGCCTCTCCTCACTCCTCAGTTCGTCCAGTACGGGCAGGTGGCCCCCCTCGCCAGCAAGCTGGCGAAGAGCTTCGAGGTCACCGTTGCTTCGATCGCGGTGCGCACAGAGGTCCGTGCCGAGCTCGAGTCCTTTGGGGTGGAGGTCGTGGACGGCGGAGCCGGCTTCCCGAGCCCCCGACATCCTCGAGACGAGGTGCCGTCCTACGTGCTCTCCTGGGCGCGCGACGCCCTCTTGGGGCTGAACGGTCGATTGCTCGAGCGTCGTCTCGCAGGCCGCCCAGGCCTCCGCGTGAACTTCTCCCAGACGACGTGGCTCCCCGCGGACATCTGGTGGATCATGGGTCGACCGCTGGGCACGACGATCCGGACGATCCAGCCCTCGCTCACCCCCTCACTACGTCGGATGGCCAGCCTCGCCGCACCCCCCATCGGGCTGGTCGATGGACGACACTTCTGGAAGATGGCCCACGGGGTTCGGCGGATCTACACGAACAGTACGGCCAACGCGCTTTGGTTCCTGAGCCGGGGGGTCGAGGTCCACGGCGTGCTTCCCCACTTCCTCCAGTCCCACGCCTTCGCGCCCACCTCGGCCCAGCCTTCGCGGAGCTACATCCTCGTCTATCTCGGGAAGGAGACTGACGTGGAAGCGGTGAAGCTGCTCTTCCAGCTCGACTATCCGATCAAGGTGTTCGGTTCGAAGAGCGCGGGATGGGTGGAGGGCGGGCTCAAGGGCTCCCGACGAGGGAAGGTCGAGATGCTGGGCCGGGTGAGCGACGAGGAGCTCAAGTCGCTCTACACCCACGCGCTCTTCACGGCCTTTCCCTTCACGGAGGAGCCCTTCGGCCTGGTCCCTGTGGAGTCCATGGCCTGCGGGACCCCGGTCCTTACCTACGGGCGACAGGGGCCGGGGGAGACCGTCATCGACGGGTGGACAGGGTGGCTCGTCGAGAACGCGTCCCAGTTCGTGATCAAGGCGCACGAGATTTGTCGCCGGGGGTACGCCGCGACAATGGGCGAGAACTGCCGCGAGCGCTCAAGGTTCTACGGCCTAGAGACCGTGGCAGAGCTCTGGAGCGGGGTCATTCGATCATTGATCAATGGGACGAGCGCACCCGACGCGGTCGGAGCGGCGCTGCGGGGCCTTCGATCGACTTCCGCCATCGGTGGGAGAGTTCAGCGCATGGCGCTAGATATCCGTTCGGATCCCTAGCTGGAAGAGCACCCGGGTGGCTAGGGGTCGCGACGCGACGCCGAGGCTGGCGAGGGCCGAGACCGCCAGGTTGACGGGAGGGTCGAACTCGTCCCAATCGTCGAGAAGGCCCGCGGCCGCCTTCATGAGTGTCCTCCGGGACGAGCTCGATCCGGTCACCGCGAGTACGGCCTCGGAGAGCCTGACACCTCGCTGTGCCCAAGCTCGGACCTCCTCGCGCTCCGGGGCACAAGATCCCACCATCGATTCGAGCACCTGGTAGAGCTTGAGTCTCCTCTCGAACTCACGATGAAGTCGATCGGCCGCCGCGGGAGCGTCGCGGTTGCCTGACACCGAGCTGTTGCTGGCGTGGACCCTGTATCGCGTCAAACTTCTCGGGTCGAGCAGTAGCTCCTTAGCCGACGTGAGTGCGCAGAAGAGCAGGAAGGTGTCCTCTCCTGCGTCAATCCGTTCGAACCACGGGAGGTGGGAGAGGACCAGGTCCCGACGAAGACTGATTGAGCTATCGTTGAAACCGAGGTCGTATCGACCGAGACTTCTCTCCCAACCTCGCGAACCGCGAACGAGGGTGCGCTGGTCCCCGTCGCGCCGCCGTGCGTGCCGGTGCCGCCCCGGGGGACGGACCGGCCCAAGGCCGAAGAAGCTCACGCCATGGTGGTGATAGGCTGCAGACGAGTTCCCTTCGAAAGCTCGACGAACGACCTGGATCTTCTGGGGCTCCCAGATGTCATCGTCGTTAAGGGTGGCCACAACCTCACCTCGACAGGCCTGGAACCCTGCGGCGAAGAACTTCCCCTTTTGCGGCTCGTCGAGCTTGACGAGGCGAAGGGGAGGGAGCGGGGCCTTAGGAGGCCAACCCAAGGCTTCGAGGTCCCTAGGCCTGTCCGTGAGGAGAACGATGTCGTCCGTGGGGGACAGATCTACCTGATCGCGGACGGAACGAAGCGCCTCTGCGAGGAATGGGGCGGGGCCGTATGCAGTGATCAGAACGGACAGGGAGGGAGACATAGGATCTCTTGGTACCCCGGCTAGTGTGCAGAGTTCGGAAGCGTAATCTCCGTTTGGTAGAACGAGACCCTCCCCCCACGGTCCCTACGTCGACGGGCACTCAACAGGACACTTCGACTCGTCATCACAGCATGAAGTTCCACTGCCGGGACAAGAGGAATATATACCCGCCCCTGGGCAACTGACAATTCGGCGATGAGAGGACCTCCATCGTCCGTCACCACCAAGGAAGATGAACGAGTGGGGGGCGAGTCTCATGAAATCATCTGGAACCCGAGAATGCTGGGGTCAATCCCGTGGTTCCCCGATAGACCGCTGGTCCCGCCGAAGTGAATCTCGTACGACGACCTCAGGGTGCTAGGATGGACGTGTCCTCCCGGTCCTCACCAGCCGTTGCAACGGGGAGGACCGCGGGGATAGGAGCGCGCGCTGCGGTGGCCCCTTTAGGCGGGTTCGGAGGCAGGCACCCCCCCCGCGACAGGGGTGCCGGCTGGGCTAAGGTGGTGGACCTCACTTCACGGGTTCCAGGAAGCAGTTGGTGGGCGCAGAAGTTCATGATCACTTGGTTCCATCTCTACCAGGCCAAGCTTCTTTCCTCTGTGGGACCGAGCCTTGTGGTTCCCCTGTCGGAGGGCAAGCTCGATCTCGATCTTCGCCAGATGCGGGACGTGCGTACCTATTGGGCGCTTCGCCGCGATGGGTCCTACGAGCCCGAAACCACGGCCCTCCTTGGCGACTTGCTCCGTCCGGGGGAGCTCTTCGTTGACGTTGGCGCGAACAGCGGATACTTCACTGCCCTCGCACAGTCGTGGGTGCGACCGAACGGTCGCGTGGTGGCCTTCGAGCCGAACCCCGAGGTCTTTCGACGTCTCCAGGCCAACGTCCGCCTGAACTCGGCCGAGGGCCTCGTTTCAACACGATGCGAGGCCGCGGGCGAGAAGCGCTCTGAGGGCGTGCTACGGGTCGAGCGTTTTGAGGACGGCTGGGGGAGCCTGGTCAGTGGCTCGCCATCGTCGCGGGAGTTCGCGGTTCAGGTCGTCTCCCTCGACGGGGTGCTGCCCGCGTCCCGCGCCGCCGTCGTCAAGATCGATGTCGAGGGGAGCGAGCTCGCGGTGATACGCGGCATGTCGAACTTCCTTCGGTCGACGGAGGACATGGCCGTCATCGTGGAATGGAACCGGCAGTTCGCATCTCAACAGATGTGGGAGGCTCTCAGCAACAGCTTCTCACTGTTCCAAGTGACCCGTTCGGATGCTGGTCGCGGCTATGGGCTCCGAAGTCTGAGAGCGCCCCAAGACCTTCGACGGGTGCTGAACACGAACCTGCTGGGAATCAAGGGGCCCATCTACGCCTCTCGGGCGGGGATCGCCACGAAGGCATGAACGACGCCCGGGAACTTGGCCCTAGCCTAGAGGAAGGCCAGTCAGAGCAGGAGCGACCTCGAGACCCGGACGGCGCGAGGGGGGCACCTCGGCTCTCCCATCCACGCTTGCCGCGTCTGTTGTGGCTCGCAGTCGCCATCTACGTGCTAGGATCTTTCGCGCTCTCCTCTCTCAGACTCATGGGATTCTACGATGAGAACTGGGACTTCGGCATCATGCAGCAGGCCCTATGGACCGGCTCGCACGGCCAGGGGTTCTACAACTCGGGAAGCTCGGAGACCATCGGGGCGTCATCTTTCTTTCAGGTCCATCCCTCCTTCATGCTCTATCCCCTGGCTGCGATCTACTGGGTGTTCCCATCCGGATTCACGCTCCTCGCGGTTCAGAGCGTCGTGGTGGCGCTCGCCGCCATTCCCCTCTACGCGCTTACCGTCTCAATCACCAGATCGAGCGGGAAGTCGCTCTGGGTCGCCGTCCTCTATCTCGCATGGACGCCCCTCCTCGCCTCGCAGATGTACGATGTCCACTTGGAGGCATTTCTTCCGCTCGAGCTCTTCTCATTGTTCTACTTCTGGTACCTCGAGCGTTGGGTCGCGACAGTCGTCAGCGCGGTCGTGGCGATGCTGACGTTGGAGATTGGACCGCTCTTCGTCATCTCCACCGCCCTCTTCTTTCTCGTTCCCCAGGTGCGTTGGGGCTGGCTCGAGCGGATCAAAGGACATCTACTCGGCCGACCACAGAGCGGTGCCTGGCAGGCCTCGAGCGAGCTCCGCCTCGCATGGCCGGAGAGACGCACAATCCTGATGGGCCTCTTCATGGGGGTCCTCGCCGGCGCCACGTACCTTCTCCTCAGGATGCTGCAGGGCCCGTGGTCCTCGATTATCCTCGGTGGCTCTGTCCCCTCCTCCGGCAAGCAATGGGGCTTTACACCCTCGAGCCTCGGCCTGGGATGGGGGTTCCTCGAGGACTTCCTCGGAGCGAAACTGGAGTACTGGGTCCTGGTCTACGCCCTTGTCCTGTTCGTTCCCCTCCTCTGCCCCAGGGCGCTTCTGTTGGGACTCCCATGGATGCTTTTCACGTTCTTCAGCCCTGATCTCAACTACGTCTCCATAGGATTCCAGTACAGTTTGGTGGCCGCCTATGGGGTCTTCGTCGGGATGGCCTTCGGGGTCCGAAAGCTACCGGTGACGACCCTCCGGGCGTTCGTAGCCAGGTTTGTGTCGTCGATTCGCGCCCTCGTGAGGTCCCGTGGATCGAGGTTTCCGGGCCTACGCGAGCTCTACCGGAGCGGAGGGCTCGTGGCGGGATTGGCGATCGTGCTCGTTGTGAACCTCGCGGTGGGTCCTGCGAACCCGCTGACCACGACCCCGTCCGAGAGGGACGCATATCCCCCGGGCTACTGGAACTCGTTCGACCACCCCCCGGGGTTCCAGGACGTGCAGAGGCTCGCCCAATTGGTGCCAGTGGGCGCGTACGTGGTGGCGACGACCGAGCTGTTCCCATTCGTCGCGAACAACGTCCACGCCTACTCGTTCTATTGGTACCCCACCAATGGGTCCTACCTTCCTTTCAATGCCTCACACCTTCCGCAGTTCGTGCTCTACTCTGACGAGTTTGCCCCAACCGTCCCCTCTTGGCTTTCCGCGGCCATTTTCAAGAACTACGAGTTTGGGCTGCGCGCCTCGGTGGTCTGCACATCGGTGGGTTCTGTGTACCTGTATGAGTTGGGCTATTCTTGGTGGGGTCCGGTCTACTTGCAATCGGACTGCACGGGCCACTCCTGAGTCAGGGAGGTCGAGGAAGAACGCTCCATGCAGGCGCGGAGGACCCAAGCAGCGGAAGGCCTCCCGAACGTTTCGCGGCACCAGGATCTGCACCCGTTGTTGGTCCTCTTCGTCCTGGTCTACATCGTCGTCTTGCTCTCGCTCTCCACGGCCCGTTACGTGGAACTTGCGACCGGAGACTGGGATATAGGCACATTCCAACAGGCGCTCTGGTCCACTAGTCATGGCCACCCCCTCTACGAAGCCGATGACTACCAACAATCGGGTGCGTCCTCGCTCTTCGAGATCCATCCTTCGTTTGTCGTGGTGGCTCTCGTCCCCGTCTATACCCTCGCAGCATCCCCGATCACGCTGTTCGCCCTCCAAGCGCTGATCGTAGGCCTGGCTGCGTTCCCCCTATATTGGATCGCTCTGGACGTCACGGGGTCGGAGAAGAAGTCGCTCCTATCCGCGGGAGTATACCTGGTCTCCCCGTTGCTTATCTCTGCAAACCTCGCCGACTTTCACCTGGAGTCCTTCCTGCCGTTAGAGCTCTTCACCATCTTTCTCTTGTGGAAACGAGGGAGGTACTGGTGGGGAGCAGCTGTTGCCTTCCTAAGCTTCGCGACCATCGAGGTGACACCGTTCCTGGTCGGGGCCCTTGCACTCTACTTTCTCTATCCGGCCCTCGGGGAGCTGTACAAGTCCCTAGTCCAAGGAGTCAGAGCGGGGCGGCGGCCGCCCGAAGGGTGGATACGAGACACCGTCAGCATCGTCCGACGGTGGCTGGTGCCTCGGACGACCCGGGCAACGATGATCCTGCTATTGGCCTCGGTCGCTGCTTTTGGGCTTCTGCGCCTGATGCAGGACGACCCGTCGGTCGTCCTGCTGACCCCATTGATGCCCGCGGCGAACCCACCCGTCCCGTTCGTGGGCGGAGACCTTCACCTCCAGCCCTCCCACATCGTCATAGGGGTCTCCCAGAGGGTCGGGTACTGGGTTCTTGCCTACGCCCTCGTTGCTTTCCTGCCGTTCCGTGCTCTGAGGACCCAGATTCTCGTCCTCCCTTGGCTCGCTTACACTTTCCTCAGTAGTCTCGAGTACACCAAGCTGGGGTTGCAATATGGCTTCCTTCCCGTGGTCCCGCTGCTGGTGGGCTTCGTCTATGGGGTCTCTGACCTCGACATCTCGCTCCCAGAGTTCGCGCTGAGGATGCACCCCTCGACAATCCGGACGAGGCCACGAATGCGCGGTCATACTACCTCGGACATCCCGGCCTCGCATGCGCGTTGGGACCTATGGGCGCGGCACCCTGGCCTCCTATCGTGGGCGCTAGTGGCCATGGTGATCCTCGAAGTGGGTCTGTCTCCTCTGGACCCCCTGATGCAGAACCACCAGCAGGGAAGTGGGTACCAGGTGAGCTACCTCCCACCGTCACAGTTTGCTGAGGTGGAGATGCTAGCGTCCCATATCCCGTCCGGGGCCGTCGTCGTAGCGAGCGACGACCTGTTCCCGCTGGTCGCGAACGACGTGAACGCCTACTCCTTCTTCCCTACGGGCACCGATGCGCTGCATCATTTCCCGTTCAACGTCTCGCACCTCCCCACGTATGTCCTAATCTCCTCCAATGAGGTGAACGGCGTTCCCGCATGGCTGCTCGTGCTGTTGGGGAATGCCTCAGCGTACGACCTTATCGGGGAGGTGACCGGTGTACCGAAGGGGACGATTGAGCTCTACCAAGTGGCCAGCACCCAGCCCCTGTCGTCCCTTTACGAACCCTCGGCCGGACGGGATGCGAGCGTGGATTCAACAGGCCGCATCGGTGGGTGATAGGGGCGGTCGGGCATCATTGGGGCAGAGCCTCGTCCCTCCCCGGGAGCGACGTCGCCTGCAGGATCGTGGGTAGGCTCTTACCTCCGAGGGGTCTGCTCGGCCCATGACCCCGCTGGATCCTGGCGGAGCTACCCAGCAGGCCGGGGGTCCCCTCGACTCGATGGCCAGGCTCGTACGACGGATCCTTCGGCGTCCGTACCTGGTGCTCTTGGGCGGAATGGTCTTCTATGTAATCGCCACAGTTACGATCGACGAGCTTCGAGTGCTCGAGCTGCAGGCGACCACCTGGGACCTGGGGCTCTACCAACAGGCGCTATGGTCCGTCGGGCACGGTCGTCCACTTTACGAGGCCGCCGACTTCGAGGTCGCGGGGTATCCCTCGTTCCTTGAGGTCCACACCTCCTTCGTCTTGTTCGCCGTGGCTCCCGTGTACGATGCCCTGCCCTCGCCGCTGACCCTCTTCACTCTCCAGTCGATTGTGGTGGCCGGGGCGGCGATTCCTCTCTATCTCCTCTCGCGTGAGGTTGTTGGGCGCGGACCTATCGCGCTCACTCCACCTCTGCTCTTCCTGTGCTCCGCGGCGGTCATCGGTTCAAGCATCTACGATTTCCATGTCGAGGCGTTTCTCCCGGTGGAGTTCTTCACCTTCTTCCTGCTATGGTACCGTCGCCAGTACGCCTGGGGTGCGGCTGTCGCCGTGGTGGCCCTTCTGACCATGGAGATTGCTCCCGTACTCATGGCGACAATAGCCCTGGTGTTCCTTCTCCCTTCTAGGGACGGCCTACGTGGGCTGCTTCAAGGTTGGCGTTCAAGCTGGGGTTCGCAACGGCTTAGAGCGTTGCTCCGCCCTCTCGGAGCCCAACTACGCTGGTACCTCCTCGACCGACGCCACCAGGTGTCGGCTGCCCTCCTCCTCGCCTCCATCGTGAGCTACTACTTTCTGCGGTTCCTTCAGTCGTTCTGGATACAACCTCTCCTGGGGCTTCCCCCGATTTCTCCGATCGTGCGGGCTCCTGGAGAGGGCGTCATTGGGGCATCTCCAGGGCTTCTCGGAGTCGGTCTCGGGGGGGCCTCCGTGGACCCCTTCGGGAAGCTCTCGTTCTGGATCATCACATACGCGCTGCTTGGCCTGGTCCCCCTCTTGTCGCTGCGAGGGTACGTCCTGGCGTTCCCATGGTGGATTTTCACCGTCTTCAACACGAATGCGAACTTCTCGATCATCGGATTCCAGTATGGGTACATTTTCGCGATCCCTCTGATGCTCTCATTCATCTTTGGTCTTCGAAGGCTCCAGGGATGGTGGCAGGAGACCTCTACCGGGGCGCAGCGACGAGCGAGCCCGGTGGGGCTCCGGCGTCCCTCCAGAGGAACCGTGGCGGTGACCGTCACCGCTCTTGTCGCAGTCAATCTCCTCATGAGCCCGCTCGACCCTGTCCTGCATGACTCCGGGCAGGGGGCCGCCTACCAGTTCTCATATGAGGTCCCCCCCGGGTACAGCGACGTCACTCAGCTAGTCTCGCTCATCCCCCCTGGTGCGGTCGTACTGGCCTCGGACAACCTCTTTCCCCTCGTAGCGAACAACCTCCATGCCTACAGTCTGTACTGGGACCCGAACCAGTACCCGGCCTTTCTTCCGTTCAGCTCGGCCGAACTCCCCCGCTACGTACTGATCTCGGAGAACCGCGATTGGTTGGTCCCCTCCTGGCTGGACGAAATACTGTACTCGACGGGCGACTATGGGGTGGTGGGAATCGTGGAGGAAACTCCCGTCGGCGGTGTAATCCTGTTCGAAAGTGGATACCACGGGCCTGCTCTTCTACTGGGGGGTCCCGTCCACCCACTTTGGGCTTGGACCCCCGCCGCGCTCCTCGCAGACCCGGCCACCAACCTGCTCGCGGCTCCCGGAACCCCCTACAACGAAGCCCTCTGGGGCATGCCCGGAGAGACCACCCACCTCTGGGACACGCCCGCGGTGTCGCTGCCCGTGGGGAACTATTCGATGGACGTCCTTCTGGCCGAGGAACCGATGGGCCCAGGCGCTCCGCCGACCAACACTAGCTCGGTGCTGTTCCTCCATGTCGAAGGCTTCGCGGGAGATCCTGACGCGATCCTCTACGTTCCGCATTCATTGCTGCGGGGCGGGGGATGGACCTCCATCGTCCTCAACTTCACGATTGGAGCCCCCGCGATCGGCGTCCAGATCGCGGCCTACCAGCTCGACCCTGGTGCCGGTATCGAAACCGCGGCGGTCAGTCTCCATCCCTCCTAGTCGAGCGAAGGCTCTCCTGCGCGAAGCATTTGTACGAGCCGGAGGTGGGGCCTTGTATGGCTTGGGTGAGAACGGGGGTCGCCCGGAGCGAAGTCCCCCCAGGAGGGATGCGTGAGATCGATCTCAACGGTCACCTCATCCTCCTCATCCACCACATGGACCAGGTCTACGCTACAGCTGCGAAGTGCACCCATGCCCAGGGCGACCTCGCCCAAGGCAAGTTGCAGGGCAATCGACTGACCTGTCCCCGCCACGGCTCGGTCTTCGACGTCAAGAGCGGAATCGTGCTCCAGGGGCCGTACGGCGCGATGAAGACCCGCGAACTGCAGGTCTACCACACGCGGGTGGAAGACGGGCAGATCGAGGTCGAGCTGTCCTAGAGCGTCGGCCCGGGAGAGGCCGTCTTCTCCCCCCCCGGGGGCACATCTGGGGAGGGGATGTAGGGTCCGAACTTCCCCTCCATCCGGTCGAGATAGAGACGGGAGAGGTGCCGGGCATATCGGAACACCTCCTTGAACGACATCTTGCTGTTGCCCACGCGTCGGTCCCGGAAGACGAACGGGACCTCGAGCACAGGGTGCGGGCGGCATCGCACGAGGAACTCGAGACCGATCTTGTAGCCGATCGGAGATAGATCCCCTCGGGACAGGATACGGGAATCGAGGGCGAAGAACCCGGTCATCGGGTCGTGCACGGAGGTGAGGGGGCGAGCCAACCAGGTCGCCACTCTGCTCATCAGTCGGCGAGCCGATGGCCATCCTTGATCGGTGGTCCCGCCAGGAGCATACCTGCTGGCGAGGACCATTTCGGCCCGCCCCTCGAGCACCGTCTCGATCAGCGCCGGGGCCATGTCGGGCGGGTGGCTTCCGTCGGCGTCCATCACGAGACAGACCCGCCCCTTCGCTGCCGAAACGCCGGTAAGGACCGCAGAGGCCAGCCCCTTGTCGTGATGCCGAACTATGATCCGGGTGGGCACCCTAGTGGGAAGTCGGCGAACCACTTCCGCGGTGCCGTCGGGGGATGCATCGTCGACCACCACGATCTCGGTGCGATATGGGAGGGGATTGAGGACCGCCTCCAGGGCCCGGACAAGGGGCGCGATGCTCTCACGCTCGTTGAAGGTCGGGACCACGACCGTGACGTCGACCGGTACCTCGGTGAGGTCGTCGAACATCATGGAAGCGGGAGTGGAGGCTCTCGTGGGGTGCTGGAGGGAGGCTGACGCGGTTGGGGGGGCCCCCGGAGAAGCGAGTCGTGGAGCCTGGATGGCGCGGGCCACCCTGACGGGCTTGGCTTCTCGAGCGTCCATAGGCTCCCCTGCTCCGGGCACTCAGTCGAAGCACCGGTATATGAGCGTCAGTCTCGACTTGGGTCCACCTTGTGACTGTGCCGTGACATGGAATAGCGAGGCGTATGTCTACGGCCTCGCTTATATACCAGCCATCGGTGTAAATCTCCGCAATGTGCTCCCAGCGCTCCCGCTGTGGACCCTGCCCATGAATCTCGGGCAAGGGTTGCCCACGATCTGGGCGAGCTGGCTCTCGATCGTCTTGTTCGTCTCCGTGGAAGTCCTTCTGTTCGCGATATGGAGAATGGGAAGGCTCGGGCTGCGGTCCACGGTCTGGGCCATGGCCTTCCTCGGGCTCCTAGGGGTTCTCTGGGTCCGTCCGGACATCTTCGGACTTCTCTTTCCTATCCCCAAGACCAGTCCCGGCGGGTACGTGCTCTGGGACGCCCTCTTGCTCACGATCACCCTGATTGGCTCGTTCTTCTGGTTCAAGACCCTGCGCAGCGAGCAGCACTTGGCCGCGCTCACGAGGGAAATGGCCCTGGAGGGAGCGAGCGCTCAGATCGAAAGCTGGGCGAAGAGCCCGAGGAGCGGACCCCGGGTGGCCGTCGTCATTCCCGCCAAGAACGAGCAGTCGGCGCTCCCAGGAGTCCTCGCCTCGCTGAAACGGAACGCGGCCGCCGTGGACCAGCGGGCCATCGTCATTGATGACGGTTCGAACGACTGGACGGGAGGGATCGCTCGCGACGCAGGGGCTATCACCCTTCGTCACGCCTACGCTCTGGGGATTGGGGGGGCTCTAACGACGGGCTTTCTCGCCGCATTGCGGGCCCGCGCGGATATCGTTGTACAGATGGACGCGGATGGTCAGCACGACGCCGGGGCACTACCGAGCATAGTGGGACCGATCCTCCTGGGGCGAGCCGACTACGTGATCGCCTCCCGACTTGTCGATGGAACGTTCCCGACACTCTCCACTACGAGGCGGGCGGGCATCCGGATCTACACCTCCTTGGTGCGCCGCATGACCGGATACTCACTCACCGACCTTACCTCCGGCTACCGGGCCATTCGGTCGGTCAAGCTTCCGACGATACTCTCCATCTCTGAAAGCAACTGGGCGATCGAACAGACTCTCCGTGCGGGACGAGGCGGCCTCTCCATGGTCGAAGTTGGAGTCCCAGGGCTCCCGAGGCAAGGAGGGCGTTCGCAGTTCCACGATGTCTCTGTCTTCTTGCTTTACCACTTCCGTGCCCTTGCTCAGATTCACCGAGCCTTGAATCTAGAGAACCGCGCTGCGACTCCCTACCTCATGGAACCGTCCGTTCAAGTTGCACCAGTGGAACGGCCTCAGCATGCGTCTCCCCTGTCGCTTTCGACCTCCGCCGCTTCTCATGCGAAGGTGGCGGCGGGTCATGGCCCGGTCCCGGGCCGTCGCAGCTGAGGAACTCGAGCGAGAGTAGTCCGACGACCGGCGCCCGTCAACACACGATTCCCCGTCGAACTCTTGAGCTGGCCGAAGATTGGGCGTAGGGAGTGTAGCCTTCGGGTTGCGGGCCGGACCCGGGTTCGAGTTGGCATCCATGCGGCCTGCGGGATTTGAACCCGCGTCGATGGCTTGGCAAGCCACCGTTCTAACCAGGCTATACTAAGGCCGCGCGCGAGGGCCGAGGAGCCCTTCCCGATATAAGCAAGGAGGAGGCGTACTCCACCGTCCGTGAGCCCCGTCAGGGATTAAGAGGGGTTCCTCGCTCGCCGGACCGTGCCCCCCTGGCAACGGCAGAGCTCCCGCCTCGTCCATCACACGGATCTCTTCGAGCTCTACGAGGACGTCCTTCGCCGTCCGGAGGGGGGGACCCTGCTCTACACCCGTTTGGAGAGCCCTTCCTTCTCGACGATAGTTCCAGTGACCGAGCATGGGGAGATCGTCTTCGTCGAGCAATATCGCCCTCCTCTGGGGGGGTATCTGCTCGAACTCCCAGGGGGGATGATCGAAAAGGGGGAGGACCCTATGACCGCCGCATACCGGGAGCTCGAAGAGGAAACCGGGTACCGTGCCCTGGACCTCCAACGCTTAGGATGGTACTATCCATCGCCGCATCTCGGCCGCCACAGGGGGCACCTCTTCGTCGCGCGCCGCCTGAGACGGGGGAAGGCCCACTTAGACCCCTACGAAGATCTCCGCGTCGTCACACTTCCGATCGAGCTCGCCTACGATCGCCTTCGCGGGGGAGACCTGCATCAGTCCACCACCATGCTTGCCCTCTACCTGGCCGAGCCGTTGCTGTTCCCTGAGCGAGGGCCGCCCCACCGTCGACCCCAGGGCATGGGGACGAAGCGGGGCCCACGACGAGCGCGGTCTGGTCGCGGACGACCCACCGGGGTCTGGGGGGGGCGATGAACGGCCGGGAGGTACCAGTCCCTCCAAGGCCCGCGAGGCCACTCGTCGAAGGTGAACGCGTGGTCGCTCGGCGCAAGGAGGGAGAGAGCTACTTGCTTACCCTGACCCGAGGGCCGACGCTCATCGAAGGGCTTGGGGTCCTCGACCTGTCCCCGGCGATTGGGTCCGAGGAAGGGGTTGAGGTCCCTCTCGCAGGGCGCCTCTTTCGCATCTTCCGTCCCAGCCTTCCAGACCTCGTCTCGCAGATGCGGCGAAGGGCGCAGATCATCACCCCCAAGGATGCCCTCTCGCTGCTCTATCTTGCGGGCGTCCGCCCGGGGGCTTTCGTCTTGGAAGCGGGCACGGGGAGTGGGGGTCTCACACTGTTTCTCGCGACCATGGTAGGGGAATCTGGGCATGTGGTGAGCTATGACCGGCGCCCCGAGCACCAGAAGGTCGCCAGGGAGAACCTCGAACGCTCGGGGCTTCTCTCGCGGGTGACCTTGCGGATCCAAGATGTCACCCATGGGTTCGACGTTCGGGAGGCCGACTCGGTGATCTTGGACCTTCCTGAACCATGGCGGGTGCTCGCGTCGGCCAAGGAATCACTGCGTCCTGGCGGGTACCTTGCCACATACACCCCGACATTCAATCAGCTCGAGCAGAGTGTTCGGGCCATGCGTGAGGCAGGGTTCGAGGGGGTCCGAGCGCTGGAGCTACTCGAACGGGGACTTCATGTGGGCGAGGGGGGGACGCGACCCGAGTTCGAGATGCTGGGGCACACAGGATTTCTAGCCGCAGGTCGCCGAATCGCTTGAGCTGGTCGAGCTAGGGTCGACGGTTTTCGGGAAATGCCAGCTACATTCCTCTTCACCGCCGCTGCGGCCATGGCCCTGCTCCCTGCTGGAGCGGTCCTCTTCGTGGTCCTCGACCGGTACGCAGCCCCACGGGTCCCCAAGAACCTGTTCGATGATCGTAAGGTCTTCCTGCTCGTCCCTATCGGAATCCCGTTGGGGATCGTGCTAGCACTCGTCCTTGTCGCGTACTTCGCTGCGCTGAGCAGTGCATCGAGAAGCGGCGACATATCGGGACCTTCGCTCTACCTTCTGCTGTTCCTCTTCATCGCCGCTTTGCTCCGAAGGGTCCTTGTCCGGATCAAGACCTTCGGCGGGAGCTCGAAGAAGGACCCTCAGGTCACCATTCACACCTTCGCTTACGGCACCATGAGCGGCGCCGGAACCGCCCTAGGGTTCTCGATCTGGCAACTGGACGTCCCGCACCCTCCGCTTCAGGCTATCCCGATCCTGCTCGGCTTCTCAGTAGACCTAGTCCTGCTCGAGGCCTGGGCGGGTCTCCGGTTCGGCCGTGCGATGTGCAGTCGTTTCTCTTGGCTACCCCCGCTGCGAGTGATGGCAGGGGAAGCGCTCGGCCTCCTCGCCCTGAGCCCGATCTTCGTCGGCGATGCCTACCTGGGATACGCAGGTCTCGCGGTGTTGTTCATCGGCCTGATGCTCATGATGTCGCGTGAGGAGCCTCGCGCTCTTGGTCCCTTGCGGCGAATACTCGAAGGGGAGAAGCAGCAGAGGGAGGGGAGGTTCGGAAGGAGCGCGCGAACGTTGGATCGACCGAAGGACGAGGACGAGGCCAGTGAGGACCCGGTCGAAGGGAGCCCCATAGCTTCTGAACGGACCTCATAGGTGACCACCTTCACGGCGGCGGGGATAGGCGTGCCCCGAAACTGGACCGGCAAGCGGGTCTCGCTACCGGTTGCCCGTTCGGTGAAAGGATTATACCTTCTCGAGGCCGCGCACTTTTCGGTGGACCTCGCTCATGAGCGCGGGCATGATCCCTATCGCAGAGCCAGACCTGAAAGGTAACGAAGAACGATATCTTCTCGAATGCCTTCGCTCCGGCTGGATCTCATCACAAGGCAAGTTCGTCACCAACTTCGAGAAGGGGTTCGCGGAGTACATTGGCACCAAGCACGCGGCGGCCTTGTCTAGCGGGACCGCTGCACTTCATCTTGCCCTCGCCGCGGTAGGGGTCGGGGCGGGAGACGAGGTGATCCTCCCTACTCTCACGATGCTGGCCTGCGCCAATGTCGTTCACTATCTTGGCGCGACCCCAGTCCTGGCAGACTCGGAAGAGGAGACCTGGAACCTCGACCCCGATGACCTAGAGCGGAAGATCACCCCTCGCACCAAGGCCATCATGGTTGTCCACCTCTACGGCCACCCTGCCAAGATGGACCGAATCATGGAGGTCGCAGAGCGTCACCACCTCCCTGTAGTCGAGGATTGCGCCGAGTCCCATGGCGCCAAGGTCCACACTCGGATGACCGGGTCCATCGGAACGATTGGTGCGTTCAGCCTCTACTCCAACAAGATCATCACGACCGGCGAAGGCGGAATGGTCACGACGAACGACGCGACCCTCGACCAGAAGATGAAGTGGATGCGGAACCAGTGCTATGACCCCCCGAAACGCAAGCTCCTCATCCACAACGGGATCGGCTACAATTACCGAATGACGAGTCTGCAGGCGGCCGTCGGACTTGCACAGCTTGAACGAAGCGAGGAGCTGGTCGCGCACCACCGCAAGGTCGCTCAAGAGTATGATCGATTGTTGGCCCCCGTTCCGGGGATTACCCGCCCCCCGGAACTGCCCTGGGCCAGGAATGTCTACTGGATGTACACGCCAAGGATCGATGCGGCGAAGTTCGGGATGACCCGGGATGCCGTCGTTGAGTCCCTCGGCAAACAGCAGATCGACTCTCGATCGAGCTTCCGACCCATCCACCTCCAGCCACCCTACCCCTCTCTGGGGGGCCCCGGAAGCTTCCCGGTGGCCGAGCGTCTGGGAGAGGAGGGCATTAACCTCCCGTCAGGGAATGTGACCACGCTAGATCACGTCCACCGGGTCGTGAACGCTCTGGTGGAGATGCGGAAGTCCCTCGCGTAACGTAGCTTCCTCGGAGGAATCGTGGACCGAGTTCGGGTGGTCGTAGTGGGCGCGGGCCGCATGGGAGCACGCCGCGCCGGCAGCGTGGCCTCATCAAAGAGCGCGACCCTCGTGGGGGTCGTCGACCCGGTCACAGAACGGGCGAATGACCTCGCGAAAAAGCAGGGGTGCGCCTCCGCAGGATCCCTTGAAGACCTGACCGGCGCGGGCGACATCGATGCGGTGATCATTTCCACACCGAACGACGAACACGGGAAGGTCGCCATCCCGAGCCTGAACAAAGGCCGGAGCGTCTTTTGTGAGAAACCCCTCTCGAACACCCTGGAAGAGGCCGACGGGATCCATGCTGCCTGGAAGGCATCTGGGCAGCTCTTTCGGATGGGATCGAATGCCCGCGAATTCGGGAACGTCCGCAAGGCCCTCCAGCTCGCTCGGGAGGGGGCTATTGGGTCGCCCGCCTACGGGAGAGGCTGGATCGGATTCGAGAAGGCGATCGCCCGGAACGATGCCTCCTATTACGACACCAAGAAGATTGGGGGAGGGGTACTCGTCGACGTGGGCCACCATATCGTCGACCTCGGCCGGGCGTTCCTGGGCGACTTCGACGACGCTTTTGGGTACTCCCCCACCCCGATCTCGACCGACGGCAGGGTCCCGCTGGATACTTGCTTCATAGGCACGTTGCGGCGCAGGGACGGAAGATGGTTCTCCCTTCAAGCGTCCTGGCAGGACTACTCGGGGTACCTCTTCCTCGAGATCGCGGGGGACAAGGGGAGCCTTGTGGTGGATAGCCGGCACAACGTAGCTACGCTCGACCTGAACTCCCCTGGGGGAGGGCGCACATCCTGGGACTTCTACGCCGAAGGGCCGGTGTCCTTTCAGAGAGAGATGGATACCTTCCTTGAGGCGGTCCGAACAGGGAAGGACGAACGTGGGCCTAGTTGTGAAGACGGCCTACGGACCCTCGCAGCGATCCGCTCAATGTACGCCTCGTGGTCCAGCGGCTCGTGGGCCAGCCTTCCTCCGCGGTTCCGCTCTTTACCGAGCTGAGAGACAAGGATGGGTACGGAGGGGGCCGGACCGGGGCTGTATAGGGCTCGGAAGCTAGCGCGACTCGAAGTTCCGGACCGCGTTGTAGCCCATTCGACCAGCCCGGCGAGTCAACAGCGATAGCGTGGCCCAGCCTGTGGCTCGAAGACCGGCTGGGACGCGCGACCTGAACATGAGAGGGAGGAAGCGGGCGAGCTGCCTCGCACGGTCCGCCCGGCCGATCTCCGGGCGACGGGTCAGAGCTACGAGCCGAAAGTATTCGCAGTCGCGTTCGATGAGAGGGAGGAGATCCCCGCGCCGGTGCTCGAGCGCGAAACGGCGGATGACCTCCATCGCGGTCGAATTGCCTTCGTCGTTCGCTATCAGCTTCCGCCAGGATGACTCCTCGTCTCCGCGAGAGCTCTGGGACATTCCGCCACCATGCACACGATACATCGTCAGGGGGTCGTCGGTCACCTCCAAGGGCCGGCCCGAGACTGCGCAGACATAGAACAGAAAGGTATCCTCGTTGGTCCGGATCGAACGCATCTCCGGTAGTGCTCCGAGCACGACATCCCTTGCCACGGAGATGGAGCTGTCATTGAAGT
Organism: Thermoplasmata archaeon; assembly: GCA_028864975.1. Classification (GTDB taxonomy): domain Archaea; phylum Thermoplasmatota; class Thermoplasmata; order Lutacidiplasmatales; family UBA184; genus JAKAAX01. The sequence goes on along the minus strand of JAGWLG010000014.1, from coordinate 42,944 downwards.
CGATGGGATTCCATCGCAAGGTTGCGCGGATCGCCCCCGGGTCGCGCGAATCAATGATGAGGCCACTCGAGACCCGGCGTTTCGTTCGACTTCCGGGACCGGGGCGGTGGTTCAGCTCTCGCCCGTCGTGGTCAATGAAGCCCGTCCCATCCTTGAAGTAGGCGAGAGACGGGTTGCTGGTGAATGCGGATGCGACCCTTGCAAGCTTCTGGGGCCGCCACTCATCGTCATCGTTCAGTAGGCTAACGACGCGCCCCCTCGCAAGCTCGAAACCCAAGGCCAGCTGCTCGCCGAGAGGGGGATCCTCCATGAGGGCGACGGAGATCTCCGACTGGGGGTGACGCGTTCGAGCCTCCCTCGCCACTTCGCTGTGTTCTTTTCGATTTGAGACCACGAGAATCTCGAACAGTTCAGGGTCTAACGACTGAGCGCATGCGGACTCCAGCGCGCGTGCGACGAAAGGAATCCGATTGTAGGCAGTAATGAGCACCGTGATTACCGGCGTGCCCGTGGAACCCTCGCGTCGGGCGACTTCGGGAGACTCGAGGGGCCCTGTCGCGTTCCTTCCCCCTACCTCTGACCTTTGTTGAGCCACGTTGAGGAAGCCACGCGAGGGAGCGCGATATAGTTGCGCGTGCGGTTCACTTGCGGTCTCAAGCGAGGCGGACAGAATCCGCGTCGACCGAGCGGGGGGTCCCTTGATCGTCGAATCGGCGACTCGGGCCGCTCTGGAGCTGGTTGAGAGGATGGATTGAACAAGCTCCTGGGGAAAGCCTGCCCGTTCTGCATGGGGTATCTGACTGTGCCATGCACCAATCCATCTCGGACGCGCCCCCAGAGTCGTACCCATAGTTTCACGAATGGGTAAATACCCGTGCTACGGCATGAAGCGGCCACCACATGGACCGGCTGCTCGCGCTTCTACTTCTCTTGGGAATCCTCCTTGTCTGCGCGACAGGTCTCGGAGCCTTCGCCATGGGCGCCCCTGGCGCGCTCGCCGTCGGGACCTACGTAGGGTTGATTCTCGTACCCGGAGCGGTGCTCTACCTCTCGCTTCAAGCACGCCTCCGAGCAGAGGATGTGGGCCTCTTGGAGTGGGTGCTCTACTCCAATCTTCTAGGGCTAACGATAGCGATCGGATTCGGATGGTTGCTCGCGCGCTCCGATATGTTCTCTATCGGAGGTACGGCGGTCCTCGAGCTTCTCCTGGTGGGGTTCGTCTTCTGGCTGGCTAGGCGAAACGTCGCGGCCGTCATTCGTCGATTTCGTCGGAATGGGCTTCCGAGACTCCGTGAGGAAGCCACCTACCTAGCCGTACTGGGCGCCTCCGTCATTCTACTCCTCTCACCGTTAATTCTCCTTGCCAGCAAGGGGCTCCTAATCGGAGACGACACCCCACAGTTCGCGCATACTGGGAATCTCATCGCGCAGACCGGAGACTGGGCATCCTCCGTCCAGATCTTCCCCCAATTCCCACCGAGCGTCGAGAACACGGCTTTCTCGAATCCAGGAATCGCGGTCCTCTATGCTCTCTTCTCCGCGGGCACCGGGACGAATTCGATCTATTTTGCCGCGGCGCTCTATTCCATCCCACTCCTCTTGACCCCGACCGCACTCTTCCTGCTCGCGCGCCGCTTCTCTAAGCAACGTGTCGTGAACTACGCCCTTCCGATCATCTGGCTCTCAAGCTCGTGGGTCGTAGGGGCGATCTTCGCGAACGATTACGTGGCGACGACCTGGTTCCAAACCTCGCCCGATGCGGTCCTCGGCGTCTTGGGGCTGGTGTGCGCATTGGTTCTGCTGGTGGACCTTGTTCGGGGGAGCGGACCGCAGTGGTTCGAAGTAGCTCTCCTTTCGGCCTCGATACTTCTCGCAACGCTCTCGGACCAGTTGACCTTCCTCTTCGCGGCATGCGCCCTAATGGTCTTCGGCCTTCGTGCGATCTTGCTCCGTGGACCAAGGTGGAGTCTTGTCCGAGGGATCCTGTGTGTGCTCCCGACCCTTGTTCTCCTGCCTCCTTACCTTCTCCCTTCCGAGGCACGCGGATCCTCTCCCGCGCTAGCGGGAGGAGCTCCGCTCGGATGGAACGACCTGCTCAAGATCAACTGGCCCGAGCTGACGGGGACAATCTCCATCGTTGGGGCGATCGGTCTTATGGTAGGCGCGATGGCGCTCGTTACCGATACCTACCGCTGGGGTCGGTCCAAGCTCCGAGGAACGCCCCTCCCGTCGAGTGTTGGCATGGTCCCGCTGGGGGCGCTCATCGTCTTCGCGTGTTATCTTTCATTCACCGACGTCGGCACCAATCTCTTGGGCGTCGTCTATAGCCGCTTCTACGAATTCGTGGGGATCGCCTTGCTCCCGCTGGTGGCAGGAATGCTCGCCAACCTTCTCAAGTGGAGTACGCGTCGTCGTGCCCTACGGGTCGTGACCATCTCCGCGGTTGCCGTCCTCCTGATTGGATCCGGGTTGCTCGGCGTTCGTGGGAACTTGGATCGTGAGCCATCCGTGGTCGGAAGCCAGACGGTTTTCACGCCGGACATGGTGCGAGCGAGCGACTGGCTGGCCTCGCATGAACGGCCTGGGGACACTGTTGTCGCGGACGAGATGGCCGGAAATGCCGCACTTCAGCCGATGGCGGACTTCATTCCTGGTTCATTCCTCTCTCGACCTCGTTTCGGCCTCTATGCCATCGCTTACCAAGCACCTACCCTCTACTGGGGAAATCCCTACTTCGCGATGAATCAAGTGATGGAGTACCCGACCGAGGCCAATGCGACGACAGCTTGGACGAACTTCTCGATGCGATACTTCGTCTATCAATCGGGGTACAGCGCGTCCGAGATTGACGTATTCTCTCGCCTCCCCTACTTCCAGCTTGCGTACTCCAATCCGACGATTGACATCTTCGAGTACGTTCCGCGAGGCGGTCCGGGCTTCATCCCGGCGGTCTCGTATTCCTATTCTAGCCCAGAGATGGCCCCCACGTATTCGGGGCTTGCGTACTCTGTCGCCTTCGAGCTACCCCACGTACCGAACACCGTCGCTTCGACCTATCCTGGCGGGAGTGCCCTTGACGGGTCTCAGATCATTTACAACCTTTCGGTGCCATCGCAAGGAAACTACACCCTCTACCTCCACCGCTATTCCTACAAGGTCGGGGAGTACCTCAATGTCTCCGTCAATGGGGTCCGGGTGGGGGCGGCCCTCTTCGGAAGTACTGGCCCGAACTATGGAACGCCGGTGACCTTCCCTCTGTCATCGGGTCCAGTCTCGATCACCCTCACCGTGGGCGGCACCGTAGGGTACGTAGACCCCTTGGACTACCTGATCTTGGATCCCGTGGGAGCCTTACCGCCTCTATCGCAGTCCTGAAGGTGATAGATGCCCGATACAGCGTCGACCCGTCTCACCCCTGCGCTCCCCTCACCTCTCGACCGGGCTGAGCGGGCCCGGAGTCCCGTCATGAAACACGTATGGCATGTCACAGCGCCGGACGCTAGTCTATCCTCGCCGCGCCTTGCTCCCTCTGTTCGGGGCCGGTCCCGTTCTCGAGTTTCGAGCGTGGAGCGACCGGCAAGCTCCCGCGGTCGAAGCCCCCGAAGCGAGGGACGAGCTTACGCGGACCATCTCGGAGGATCCCTCGCGCGGGAGCGATCGAGTGGCCGACCATGAATAGGGGAGGAGAGGTCCGATGATATTCGACGACACGACCTGGACGAGCTTCCGGTACTACCGGTCCGCTTATCGGAACTACCTTCGAGTGATTTGGTGGATCAAGCTTCGGCGATTCCCGATCCAGGCGGTTCTCCGGGACGGAAGAACGCTCGTGCTGCAAGACCATATTGAAGCCTTGCATGCCGCCATGTTCGAAGCTACGGGTTGGCCCTACGACGACCGGACGAAATCGGTGACCGTCAAACCGGCGGATGGGTCCCGCAAGCTCGAACTTGTCGGGGCCAATCTTTCCGGTACTCCAGTCGAGGTGTTCCATGACCTTGAGTACGCCGCCCTCGATGTGGCGGGGCGTACGGTCATTGACGTCGGCGCCAGCATCGGAGATTCTACGATCTACTTCGCCCGCCGAGGAGCGCTCAAGACGATTGGCCTCGAGCCCTATCCAATCCCTTTCGAGGCGGCGTGTCAGAACGTGGCCCGTTCGGGGCTCGAGGGCAGGATCGAGCTCCGCCGGGCGCTTTGCGGGCCGAAGGAGGGTACCGCGATGGTCTCGTCCAGTGCTAGGGCCACTGACAACACATCTGCGATAACCGATCACGGCGACCTCGCGACACCTGTCGTGACCCTCGACCACCTAGCCTCCCAGCTGAGTGTTCAGGGGGGGATCCTCAAGTTGGACTGCGAGGGTGGAGAGTATGAGATCCTCCAAAGTACGCCTACCGAAGCGCTCGCCAGGTTTGACCAGTTGGTCGTGGAGTATCACGACGGCGTGAAGGGACTAGCGGACCGGCTCGCCCTTGCGGGGTTTTCCATCAAGATGTTCCACGTGCGGAAGGTCCGGGGCCATGAGGTCGGGTTGATCCTCGCCGAGAATCGACATCCCACTAGGGGCGAGCTTTCCCCGGTACGGCTTGAATGACCTACGACGACCGAGCGGCCCTTGGGCCGCAACCCTCCAAGCTTGAGGATTCCTGCGCGAGAGACCCCAATGGGGCGTTCGACGGGCCTAGGGGGTTGGGGCGCCTTTTTTGTATGGGAGATGAGTCAAGAGAAGGTGTCCGTGGGCCAACTGCTCGGTCGGAGCATACCTTATGAGCGGCGCAACTGCACATCCCGAAGGGGAGTGTGAAGTCCAGACCGAGCCCAGGTCTGGGACCAACCCTCTTGCGCGAAACCGGTCAGGTAGCCCTTCGTCCTCCGGACGCGACCCCGCTCCACTTGCTACAGCGAGCACTCCTACGACACGTCTTGGTCAGGACCCTCAGAACACGCGTCCCGTGCCTTCGCCCGAGGTTCTACTCCTCAACAACTATGCCTTCCCAACCGCGATTTCACGGCACGTGCAGCTGGTTCATCGCGCCCTCGGGGGCCAACGGTCGCGTATCGTGAGCATGGTCTCGAAGCGGTCAGATCGCGAAAAGCGCTTCGAGGGAACGGTGGTCTACGGGTATCAGTCGCGGGCTCGAGCCTGGGAGCTCCTCATCAATCACCTCCTAGCCAGGCGCTTGTTTCGCAGTGTTGAGCGAATGGCCCGTGTCACAGCTGAAGAAGGGGGCATTGTCCACTACTGCTCGCCCACGGTCGAGCCTCTTTACCGAGGGCCGCGTGCCGTGGTCTCGATCTACGATGATCCCTCGATCGAACTGGATTCAGACCTCTATTCTCATTCCTCTTACTATCGACGGGGAGTGCGACACTTGCTTCGGGATTACTCGAGGCACACGCCAGCTATCGTACTGTCGGAGCACGTCAAACAGGCGCTTGTTGAATGGGGATATGGCCAGCAAATCTGGGTGGTGCCACCCGCCGTCGATCCGGTCTTCCGACCCTTGCAAGGTCGTGAAGCTCTGAGGATGCGGCACGCACTACCTAAGGACAAGCGGCTGGTGTTGTCCGTATCCAATTATTCTCGTCGGAAGAACCTTAGGGTCATTCCTGAAGTGATGCGGGCTCTGGGAGGAACCTATGCGCTCGTCCGAGTCGGCGGTCCACTGGAAGGCGCGATCAGCTTCTCTCACATCTCTGACGAAACCTTGAATGAGATCTATAACGCGTGCGACGTCCTACTTTTCCCTTCCCACGAAGAGGGCTTTGGTCTACCGGTGCTAGAGGCGTTCGCAGCGGGTTTGCCTGTCGTCGCCTCCGGCATCCCGCCCATAACCGAAAGCTCCGGGGGAGCCGCGCTCCTAGTAGACCCTAGCGACCCCGCCGCGATTGCGAATGGTGTACGAGAAGCGGTCTCGAACGTCGATCAACTTCGATACCGGGGGCTCCAGCGGGCGACCGAATACTCTCTCAGCAAGTTGAGCTCTCGGATGGACACGGTGTATCAGAAGTTGCAGAGATGTGGGAATTGAATTTCTGCTCCCCCCCGATGTCCGGAGAGCAATCTCCGCTGAACCGTAGCGACCTTCGGACCAGGGTGTGCAAGGCCACCTTGCTAGCGGCCCTGGGAGCAAGTCCGACAAATGGGGTCGCCCAGAACAAGAACCGTCCTGCCTTGCGGGGATCGAACCCACCCAACAGATGAGAGAGAGAGCCTGCGCGCGCTCGGTCGTTCAGGAGGGGCTGACGCGTCCACTCGCGGATCGCAACTTCGCCCTTTGAAGGATTCGGATCGCCTCCTCAGCCTCCGCGACCATGAGCTGACCCCGTAGCTCTCTCAGCACGGCAGGAGGTAGGTCCCACCATGCCAACCGCTCCAGTTCGGTCCGAATCTCCGGTGAGAAACGGAACCGTATCAGCCTGACAGGTACACCTCCGTAGATACCATAGGGCTCCAAGGAAGAGGTCACGAGGCTCTTCGTTCCAACCACTGCGCCGTTGCCGATTGACGTCCCCCCCATGATGGTCACATCATCTCCGATCCAAACATCGTGGCCAATGGAGATGGGTCCGAGAGACCGGACTGAGCTCCTCGGAATAGGATCCTCCTGGGCGTCATACAGGTTCACGTTGCACACCCGGCTCGGGTCGTGGCCCGATGAACATATCAACTTCAGGTTGCGCCCAATTGCCGTATACTTCCCGATCGAAACGGTGGTCGAAGGATCAGAGAGCTCTACATCGATCTCCGAGGACGCCACCGTGCCCTCCCCCACGGTCACTCTCCCTACTCGGCTCGGGTCGCGGGAGAAGAATACACGCGAACCCCCGAGGGCGGCGTTCCACGCCCGCCAACGAACGAGGGCACGAAGGGGCGCGAAACACTTCCCAACAAGGTGTAGAGGAAAGCGCCCGCGACGGTAACGTTGTTCGGATTGTCTAGGGGGCATCTCTGTGTCCCTGCGCGGGTCCCACGAATTTGGCCGCTTAATAGAGCCTGTCGAAGCGGCTTCGGCGGCGGTCGGGGGAACGCGGGGTAGATCTGGGTCCCCTTCCCGGCGAGCCTACACCCACCGCCTCCCGACGGAGGATGGGCGGGTAGTCTTGTCGCCCTTCCTGGTCCCCACGATGGTGTCCGGCCCTAGCCGCGGGGGCCATGCTGATGACGCCGGAGAACCCGGTGCTATGACGCACGCTATTGAGCTGTGAGTGCTGCCGCGAAGGCCAGGATCATCTCGAGGCGACCCGCGATGACCCAAGCCTGCAAGGGATGTATAAGTCAGTTCTTTCGCAGACGGCGCCGACTCCGATGAGAAGGATCTACAAGCACCTCGCGTGGCCGGCGGGCACGGTCCTTCTCCTTCTGTTGGCGGCTTTCCTCTTGGCCCAAGTCGCTGGGGTCCTGGCAGTAGCTACCTATCTTCTATCGGTTCTGTTTCCAGGAGTTCTCGTCTTCACGTCGCTCCTTAGTCGCTTCCCGTCCAGACGGCCCACGATGGCTGACGCCCTGTTCCAGGGGAACGTCATCGGTCTGTCCCTTGCAATTGGCATGGGTTGGCTCCTTGCGCGGTCTGGGGTTTTCTCCCTCTCGGGTACGTTGGTCTTGGAGTGGGTGCTAGCACTCCTGTTTGTGGCCTTCTGTCGGGGTACTCTCGCACGACTATGGCATTCGCTCGAAACCGTGATGGCGAGGGATGCGAAGACGGATGGTCTCTTCATTGCGGTCGTAGCGGCGGCCGCAACGTTGCTGATGTTTCCCATACTGCTCCTGCTCCATCAAGGCTTCTTGAACGCTGACGACACAGCGACGTTCGCCCGGATCGCAAACTCGCTCGCCCACACCGGAGGTTGGGGCACCGCCGTCAGGGTCTTTCCAAGCTCACCTCCTGGCTTCTACAACACGACGCTGTTCGACCCCGGCGTGTCCGTGTTCTATGCCCTGTTCGTGGAAGGGAGCGGAGTGAACGCAGTCTACGTGGCACAGGTCGCGTACCTGGTCCCGATGATTCTCGCCCCCCTTGGGCTCTTCCTGGTCGTGCGTCGCTTCACATGTCAATGGGCCGTTGTCTATGTCCTCCCCTTCGTTTGGATGATGGGCTCATGGTGGGGAGGATCCCTGTTCTTCAATAATCAGATTGCTGCCGCATACTTCGGAGTGTTCCCTGATGCTGCCCTCAGCGTGGTGGGCTATCTTGCCGTCCTTCTCGTGCTGGTTGGGCGATTCGAAGACGGCACTGTGCAGTGGAGAGAGTCCTTGCTGCTATCTTTCGCCATTCTCTTGTGTGCCCTCTCCGACCCCCTGGCACTAATCTTCGGTATCGCCGCCCTTCTCTTTCTGGGATGGCGAGTTATTCTGACACCCGGGCGACAGATGTTCCGCGGATCGTCTCGAACGCAGGAGGACGCACAAGGAAGAGTGAAGAGCGCAACAGAATCCAATCATACCCAACAATTTGGTATCGCCGGACGAATCGCGGGACTATCAGGTCCACTGCAAAGGCTCATAGTGATCGTCCTTCCCACGGTGCTCCTTCTCCCGCCATACCTCGTTCCCCGGAGCATCGCTGCCAATTCGCCCGCGCTCTCCTCTGGTTCTGGCGCCTCGGGAGGTGGTCTCGGACTCGTGTCCGTCCGGCCAGCCGACATCATCTCGACCTTCTTCCCCCTCGGGCTCATCGGGTTTGCGCTGTGTGGGGTTGCGCTATGGGTCGCGGTGTGGCGACTCTTCAAACGCGAAGTCCGACCCGCCCATCGTGAGGAGGCCCGAGTTCTCGTCCTTCTTGGGTCGCTCACCGTGGTTACGACCTACGCCGCCTTCTCGGGAGTCGCATCAGAAGTCGTAGGAGTCGCAACCCCTCGCCTTGTTGAGTACTCGGTCCTTTCGAGCGTGCCCCTCGTTGGCTTTGCCCTGGGCTGGGTCCTCAGCCGAAGCTCGAAGCTCAAGACCCTCTCCCGTCCAGTGGGGGTCATCGCTCTGACCGGAGTCCTCGTCCTCTCGGCAGCGTCGGCAGGCTACGGGCTCCTATACAACGATTCAGGCGTGACCTCGCTACCGGTGGTGACGACCGATTACAGCCCGGCCATGCTCCAAGCGAGCTCGTGGTTAGCTGACAATGAGATCCCAGGAAGAACCATTGTCGTTGACGAGAATCTGAACAATAACGCACCGTCCGCTTTCGCGGACTTCTGCCCAGATGCTGTGCTCGGACGTCCGGGATGGGGCCTCTACCAGGACATCGAAAGCTCGGTTTTCCCACCCCAGCAGGACCCGTACTTTGTCGTCAATCAAGCTATCGAGTTCCCAAACTCGAGCAACGAACAAGCAGCCTTCGATACTTTCAAGATAACATATTATGTCTTTCAGATTGGAGTCAGCGACTCAGAGATCTCACTCTTTTCTCAGCTTTCATATTTCAAACTAATCTACGCCAACGCTCAAATCGATATATTCCAGTATATTCCTGGCGAATCTTTGGGATTCATAGCTGCGACTTCGTATGTCAACGCGAGCTCAGAACTCCAGCCGCAGTACGTATGGAACGCGTACTCGACAGCCTTCGGACTCCCGCCGGTCGCCAACGCGGTGAGCAGCGCGATTCCCGGAGGGTCCGCGCTGGATGGATCGACACTGACCTATCGACTGGCGTTGCCCGTCAATGGGACCTACACCTTACACGTGCATCGGGTTACGGACCAGACCAGCGAGTACCTTCGGGTTTCCATCAGTGGAATCTGGGTCGGTACTGCCTACTACAGCACAACTGGACCGGACTATGGATCTGCCATCTCGTTCACTTCAAGCTCCGGAGTCGCAACGCTGACGCTCACGTTGGAGGGAACGGTCGGCTACGTCGATGCCATTGACTTCTTGGTCCTCAACGCTTGAGCCTGTCTTCGCCACTTGGCCGTGCCGACTTCTCAAGGATGGAGTTCCAGGGACAAAGTGTCACCCGGTGGAAGCACCAGAAGGTCTGCGCTCGCGAGCCAGATCGTGTCCCCGTTCCCGCTGGAGGGTGTAAATGCCTCGAGGACAAACAGCGGTTCGGAGCCCGACTCGGGGTTGGCGAAGGGTCCGAAAAGCCGGCTACCGGGATGCGCACCTTCGAACTGGGGGCTAATCGCTGCTTGGAACGTCAAGATCGTCAGACTTCCGCAGTCGACGGAGGGGGCAGCGAATCCCGGCTGGCCATTCGCCTCCACGTAGACCCCATCGACTGAGGCCGTTGAATTCGTCCAAATGCCCACTTGCTGCGGCGCCGGCGAATACAGAGGAATCGATCCAAGCAGCTCGCTTTGCCCATTGACAAAGCTGGCGAAACTCCCATTCCCGAAGAAATCGACCGTTAGCGTGGTTGGTCTATTCGTTGAGATGGGAAATGGCTGGGACGTCGCCTGGAGCGACTCGTTTTGAGCGGTGTTGTAAACATAATAGAGCAGTCGTCCCGTGGAGTTCCCACTACCAGATCCCACGATCGTCAGGAGCGTCGATCCCGAGGCGGTCTGTTGGCCATGGGGCCTGGGAAGGATTATCCCCAGCCCGAGCGCAGGCCACGTTGAGATTCCGCCAAAAGACACGGATACCACGGACGGGCCGAACACCGCCGTACCGTTCACCGTGGCCATCTTTCCATACTGAATACTTGAAAGCGTAAGGGTCGCTTCACACTCACTTCGTTCGGGCAAGGGTGGAGCACCGACCCCAAGACCGGAAGATCCAATCGACGTCCGGCCGGGACTCAGCCCGTAGGTCAGCGGGAGAATGGTGCCGCTCAAGTTCAGAACCCCTCCAACGTAGAGAGGCAGTATCTTCCCCGCTCCCGCGCCCGGATTGGTGTAGGACAGCGAGAGCTTTTCCATAGGACCATCGCTCAAGAAGGCCACCGCGGGCCATAGTCCAGATGGCGTGGTCTGAGAGTCGAAGTTACGCGACAGCTGGAGAGATGACGTGGCGAGAATCGAGAGCGCCACCAGTCCGACAATTGCGAGAGCGAGTGCGGGGTGACCATCCCCCGCCGTGGGCTCTGTTCCGGCCAGCACCTTCGGGGAGCCGAGCATCATGCGTTCGGCGGCTTCCCTGAAACCTGGGAGCCGCCGGGAACCATGCACGAGGAGGACCGCCCTAGTCCACCCGAATGGCCGCGCCTGCCCCAAGGTCTCAATCTCGACTTCGTGTTACGATATGTCGATTTCAGTCGGATCTTATCAATGCCGGCTGTCGTCGTTGAGTTCCTTTCGCGGGTTCCCTCACAAACATCGTAGACGGGATGGCCGGATCAAACTCGGAGAATGGAGAGGCCCGTGCAGGTGACTTGAGGGTCGATGGTCGAACAAGGAACTCGAGCATCCTTGCCTCCCCACTTAAGGTTCCCGCAGCCCTTGGTGCGACGGCGACCCTGGAGAACCCGAGAGTTGTCAAGAAGCTGATCGACGGGGCGTTGTCAGGAGGCACCAGAGCGAGTACCTCACTTACTTCCCCCTTAGCGAAGCAGGCCCTGCAGGCGGCATGGACCGCCTCGCCCGCGATCCCTCGTCTTCTGAAGGGGGCAGCGACCCAGTAACCAATCCCCGCGCGTTCAGGATGCCCCACCACCCTCACCCACCGCCCACCACCAACTATGGCCCGCGTGCGTCGGTCAATTATGGCGAATCGGACCTCCTCCATGATGCTGGGGTGACCGTTGACCAGTAGACGCAGGGAGTGCAGCAGGCGGAAGATCTCTCGTGGGTTGGCTGGTAGGACTCTCATGAGCCTTGGAAGGAGAGCGGCCCTCCACCGGGGGGCCCAATCCATCGCACCGGCTCGCTTCAGGACCAATCGCTGGGTCACGACCTCTTGGTCAAGACCGAATCCCGGCATTGCAGACCAAGGGGTCTGCCTCCACGGACTATTAGCGTTATGACCCACCCGTAGCCGTGCCCGAGAAGTTCTCGGAGCTGTCTTCAGTGAGCGGGCCCCCGGCACATTCCTCGACAAGATGCAACCGCCGAGTCGACCTGCGCTGGCACTCGTTCGTCCGCTCCCGGGCGGGTCCAAGGGGTCTCATGCCTCGCACACACCAAGCTCCCTGAGATCCAGAGGGAGCGGAAGGGACACCCCCCAAGCCCCACAAGAGTTCCTCGATGAAATGTTCGACCGAACCGTCCCCCAACTTCTTTTGGCCAAGGGGACAGATGGACCGTTCACCGCACTTCAGCACGGCAGTCCCTCGTGGGTCCGTCCCACGTGAGTAATACCTGGAGGGCGAGGGCTTGCTCGGCCCTCTCAGGGGGAAGCTAGATTAGGGGAGAATAGCAAGACCGTAGCGGAGTCTCGCGCCAGGCTCGAATCGTGCATGAGACCACGTGGAGCTGCAAGCTGGATACTCGGCCGTCGAGAGAGGGTCGCTCGTCTCGGTGGCGATCTTTCGACCGCGGAGCGTCGTGTTCACCCCACAGAGCGTTACCTACAGGTTTCCCATCCAGCAGCTAAGCGTACCCCGACAGAACGAGAACCAATCCTACAGAGCTCCTGGCCATGAAACGACAGGGTACTCTTGCAGCCGTGGGACGTGCCTTCGAGCTCGGCGGAGTGGCAACACGGTCGATTCTCCGCAACCCGGGGAAGCTCGGGTGCCTTTTCTCCTCCGCGGACCAGGAACTTGTACTGACGGGAGCCACCTACGCCCCCTGGCGCGCCGACGAGCCGTTCCTTCGAGTCTGGGAGAGCATTCGGGAGAGCACCATGGTAGACCGCTACCGTTGCTACGACCTGTGGCAATTGGTTGCCGAGACCGCACAATTGTCCGGGGTGTTCCTCGAGGTGGGAGTCTTCCGCGGCGGCACCGGTGCTCTGATCGCAGCGAGAGCTAGGTCGCTCGGCATTGACGAAACGGTTTACCTCTGCGACACCTTTCGGGGGTTGGTGAAAGCCGGTGCTCCAGATGCCTTTCACCGGGATGGAGATTTCGCTAACACTTCCGAGGCAGGGGTCGAGCACCTCCTAGCCTCTATGGGGGTCTCGAACGTGAAGGTCCTTGTTGGAATCTTCCCGGATGAGACCGGTCACCTCATTCAGCCCGCCAGGGTCCGATTCTGTCACATCGACGTGGACACCTATGAGTCGGCCAAGGGCGTCTTCGAGTGGGTGTGGCCACGCCTCGCCCGAGGGGCGGTCGTAGTCTTCGACGACTACGGTTTCCGCTCTACTCCCGGCGTAACGCGCTTCGTGAACACGCTTCGACAGGGATCCGGTCGCGTCGTCCTGCACAATCTCAATGGACACGCCGTGGTGGTCCGGGTCGACCCTTAAGCACCCCCTCTTCTTGGAAGGCAGCCATGTCACGAGCTACCGTATTCCGCAAGAGAAATCGGTGCGCAGGGCCGATGAAGCATGCATGTTGTCGTGTCCTCAGCTCGAGAGGTTTTCAGGCAACCTCATCGATGGCTTGGTTCCTCTGGGGGCTGGCGCTCGGCCGCGCACCCTGGAGTCGCCACTCTCCCGAGCATCCCCGAGCCAATGGGTACGGCGGACCTTCCACGACTGAAGGAGCTGGAAACTGAGCCTCGGCGTTCATCGAGAGGACTCGCTGCTCATGTTCGCGCGCTCGGCGGGCGCCTTTTGTCTGAAGTCGGAACCCTACTTCGACATGACTTGGTGATAGACTTCCAATGTCCGTCCAATCATCTGGTCGATAGAGAAATCTCCCACTCGGCGCTTGCCCTTCTCTGCGAGTCTTCGTCGCTGATCGCGGTCATGGAGCAGCCCGATGATCAATCGGGCCATCTTCGAGGGGTCCTCCATCGGGGAGATCACCCCACTGTCCGAAACGAACTCCGGCATGTCGAGACAGTCTCCGGCGACCACCGGAGTTCCGACATGCATTGCTTGCAGGACCGATGCGGAGAACCCGATCCTAGACGGGTAGACGAAGACGTCGGCGCCGCGCAGCACGCTCCCCAAAGAACCCTCTGGAATGAAACCGGGAAAGTCCACAGCAAGCTCGATGTGCAGGCTCCGGGCGAGTTCACGCATGGCGGGAATGCTGCGCGATGCGCACGAAAAGATGAGACGCGCTCGTGGGACCTCTCGGATGATGTCGGGCATCGAGCGAAGGACGAGATCTCCCCCTCGCTCGAAGGGGTTCCAGCTCCCCAGGAAGAGCAAGCGCGGGATGTCGTCCTCGCGGGCGGTTGCGGTCGACCCATCGACCCCCAGTGTCTGAGGATCGACCCCAATGGGAACCACGTCGATTTTGTGCTCCGGGACGCCTAGGTGCTCGACAAGGTAGTTCTTGTTGAATTGGAAAGTGACGATGATTCGAACGCTGCGTCTCGCTGACAGCGTTATGCACCAACGGAGGAAGGTGTAGCGAGCGGGATGCGCCCTCCAGAAATGGAAGGGCATGACATCGTGGATGGTTGTGACGAAGCACGAGTGCCCGAGGACGGCAAGCACACGGCCCCCCACTGGGGACACGGCGTGGACGACTCCAGGTGGAGGAGGGTGCAGCGCTCGGAGGACACTAGGCTCCCCGCGCAGGAGCTGCTCGGCGTGCGTGTTGTACTGTCGCGTGGGGAGCAAGCCGAACTCAACTCCCCGTTGGCGGCACCCCTCGACCAAATAGTGGAGGTAACGGTCAATCCCTCGCCCAGTCCCGGGATCGGGGACGTATGGATAGCCGAGCAGCCGAAGTTGATGCGAGGAAGAAGAGGTGGTCGAGCCCATGAGGTGCACCCCCTATCTTCGGGCAGCCGGGGACGGCGTGCTTCTGCCTCCTGAAAAGGCTAGCCCTCTAGAAGGATGATCTTCCGAAACCCACGCGAGCCGTGCCTCGGCGACGACCCCAATCCTCAGCAGGCGGTTCGAGCCTCAAGAAATACCTCCCCGACATACAAGTGCGATCCTTGTGCCAGCCGATAGGACGCTTCCGCCCGGCGGTCGGCGTTCGCGGGCCCACGTCAGCAGGGACCTAGGACGGAGGTGAAGTGGCAATGTTGAGCGTAGGTCACCGGTCCCAGCGCACTTGGCTCCTCGCCCCCACGACGGAACGCACCGAGGGCTGCACGCATTGCGAGGCGTGCGGAGGATCGGAGAGGAGCTGGGCTCTTCCGCTCGTTCCTGAAGGGAATCGGGCTTCGTTCTGCTTCTGGGCTTGTCGGGGGTGTGGAACGGTCCACACCGAGAGCCGTCCTTCCGCCCGCTCGCTCTCCTCCTACTACGCTAGGGCCTCGCCGGCCAATCTCGAGGGTGAGGCTGAGTCCGCCGTGGGAGGGCTGCGAGAGCTGCTTCGAGCAGGAGGGAAGGTCTACGGTCTTTGGCGCTGGAACACCACTTCTCGAATGGCGCGTCAGCTCGGTCCACATCCGACGATCGTTGAGGTGGGGTGCGGCGAGGGGGGTCTCTCCCGCCGGTTAGCTTCAGAGGGGGCGAGCGTGACTGCGATTGACGTCGCCCGGCATCCCTCTTGGAAGGAGGCCGATGGTGTGCGGTACCTCCAAGCGGGAACACCGCGGGTCCTCACCCATGTCGCTCGCGCTGACATGGTCATCGCTCACCATGTGATCGAGCATGTCCCGGATCCTGTAGGCTTCCTGCGCGACTGCCAAGTCGTGCTGCGGCCAGGAGGGGTCTTGCTGCTCACAACCCCCTGGGCGGACTCGGCACAGTTCCGCGCTTTCCGAGAGTGTTGGGCGCTCTTCCAGTACGTGGAACATCCCCATCTCTTCTCGAGCGGTGGGCTGGAGCGCATGCTCACCAGCAACGGGTTCACCGACGTTGAGCTCCGACCGATCGTCCACGATTTCCCCGGGGAGCTCGGAAAGTCCGCCATCTGCCGTCTCGAAGTTCGCCTCGGGCAGTTTGACTCCCGTGGCACGCAGCTCCTTACCCTACTGCTCACTCCACCCACCTTGATCGCCAAGGCGGCGCCCCGTTGGCGGTCAACGATCGAGGTCCGGGCCCGAAAGGTAGACGCCTGACGAACGGAGACCTGATCCTACGCGGTGGGTCCGCCTACTCCAAGTCAGCTCGACGGGGCCTTCGACGCCGGCTCTCGCCCGAGGGCGTGACGCAGGGCGCCCATCTCCCGCCGTACCTCTTCGACGGTCGCCTCATCCTCGAGGGTCGTTACGTCCCCCACGGTCTCCTGATTTGCGACAGCACGGATGACACGTCGCATGATCTTCCCGCTCCGCGTCTTCGGCAGGGCGGCCACGAAGTGGATCGCCTCGGGGGTGGCGACGGGACCCATGACCTCGCGGACATGGCGGCGAAGCTCCTCCGAGAGCTCGTGGCTCGCGTGCCGGCCCGAGCGCAACGTCACGAACGCGGCGATGACCTCCCCCTTCACGTCATCCCTCTGGCCCACCACAGCGGCTTCGGCGACCGCAGGATGCGAGACCAGGGCATCCTCGATCTCGATCGTCCCGAGCCGATGGCCGGCGACCTTCAGGACCTCGTCCGCGCGCCCCAAGAGCCAGAAGTACCCGTCAAGGTCCCGTACCGCGTAGTCGCCGGTGTAGTAGACCCCCGGGAACCGCGAGAAGTAGACCTGCCGAAAGCGCTCCGGGTCGTTGTAGAGCGTCAGGAACATCCCCGGCCAAGGACGGCGCACGACGAGGAACCCCTTCGTTAGGGCGGGGACAGGCTTCCCCTGCTCATCCACCACATCCGCATCGACCCCAGGGAGCGGAAGGGTCGCAGAGCCCGGTTTCAAGGGGAGGGTCGCGAGCCCAGGGGCCGGCGAGATCAGGATCCCCCCGGTCTCCGTCTGCCACCACGTGTCCACGATGGGGCAGCGCTCTCCTCCGATGACACGATAGTACCACTCCCACGCGGCGGGATTGATCGCCTCCCCCACCGTGCCGAGCAGGCGCAGCGAGGAGAGGTCGTGGGCCCGCGGAATGGCGTCCCCGTGCTTCATCAGGGATCGAATGGCTGTGGGGGAGGTGTAGAGCGTCGTGACCCCGTAGCGCTCGACGATCGACCACATGCGGTCCGGGGTCGGGATGTCGAAGCCGCCTTCGTAGAGCACGCTCGTCATGCCCCGGAGGAGCGGGCCGAAGACGATGTACGTGTGACCGGTGACCCACCCGATGTCCGCTGCGCACCAGAAGGTGTCGCTCTCGGGGCGGTCGTCGAACACCCAACGCATCGTGGCCGCGGCGTGGACCAAGTACCCCCCGGTGCCATGCACGACCCCCTTCGGTCTGCCCGTCGTCCCGCTCGTATAGAGCATGTAGAGGGGATGATCGGAAGGAAGCGGTTGGGCTGCCGCATGACGCGGTGCTCGCTTGGTCGCGTCCAGGAAAGCTACGTCCCGCCCTTCCCGGAGCGCAGGAGGGTCGGCTCCCCGCTGGACCACCAGCATCTTCTCTACCGAAGGGCAATGCTCCGCCGCCTGGTCCGCGACCGGTTTGAGCGCGAGGAACTTCCCCCGTCGGTAGGTCCCGTCGGCGGTCACGACCGCGCGGGCCCCCGAGTCCCGGATCCGCCCCGCGAGAGATTCGGCCGAGAAACCCGAGAAGACCGTCGTGAACACGATACCGAGCCGGGCCGCGGCCAGCATGATCGCGGGGGTCTCGGGGATCATCGGGAGGTAGAGCGCGATCCTGTCGCCTCGGTGTAGCCCGAGCTCCGAGAGCGCTCCTGCGGAACGTTCGACCAGTGCGAGAAGGTCCCGATAGGTGACCGTCCGGGTGTCGCCCGGCTCGCCCTCCCAGTGATAAGCGACCCGGCTTCCGCGACCCGCCTCCAGGTGTCGGTCGAGGCAGTTGTAGGAGGCGTTCAGCAATCCCCCCTCGAACCACTTCCAGAAGGGGGCCTCGCCCCCGACCACCTTGGAGAACGTGTGGTCCCAATGGATCTCCCGAAGGGCGAGCGCCCTCCAGAACCGTTCGGGGTCCCTGAGGGCTTGATGCAGCAGGTCGCGGTAGGCGGCCGACGGGACGTACCGCTGCTCGAACGGTAGTTGGGTTTCGTCCCTATCGCGTTCCGCTCCGGGCATCGGGTCTGGACCGGGACCAGGCCTAAGACCCTTCCGGAAACCCTGTCAGTCCTGATGGACGACGGCGCTCCCTTCGAGCTCCAGCCGTACGGGGGTGAGGAACGCCCCCAGGCGTTGCAGGGCCCGCTCGATACCGCCCTGTCGTTCGGGCGGGGCGAGCAGGAAGAGGAAGCCTCCCCCACCGGCCCCCATGAGCTTCCCCCCGAGAGCGCCGGCCTTCTTTGCGGCCTTGTAGAGCTCGTCCACCCGAGGATTGGAGATCCCGTCCGAGAGCTTCTGCTTGAGCTCCCAGTTCTTGTCCATGAGGCGACCCACCTCCGCGAGGTCCAGAGCCTCCAGCGCCTTCGCCGTCCCTCGGGCAAGGTCGCGCATGTGGTCGTACTCCGCGAGGTGGTCCTTCATGTCGTTGGCCTGGTTCAAGTGGATTGATGCAGAAGACCGCTCGATCCCGGTGAAGAAAAGCATCTGGTGACGGTTGAGCTCTTCCAGTCCCTCATGGTCCAAGGCGAGGCTCTGGACGGAGACCGAACCGTCGCGCGCGACCTCGATCAGGTTCAGGCCGCCATAGGCGGCCACATACTGGTCCTGGATCCCACCTGCCTCCTTCAGGACCTCCCGCTCGATCTTGACCGCCTCGCGGGCGAGCTGCCGAGGAGAGACCTTCTCCCCCTTCCAGGTATGGAGGGCGTTCAACACCCCGACAGCGCAACTGCTACTCGACCCAATCCCCGTCCCTCTGGAGGGCATCTGGGTCGCGGTGATCACTTGGATCCCGCTCGGAATCCTGAGAAGTCGCATGGCCTCCCGAATGGACCCGTGTTCGATCTCATCCACGCTCTTCTTGGCGTCCTCGGTGATCCTGTAGCTAACCCGAATTTCGTCTCGGTCGAAGTTCTCGACGACCATGACGTAGATCCCCTTGTTCATGGCCCCCGCGACGCAGGCCCCCGGTCCGTGGCTGCGGTAGTAGTCAGGGAGGTCCGTGCCCCCGCCCGCGAAGGTGACCCGGAACGGGGTCTTCGTCACGACCGAGCTTCGTCCCACGGTAGGTTCGCCTCGCGACTGCTCTCAGGTCGGGGATGATTTGAACTTGGCCACGACCTCCAAAGGGGTCTCAGAGGGCGGGGGGGCGAGGCGAAGGGCCCCCCTCCCCCCCTCGTGGCTCTCGGAGGACGTGGGACAAGACTCTTGAAGGGCTTCCGTTAGGGACGGGAGCTTGAAGCGCGAGAAGGACGACCCCGAGGACTCCGCCGAGACGGAAGCGACCGAGGCGGAGGAGGGCTCCAAGGAGGAGGCTCCGAAGGGAGAGGAGAGCAAGGAGGAGAAGGAAACCGCCCCTCCGATGAGCTTCTCGACGACCTTGCGCCGGGGGCTACGGACCTACCGGTTCGCCATCTCCATCGCCGTGCTGGTCCTCGGGTCGATCCTCTGCCTCATCGGCCTTTTCGCGTGGACCCCGCTGGGGGACCCGGGGGGCTCGCTCGCGTGGCTCGAGCAGCCCTTGAAGGGAACCGATAGTCCCACGGGCTCCTACACAGGCCCGGACTGGACCCTCGCCATGCTCCCTGGTGGGGGGCTCATGGCCCTCATTGGCGCCTACCTGGTCGGGGTCTACATGGTCGCACGGCGCCGGTTCGAGCACCTGATGAAGACCCGAAGCAAGGCCGAGTTCCTTCGGAACGTGACCGAGGCCGAGGACCTGCTCTGGGACCTGACGCCCGAGGACGAGGTCCGTCTGGTCCGCAAGAAGCTCGAGCTCAAGATCCGGGTCTGAGCCACGACCTCGGTTCCCCTCCGGGTTCAAGAGGGGACGGGCGCTCGTCGCCCCGTCCATGCCCGAGCTCCAGACGCGGAAGCTTCGCACGCCGGAGGAGTTCCGCATGGCGGAAGAGGTCCAGGTCAAGGCGTGGGGGATGCGGAGCGAGCATCCCGTCCCTGCGTCGCTGCAGCGGGCCATCCAGGACAACGGGGGGCTCATCCTGGGGGCCTTCCACGACATCCACCTGGTGGGGTTCAACCTCGCCTTCGTGGCGTGGGATGGCCAGGAGCTCTACTACTGGTCCCACATGAACGCGGTCCTTCCCGAGTACCAGAACCATGGCGTGGGTCTACGCCTGAAGAAGGCCCAGCGGGAGGAGGTCGTGAAGGCCGGGCTCTCGAAGGTCCGGTGGACGTTCGACCCCCTGGTCGCCAAGAACGCGAACCTGAACGTCCGCAAGCTGGGAGCGTACCCGGACCGGTACATGCACCACTACTACGGGGCCATGGACACCGAGCAGACCGGGGGGATCCCGACCGACCGCGTTCGGGTCACCTGGCTCCTCAACTCCCCCCATGTCGAGGAGCGGCT
The DNA here is from genome assembly GCA_028864975.1 of Thermoplasmata archaeon. Taxonomy (GTDB): domain Archaea; phylum Thermoplasmatota; class Thermoplasmata; order Lutacidiplasmatales; family UBA184; genus JAKAAX01. The sequence goes on along the minus strand of JAGWLG010000014.1, from coordinate 22,607 downwards.
CCAGGGGAAGATCCCCTCCAAGGAGGAGGACCAAGAGCGGCACGGGGCGAGCCAGGTCCTGCTCACGACAGACCTGGGGGAGGCGGGGCTCCGCATCCCTAGGGAGGTCCACGAGCCTGAGAGCGACAAGACGTCGGCGGTCCTTGAGGTCCCCTTCGACCTCTCCGCCTTGCGGGAGCATCAGCCCCAGGACCTCAAGGGGTGGAGACAGGCGACACGGGAAGCCTTCCGCGCTGCTCACGACCTGGGATGGGGGGTGGACGACTTCGCCATCGTGAACGTCGACCACGAACGGCGGGCCTTCTACTTCCTTGCGCCCCGCCCTCCCGAGTCCGCCACATCGGAGCCCTCCGTCGCGCCTTGAGGTGAGAGGCGAGACCCAGGTGGGAAGGTCGATGCCCTCCCGCGCGAAGCCGAAGGGACCGCCCAACCCCGGGGGGCTGCGTCTTCGTCGTGCGGTGCTCGAGGAGCTCGAGATCCCGCTCGTTCGCCCGTTCACGACGAGCTTCGGGACCGAGAAGGCGCGTCGGGTCCTGCTGCTGACGCTGGAGGAAAGAGGGGGCGAGCAGGGCTACGGAGAGTGCGTCGCAGGGCGTGACCCTCTCTACTCGTACGAGTCCGTAGGAACGGTCCGGGAGGTCCTGTTCCGCTACCTCCGGCCCGCGCTGGCCTCGACCTCCGAAGCCGCCTCACCTCAGGCGTTCCTCGCCGCAGCCTCCCGGGTCCGTGGCCATCCCATGGCGAAGGCGATGGTGGAGATGGCGCTCTGGGACCTCGCGGCGCGCCATGCCCATCTCCCGCTCCAGCGCCTGCTCGCCCCTGACCGAGCGCTCAGGGACCGTGTCGAGGTCGGAGTATCCGTCGGACTTGCACCCACCCCCGAAGAGCTGGTCCGGCAGCTCGAGTGCTACGCTGCCCAGGGCTACGGCCGGCTCAAGCTCAAGGTGGAGCCGGGAAGGGACCGCCCGTTCGTCCTGGCCGCTCGAAGGGCCTTCCCCGGAGCTCGGATTTGGGTCGACGCGAACCAGGCCTACGGCGGCCGAGACCTTCCCGCCCTCCGCCGTCTCGCCCGCGAAGCCAAGCTCGAGGTGGTCGAACAGCCATTCGAAGAGGAGGACGTGCTTCTGCATGCTCGCTTGGCCCGGGCGCTTGGAAGAAAGACCCTGGTCTGTCTCGACGAATCGGTAAGGTCGATGGGCTCGCTCGAGCTCGCGCTTCGCGAAGGAGCCCTGGGATGCCTCAACATCAAGCCAGGCCGCGTGGGCGGGTTCACGAGTGCCGTCGCCCTGCACGACCGGGCCGAGCGTGCGAGGGTCCCGGTCTGGTGCGGTGGGATGCTCGAGACGGGCATCGGGCGCGCCCACAACCTGCATCTCGCGAGCCTACCGAACTTCCGCTTGCCCGCGGACCTCTCGGCGTCGGATCGCTACTGGAAGCAGGACGTGGTCGAACCTTCGTTGCGGCTCGAGAGGGGGAGCGTCCTCCGGGTGCCCAAGGGCCCCGGCATCGGGGTCGAGCCGGAGGAGCGGCAGGTGCGTCGGTATCGGGTCTCGAAGCAAGTCCTTCCTATCGGATAGGGATATGATGCACCGCTGACCTCGCCTGGACATGTCGGAGGGTTCGGCCGTCCTCCCCTCCCCCAATTCGAAAGGCGCCCTTGCGGGGCTGAGAGGGATCGACCGCGGGTCACTGGCCATCATGTTCGTGCTGCTGTTCTCTCTGGGGTTGGGGGCGACGGCCGGGCTCCTGGGAAGTTTCCAGACCCTCCCTCCTCCTACCCGCTTCGGTTCCCCCTACACATACGAGGTCGGGTTCATCGTCTTCTCCGTCCTCCTAGCTTCCCTCGTTCTGGGCTTCGTCTACGTGCGCGTCCGCAATCGGAAGAGCGGGTCTTGGTTCGCTCAGGGCTCGGGAGTGACCCTCCTCGCGTTCCTGATGGTGGTCCTCGTCATCTTCGGCCTCCTCGGGCTCGCGAGCCTCTCCCAGCAACACCGTTCCTGGGGGTCCTTAGGCCCCGGTGGCACCGGCAACTCGACCAATGGCACGACGGGCCCCCCTCCACCTCCCGGTGGCGGAGGGACCAACAACGGGAGCACCCGGACCAATTCCACCCCGGGCTCCCTTCTGGCTTCCCCGTACACGCCCACGCTCTTCGCCTTGAGCGGGGGGATCGTCCTCTCCTTGATCGTGGTCCCGGTCGCCGCCTATCTCGTACGGCGGGGGAAGCCTCGGCCGGGAGCCGCACCGCCTCCCGGCCGGGAGCTCCTGACGAAGCTCGAAGAAGCCGTGGCCCAACTGGACGCGGGAGAGCTGGGCGAAGCGAAGCGGCGGATCGTCGAGGCCTACGCGGCGTTGCTGAAGGAGCTGGAGGGGCGCGGCATCCCGGATCTGGAGACCTCGACCCCTCGCGAGGTCGAGGGGCTGATGGGAACGCACCTGCGCCTCGACTCTCCGTCGGCGCATGCCTTACGTACGCTCTTTGAGGAGGCGCGCTACAGCCTCCACCCCATGGGCGAGGAGCAGGCGAAGGCGGCCAAGGCCTCCCTCTCCGACGTCCTCGGCCAGCTCAAGGCGGCCGGGCCCGGGGCAACCACGACCCCGTCGACCACGACGGAAGATGCGACCCTCACGGGGGCCGTCCGATGAGCCGCCTCGAATCCGCGGCGCTCAAGGTCCTCATCTTCCTGGGGGTCGTCTCCGCCGTTCTGGCCGCGCTTGAGATCGACAGCACGGACCTTTCGCTCCTCTTCGGCGCGGTCGCCGCCGCCTTTTTGACCCTCGCCGGGCTGGTCGCGCTGGCGTTCCGGATGCCTTACCTCCCCCCGCTCGTTCTTCCGGAGGCGTCCCTGTGGCAAACGCGGGTCCGCCAGGCGTACGCGGGGGACGGGCTCGCCCGCCTGCACATCCTGGAGGCCCTGGAGGCGGCCGACACGGCCGGGACTTCCACCCCCGTCCGTCGGGTCCTCGACCGTCGCGAGGAGGTCCTAGGATTCTCAAGGAAAGAGTTCAACCTGCTGCTGCGGGACGAGGTTGCCCGCATCGAGATCATGGCGTGAGGTGGGGGATGAACGGGGGATCGTCGAAGGCGCGCCTGGAAGCGGTGCTCGCCGGGGTCGGACAGGTCGTGGTGGGGAAGCAGGAAGCCCTGCGCACCCTGCTCGTGGGCCTCCTCGCCGACGGGCACGTCCTCCTCGAGGACCTTCCTGGTCTCGGGAAGACCTTGGTCGCGAAGTCCTTCGCCTCGGTCCTGGGGCTCAACTTCACCCGCGTCCAGTTCACGGCCGACCTTCTCCCAACGGACATCACGGGGGGAGAGGTCTACGACCCCTCCTCGGGGAAGTTCTCCTTCCGTCGAGGGCCGGTCTTCACCCACGTCCTGCTGGCGGACGAGATCAACCGGGCGCCACCGAAGGTCCAGTCCGCACTCCTGGAATCGATGCAGGAGTATCAGGTGACCTCCGAAGGGCAGACCTACCCCCTGGAGCGCCCCTTCCTAGTGATGGCGACCCAGAACCCCATCGAGCTCGAGGGGACCTACCCGCTTCCCGAAGCCCAGGTGGACCGCTTCCTCCTACGGCTAACCTTAGGGTATCCCACGGGGGCCGAAGAACGAGCGATCCTAACGCGTCGGAGGGAGGCCAAGGCGGAGCTTCGACCTCCTCCCCCTGTGCTGGCCCCGGGAGAGTTCCGTCAGCTCCAAGCCTCCGTCGAGGGCGTGGCCCTCTCGCCCGCGCTCGAGGGGTACATCGTCGACCTTGTCAGCGCGACGCGGGCCGACCCTCGCGTCGAGGTGGGGGCCTCGCCCCGCGGGTCCCTCGCCCTGGCGAAGCTCGCCCGTGCGAAGGCGCTGCTCGAAGGACGGGATTACGCGCTTCCTGACGATGTGAAAGGGCTCGCCCTCCCCGCGCTGGCGCACCGCCTCGTCATCAAGCCGGAGCCGTGGATCCGGGGTCTGCGCGGGACGACCGTGGTCTCGGAGGTCGTGCGCAAGATGCCGGTCCCGAAGGTGAACTAGGCCCCGCCCGTCGACGGGGCGAGAGAAGAGGTCGCGCAGCGTTGGCGGCGGAACCGAGCTACTTCCCGGAATCCCCCCGACCCTCCTGGCGCGCCCGCGCGCTCCTCCTCTTCGGACTCGGCGGCACGGCCCTGGTGGCGGGGCTTCTGCTGCGGAACTCGGACGCCATCCTGCTCGCGACCCCGCTCCTCCTCGCGCCGGGATCGGTCTTCCTCCTGGCGCCACGCTCGCTCACCCGGATCGTGGTGCGAGGGGAGCTCTCCGAGGTCGAGGAGGACCTCGAGATCGCCATGACCTTCGAGGCGACCCCTCCGCTCCCCGGAGGCTGGTTGGAGGTGGAGATCGAGCCCCCGGAGGGCGTGATCGCGATCGACGGCGTCCTCCGCCGGGTGGTCGTCGGGCAGGACCCGCAGTTGCGGACCAGCTTCCGCCTTCGACCCTTCCGACCCCTCTTCGTCCGCCTTACGACGCCGAAGATCCGATGGAGGGACCCCCTGGGGCTCTCTGAGGTCCTGCTGCCGACCCGAGGGGAGGGGTTGAGCCTGGAACGCTACCCCCCCGAGGTCCGGAGGATCCCCCGCCTGGCGATCCAGAGGACGACCCCGCTCCCGGGAGAGCTGCGGTCGCGGCGACGCGCATCCCAGGGAGACTTCGTCTCGGTCCGAAACTACGCCGCGGGGGACACGCCGCGCCAGATCAACTGGTGGGCCTCCGCACGTCGGGGGGAGCTCTCGTCGAACGAGTACCACGCCGAGCGGAGCGGAGAGATGATCATCTGCGTCGACGCTCGACCCTCCGGACTCCCGGGAGGGGACGACCGACATCTGCTCGGGGTCGCGCGGTCGGCGGCCCTTGGGCTCGCACGCTACCTCCTGAAGGAGAAGACGCGCGTCGGGCTCGTGATCTTCGGGGAGTTCGTGAAGATCCTCCCCTTGGGTGGCGGCCGCGTCCAACGCTACGCGATCGAGCAGACGCTCCAGGACGCCCGGCTGTCGGAGGTGGCCGGCCCTGTTGAGCGACTCTCGATCTCCCTCCAACGCCATTTTCCGATCGGGACCCCGGTGCTCCTGCTGACCCCGATGATCGATGACGAGACCGTGGGAGCAGGATACTTCCTGCGGCGGAACGGCTTCCCTTGCATGCTCCTCTGCCCGTCCCCCTCGACCTTGGAGTCAGAGCGGATGGACCACCAGGCCGAGGACGCGGACATCACGCTGCGCCTCGTTCGGCTGCTCCGACGACGACGACTCTCCGAGGCCTGGCAGAGCTCTCCCGTCGTGGAGTGGGAGGACTTCTCGAGCCTCGCCTCGCTCGTCGCCTTCCTACGACGACCCCCCGCCAGCATGATCCGAGGAGGCGCCGCGTGACGGTCCCCCCCCACGCCCTCGGGGAGTACACGTCCTACCACGCCATGGCCAGGGCCCAAGCACGCCCCCCCTTGCTTCGGAGGGCCCGTCCAGGGGCGTATGAGCTCCTCGCGGCGCTGCTGCTGTTCGTCCCCTTCCCGCTCTGGTCGCTCGCGGGAGGGCCAGCCTGGGGGAGTCTGCCGTTGCTCCTCGCGCTCTTGGCGTCCGCCGTCGTGGGGATGCTGCTTCGACGCATGCCCAACCCCGTCCCGTCGATCAGCACCCTTCCAGCGGGAACGGTGTGGATCGTCGCCGTACTGGGACTGCTGGGGGGAGCGCCAGGCCTAACCTGCGCCCTTCTGGTCGGCCTGGTCCTGCTCTTCCACACGTCGGTCCCGGCCCCGGGAGAGCTCCCACCCCTCCTCGGCGCGGTCATCGCCCAAGCTGCGGTCCCCGCCCTGGGCGGCGCGCTATCGCTGCTCATCGCCATCTCCCTCCTCGGGGTCCAGGCGCCGATCTATGCGGTGGCGCTCGTGCCTACCCTGGGGGGGCTCGCGCTCGCGGTCTATCTGTTCTCTCGAGAGGAGCCCGTGGGCGGTGGGGAGGAGCGGCCCGAGGTCGAGGCGGAGGGTTGAAGTGGGGCGGGAGCGTGGTCTTCCCCGGTCCCCCGCAAGGGGGCACCTGGATGCCGACGAAGGGTCCCTCCGGACCACCTTGCGGACGGGTCGTCCGCACGGGATGAAGAGAGGACAACCACGGTGTCCAACAGCCCCGGCCGGGTCAGGACGCAGAGAGGGCCGAAACGCCCACCGTGAAGCGCTCCGTTACGGCCGGGGGACACCGGGGGGGAGCTCTCCTTCTCCATGACCCGGTACGACACGACGGCCCAAGCACGGCTCCGTGCGTCCTCGCGAAGGCTGAACCTCGTCCTCGCGGGGGTGCTCCTCGGCGTCGCCACCTGGCTCCTCGTGGGCTACATCCTGCAGAGCCTGAGCCCCTACCCTCCCTATACGACGTTCCAGGTCCTGCTGGCGATCCTGGTCTACTGCATCGCGGCGGTTCCGCTCTCCCAGGCCTTCCTCCGACGGCCCCACCCCGAGAGCGTGGAGACCCGCGACGATGCCCTCGTGCTCCGGTTCCGCAAGGGGGAGCCGATCCGTATCGCCTGGGAGGACCGACCGGTCTCGATGGCGTACGATGACCGGGAGCTTCGAGGGGGTCGCGGGCGCTCCCCGGGGATGGAGGTCGTGGTCTACGTCCCCCTCCCTGGCCGGGAGGAGGGCACGGAAACGTTCCGACCGATGGAGCTCGACCTGAGCGCGCAGGCCTTCGACGATGTGAAGAAGCGGATGAAGGGGGCCGGGTTCAAGGTCCGCTCTCGCCCTTGGGGGCGGCGGCGTCCCGGGAAGATGGTCGAGTTCCTGAGGAAGGGTGACCCCTCCTACGACGAGCCCGAGCCGCTCCCGGAGCCAGCCTTGAGGGCCTCTGGCGGTGCTCCAGGCCCGGGTTCCCGGCCGGGCCGCCGATGGGAGCCCGAGCGAAGATGACGGACCCTCCCCCAGGCTTATCTTCCCCCTTTCTCTGCGCGGCCTCTCCATGAGCTGCGAGGAGAGCCATCACCCGCCGCCGCAGGCGGTCGTCAGCTTCCGGACCGGGGGGCATCCCACGGGCGCCGAGATGGTTCTCGGGGGTTTCCTGATGATCCTTGGACTGGCGCTCTTCTACACCTGGGTCGCTACGTTCGACGCGATCTGGTCGCTGGGGATCTTCCCTTTCGCCTTCGGCGCCATTTTGGTCTTCCACGCGGACCCTATCCTCGAGACGCTCCAAAAGTGGCGTACGCCTTCGAAGGGACCCGCGCCCTCCAAGAGCCACTGACCGAGGATCTGCGCGGCGCAGCTCACGCCGGCGAACTCACAGCGGCCCGTCCCTTGCGTCGGGGCCAGCGTCCCCAGGCGGCCACAAGGACCACGACGAGGGCGACCAAGAGCAACCACAGGTAGGGCAGAACCTCAAGCGGGATCACGGTCGAGCGGACGGTCTGCAGGTCCTGGAGGTCGGCGCTGTCGAACTGCGTGGGAGGAGGCGGCCCGGAGAGGATCCCCGGTAGGTACGAGGTCGATTCGACCTGCCAGTACATGACATCGTTCGTGTCGGTCGAGTGCCCCGGGTGAGCCGGGTCCTCGTTGGGCGCGGAGCCGACGAGTCCGACCAGGCCGAGCTCGTGTCCGAACTCGTGGACCAGGACGGTGGTCATCATCTCGGGGAAGAGCTGGGGGTCGTACGATGGGATGTTCGCGGTGATCACGTCGGGGAAGACCGCGATCGAGCTTCCCCGATAGGCGACCCCGATCGCCGAGGAGCCCTCCTGGAAGGTCCCCGGGACGAAGAGATAGCAGACCGTCATGGTCCCCCAGCTCGGCCAGGACTGGCGGACGGACGCCTGAAGGGCGAGAAGGTCGCTGGTGGTCCAGCTGGAGCTGGTCGTGGAGATGGTGTACGAGACCACCGAGACCGAGCTCTTCGAGGTCGTCTCGTTGATTCGGTCGAGAAGCGTCGAGACCGCGCTCGCGGGCGGGGCGTAGCCCGGCGCAGCATCGAGCTCGACCACGAGACGCGAATCCGGGAAGTTGTTGAGCAGAAGATGGGCATCGCTCCCTACCGGGGCATAGGCTTCGTTGGCGCGGGGGTTCATCCCATACCAACCCACCACGACCCCCATCACCGGGACCGACAGCACGAGCAGGACGACCGCCAGGACCTTGGACCACCGCAAGCGCGGAAGGCGGGCTCGATGCGAGGGTCCGGACCTCTCTGACGAGGCGCTCACGCTGATCTCCGGGCCTAGAATCCGACCTTCAGGCCTTGACCCTACGCCTCGTGGTTACCTCCCTGATAGGGGGCGGAGGTGGATCGGAACCGGGCGGCCGGGGTCCTGGACCGGCAAAAAGGCTGATACGGGAGGGGTCGTGGGCGGGAACGTGAGCGTTGCACAGCCCCTCGCCGTGGTGGCCGACCCTCTGGACAAGGAGGCGGTCGCGGAGCTCTCGCGCCACGCCCGGGTCGCTGACGCGACCTCGGGAAAGGAGGCCTTGGAGCGCGACCTCCCGTCCGCCCAGGCGCTCCTCGTGCGGAGCCGCACGAAGGTCGATGCCGCGATGATCTCGCGGGGGGAGAAGCTGACCGTCATCGGACGCGCCGGGGTCGGCGTGGACAATATCGACGTGGCCGCGGCCACGAAGAGGGGCATCCCGGTCGTCAACGCTCCGGCCGCCGCCACCACCAGCGTCGCCGAGCTCGTCGTGGGGCTCCTGGTCGCCGTCGCGCGCGACCTGGGCTCCCAGGTCCCTTCGCTCAAGAAGGGGGAATGGAAGAAGGCGGGCAACGGGCTCGAGCTCGCGGGTCGGACGGTAGGATTCATCGGCTACGGACGTATCGCACGCGAGGCGGGGAACCGGCTCAAGGCCTTCGGAATGAAGGTCCAGGCGTACGACCCCTACCTCACCAAGTCCCCGGACGGGGCACCGCTCCTTTCGCTCGAGGAGCTCCTGGCCAGCAGCCAGGTGGTCTCGCTCCACACTCCGCTCACCCCGGAGACCAAGAACCTCCTGAACGCAGGGAACCTCTCCCGTCTCCCCAAAGGGGCCATCGTGCTGAACGTCGCGCGCGGGGGGCTCGTGGACGAAGCGGCGCTCCTGGCGGCGCTGGAATCGGGCCACCTTGCGGGGGCCGGGCTGGACGTCTTCGAAGAGGAGCCTCCCAAGAACGCGCAGCTCCTCGCGCACCCCAAGGTCGTGGTCACCCCCCACATCGGGGCCTCGACGCATGAAGCGCAGGCCCGGGCCGGGTCCGTCACCGTCGAGCAGGTCTTGAAGGTCCTTCGGGGGGAGACCCCCGAGTACTGTGTGAACCCCGAGGCACGTAGAACATGAACGCGGTCAGCGCCCCAGCGAAGCCCTCCCCTCCGTCGACCACCGGCGCCCCCACCACGCGGAGCTCCAGCTCCTCGTCGGTCCTGAGCGGATCGCTCTTCGACCCCTACACGAGCACGTTCCTGCTCGCAGGACCGGTCAAGCTCCACCCTCGGATCCAGCAGGCCATGGCCGCGCCCTCGTTGAACCACCGCGGGGAGTACTTCCACGGCCTCGTTCACGAGATCAAGGAGCTCCTCCCGCTCGTGTTCGGCCAGAAGGGGAACCAGGTCGTCCTGAGCGGCAGCGGCACCGCCGGTCTCGAGGCGATGGTCTCGGGTCTGGTGAAGAAGAACGAGAAGGTCGTGGTCGTCTCGAACGGCCACTTCGGCGACCGGATGGAGAAGCTCGTCGACCGCTTCGGGCAGCTCGTACCCGTCCGGGCCCCGTGGGGGAAGCCCGTCAGCCTGGAACTCTTGAAGGCCACCTTGGAGCAGAACTCACCCAAGGCGGTCGCCATGGTCTACAACGAGACCTCGGTGGGGTTCACGAACGCGCTCGAGAGCGTGGGGACCCTCGCCAAGAAGCACGAAGCGCTCTTCCTGGTCGACGCCATCAGCGCCCTTCCTGGGCTTCCTACCCCGGGCGAAGCGGCCCAGGTGGATGCGATCGTCGTCGGGAGCCAGAAAGGGCTCGCGGCGCCCCCGGGCCTCGCCCTCGTCCACTTGTCGGAGCGCGCCAAGGCACGGCTTGCGCCCCAGACCTTCTACAACGACCTCGCGGAGCACGTGAAGAGCCTCGAGAAGGACGACACCCCCTTCACCCCCGCCGTCCCGCTCTTCCTTGCGCTGCGGGAGGCTCTGCTCCTCCTCAAGGAGGAAGGGGTCGAGCGCCGGCAGGCCCGCACGCGTCTCATGGCCGAGGCCACCCGCGCCGCGGTGAAGGCGATGGGGCTCTCGCTCTTCCCCGAGGAACCTTTCGCCTCGAACACGGTGACCGCGATCCGCTACCCGACCGGGGTGGAGGACTCCGCCTTCCGCGCCGCGCTTCGGGACCGCCACAACGTCATCGTCTCCGGGGGCCAGGGCCAGGCGAAGGGCCAGATCTTCCGGATCGGCCACATGGGGATCGCGAGCTTCGGGGAAGTGCTCACGGGGATCGCCGCGGTCGAGCGGGAGATGTTCCGCATGGGCAAGGTCGCCGCCATGGGGCCCGGGGTCTCGGCTTTCGAGGCGCTGCTCCCGTAGCAACGCGAGAAAAGGGAGAGGGCTGGCTCACCCTCTCCCCCCTCGCCCTAGATGTCGACGATGACCCTTGCCCGGCCCTTGCTGAGGTCGATCTGCAGTCGGTGAAGGGTGACCGCCTTCACCTGGACATGGATGGGGTGGCGTTTCGGGTCGTAGAGCTCGCCCTGCAGTCGTCCGCGAAGGGTTTCGGGGGGGCTCCCCTCCAGGGCGATCTCGATCCGCGAACAGAGGAACCCTTCCTCGTCGAAGAGCTCGATAAGGTCGGTGAGGAAGTCGACCACGAGCCCCTCGAGGGTCTTCGCGTGGGCGACCACCTCTCGTGTTTCCACGGGGGAGACCTTCGAGCGGTCGGAGACCAGGTCGGTGAACCCCAGCCCCAGTTGGGCGAAGAGCTCCTGCGGGGTGGACGCTCGGGCCCCGATCCCGACATCCGCGGTCGTTCCGAACTTCCAGTGGGCAGGGCCCCTCCCGGGGGGCTCCTCATCGACCTCTCCAGAGCCCTCCCTGCGGGCGCGCATGGGCCGGGTCAAGGGTGCGTTCTTATCATGGCGACGCAGCCTCCACCCTAACGCAGCATGCGAGCGACCCTGGTCATTCCCACGCTCAACGAAGCGGAGGGGATCGGACGGACCCTAACCACCTTCCGGGCGGCGGCCGAAGGGGCCAACCGGTCACTCTTCCTGAAGGCCCCCGTGGAGTGGGAGATCATCGTCGTGGATGGGGCGTCGTCCGACGGAACGCAGGACATCGCTCGGCGCCTGGGGGCCAAGGTGATCGACGAGCCCCGGAGGGGCTACGGTCGTGCGTACAAGACCGGCTTTGAGCACGCGACCGGGGACTACGTCGCGACCCTCGACGGGGACGGGACCTACCCCGCCGACATGGTCCCCTGGTTCCTGCTCCATCTCCTCTACCATCAGAAGGACTTCTTGACGGGCGACCGCTTGACCTACCTCGCGCCCAAGTCCATGACCACGGAGCATCGGATCGGGAACCTGTTGCTGAACCTGACCGTCTCCGTCTTCTTTCACTCGTGCCTTCAGGGGGTCCCCGCCCGCGTGCTGGTCGACTCTCAGAGCGGTTTCTGGGTCTTCCGTCGCTCCGCCCTCGGCTCGATGAAGCTCCACCAGGACGGGATGTCCTTCTCCGAGGAGATCAAGCTCGAGGCGATGCTCCGGGGCCTCAAGTTCGAGGAAGTGCCGATCCATTACGCCGAGCGCTGGGGACGACCTAAGCTCTCCAGCTGGCGAGATGGACTGACCAACTGGATGTTCCTCCTGAACAAGCGTTTCCAGCTCTCCCAGGAGAGTAGGATGGCCCGTCGACTCCCCGTGGCCCAGGGCGCCTCCGCTCCGCAGGGTCCGGCCTGAGCGCGACGCTCCGCGAGGTGGTGTCGGCCCTATTTCGTCTTGCCCGCGCGCTCCTTCGACTTCACGCGGAGCCCGTGGTAACCGCACTTGCGGCACTGCACCGCGCGAGGAGGGTTCCGGGCGGAGCAGTTCATGCAGATCTTCTTGTTCAGGAGCCGGGCAGTGGCTTCGGCGAACGGCATGGGACCCGCGCCACCTGGGCCCGGGTATTTGAACCTTGAACCTCGCAGGTCCGCTAAGGCTCCCGAAATCGAACTTTCCTCACGTCTCCAAGGCCAACTATCTTAAGCCGGCTGGGCCGATAGAACTCTGATGATGGAGCGGGAGCGGAAACGCCCCCTGGACCGCGCCCCCCAGCCCCCCCCGGTTCGCCGTAGTGGGGCCCCGGATCTCCCTCAAGGGGACCGACACGTGATCCCCCTGCTCGGGACCCCGCTCCACGTCGAGGCGTTCCCTTGGACCGGGGGCTTGGTCCTTTGGACGCAGGACGACCAGGGTCGTTGGGTCCGCCTTCCGCTGCGCAGATAGGTGCCTGGGCCCCCCTGGGGGAGCCGACCGAGAACCGTAAAACCGCCGCCAAGCCATAGAGGGAATGTGACCTCGCTCGAAGAGGGGAGCGTCGCCGTGAGCCTAGCGCGACGAGCGCTCGAGAGCTGTCTGGACTGGCCCGAGGAGAAGGACCCGGGGTCGTTCGCCGAGGCGGAGGACCTCCCCATGCTCTTCGAGGAGAAGCGGGGGCTCTTCGTGACCTTACTTCAGCATCCTTCCTCGGACCTCAGGGGGTGCATCGGGTTCACCGAGCCCCGTTTCCGGCTGCGGCAGGGCATTCCCCGAGCGGCCCTCTACGCCGCTAAGGAGGATCCCCGCTTCCCTCCGCTCTCCCGAGGGGAGCTTGGCCGCATCCGCGTCGAGCTCTCTCTGCTCACTCCTGCCGTGCCGGTGGTCGCGCGGAAGCCCCTGGACCTTCTCGACATGGTCAAGGTGGGGCGCGACGGACTCATGGTCGAGGAGGGCGGGCTCCGGGGCGTCCTGCTCCCCCAGGTCCCGGTGGACGAAGGATGGGACGTGGAGACCTTCCTTTCCTACACCTGCGTCAAGGCGGGGCTCTCCCCCGCGGCCTGGCGGAGGCCGGGCCCGCGCTTCTGGAGCTTCCGCTCGGAGATCTTCGCCGAGGAGCGGCCCCGGGGGCCGGTGGTGGAACATCCCCTCGACGACGGGGCCCCCCGCCCGTCGGCGCGCTAGACGTTCGGCGCTTTTACGATCCGCAGCTCGAGCTTCGACCCTTCGACGTCCGGCCAGGATCGTACCCCTTCGGGCGAGGACGGGGACCCCGAAGCGACCGCGAGGTCCGAGACCAGACACTCCTTCGAGATCCACTCCTGGTGCGCCTGGACCGCTTCGGCGAGGTCGCCTTCGGCCCACAGCTCGAGACGGATCCGGTCGGAGATCGCGAGCCGAAGCTCCTTCCGCGTCATCTGCACGCGTCGGACGACCTCTCTCGCCAGCCCTTCCAGGAAGAGCTCGCGGCTCGGCTTGCGGGAGAGCGCGACCGAAGGGCCACCGCTCTCCGTCGGGCGATGGACCACCCAGCGGTCCGAAGGGAACTCCCGCGTGGAGGACCGTTCCGCCGTCATCATCTCGACCCGCTTCACATTGAGCTCCTCCTGAAGGAGGGGCACCAGGCTCGGCCCCATGGCCTCCACCGTCCCGGGTGCTAGCCCTCCCACCAGGAGCTCCTCGAGCGGCATGCGCGCGCGGACCCCCGCCTCCATCCGGAGCCTTCGGACCGTCTCGACCAGGGCGAGGACGTCCGACATGGCGGTCTCGAGCGCGAGGTCCCTTGCCCCCCTCCAGGATGGGAAGGGCTCGAGATGGACGCTGGAAGCGCCCTTTCCAAAGTCCGTGCTGGAGACCTTCTGATGAAGCTCCTCGGCCGTGTAGGGGGCGAGCGGGGCGAGGAGCCCTCCCAGGGTCAGGAGGACGAAGGAAAGGGTGCGGTAGGCCCCGACCTTCCGCTCGCTCGGCCCCTCTTCCCAGAACCGAGGGCGAGAGCGGCGCAGCCACCAGGTCGAGATCTCCTGGACGAACGCCTCCAGGGTCGAGGAGGCTCGTCGTGCATCGAAGCTCAAGAGCGCTTGGTCCGTGGTCGCGACGACGTCGGAGAGCCGAGAGAGGAGCCAACGGTCGAGCGGGTCCTTGGGGGCGGGCGCCTCGACCGCCGGTGGGACGCGGTCGACCTCCCAGTTCGACCTGTAGAACTCCAGGACGTTCAGCAACGTCGTCAGCATCCGGAGCCCGCCCTGGCGGATCGCCAGGTCGCCGAGGCGGAACGACTCGGTGTACGAGGAGAGGTAGATCGTGAGCCGGGTGGGGTCGGCCCCCATCCGCTCCAGCACCTGCATCGGGTCGTCGACGTTCCCCTTCGACTTGGACATCTTCTTCCCCTCGTCGTCGAGGCCGTGACCGTGGCAGAGGACGTGGCGGAAGGGGGGGCGGTCGAAGAGCGCCGTGGAGATGACGAGGAGCGTGTAGAACCACCCGCGCGTCTGGTCGATCGCCTCCGCGACGAAGTCGAGCGGGGCATCGACCTCAAAGGGGGTCCCCTTCGCGAAGGGCCAGTGGAACTGCGCGAACGGCGCGGACCCGCTGTCGTACCACGTGTCGATGACGTAGGGCTCGCGGACGAGAGGTTCCCGATGCTCGGGGCAGGTGAGGGAGAGCTCGTCCACGGTCGGCCGATGCGGGTCGAACGACGTGGGCAACGGACCCCCGTGGAGCTTCGAGAGTTCCTCGAAGCTCCCCACCGCGACCTGGTGGCCCTTCGGGCAGTTCCAGATCGGTAGGGGGGTTCCCCAGTACCGGTTCCGCGAGAGGGCCCAATCCTTCCCTTCGGCGACGAAGTTCCCGAAGCGTCCGTCCTTGAGGTGCGCAGGGTCCCACGTCACCTGGGCATTGTTCGCGAGGAGCTTCTCCCGGATCTTGTGGGTCCGAACGAACCAAGTGTCCAGCGCCCGGTACATCAACGGGCGGTCGCAGCGCCAGCAGAACGGGTAGGTGTGCTTGTAGGTCGAGCGCCTCCAAAGCACGCCGCGAGCGTGGAGCTCTTCCATCAGGAGCTTGTCCGCCTCCTTGAACCACTTCCCCGCGACGAGAGGGACCTGGGATGTGAAGCGCCCCGAACTGTCGAGCGGGTCGAAGACCCCCAACCCCACCTTCTCTCCGAGCTGGTAGTCGTCCACCCCGAAGGAGGGCGCGACGTGGACGAGCCCCGTCCCTTCCTCCGCCGTGACGAAGGTTGCCGCGTACGTGCGGAAGCGCTGGGGCGTCGCCCCCACCATGCCCGGGAAAGGAGGCTCGTAGGTCCTCCCGACAAGGGAGCTCCCCTTCTCCCGACGCACGACCTTCGGCCTTCCCTCTTCGCTCGGGAAGTACCGGGCGAGGGCGCTTTCCGCGAGGAGGTACTCGTCCCCGCCCTCCCCCTCGAAGGCTACGTAATCCATCTCGCTCCCGACGGCCACCGCTAGGTTCGAGGGCAACGTCCAAGGGGTCGTGGTCCAGACGAGCAGGTAGGTCGTCCGCCCCCCCGCGGGGCCGTCGGTGAGCCGGAGCCGGAGCGTGACGGAGGGGTCCGTCGTGTCGCGGTACCCCTGGGCCACCTCGTGCGTCGCTTCCGGGGTCTCGCAACGCGGGCAGTACGGGACGACGTAGTGCCCCTTCTCGAGAAGCCCCTTCGTGTAGAGCTCCTTGAGCGACCACCAGACGCTCTCCATGAACCAGGGGTCCATGGTGAAGTACGGGTGGGCGTAGTCGAGCCAGAACCCGATCCGTTCGGAGAACTGCTGCCAGATGTCGGCGTACTTCATGACGCTCTTGCGGCAGTCCTGCGCGAACGGGCCGATCCCATACTCGAGGATCTGCTTCTTGTTCGTCCAGCCATGGGACTTCTCGATCTCGACCTCCACGGGCAGCCCGTGGCAGTCCCAGCCGGCCATCGACGAGATCAGCCGGTCCCCCTTCATCCGGCGGTAGCGCAGCTCGAAGTCCTTGAGCGCGCGCGGCATCAGGTGGCCCACGTGGGGCTTGCCGTTCGCGGTGGGAGGCCCTTCGGTGAAACGAAAGATCGGCCCGTTGGGATGGAGGGCGAGGGCCCTCCCGGGGATGTCCTCGCGGGCCCAGAACTCCGCGACGCGCCGCTCCATCGCGAGCACCTGGCTCTGGGGAGCCCCCGGGCCCGGCGGAGCGGACCTGGGCGCGGAGGCGGGAGCGGCGGACGACGACATCGAGGGCGACCCACCTGGGCGCCCCTCTTCTCTCTTTCTCGTCGACCTCGGATCGTTCAGGCCACCGGGGGCGCGGCCTCACGAACTCCGCCATCGGGGGCCCGGGCCGCCGGCGCGTTCGCTCTCCGGAGCTTCCGATGGGCGAAGAGCAGCAAAGCGAGCAGGAGGACGACCAGGGCAGATTGAACGAGGAGGAAAGCGTCCGGTAGTGCACCCGTCGAGAGCCCAGCGCCGATGCCCCCCATCACGATCGAGAGGAGGAAGCTCGCGAAGGTCGCTGGGAAGAATCCCGGGTGGGTCCGCCGCAACAGGAACCCCAGGACCGCGAGGACCAGCAGGACCACCCCGAGCAGGGCACCGACCAAGACATGGGCCTGCACGGACCAGCTCGGCTGCTCGAAGAGACAGGACGGGTAGGCACGGCAGTCGAAGCCCCCAGCGGCCGTGACCCCAAGCGCGAGCAGCGAAGCGACGACTGCGAGCGCGATCGAGCAGAGGACCGCGACCTTCGCGGCCACCTCCCATCGCTCTCCGGTCCCGGTCATGCCAACAACGCTAGCAGCGACCTCCTCGCTTGAAGGCTCTCTCCGCTGCCAGGCCGTCGCGCGGGGCACGGACATCACCGTGGGCGCGTTCGCCCCATCCGTCTGCGGCGGCGGGGGGCTCCCCGAAGCGGCGCCTCCCTTCGCAGGCACCAGTGAACTCGGGTCGTGTAGGTCATGAGGAGGACACGTCGCCCCCTGGAGGAAGGAGCGTTCGCCAGCACCTGCCGGAGCCGGCGAAGGAACTCGGCCTTCCGCGCGGGCGGCAGTGCCGCAAGGTAGCTGATGCTGAGGTAGCGGTCCTCCACGAGCCGACGCGTCAGCCTCTGCGCGTGGCGGAACCGTGCGACCCGCGCTCGGGTGAGCCCGGGGTCGCGCATCAGCCTGGGCTTCCACCCACCCCAGTCCCGGTGGTGGGGCACGGTGCGGTAGTCGTACTCCCGGGCGAGCCGGTTGATGGCCCTCCGCCACCCCCCTCTTTCGTCGCGCCAGTTGTACACGACCATCAGTCCCCCACCCGGACGAAGGATGCGGTGGATCTCCCGAAGCGCCTTCTCCGCGTCGAACCAGTGGAAGGCCTGTCCGACGGTAACGAGGTCGGCCGAGGCGCTCGGAAGCCCCGTCCGCTCCGCCGTCCCCGGCCGGACCCTCACAGAGGGCACGGCTTGGCGGAACTGACGACGCATGGCGGAGAGCGGTTCGATGGCGATGATCCGCGCCCGCGTGGGAAGGAGCGCTCGGGTCAGCTTCCCGGTCCCCGCGGCGAGGTCCACGATCGTCGAGCCGGGCCCGAGATGGAACGTCCGTTGCGCGAAGCGGACCACGCCGGGAGGATATCCCGGCCGCGACCGCTCGTACGACCCGGCCCCCCGCGTGAACCCTCGGGCCATCACGTGGTGGAGGTGGCGGGGAAGCCTCCCCGACCTCGCTCGGGCCCGGTTCAAGGCCGGAAGAGCCGTCGGTGCTGGACCATGATGCAGAGGTCCTGGTAGTACTGGATCCCCTTGCCCTCGACCTTCCCGCGAGAGGGGTCGTCCTTCACCCCGAGCTGCAGCCAGACCGCCTTGGGCAAGGGCGTGCGGGACAGCGCCTCCTCGACCACGCCGGGAACGGCCTCGCTCTTGCGGAAGACGTCCACGATGTCCACGTGCACGTCGGGCGGGATCTCGCGCAGAGAGGGATAGGAACGCGCTCCCAGCACCTCGGGGACCGAGGGGTTCACCGGCACGACCCGGTAGCCCTTCGACATCAGGAACTTCCCTACCTCGTGAGAGTCGCGTTCGGGCTTGTCGCTCATCCCCACCACGGCGATGGTCCTCGCCGATCGAAGGAGCTCCCGCATCTGCTCGTCGCCCATCATGGTCGCTCCCTTGCTACGGGGACCGGGGAGGGATGTAGATTGCGTGCGCGAGCCCCGACCCCGCAGGTCCCGGAGGGGGCGGAGGCCACGCTCCCGAGGGAAGGTCCTCGCAGGCAGGGTCGGTCCCTCCTCCCCCCGCCCTCGCAGCGAGCGACTGCCCTGTCGGTGCGCCCGCGACGAACCCGGGCCAAGCCGAGGGTGTGAGGTGAGGGAAGAGCAGCGGCCCGACCGGAGGAACCGGGGGCGCTCCGGGAGCAGAGTCGACCCAGAGCACTTCGGAGCATCTCGGACACCTGGACGGGAGACCGTGCACGTCCCCGACGACGATCGCTCCGCAACGCCGGCAGATGGGAGGTAGGAAGGCTGCACGTGGCGAGGCGGGTGGGGGCGGGGTCGGAGGGGGAGGCGGGCCCGAAGGGGAAGGCGCGGACTGGGGCACTGGAACCGATGCCGAGGGCGGGCCCGAGAACTGTGGCGGAGGGGCCCTCCCGAACGAGGGCAGCTCTGGCCGGAAAACTCCCTCAGCGGGACCCGGGGCGGCTGCGGCGCCGCCCCACCCCGCCGAACCCTGCTCCCCTGGCCCAGGGGAAGCCGCAACGGAGACCAGGACCGGAGAGGAGTACGTCATGTCCGCCGACCCGGACGATCGCTCGCGGACGAAGAGCACGAGGGCCACCACCGCGCAGACGCCAAGGAGACCATAGTCCAGGGCGCCAGCGCCGTTCACGCCCACGGCCGGCAGATACTTCGAGAACGCGATCGCGTCGAAGCTCCCGTGCAGGAGCCCCACGACGAGCAGGTTCCCGCCGCTTCGGACGTAGGCGTAGGCGAAAGCGAGGCCGGTGAAGAAGACCTGAGTGTAGACCACCGGGGTGACCTCGAGATAGGTCTGGGCGTAGTAGAGATGAGAGAACGTGAAGAGCAGGGAGGTCCAGACGGCATGCACGCGCCAGCGCTTCGTCCCGAACAGGACGAGCGCTCCTCCCAGGACGAACCCCCGGAACAGGGTCTCCTCGACCCAGCCGACGGGGAAGGAGATCGCGATGAAGAACCAGGGAGCAGTGGCGGCCGTCTGCTCGAGACCGGTCGCCCGTTCGAGGATCTTGCTGAACCGGGCCGGTTCGACCGCGGTGTACACCGCGATGAGGAAGATGACCACGACCAAGCTCAGGATCCCGAAGACCCCGTACCATCGGGCCCCCTCGGCCGCGGACCGGGGCAAGCGACGCGCGAAGTTGCGCAGCGGGGCGGTCCCGATGAGCGAGACGAAGGCGAAGAGCCCGGGCAAGTAGGTGGTTGCGGCGTGCAGGAGCTCGTTCTCGTAGAGCGAGGGAAGGACCGGGTACTGCGGGAGGTACTGGACGTAGATCCCGGCCATCAGGACGACGACGGCGAGGACGTAACGCTCGAGGGAGGGGACGACCGGAGGAGGGGCGTGGGCCTGCGCAGGGGCGACCACGCCGCTCCGACCCCTTGGTGCGGATGAACCTTCACGCGGAACGGCGCGGACCTACCGTCGGCCCTGCCGCTATCCACCACCCGAGGAACTGACGATCGAGTCAGGTCCCCGAAGGGGGCCCCTCTTGCGCGGATCGCCCTACGATGGGATACCTGTCCCCGACGGCGAGGCTCCCGTAGGTTCGGCGCTCACCCGCCGCCGGGGGACCTCCTTACCGTGGGTCCCGTATTCGGTGACCGAGAAGCTCCAGGGCCGGAAGACCTCCTCCGTCACCTGGACCTTGGGCTCTTCCTTCTTCGGGGGAAAGTAAGGGACGGTCCCTGGGGCATGGGCCAGTGTCGGCACGGGAGTGCGTTCGAGACCGATGCCGGCCTTGAGAGGCTTAGGAGGGGAGACGGGGGCGACCGCCGGGGGGAGCGCCGGGGCCGGCGGAACCTTCTGGCCCCGTGCGGGGGCGAACCCACCGGAGACCGAAGGCCCTCGCGCGGGAGGGTCCGCGGCGAGGTGACGAAGGAACCGTAGGAGGGGTCGGTGTTCGGAGGAGTTGGAGGGCGCGGGGTTCTGGGGACTCGGCTCGGACATGGTCAGCTCCTGGCCAGCCCGGCTCCCACTACTTGAAGCCCGAGCATCCCTGGCGGTCTACCGCGTGGGTTGCGAGAGAATCGCACGCAGGGGCGCCCCGGTCACCCCTACGAGGCCTCGTCCGCCTCCTCGTCACTCTCCCCCGTGGTGGCGGAAGGGGGAACGCTCGAGCGAGGGCCCCCGCGGCCGCGAGCCCCCGGCCCGGCCCACGTCCGTTCCGCTCCAGAGAGGCACGCCAGCGCGTCCTCGAGGGTGCGCTGCAGTTCGCCCACGGTTCTCGAGCTCGCTTCCAGGACGAGGACGCTTCCCTCGGCCCGAGCGCGTAGGAAGTCCGCGTTGTCCGGATGGATGGCTCCGGCGAGGGCCCTCGCCTCCTGGGGGGACGCACACGCCCTGCGGAGCGTCGCCCGCGCCGGGACCTCCTCGACCGGGCTCACCCCGCGCCTTTCCTCGGGCCCTTCCGCGTCGGCTCTCCCGAGGGAGGGGCCTTCCCCGGGCCTGCCGATAGCGCCCCGAAGACCGGGGCCTGGGCCTTCTGATGCTGCTCCTGGGCCCTTGCAGCCTGCTGGTGGAGGTGCCGCAGGAGGCTGGGCCAGACCTTGTCGTCCTTCCGCTCCTTGTTCTCGAAGTTCTCCGTCCCGACGTACTTCGAGAACGCCTGCTGGACCACTGAACCCCATTGTCCGTCGAGAGGACCGAAGAAGTAACCCAGCACCTTGAGGTCCTTCTGCACTTCGACGACGACCTCGGGGGTGAGACGGACCAGGGTCGCGGGGTCCTCTCGCTCGAGCATGGTCATGTCGTAGAGGCCAAAGATCCGCTTCAACTCCTCGATGGGAGCGGGGTGGTCATCGACCCTCAGGTCGATGTAGCGGTCCAGGACCTTGCCGTAGCTCCCCTTCGGCTTCACGACGTAGAGGGCCGCGGACTGCTGCCCTCGACGGTCCCCCCCCATCTTCTGGCCGGCGCTGAGGGCGGCGAGCAATCGGTCCGCCAGGTCCCCCGGAGTGCTCTCCATGGCCTTGGCCATCGCCCCCACGACCTCCTTTCCGAGCAGGATGTTCCCCTGACAGGCGAACCCCTCCCCGACGACATGCCCGGCCCACTCCATGCATTTCGATCCGGTGAACGAGGCGGCCTGGCCCTTCGCGTCCACCACGCCGAGCTGTCGATGGTCGCGTTCGCCGTCCGCGGAGGTGAGCTTCTTCACGACCTCATCGGCCGAGGCCTTCTTGCGAAGCAGCGCGAGCCCCTCCGGGCCGTAGGCGATGTTCGCCATCGCTTGGGTCGCGATCGCGCCCGTGCCCGCTTCCGCCCACGGCACGACGGCCCCCACAGAGATGAACTTGGACTGGACGGCGACACCCCACTCGTTCCGGTCTAGGTCGGCCGCCACGATGCTGAACGTGCTGGGTCTCGGTCGAGCTGGCATGCCTCGCTCCTCCTAAGGGTCTCCAAGAGCACGGAGCTCTGGGGTCAAAAAGGAGCGCGAACGTGTACCTGATGCGCGCCGCGGTCTCCGCCCGTGCGTCGTGAACATGCCCGAACCGTCTTGGAGCAGCGTGGACCGCTACATCATCGACACCTTCCATCTCTCCGATCCTGTCCTGGAGGAGACCCTTCGGTCAAGCGCCGCCGCGGGCCTCCCCTCGATCCAGGTCTCGCCGCCCCAGGGGAAGTTCCTGCACCTCCTGGTCCGCCTCCTGGGGGCCAAGCGCGTGCTGGAGATCGGGACCTTGGGGGGTTACAGCGCCACCTGGATGGCCAGGGCCCTGCCTCCCGGGGGCAAGCTCATCACGCTCGAGCTGGAGCCGCGCCACGCGGAGGTGGCTCGGAAGAACCTCGAGCGCGCCGGGGTGGGCAAGGTCGTCGACGTGCGGGTCGGACGGGCGGTGGAGACCCTTCCCACTCTCGGGCCCGAGGGCCCGTTTGACCTGGTCTTCATCGACGCGGACAAGGAGGGGTACCCTGACTACTTCGACTGGGCGGTGCGGCTCGCCCGGCCAGGCAGCGCGCTCGTCTTCGACAACATCATCCGGGAGGGTGCGGTCTTGGACCCTGCCCACCCCGACCCCCGGGTCCGCGCGGTCCGACTTCTGAACGAACGAATGAGCTCGGACCCCCGGGTGAGCGCGACCGAGGTGCAGACGGTCGGCGGAAAGAAGTGGGACGGGTTCGCGCTCGCGGTCGTGCAACGGCCGGGACCCTGACGGCGGGCCACGCCTGGGTCGCCGAGCTTCACAGGAGCTAGGAGGGGACCCCAAGGTCCAGGGACCCGCTTAGAGGGAGCCTCCTCCCGACCCCGTCCTTCGACTCTCGTCTTCCCACGGATTCTCAAACTCCGGCTTGGACGACCCAGGCCGTCACCCCTTCGCCTCCCCTAGCGGAACTTGGTCATGCTAGGCGAGTTCTCGAGGTAAATCGTGTAGCTGTAGGACCGCGGATTTCGGGGTCCCTCCGGGGAGTTACGCGGGAATCATCTGGTCCAGCTTGAG
>JAGWLG010000086.1 GCA_028864975.1 Thermoplasmata archaeon | reverse complement strand
GCGTTCAGCGGAGGAGGCGCGAGCCTTGAGGAACATCGGCGGGTGGGGGGAGACCCCGAGCAGGACGTTGCATGCCGCTACCTCCGCGCCCACTTCCTCTCCCCCGACGAAGGTGCGGACCTCGCCCGGAGGTATCGCCAAGGGATCCTCTCGAGCGGGGAGGTCAAGGAGCGCCTGCTCGTCGAGCTCGTCAAGGAACGGGACCGGCTCATCGACCGTCGTCGCCAGGTCTCCGAACACGAGGTCGCCGCGACGATCCTGAGGAACCCTTCGTCCGACCTCGGTTGACGGCTCTCCGCTCAGCGCCGCCTCGCCACGACGACGCCCGCTCTGCAATCGAAGTCGCGGGGTAGGTGACCTGCGTTCCTTGGACCCTGGCCCAGGGGGTAAGCATGTGTGGCTCTGTCTTCGATGGGGAGGCCGCCTCCTGCACCGCGACCCCCCGAACGAGTAGGGCGTCCGCGATCAACGAACGATGACACCGCCAGGGGACTGCTTCCGCGCACATGACGGCCGCCGTCTCCCCCCGAGCGAGGAGGAGCAGCCGGTCGAGGCTCACCTGGAACTGCGGTGTCTGCATGTAGTCCGCAAAACCCCGAAAGCTTGCATTCCTCCAGGCGACGTTGATCGAATCCCGTCGGGGCCGACGCAAGCCTCCCAGCCCTGGAAGATGTCGATAGTGGATCCCGGCAGCTCTCAGGGACCGGGAGAGCCTGTCGCGGTCGAACTGGGGATTGTGACGGGACCGCGGGATCGTGCGGACGTCCACGATCCTACGGATGCCGTGCGCCCTGAGCAGGGCGAGGAACTCACTAGAGGACCTTGTTGAATGGCCTACCGTGTAGATGGTGAGCCCGGTCATGCCAGCACACCCGAATCCGAGAGGCCGGCGAGGAGCATGTGGAAGTAGACCACCCCCGCAAATGGCTGCCAGCGTCGGGTCACCGCGGTGACCCCCTCGTAATCGAGGGGGTCCCTTCGACCAAGCCACCGGGCCAGTCGATTTCGAGCGCCCACATCGTCCCCAGGGTACGTGTCCAGCCGTCCGAGGCCCCGCAGAAGGGTGTACTCGGCCGTCCATCGTCCGACCCCAGGGATGGCATCGAGGAGTTCCACGACAGAGCGATTGTCCATGTGTTCGAGCGCATCCAGCTTCAGGGAACCCTTGTCCACCGCTCGCGACAGTTCGCGAAGCGCCATGGACTTCTTCCGACTGAACCCGATCTTGCGAAGTCGGAGGAGGTCCAACCTCAAGACGTCCTCCGGACGCGGGAACGCGTGCTCTGTACTGGAGCGTTTCTCGAGGGAAGGTCCGCAAGCCTGGGACAGCCGATTCAGGAGTTCGATCCCCACGTTAAGCGAAAGCTGTTGGCAGGCGATCCCGTTGGCGAGCGCCTCGAAAACTGACGGGAACCGTGGCGGCTTGGCACCCTTGAACCGAAGGACCAGCTCGTGGAGTCTTGGGTCTCTTCGTGCAAGTCGGTAGAAAGGAGCGAGGTCGATGTGGACCCCCAACAACCCTTCGAGGGCGCGAGAAGCCTCTGCCTGCACTTCCCGTGTCGCAGGCACACCGATGACTTGTACCGAGAGGGGACCACCCGGCCTTCCATCCAGGGACCGGACCTCTACCCTCGCTGGCTGTCCCTGGATCAGCATGAGTCGACGGTAGGTCTTCCCATCCCAGAGGTCCATCCGGTTGTGGGGTCGCCTGCGCAAGGCCCAGACCGTCCGGCCCAGGTGGAAAGGGCCCCGTGGGGTCAGCAAGAACGAAGGACCCGAGGCGGGGAAACTCTCTGCTCGGGCCATTCATGGTTGGGATTCAGTGGAGGAGGATGGAGCTTCCACGGAATCGTTTCGAGCGAACCTACGAACCGGGGCGCAACGCCAGTCACACGGGCACGGGGGGTGGACTAGAGTTCGCTCGGGGTCGAGACGGGGCGTTCCGAAAGGTCTAGCACGACCGCTGAAGGAGGACGGGTCCATCACTGACTACGGAGAGAGGACCATGGCGGAAGTCCGGGCAGCGGAAAGATCGAGCCAGTCGGCGAGGGTTCCAAGCAAGGCCTCGACCGGAACGAGAGGGGAGGCCCTCGCAGGGGGGCAACCGGGCTCCGCCCGGGCCGAGGGGAGTTCCGGACTGGGGCGGATCGACTACGGTCTGCATGCCCAAGGGGCCAGCGACGCGCAGATCGCTCTTCAGCGGTACGTGGACGGATGCGACCTGGACAGGGGTCTGCTCGAGCTGGTCAGGATCCGAGCGTCTCAGCTCAATGGGTGCGCCTACTGCCTCTCCCTCCACATTCCAGAAGCCCTGGAGGCGGGGGAGTCCGAGACGAGGATCCACCTCCTGACGGCGTGGGCGGAGAGCGGCCTCTTTTCGCCGAGGGAACAGGCCGCCCTGGCGTGGACCGAGGCCGTCACCCGCCTGGATGCAGGCCACGTTCCGGAGGAGATCTACGACTGCGCGCGTCAGTATTTCTCCGAGAAGGAGCTTGTGGACCTGACGTGGGCGATCGTGGCCATCAACGGATGGAACCGTCTCTCCGTCAGCTTCCGGCGCCCCCCTCGTACGAACGCACCGAGGGAGTAGGTTCATGGCGACCCTCGTGCGGGCGGTCCACCGCCACCATGTTCAGCTGCGGTCCGAGCTCTCCCGCCTCACCAGCCGGGTGGGATCGGGTCGCTCCAAGGGTGCGGGCCACGCCCTTCACCGATTCCTCGTCGACGAGCTCGTCCCCCACGCGAAGGGGGAGGAGGCCGCCCTCTACCCAGCGGTAGACCCGATCATCAAGGCCCATGGCACCGCGACCCGGACCATGAGCCTCGACCATGAACGGATCGTCGGCCTGGTGGCGATCATCGGTCGGTTGGTGGGTCGGATCGATCACGCGCGGGGTCCGAGGAAGGTCGCACTGGAGCATCAGCTCTCCCGTGCCGCCATCCAGCTGGAAGGTATCCTGCTCCTGCACCTGGACAAGGAGGAGCGCGACTACCTCCCTCTCCTGGACAGGTTCCTTTCGCCTCGCGCTCAGACTGCCGTGCTCCGAGGCATGCACGAGGGATGAACCGCGCTCCGTGGTGGAGGGCTCGATGTGGCGACCTCGGGGAGACCCATCCCGATCGCGGGTCCCTTGGGAGCCGAGAGACGAGTGGAGCAGCATCGTTGGAGACACCGCCCTGAACGGGCACGACCGAGTCGGTCCCATTCCTTTCCAACCATCGAGGTCCGACCAACCCGAGTCTCGGTATGCCATCGTCGCGGCCTCCCGAGAAGGCTCCCGGGCGTGGCGCCTCGAACTCCTGGGAGCTCCGTGGACGGCGGTCGATCGCCAGTATGCATGGTGGGGCGGGTCCGCCATCCTTCTCACCGGCTATGGCTGGTGTCTTCGACTCGTCCTTCGCGTACGCCCGGGCCGTGCAGAGCCCGCGCCCTACGAGGTTCGCACTTGGCTCGAGCATGGTCCGGACGCAACGCCCCAGGATCTCGACCCGGTTGCGGTCTCGGACACAAGGCCCATGACCGAAGCCGATCGATCGGTCTTGTGGACCTACCTCCAACCGGACGAGGCCACGACGCGCGGGCTAGCCGAACACGGACTTGCCCCAAGCACAGTCGGCGGCGTGATCTTTGCAGAGACTCACCGGCTGTTCGGTGTCACCGAGGAGAGCCACTACCACCAGCCCCTCGCTGTCTCCCGCCGCACCCAAGTCGTTACCCTCTACCAACCGCTATGGGTAAGAACTGGGGGACGCGCCCTGCCCATGGGGGCTGTCCTGCGTATCGACTCCAGGATGCAACGGGTCGAGTTGACCTTCACCTCCTCGCAGGGTCGCTGTTACTCACCTTCAGGACGATGGTCCCTGATGCGACCAAGACGGCGCGTGAAGAGCCCTGTCGCTGGCCCCTCCTTCCCTTTCGGTCCTGGCCGAGCGTCGTGCACCGGCTCCGAGGCGGGGGGCGGCTAAGCCTTCGACCGAGCTCGGAAGGCCTGTTTCGGTGGTCTGTGTCTCACGCTCCCTCCGGAGGAGCGACGATATCGGAACCGGGCCTTGGCCCGTCGATCGCCCAGGTCGGTCAACCATTCTTCGACCTCCTGCCATAGGGGGTCGTCGGCCACTATCACTTGCTCGAGGCCCGAAGGCTGCTGGTCAGGATCAGGGCTAGGGCCAACGGTTGGACGCGGTCTGTGCAGGGGGAATCGGATGTGCATGGTTGCCACCTTCCGTTGCGGACACACCAGGCTCCTGACGTCA
>JAGWLG010000013.1 GCA_028864975.1 Thermoplasmata archaeon | reverse complement strand
GGGGTCCGGGTGACCGACGAGCAGATGGCCACGCTACGACTCGTGCCCCATCGGTTCCACGCTGACTGGAACTACACCATTCGCCCGCGCTCCAAGCGGACGAAATGAGTCAATTATTTAGTAGCGACACCTAAGGTTCCTCCAACCTTCCACGGGGATGTCGAAAGCGGCCTGCCACCCTGCGAAGTGATCGACGAACGGGAGCGACCAAGAGAGGACCGGTTCCCCAGGGTGGCCCGGGCCCTCGGAAACGGAAAGAGCGGGGCCGACCAGAGGGACCTTCCAGAAGACGGGGTTCGAGAGGTTCGACGATCCCAACGTGGTGTTCAGCCCGACCTGCACCTCGACAAGCGCGTCGAGCGGGAGGTCGCGTAGCCCCCAGCTCGTGGTCGTGGGGTCGGAGATCGTGGCCTGCAGCCCCAGGGGAGCCCCGTCGATCCCGACGAAGAGCTGGTAGCTCGCAAAGTCGGGGCCCGAGTTCGGGGTCCATGCGACACGCGCCGCTCCAACCCCGTCCGAGGAGACCACGACCGAAGGCGCGAGAGGGGCCGCGAGCACGCTAAGGTCCACTTCCGAGGGTGCGGAGACGTCCCCCTGCGCGTCGACCGCGACCGCGCGAGCCCAGGCAGAGCCCGGGGAACTGAACGTGTGCCCGACCGTGGTGCCGTTGGCCGTCGTCCCATCGGAGAAGAGCCACGCGACGACCGTCGCCGGACCGCTGCCTCCGCTCGACAGGGCCTGGAAGCTCACCGGAACTCCCGCGGACACGACCGTCGCAGGGGTGCTGACGGACACCCGGAGCGGCTGCGCCCCCACGGCGGTGATGTCGCCCCCCGGGCCCGCGAAGTAGAGGATGCCGTCGCCGATCGCGGGAAGGGTCGCGGGGGCCGCGCTCAGGTTGAGCTGCCAGTCCACCACCCCGCTCTCGGCCGAGAGGCTCTCCAGCACGTCACCGGAGCTTCCCCGAACCCCGACGTAGACCTGGCCGCCTCCCACGACGGGGGCGCTCACGATCGGACCCGGCCTCTCCCAGAGGAGGGAGCCATTGAGCTCGGAGAGGGCAAAGAGGGGCCCCGACCCGTTCGTCAAGAACACCCTCCCGTCGGCCACCGCCGGGGGGAGAAGGGCCGCGCCACCTCCCAGTGTCGCGTCCCAGTAGGGGGGCGTGCCGGAGATCGCCCCCTCGGCCTGACCCGCGGGCCCGGCGAGCGAGACCATGCCGTCCTCGTAGACCGTGTAGGCGCCCGAGGAGATCCCATCGGGGAAGGCTCCGTACCCTTGGGAGCGGGTGCTGAACGCATTCACGCTCGCCGGTGCCCAGTACGTCGGCGGCGATTGTCCGAAGAGGTAGCTGTCGCCGTACGCCATCGTGTAGCCCGGGTCGGTCCCGAAGAGGCTCTCCTGCCACAGGAGCGCACCGGTGGAGAGGTTGACCGCGGAGAGGAAGTCCGGGCTGGTGACAAAGACCTGGCCTCCGACCGGTACCGGCGCGCCCAAGAGGCCGCTCGGCCAGTTCGCCGGGTCGACGTCCAACTTCCAGCGGAGCGCCCCCGTGCTCGCATTGAAGGCGAAAAGGGTGGTCGCTCCGAGGAGGGAGGACCCTCCGAGGAGGAAGGCCGTCCCGTCCGCCGAGCTGGGCCCTCCCTTCAGGACCTCCCCGAACGCCGCGAGGCCCGTGCGCCAAAGGGGATGGAGGGTGACCCCGTCCAACCCCCAAAGCGTGCCGTTCGCGTCCGCCACAAGGAGCGTCCCATCCGGTCCTTCTCCGGAGAGGAAGGAGATCCCCACCACGCTCCCAGGGCCAAGGTCGGCCGAAGCCAGGATGCTCGCAGCACGAGGCCCCGGGCCGTCCGACGCTCCCGATTGCGACACCGGGCCGCGGGGGGTGGCCCAACCAAAGGGTTGGGCGTCTCCGGTCACTTCGATGGAGAGGTTGGCCGAGCGGTGGGACCCGCCCGTGTCATTGACCCAGCACTCGACGGGGTAGGTCCCCGGATAGCTGAAGACCTGGGTCAGGAGCTGGCCACCGGCCTCCCCTCCCCTAGGGAACCGCCAGGCCACGGAGGCATTGCCTACGCCCGCCGGGAAACCGGGGGAGAGAAAGGTGGTCCCGCCCGAGATCGACTCCGTGAGCTCGACCGGGAGGGGAGCCGGCCCGACCGTCGGAGAGGCGCTCGCGTTCGCCCACAGCTCGGGGGCGATACGGTAGGACAGGACCGTGCTGCCGACGTTGCCGTCGCTATCCACCACGGTGAGGTTGATGCGGTAGGTCCCAGGGTTCGCGTAGACGTGGGTCAGCGTGAGGTTCCCGTACGCCCGTGTCCCGTCGCCGAAGTCCCAGGAGAAGTTCGAGTAGTGCCCGGAGCCTCCGGTCTCTGCAGGAGTGAAGGCAACCGCGACGCCCGCGTCCGTGACCCCTCTCGAGGGGTGCAGGCTCGGGGTCACCTCCGTCGAGACCTCGATCGTGGGAGAGGCGCGCACGCACAGGTTCCCGCCGGTGTGGCCAGGGGGGAAGACGCAGGCGGAGACGTTCAGGGGATAGGTCCCCAGCGGCGACGCGGGGTACGTCCAGCTAGCGTTGCCCGTGCCGTTCTGGACCGTGGTCCCCCCGGGGGTCCCCCAGGTGATCGTGTAGTGCCACATCGACCCGCGAGGAGGCTGCCACGCGAGGAGGTTCACCAACAGCGGCCCCACCCCGTCGGGAGGCGACGGGTCGGTGGAGACCACCATGGGGGGAGGTGCGACCACTAAGACCGCCAGAGGCCCAGGCGCCCCGCTCGCAGCCCAGTAGGTGATGCCCGTAGAGGAGAGGTTCGCAGCGAGGAACACCTGAGGCGCGAAGGCTCCCGTCCAATTGTACCGCCAGGATGCGGTGGTCGCGCTGCTCGTGGCGCTCGCGTTCGAGTAGATGCTACCGTTCCCCGTTTCGAACGTGAAGTGATAGCGACCGGTCCCGGAGACCAGGAGGGAACTCGTGGAGACGCCCACGGGAAGGGGAACCGGGCCCTCGAGCACCGAAAGGGCAAGGAAGGGCGGGGCGGCGAGCGTCAGGTTCCACGCGGGGTGGCCACTGCCCCCGACGGCCACCACCTTGCTCCCCGCGGCCGCTCCCGAGAGCGAGGTCGAGAGCTCGAGCGCGATGAGGTCCGCCGATGGCACCGAGAGCTGCGGCCAGAAACGCCAGGTCACGGCCGAGGGTTGGGTCACCGCCACGCTCTGCGTCCAGAGGACCCGGCCGCTGGAGAGGTCCTGGACCGAGAGATTGTCGAACATGGCCCAACCTGCGGGCGCTCCGACGAGAGAAAGCGAGTTGGTCCACGAGTCCACCTCGACGACGCTCGAGCTCGAGAGAGGAAGGTCGAAGGAAGCCGAGCTCGGGGCCCCAACCGAAGCCAGGAGGGGGGAACTACGGTTCGCTTGGACCAACGTGGACCTGTTGAACGCTAGGAAGAGCGCGCGGTGGGCCGTGGTCCCATCGCCCACGAGGCAGGTGGCGGACAGGGAGCAATAGCCCGCGAGGGTTAACCGGTAGCTGGCCGAGACGTTCAGGAGCAGGTACCCGGGTGTCGAGAAGTTGTACCACAACTCACCCAGCGAAGGCTGGGACGTTCCGTTGAGGTACTGGACCGTGGCTCCCGTGCTGAGGTCGGTCAGGTCAAGCGAGACCTTCCCCAGGCTCCCGCCATAGCCCGCATCCATCCAAGAGAAGGCCCCGTTCAGCGAAGCGACGGCCGGCGGGAGCACCGTCTGGTAGAGGACGTTCCACCCCGGGGTCGGGCTGTGGATGCCCGTGTCCTGCAGGTAGGAGTTCCCTTGTGAGAGGTAGCCCGAAGCGACGACCGAGGTCGGCCACGTGGAGGCGGCCAGGGCCCTCGGCGTTCCGAGAGCGGCAGCGTGGCCGCCGCCCACCGCCCCTCCCGTGGAGAAAAGCAGGGGTGCGAGGAGGATCGCCAGCACGCGGCGTGCTGCTCGCTCCCGATGAGGGTCGGCGGCGAAGGGGGCCGTCATGGCCGAAGAGTGGTAGGGGCGTGACATCGTGGAAGGGGGGACGACCTAGGGCCTTCACGGCGTAATAAGCCTGGAAGCCCGCCCCAGGGTCGTCGATCGCATCCCCATTCTCAATAGCGCACGCAGCCTTCCTCCCGTGCCGATTGTCACACCCGAGAACGTCCCATGAGCGCTCCCAAGGAGTCCGCCTTCCAGCGCGACCTTCACCGCTCGCGGAGGGTCCGGGCGGCCCGGTGGGCCAAGGAGACCCCCGAAGAAGCCGCCGCCGAGGCGAACCGTGACGCCGGCCGCGCTCTCCAGTTGTTGGCCGAGCGACGAGCCAAGTCCTCTGCCACCCACGCGGCCCGTCGTGGTCGACGGGCCGTCCCCGCGTAGGTCCACGTTCGCCGGTAGGGGGCCAGCGGCACCGCGCCCGTTCCTCGGCGCCTGCCCCTAGCAACAGGTGCTCCCTCAGGGCCCGAGCCACCGTCTTCTGCCGGTTCCCAGGGAACGGGGCCCTTCGGAAGAACGGGGCTCTCCCCGCCCGACATCATCGTCCCCGAGCTCTCGTCCGAGCCCACGCGTGTGGCGCGCGGCCGTTACGGACCTTCCGATGGCGGCGCCCCGTCCTGCCGCCTCGACGGGAGCGGCTCCAGGATGTAGACGCGAAGGGCCCTCCGTTCGCCGTTCGACTGGCGGACCCAGGCCTCCCGCTGGACGAACCCCCAGTCCTTCAGGTGACGCCCGACGAGGTTGGGGGGAAGGAGGATCCGCGACGCCTCCGGGAGGGCCGCCTGGATCTCCGGATGGGACGCACGGCGGAGCCCTCGCTCCCGCAACGCCAGCACCGTCTCCCACAGGACCACCTGGGCGCGGTCATGCGGGTCGAGCCCTTCCGGGAACGTGGAGTTCCTCGGCGTAGCTCCGCTAGGCACGACGGGGCCCTCGGAGGAGGACCCCGACGACGGGAGGGGAGACGACGGGCCGAGGAGGAAGGGGTCCTCCGGTCCCTCCGGCGTTGAGCGGTGGAACTCGCCCTCGGGTCCTTCGAAGAGGACCAGCAGGGAACGGCCGCGTCGGTCGGAGAGCCCGGCCTCCTCCAGATAGCCCATGAGCTCCACCTCCCTCGAGGCGTCCGGCACCACAAAGACGGTGACCCGCCCCAGCGCCTCCCCCTCTCGGAAGTTCCGGACGACCTGCGCCCGGTTCTTCCCGCGCAGCGTCTCGACCTGCACCGAGCACCATCGCCCCTCCCGGACCATCTCCCCGTCGGGCCGGGGGGCCGACCCGTGCTGCCGCACCATGCGGAAGCTGCAACCGTACCGCTTCTCGGCCCACAACGCGAAGCGAGCGAGCACGAGCGTGTGCTCCTCCCCCTCCGCGCCCCCCGGACGGAGGGCCCTTCGGGCCTCGAGCCAGCGCCGCCCCAGGTCGGCGAGGGCATACGCCCCCGACGGTGCGACACGTGAGAGAAGCCCTGCCCGCACGGCCTCGCGGAGCGAGGCCTCCACCACGTCCTCACCCGCGCCCGCCTTGGCCGCCAGCTCCGCCGTACCCAAGGGCGTCGGCTCCAGGAGGGGCAGGAGACGGGGGAAGAGCCGGGAGGAACGGCAGAGCGGCGAGTCCAGCGAGTCCTCTTCCGAGGAGAAGCGTCGCGTGGACGCCACGACCGCTTCCCGCACCGCGGAGGACCTCGCGGGGGCAGGCGCCAGCGGGACCGTCCGGAACGGGAGCAGGTGGGACCCCTGGACGGCGACCCCCTGGAAGTTCTCCAGGAGGACGAAGTCGCCGGGGGCGAGCCCGGCCCGCTCGGCCTGGGACACCTCCCACGCGGCCACCGCGTCCTCGGGGGAGCATCGCAGGAAGGCGAACGCGTCGGCGTTCGCGAGCAACGAGGCCCGCAGCTCTTGCGCCACCTGCGAGAGGTCCTGCGTCGCGAGGACCATCCGTACTCCCCACTTGGCCCCCTGGGCGAGCAGCTGGGTGAGCACCCGGGGCGCCAGGTCCTGGAACTCGTCCACGACGAGGTAGACCCGCCGACCGCCGGTCCCCTCCCCGCGCTGGAGCGCGGCCCCGATCATCTCCAGGAGCACGGACCCCAGGAAGGTCGACGACTCCGCGCCCATGCGTCCCTTGGCCAGGTTGAGGAGGAGCACCCGCTCCTCCAAGAGGCGCGTCATCGGGACGGGCGACCGGCGCTGGGAGAGGAGCGCGCGAAGGAGGGGGTTCCCGACGATCTTCTCGACCTTGTTCAGGGCGGGCAAGAGCGAGGCCCCCCACTGCGGCTCGCGCTGAAGGGTGGGCAGCTCGACCTCCAGGAAGTGCCGTAGCACCGGGTCGGAGACCGAGACGGCCAACCGCTCCGCCGCCCCTCGGTCCGTCAGGACCAGGAACAGGTCGAAGAGGTTCGTCCTCCGCAGCTGCACCAGCGCTCGGGCGGCGTGGTACAGGAGGTGCTGGGTCTTCGAGCGGACCGATTCGTCGCCGACGACCGTGCGGAAGGAGCTCACGAGGGCATCGGCCAGGAGGTGCGCGGCCTCGGTCAGTCGGTGGGGGTCGCTCCCCCACCCGTCCGGGGCCGAGAGGGGGTTCAATCCTACGGAGACCCGAGTGACGTTCCCTTCGGAGAAGAGGCACTGGGCGGGGTCGATCTCCACGGTGTGGGCCGCGAGCTCGGGCGAGAGCATCGACCGCACGCCCTCGATGAGGCCTCCTTGGGAGTCCACCACCACGACGATGGACCCGGGGTCAAGCACGGGGATCTGGACCGCGATACCTGTGAGGAGCGAGGTCTTCCCCGAACGGGTCCTCCCCACGGTCAGCAGGTTGTACCAGCCCTCGAGCAGGAAGACCGCTCCCCCCTGGGGCGACGGCCCAAGGACCAGTCGGCACGAGGAGGAAGGCCCCAGAACGATCGGGGTCCGGGAAACCGTCACGAGCGGCCCCCCGACGGAACGCGTCGGAGAGGGAGGGGGGAAGGGAAGGGCAGGCGCTGAAGATGCCGATGAAGCGGGCGGGGGTGGGATCGGGAGCGAGGGTGGGAACGAAGGCGCGGGAGGAGCCGTTGCCGCCGTGGGCGCGGGGGACGGACGCGGGGGGAGGGTCCCGAGGGCGGGAGGCGTCGACGGAGCTCTCACAGGTGTCGAAGAGGGTGGCGGAGGCGGAGGGAAGGTGAGGGGGACTCCCGATGGCGCGCTGGAGACGGAGGGGGGAGGGGTCGGCAGAGCCCTGGCCGGAGGGAAAGGCCGCCAGGGAGGCGGCGAGGGGGGCGACGGGAGGACGGGTCCATGGGTCCGCGCCAGCTCGGGGTGGTAACCCAGAGAGGGGAAGGAGCAGATCGCGGCCAACCCCACACCGGAGAGGATGGGACGTCGGTCCCGAGGGACCCGGTCGCGACGAGGGTCGTGGAGCAGCATGGACTCCCACAAGAGGTCCCTTCGCCGACGGTTCCACCACCGGGGGTCGACGTACTCCATCTGCAGGGAGTTCTCGGAGCTGTCCGCGTTGAACTGCGCGATCCAGGAGGCAAAGGCCCTCCCCGCGCCCCCGGCAAGGTCCCCCTCCTCCGGGCTCCCGGGGCCGCAGACGGCCATCCGTGCTTCGACGAGGAAGCGCCCAGCTCGACGGTACGGCTCGAAGAGCACCTGAAGGGTGACATCGACCTTCTGGAGGGTGCGCAGAACGTGCAGGAGGTGGTTCCCGTAATCGCGTTCGGGAAGGACGACCAGGGGATGATCATGGTCGCGGGCCAGCCGGGCCCGGAGCGCGTATCCCCCCCACCCCCCGTAGAGCGGACGGCTGAGCGCGATCGCGCTCACGCTCGGCACCAGCTGCACACCGGGATAGCTCTCCTGGAGGACCGCTTCGAAGAACCGGGCATCGTCCGTTCGTTCGAAGGCCAGTCCGTACGTCACGTTCCCCCAGCTGTCCCATCGGACCTCCAGGGCCCCCGTCATCCGAGGGAGGGCACCGAAGGGCCGGAAGTCGGGGAGGACGCGGACGCGGCGTGGGAAGAGCACGGACCGATGGACGGGGAGGTGGTCCACGGACCCGCCCCACGGATACGACGGAGAGGCCCACATGGTGGGCGCCCCATTGCCCCCAGGACGCGAGGGAGTCCCCGGCAGGAAGATGTCGGTCGGCAAGAGCGGTACCTCGGTCATCTCACGTCCGGGCATGGGAGCCTGAGAACGGGATGTACATCCATTTATAATATTTCTTATCTATCGTGGACTCTTCTCTGAGCCGATATGAACGGGGCCTTTCTCGCTCCCCGGCAGCCTCCTCCAGAGGCGGCGGAGTTCCTCGACAGACCAGAGCTCGTCCGATCGTCGGGAAAGGGTAGGACGGCTGTCGCTCCGGACCTCGCGCGACACGGTCCAAAGGTGCTCCGCGCTTTCGGTCTCGGTCCCTCCGGCTCCGCCCGCACGGGCCTCCGAAAAGGGAGCTCAAACGGTCCCGAGGAGCTGGAAGAACCTCCGACGGAACCGGGCAGCGGTCCTCGTTACGGAACTTCTCGAGGGGCCTTGACCGGTTCTCCGACCGCGGCAGGGTGATCCCCTGCGCCAGTTCTTCTGGCGCATTGTGCGTCTGCGCGTGTGTGGGAATGGGGGCCAGCTCGCGGGGCACTGAGCGTGATCGAACCCCCCATCGCGGCGACATCGGGCTGGGCGGGGGTTAGCTCGCACATCAACTGTGCGGCAGAAATTAGGGCTCGCGGGTGCCACGGGAGTCAAGGCTCAGCACGGGCCCTTCGAGGGAGCCGCTCCCACCGAGCGAACGCGCCATTCTGGGCGGTCACGGGTTCCGCCAAGCTCCCCTTCCCAAGAACCATCCGACGGACCCTACCTGGCCTGGTCTTCCTCCCTCTGCGAGGAGGACCGGTGCCCGCCAAGTCAATCTCCACCGAAGCCGCCCGTGCGAACCCACTCGCCCTCGGGGTCTTCGGTTTGGATCTGGGGCTGTCGAGCCCGCATCATCCAAGCGGCTCCCATGACAGGCAAGTCGCGCGCCCACTTGAGCGGTCTTAAGCGGCACGAGACCTTGGGTACGAAAGCCGACCGCGTACTCGTCCGGTGTTTACGCCTGGCGCCGCTACAGCTTGGCGCTCGCGTTCTTCGCGGGGTGCTTCTTCGCCGACTTCCTCCTCTACGCTCACTGGCTCGATGCCCAGATCCCTCTCGCCTTCATCGCACTCGGAGTGACCTTCTTCAGGTCCGCCCACAGGTCCCGCGTCACCCACGCGAGACCGTTCACGACGATCCGACCCAGCATCCATCCGCCTGGGCCGCCCCGAGCCCCGAGGCGGACGCGTAGATGTACGAGTCGCCCCCTGACCCGGGTGTGGCGCGGTTTCCGAGAGACCCCTTCCGTCTGTCGAGGCGGGTCAAGCTTCTCGCCCTCATTGCTCTCCTCCTGGGCGCTCTCGTTCCGCTCCCCTCCTCGCTCCCCACTCCCGAACACCCGGGTCCGTCCGCCCCGTCGCCTTCATTCGCGTCGCGCGCCACCGGGAGTTCCTTCACGGATGCCGGCCACCCAGTCTGTGGTGATGTGATGTTCCTGTCCCCGAGGAATCTCACCGCCCCCTCGATCATGGCCTACGGCGGTACCTACGAGGTCTCGGTCCTCGTCGGGACGGGGCTCTTCGGATGCGCGGCGGTGCGCGCGGCGTGGCCCCCTGCGTTGCACAACGTGTCCGTGAGGTTCTACCTCACGAACGGGAGCGCTCTCACCAACCCTGCCGCGACTTCCCTGGGTGGCTCCCCGGTCGATGTGGCATGGTACGGGAGCGTGGGCGGCGTGCTGAACAGGAGCGCGAACGCGATCGGCGTGCTACCGAGCCTTCACTTCAATCAGAGCGAACTCGCCGTCATCCATTTCAGTCCATCAGGGAACGAGTCGGGGTCGTGGAACCTCTGCGCGAACGCGACAGGCACGCAGACCAGCTCCACCGCCTACAACGCCTCCGCGAACATCGCCTGCGGCGCGGTCACCATCCTACCTCCGGGTTGGTGGACCACACCGCTCGGCCAGGGTGTGGTCTTCGGCAGCGGGGCCGGGGTCGCCCTCTTCGCGGGGGCGATCCTCCTCCGGGTCGAGCGCCGCAGACGCAGATCCGGATAGAACTGCGGCTCTACGGCGAGGTATCGGGGGGCGCGAAGGAGCTCCCACCGGCGAGCGCGGCGCGATCCCGCTAGTCCGAGGGTCCGGTACCCTTCTTCTCCGGGTGGAGTTCCTCACGGAGCCGCTTCAAGGCCTCGTCGGAGCTCCACACGAATTGAGGACCCAAGCGCGCCCTCGCCACACGCTGCGCTTTGGGGTCGTCGGTGACCACGATCCCCCCCACGGTCTTCGCGATGACCATCGCTTGGATCTCTCCAAGGTTCTCTATCCTTCCGGTTCGTCGGAGGCGTCGCACCAGCTCCTTACCCCCCGGTCCGGTCCTCTCGACAATTCGTTCCACTTGGTCCTGCTCCGATGGTGATAGCTGGTAGTCGCGTACCGCTGCGGGAATCTCTCTCACGGTCCCTCGGACCTCCCTCCGAACCGCAGGTGGGACCCAGAGGGGCCTGGTGCCATCCTTGGTGAGCGAGAGAAGCTCCTCGAACTTCGACCGATGGGAGATCATCATCGCATCGACGATCAGAGGGGGCCGGGGAAGCCGGACTACGGGCTCGGGTCTTGCAGGAGTCCGCGGAGGGTCACTGGAAGCCACCTTCCCCTGGACCTCCAACTGTCGTCATTCGCACGGAACTGCCAGGGTGAGCCATTATTTAAACATGGCAACGTTGCAGTAAAATGAATCATAGGCTACTTATGCTTGTTCCTGTTCTTACATAGTGATGAGGAAGCGAGCGCCCAAGGAGGCGCGCACCACGCTCTTCGTGGTCGACACGAAGGTGTGGGAGAAGGCGAAGGAGCTTGCGGCCCGCGAGAAGGTCGCATCGGTCTCCGAGGTCGTCTTCGACGCCTTGAAGGACAAGGTGGAGACCTCCCAGCACGTGGCGCTGCTTCGCGCTCTGGAGAAGCGGTTCGAGCTTGGACACTACACCATCGGGGCCGTCGCGCAGGCGTGCGGACTCACCCGGGGCGAGGTACTGGAGCAGATGGAGAAGTTGGGATTCTCTCTCGACGAAGGTGATCAGGACAGGGCCAGAGCGAGGGTTCACGACCTGCTCCGAGAGGCCGGCGTGGCTCCGAGGGAGGAGCGCCTCTTTCTCCGCCTTTCCAAGCCCGACGTCCCCGTGGATCTGGAGGTTCTGCCTCACATCTTCGAGCCCGACAGGTCAGACCTGCGCAACGAGCTCCAGCTGCTCCTCGACGAGACTTGGGGACTTGCCAGCCGGGACCGGCGGATCCGAGCGTCCATCGAGTCCACGCTGGGGCGTAGCGGTACGCCCACAACGAACAGTGTTCTGACCTCTCTCCGCGTTCCGCCGGGCGAACTCGAGATTCCCGGTCCTGAGGATTGGACCTCCCTCTTGCTCTTCTTGGCCGGGGCATCGGTTGTGTCAGGACAGCTTCAGCTTCTGCTCGGTCATTTCGGCCTTGACGAGGGTTCTCGAGTGACCGTGCTGTCTTGGCTCACCCGCTTCCAAGAGCATGCCACCGAGAGCTGGCTGCGAGATGCGGATCCAAGAGCCACGGCGGCCTTCAAGGAGCTCTGGCAGACCGTTACCGGCGAGAGGACGATCGCGCCTCTTCCGCTCGCAACCTCCCCTGCTCCTGTCACGGTGGAGCCAGAGCAGCTTCCCCACTCCGGCAGGAAGACGACCGAGGCGTTCTTGGTCGAGAAGCCCGACCTGGCCTTCCCTGTCGAGGCCGAGCTGGCGGTCGAGGGCCTCCGTGCCCTCCGATCGATCCTTGGAGCGCTGGACCGAGCTCCGCTCCGGAGCCCGATCCTTCCGCCCCCGGGTGCGAAAGGCTTCACCCTCCACCGCAGCTTCGATGAACGGCTTGTCCAGGACATGGACCCTCACGACCCTGGTGTGATCACGACCTCCTACAACCGGAACATTGCCATCGAGGTGAAGACGCGTGGCTGAGGGATCCGCTCAAGAGTCGTCGGTCGAGCTCGTCACTCTACCGAGCGGGCGCCGGGGGCTGATGCTCGACCCTAAGACCCTGCGCGAGGCCGGCGTGAAGGCCATCGTTCGCGAGCGAGTAACGGAACACTTCAAGAACGACAAGCTCGTTCGCCGAGAGATCGAACGCGAACGGCTGGAGATCTCGAGCGAGTGATATCCTCCCCCCGTTGAAACGGGGGGCTTCCTCCCGGCCGTCAGGTGCTCGCACCCACGGCCGAGGGCGGTTCCTGCTTCATGGACCGGACGCGGCGGCCCTTGCGGGCCACCGGAGGTCCGATCTCCACCGGCGTCACTTCGGGGGTATCCCCCCCTACGATGGCGAGGGCGCGGGCGAGCACGTTCCTCGCCGCGTTCACATCTCGGTCGAGCCGCAGACCGCACGGGCACTCGTACGTGCGGTCCCGGAGCGTCAGGGGCGGGTCATGCGGCCGTGCGCACGCCGAGCAGCTCTGGGTCGTCCCCTTCGACGGCACCTCGACGTACCGGCCCGACCGGCGCGCTTCCTTGTACTCGGCGAACCGACGCAGCATCCCCCAACCCGCGTCGGCGGTGGACTTGGAGAAGGGGCCCATGAGGTGCGACCTCACGTCCAGGTCCTCGAAGGCGATGAGGTCGTGCTCTCGCGCCCAGGTCGACGTGAGCTGGTGCGCCAGATCGCGCCGCTGGTCCCGGACCCTCGCGTGGCACCGCTGGACCCTCGCCTTCTGCTTCCGCCAGTTGTGGGAGCCCCTCCGCTTCCTCGAGAGCCTCCGCTGCTGGCGCTTCAGCTGGACCTCCGAGCGTCGGAGGAACCTCGGGGCCTCGACCGCCTCCCCGGTCGACAGCGTGGCGAGGCGAGAGAGTCCCAGGTCCACGCCCAAGGGATGGCGGGGAGGAAGGTCGGGGGGAGGGACCGGGTCCGCCATCTCTACGATCAGGACCGCATACCATCGGTCTCCCTCCCGCTCGACCGTGCAGGTCTTCGTACGGCCCGCGGGAAGCTCCCGGTGGACCTCGATCGGAAGGTCCCCCACCCTGGACAGGGAGAGCCTTCGCGTCCCGTTCCTCCCAGGGACGAGCCTCACGGAGTCGTAGGCCTGGGGATAGGTCAGCGACGTGGTCTCCCGATTGAAGCGAGGGAACCCGGGAGCCTCCCCGCTCTTGACCCTGCGGAAGAAGTGCTGGAACGCGTCGTTCAGGCGGGCCAGGCACTCCTGCGCGACCTGGGCGTTCACCCTCCCGAGACCCTCCCGGTCGAAGTTCCGCCACCGGGTCAGCTCCTGACACTGCTGGACGAAGGTGAGGGACCGCCTCTCCTTCTTCCACGCAGCGCACCGCTCTTCGAGGGCGTGGTTCCAGAGGGAGTTCAGTTCGGAGAGCTGACGGTCGAGCTCCCGCGCCTGGTCCGGGAAAGGATAGAGGCGGAACTTCACGGCGGTCAGCATGGGGCGGAGGAGAGCGGACGGGCAGCGTCTCCCGGGCGCTCATGGGCGGCCAGCGGGCATAACGTCGCCGTGGTACGGCGTGACCTGTAAGGTGCTCCCGTGTCGAGCTCTGGACCGAAGGTGGTCCCTGGACGGGTCGGGGGGAGGTCGTACCCCCCGTTTGAAAACGGGGGCTCTGCTCCTCCCCCCGATCCCCCCATCTGTCGTAGAGGTACGGTGGAGAGGATCACCGGGCGAATCCACGCCGTGACCGCCGCGGGCCCAGGCGTGCTTCGCGAAGCTCAGGTGGTCATCCCGGACACCCCACCACCCCCTCCCCGACGGCCCAGACGGAGGTCCGGCGACGACGTCGGAGGGCTTCTCCTCGATCTGGCGCTCGTCGGGATCGCCGCCTCCACCATTGGAGCGGTGGCAGCGAACGCGGCGCAGCCGAGGGACGTTCGCTGGGAGTAGTCCGGCTACTGTAGTCTCCGGGCCAGGAGCAGTACTCGCCCTTCGCGGTCCGGCGGTCGCCGGCCACCGCTCTCGCCGGGCGGCAGCTCTATCAGGTCGAGGCCCGCTCAAAGCGGGCGTTGACCACGCGCGTCTGCCCCCGGTGCGGCCAGGTCCACTTCGGGGAGGAGGGGGTCTGCCGCGCTTGTGGAGCGTCCCTGGGCCCTCCGCCCACGCGCCTCGTTTCCACGCTGGAGGAGCCCCCCACCGAGGACCCACCACGCCCCCCTCGGACAACGCACTGGGTGGTCAGCAACGGCCCGTCGGTGCTCCCGAGGTACGCCCCGAGCCCCTTCGACGCCCTCTTCCATCGGGGTGCCTGGCGTAGGAGCCCCCTCTTCTGGGTGCTCTTGGTGCTGGCCCTCCTGGTGGTGGCGGGCACCGTCGCGCGCTTCACCTACTCCCCCCCGCCCCCTCCGAACTATTGCCTCGCCGGAGCGATCTCCTGTCACCGGATCTGGACCGGTGACACGCTCTGCGGGACGGGACACTGCGTCATCTGGCAGGATGGGCTCACCGTGCCGGGGAAGGCCGGCACGTCCTCCCGGGTCAGCGTGACGCTCGAGACCTCCCCCGCCTGTCCCTCCTCCGAGATGAGTTGCAGCACCGACCTCACGAACTCCACCCAGCTCGGTCCGACGGGGCTCTGGTGCGACCTGCTGAACGACTCCAGCAGCTGCACGGCGACCGGGACCATGTTCGCCGGGTTCTACGTGATCTCTTTCATCTTGAGCTCGCAGAACATCTCCGTCGCGGGCTACGAGGTGACGGTGAACGTGGTCGACCTGGGGCCCGCCTGACGGCCCCGGGATCGCCCGGTTGCGACGGCCCCCGCGGTAGGCCGACGGCACGGGCCCGCCTCTCACCGCCGGGCCCACTTCCCGGGCCCCTCCTCTTTCTCGACCCCTCGAGAGGCCCCTCGCCCGGCGGGCGAGGGGAGAAATAGCCCCCCTGCCCATCGAGGAGGAGCGGGCGCGCACGCCCGCGAACGGGAGCCAGGTTTGAGGCACGATCGCGTTCGGGCCCTCCTCGTGGCGGGCTTCTCGTTCGGGAGTGTCCTTCTGTTGATGGCCCCCTGGGGTGTTCCGCTCACCGGCCACGTGCTGGCCGGACCGCCCGAACGGGGTCCTTCCAGTGTGGAGCGCCCGAGCGCTGTGGCCGAGGGTGCGTCGGCGTCGGATACCCCCTCCTGCACTGGGTGCGTTGTGGCCAACATCACCGTCGGGGGCCAGCCGTTCGACACCGTCTACGATCGAGCCAAGGGGGAAGTGTTCGTGACGAGCATGGTGGGAGGGAATGTGACGGTCATTTCGGCATCGACCGAGAAGACCGTGGCGGGCATCCCCACGGGGGCGGCGCCTTCGGGAATCGCGTACGACCCCGGTCGCGGCGAGCTCTTCGTGGCCAACGCGAACTCCAACAGCATCAGCGTCATCAACGACAGCTCGAACACGGTCGTCGCATCGCTGACCGGCGTGAGCAACTACCTGAACGCGATGGGATACGACCCGGGAGCGAACCAGATCTTCGCGACCGCAGGGAACTCCCTAGACGTGATCGCCGACGCCAACAACACGATCCTCCGCAACGTGCTCCTCAACACCGACCCCTACTCCGTTGCCTACGACAGCGGTCGGGGGGAGCTCTTCGTTCCCTGCGTCTACTCCGACGTCTACGTGGTCTCCGACAGGACCGACACGGTGGTGGCGACCATCCCGGTCGGAGTCGACCCAGAGGGCGCTGTTTACGATAGCGCCAAGGGAGAGATCTTCGTCACGAACCACGGTTCGAACAACGTCAGTGTCATCTCGGATGCGACCGACACGGTGGTCGCGAACATCCCGGTGGGTACCCAGCCCTTCGGGCTTGACTATGCTCCGGGCCTGGGTCGGGTCTTCGTGGCCAACGCCGGTTCCCAGAACTTGAGCGAGATCTCCGACGCTACCAACAAAGTCGTCGGCGGCACACCCCTCCCCTCCTTCCCCAATGGTCTGGCTTACGATGCTTCGACCAACCAGGTGTACGTCGGCACGAACACGGCCGTCGGAACAGAGTCGGTCATCAACGAGGGGTCCTCCGTTCCCCTCTCAGTGACCGCGAGCGCGAACACCACGTACGGCCCCGCATGGTTCCACACCAACTTCACGGAGGTCGCCGCGGGGGGAACCGGTAGCTATACGTCATGGGTGTGGCACTTCGGCGATGGCACGACCAGCGCAGCGCCGAACCCCTCCCACACCTACCTCGCGAAGGGGAACTACACCGTCTGGGTCAACATCACGGACAGTTCTGCCAAAACCGCCGAGAGCAACCCCGTTCTCGTCACAGTCGAACCCCCCCTCCCCCTGGCGACCCTGACCGGCGTCACGGTCTCTCCGGTCTCAGCGATTTTGGCACCCGGAGGATCGCAGTCCTTCACCGCCACCCCGACCTGCACCGGCGGGCCGTGCCCGGCGGGCACGGCCTATGCGTGGTCCATGAACCACCC
The DNA here is from genome assembly GCA_028864975.1 of Thermoplasmata archaeon. Classification (GTDB taxonomy): domain Archaea; phylum Thermoplasmatota; class Thermoplasmata; order Lutacidiplasmatales; family UBA184; genus JAKAAX01. The sequence goes on along the minus strand of JAGWLG010000013.1, from coordinate 60,773 downwards.
GCTAGGAAGCTTCAACGCGACGACCGGGAGCGTCGTGAAATTCACGGCGGGAGGCTCCGCGGGCATCACCTACCTCTTCGTCAACGCGACGCTGAACGGCGTGACCGTCTCGAGCAGCGCAGTCCTCGTTCGGATCACCTCGACACCTCAGCTCTACTCCCTGACGCTCCTCTTCGACCCCTCGGTCTGCACGGGGACCTTCAACGGGACCTACGCGTCCAACAACAGCCAGTGGGTCGCCAAAGCCGGGAACTATCCAATCGTCGCGAGCCGGTGCCCCGGTTTCACCTTCTACAACTGGTCTTGGTCGTTCTCGACCCCCGGAGGCTGGGTCCATGGTTCGTCCGCCTCCAACTCCACGAGCCTCGACGTCCTGGGTAATGGGACCGTTACGGCGACCTACGTCTGGGGTCCCGCGCCGTGGTACACCCTCCACTTCTTCGTGCACCCGTTCCCCTGCCAGCCGGTAGACTTCAACGGGACCTACTGGTCGAATGCTACGACCGGCTACTATCCGTCGGGAACGTACCTGGCGAAGGACCTCGCGCGAGCGGGATGCACCCCCACGGGGTGGGTCTGGCAGCCCGCCAGGGGTCCAGGTCAGAGCTTCGCGACCGCGTGGGTCAACATCTCGGTCTCCTCCAACGGGACGCTGACGGAGATCTACAACGGCGCCCCCCCGCCCGGCCACTACACCCTCACCTTCTCCATCTCCCCCTCCCCCTGCGGTCCGGTCTCCTTCAACGGTACCTCTCAGACGAACGGCACCTCGGCGAGCTTCCTCGGGTCGACCTACGCGGCGCGTGCCCCTGCGTGCGCGAGTCATCCGTTCCGCGCGTGGCTTTACGCCTTCCCCTCTCAGCGTGTCGCCTACATCGGGACGTGGGTCAACGTCTCGGTCGGGGCAGCGGGGACGCTCTTCGCCAATTACACGGCCAGCGGACCGCCGCCCCCGCTCTCGGTTTCCCTTTCGGCCAACGCGACCTCCGCCACGGTAGGTTCTCTCGTCAGACTGACCCCGACAGTCTCGGGAGGAGCCCCGCCCTATGCCTGCGCCTGGTCCCTCAACAGCACCAACACATCCCAGACCGGCTGCACCGCAGCCACTCTCTCCTGGTCCCATCCCGGCACCTACACCTACCGCGTGTGGGCGACGGACTCCGCCACCGAGGTCGCAGGGAGCAACGCGGTCGCGATTGCGGTCAGGGCACCTTCGCGGTCGTCCCCTCCGCCACTCGTTGCCTTCGCGAATGAGACAGTCGTCTCTCCGTGGAGCTGCACCACCCTTTCCGAAGCCTTCGCGTTCGCGGGGAATGCCCGCGGCGGAGTACCCGCGTACTCATTCTTCTGGATCTTCACCATGAACAACAGCGGCGCCTCAGGTCGGAACGCTACCCTCACGTACACCTACGGCGGCCTCAACGTCGCCGGCACTCAGGCGGACCTCCAGGTGGCCGATTCATCCGGGCATCGGGCTTGGAAGAACCTGACCGTCAGTTTCGGCTCGCCCTCTCAGTGCCCTGCCGAGACTCCGCCGACGGGTGGTTTCTCCTTCCTCGGCCTCAGCCCCACCGCGAGCCTCCTCCTCATCGCCGGCGTCCTTGCGGCCATCCTCGCCGCGGTCGTGGTCCTCGTCGTCCTTCGGAGGCGACGGGGGAGAGCGACGCCTCCCGAGCATGCGACCCCTCCGCCTGGGTCTCCTGGCTTTCCACCCTCGTAGGCGCTGAGCAAAGGTCGCTCGGGAGAGGGACCAAATAGCGGCGGATCGGTATCAGGCCAGACGATGTTCTTGCGCCCTCAAGCCGGGCCCGCAGGGCTACTTGCAATCCTCGCGTTCACGGTCCTCGTTCTTCCCGGCTCGGCGGCAGGTGGTGCGGTGCCCTCAGTTCCCAGTCACCCTCACCACCTCCACCCCGAAACGGGTCGTGCCTCCCGAAATCCGGGCACCATCCAACACTCGGCTCGACCCCATTCTGCCGCTGGCGGTGGCTTGGGCGTCGTGGCCACCATAACAACCCGTCCCAGTCCCGCCGGCAGTTGCTTGGATCCCTTGGACAACGAGGTCTACGTCGCGGATGGACAGGGGAACAGCGTTTCTGTCCTGAACGGGACCTCGGTCGCGGCCACTATCTCCCTGGGTTTCAACTCCTCGGTCATCGCGTGCGATGCTCGTACAGGGTACGTCTACCTACCGAACTTCAGTAGCAACGACGTGGTGGTCATCAATCGTACCACCATCCTCGCGACGATATGGCTTCGGACCGCGCCCAACCCCTTCCAGGTCCTCTTCGACCCCGTGAACGGCCTCACGTATGTCTCGCACGAGACCTACACGAACCTCAGCGTCTTGCAAGGCACGAGTCTGGTGGCCACGGTCTCGCTCCCCCCCGGGGGCTGCCTGACGGACTACCTCTCGTACGACGCAAGGGATGGTTGGGTGTACGCAAGCGCCTACATCTCCGACTGCTGGTATGTCGTCAACCGAACGACCTACGTGGCTACGATAGGCGACCCCACCGGTGGTCTTCTCACGTGCGACGGGTCAGGACCGTTCGCATTCGATGTGGGCCACTCGACCGTCGACGCGGACGCGGGCTGTCCAGCCGTGATGTTCCTGAACCATACGTCTGGGACGTACCTAAGGTTCGGCTCGGGGTACACCCCGGACTCCATCGTCTACGACGCTGCAACCCGACTCATGTACCTCGCAAGCAGTGGCGCCCTCGGCCCGAACGGGAAGACCGTCATTCTGCTCAACGGCTCCAAGATAGACACAGGGGTCACGATGTGGGACTTCGCCACCGACTTGCTGTACTACCCGGCCAACCAGACGATTCTCGACCTCGAGGCGACCGGTCTCGTCCAGATCCTCAACGGTACGACATTGGTCGAGAACCTATCGTTCGGAGGAGCGTTCACCCCGTTCGGTGGAACGTACGACTCCGCCAACCGCTACCTGTATGTGCCCGGAGGATCGTGCAACTGCGTCTACGTCCTCGGCTGGGTGCCTCCTCCCATGCTGAAGTCGGTCTCGGTCTCGCCACCGACCGCTTCCCTGGCTACCGGTGCCTCTCAGACCTTCACCGGTTCTCCCTCCTGTGCCGGCAGTCCGTGCCCTCCCGGCACGACCTATTCGTGGTCCACGAACCGCCCGCTCGGGAGCTTCAACTCGACCACTGGGAGCGTCGTGAGGTTCACGGCAGGAGGGACTGCGGGCGTCATCTACCTCTTCCTGAACGCCACGCTCAAAGGGGTGATCGTCCAAAGTACCCCTGTCCAGGTCACCATCTTTGCTGGCCTCGCATCGGTGTCGGTTTCCCCTTCCTCGGCGGCGCTCGCCCTGGGAGGCTCGCAATCCTTCACCGCCACCACCTCCTGCTCCGGCGGAGCCTGCCCCTCGGGCACGACCTATTCGTGGTCCACGAACGGCCCGCTCGGGTACTTCAACGCGACCACAGGGAGCGTCGTGAAGTTCACGGCGGGGACCACCGCGGGTACCACCTACCTCTTTGTCAACGCGACGCTCAACGGACTCACCGTTCAGAGCACGGCGGTGCCGGTCTCGATCATTGCTTCTCCCCCGCCCAAAGCGACCGTGGCGTTCTACGACGTCCCGGTCTGGTGTGCCATGGACTTCAACGGGTCCTCGAGGACCAACGCGTCTACTGGCTCCTTCAGTTTCGGGAACTACACGGCCTTCGCGCCGACGTGCTCCGGGCAGGTATTCAAGGAGTTCGAGACCAATGTCTCGGGCGTGGCCCGCGTCTCGACCCAGAACCCCTCTACCCTTTGGGTGCGGGGGAATGGATCCGTGACAGTCGTCTACGTCCCCACGGCTCTCGCTCCCCATAACGTGACGTTCCTGGCGCAGCCCTCGACGTGTACATGGACGTTCAACGGTTCTCTCGTGGCCAACGACTCGTGGGGCCTCTTCACCCGTAGCAACTACACCGCCTTCGCCCCCAATTGCCCCGGTTACGTCTTCCACGGGTGGATCTGGCAGTTCCACCAGGGGTCGATGAGCTGGTCCGGGACGAGCTCGGTCGATCCCGTCGCCATCCAGGTCTACGGCAACGGTACGGTCGAGGCCGTCTATTGGCAAGGGACCGCGACTCGTCTGACGGCCAGCTTCTTTGTCACCCCGGCTGCCTGCAACTCGCTGGAGTTCAATGGGTCCCTGATGCCCAACGGGTCCTCCTCGAAGTTCTGGGCAGGGACCTACCCCGCCCACGCACTTCCATGTGCAGGATACACCTTCTGGAACTGGTTCGTGAACACCGGGAACGGTTCCCTCGAGTCATTCACGACCCCGTGGCTCAACGTGAGCATCGCGGACTACGCTAGCATTGCTCTCCACTTCACGCGCAATGGAGCGCTCCCCATCACGGCGGGATTCACCTTGAACAGGACATCGGTCCGCGTGGGTGGGTCGGTCGAGTTCGACCCGACCATATCGGGTGGAACCCCACCCTACTACTGCCTTTGGTTCCCGAATGGGACTGGCTTCCTACCCGGTCTCCCCTGCGGGCCCAGCAGCGTCCATTTCGTCCACACTGGGAACTACACCTACTTCCTCCTCGTGGAAGACTCGCTCGACGTCTTCTCCAACCAGACCGCGGGTCAGGTCATCGAGGTACTTCCCCCACTCTCAGCCCCGCCCCCCCTCGTCGCGTTCGCGAACTACACCTGGATAGGAGGGGCCGTGTGCTCTGAGAGCCCTGAGACCGCGACCGTCTCGGGCAACGCGCGTGGTGGCGTGCCCCCGTACACCTTCGCGTGGAGCTTCGGCGACGGGGGCAACGCCGTCATCGGAAGGAACGTCACCCACACGTTTCAAAGATGGCCCTTGACCGCGAGCCTCTTCGTTACCGACGCGCGCGGCCTGCATGCTTGGGCAAACCTGACCGTCCAAGTAGTAGCGGCCACCTGTCCCCCCCCCGCCCCACCGCATTTCTCCCTCTTCGGCCTCTCCACCTCCGCCAGCATCCTTCTGGTCGTCCTCCCAATCGCCGCCGCTGCGGTCATCCTCACGCTCCTCCTCGTCTCGCGTCGTCGGAGGAGGGACCTCTCTCCTCCCCCGACCCCCGAGCCGTCCGACGCGCCCCCTCCCGACCCGGCGACGATCGCTCCGCAACAGGAGCGGCCGAACGGGTAGCACGTGCCCTGCTTGGGTCGAACTCGCGTCGCGCGAGGCTCCCGAATCTACGGGAGCAAGAACTCGGCCGCGTTCGCCGTGGATCGGCCCTCTCCGGGCGGGTCCGACTTCGGAGGGGAGGGCACCTCGGGAGGCCCTGCACGGCGAGCCTCCCTCCTCACCTGAAGAAGCGCGGCGGCCCCGAGGGCCGCCGCGGCGACGAGCATGAACCAGCCGGGGCCCGCTGTAGCGACTACCGTCCCGCAAAGCGAGAAGAACGCCACCGTGCAATTGCCCGGCCCTCGGGCGTCGCTCTGGGCGAGCCACACCTCGACCCCGATCGGGACGGCGGCCGCGGCCATCACGAGGAGGATGGCTCCGACACGGATCGCGACCCGCCGCCGCCCCGTGTTCAGACCGCTAGTGAGCCCTCGCCGTCCTTCCCGGATGACGAACGACGCGGCCAAGGCCGAGACCAAGGCACCCGAGAGGGCCAGCCCTCCAGCGAGGTAGATGGTTGCCACCATCACCTCGATGAACTGGGCATCACTCCCGAGGTACGCCAGGTACTGGGGGTAGGTCTGGCAGGCCCACCCCGGGGGGTCCATCCCGTAGCAGGCCCCGTCGACGGACCAGGTGGACCCGCTGGTGGTGCCGTCGGTCCCCCTTCCCCAGTTCTCCCAGAACGGGAAGGCGACCGAAGCGACCGCGAGCCCGCCCGCGACCAGGAGGAGCAACGGGACGACCCACGTCCGTCGCGAGGCAAACGCTCCCGCCACGAACTCCGGACCGCCTCCTCCCCGATGAACCCCTCGGTCGGTGCGTCCTGAGTTCGCGGAGAAGCCCTCTTGGTCGCAGAGCGTGGGACGCCGCGAGATTCATCCCCCTGAACAGCGCTCCCCCTTCCGTGCGTCGGCTCATCGGTGGTGCACTGACCCTGGTGGGAGCCGGTCTTCTGCTCTCGGGCGTCGCCTTGACGGTGGCCCCGGTTTGCACGGAGATCCCGGGGGGGATCAGTTGCCTCGAGCTTGGCCCAGCCCTTCTCACCTGGGGGATCTCCCTGCTCGCTGTTGGACTCCCCCTTCTGCTCGTTCGCCGACCGCGAGACGACCCCTTCGGCCGCCTGGGGGAGCCATCATTCGCAACGGTGTCGCGGACCCTCAGGGCAGTCCGTTGGGCGCTCATCTCGACCCTCCTGGGCCTGGTCATCAGGCTGGGGTACCTGGAATGGTTGGTCGCTCCGACACCCCCCTTCGACTCGGCGTGGCTCATCGAGGGGGGGTTCTTCGAAACTGTTTTCGTGGGTGTCACCCTCGCTCCCTTGGTCGGCGCGGCGATCCTCTGGAGGTCCAGTCTGCTCGTCGAGCGGTCGAACCCGCGACGAATAGCGGGCGGCGCTCCCCCAGAGCGAGATCCGCTGCGCGGGTTTCGCATCGCGGTTGTTTTCGGCCTGGCGAGCTTCCTGGTGGGGTCCTCTGACCTCCTCCTGTTCCTCGTGCTGCCCGTCGTGGTCTCACCGTGGACTTTCTTCGTCGTCTTTCACTACGAAGCCCTGATTCTCGGCCTCCCTGCGGCGATCCTTGCCGCTGTTGGGGCCGCGGTCGCGGGGAGCGTCCTTCGGCGCCAGATGCATGGCCGCGCCGACCTCCAAGAGCGGCGTCGGCTCTTCCAAGGTACGGTCGTCGTCGTCGCAGGCGAGATCGTCGGGGGCTTGCTCGGCGCGGTCTGGACCTTCGTCAGGTTCCCTTCGGGCTGGGATCCCGTGTCCTTCGCAGCGACGTTCGCGGTCGGCGCCGTTGGCCCCGCGGTCATCGGTGCCGGCTTGGTGCTCCTCGAGCGGGCGCTCCGGCGGATCCGAGACCTCCAGCGCGCCGCGGAGGCGGGGCTCGACCCGGGGAGGCCCGCGACGCTTCTCCCCGCTCCACCTCCCCCGCCCACAGCGTACGTCCTCCCGTAGCCGACGGACCATCGTTCCGAGCGCGGAACTGACCGCCCTCCCACCGGCCTTGGGGCCATCGCCCGCTTCTCGATGACCGGCGACCCTCCCGTCGCACGGCGCGAACGCGGAGGGGCTCGGTCAGACCATCCTCGAGGTCCTGCGGACAGCGAGCGGCAACCTCACCGCGGGCGATCTGCCCCGCTGCGCCGCCGCGGAGCGCGCGACCTGGCGTGCTTCGAACACGCCATCGACCCTCCGTGGTCGTGCGCTGAACTGACGCCCACGGTGTCCGTCGTCCGCCTGACGAGGGACCGCGTCTCCCCGAATTGCACCGCCCTCTCCTCCACGCTCCCGACTTGGAGAGGGTGGAGCGCGCTCGCGCTCGGTCCGAGCCTCCGTGTCGGCGTGAACTCCTGGGGCGTCGCTTCGAACCCCGCCTTGGAGGCGGGAATCGCGAAGTAACATGCCTTTGGAGTTTGAAGTCGGTGGCGCGCGGTAGAAGTTCTCGGCCTCTCCCAGGGCTCGGCGAACGCGCACCGACAACAGTTCCATTCATCGAACAACGGTTGGCGGTTGTCTCTTTGCCCTGTGGATCCATAGAACAAGTGTTAGGGCCAGGATCGAGATTGTGGCCGCCGCACCGACAAGCTCCAAGGCGAGGTATGGAGGTCTGTTGCCTCCCGGCGGACAGCCGGGCGGGGGTACCCATGGGAGGGAAACCGGGTGTTGCAGGGAGGACCCGACGGAGTCAGTGACGTTCAAGTCCACCACCCCCCCTGACCGGTAGCTGCCACCAGTGAAGTTGTACCACGTTGATTCGCCCTTCACGGTCGTCAGGGGGGCTCCCCAAGCCCATGCAAAGGTGTAGGGCGGTGTTCCGTTCCACGCACGCGCTTGAAGAGTTACGTTCAGCCAACCCCCGGTCCCCTTGCAGGTTGGGCTGAGGGCACTGGTTTCGTTTGCCCAAGCCGCTACTGCTAGGTGGGGGGCGCCCTGTCCGGCCTTGTCCGGACCGCTCGACGATGAGGTCACCGCAGGGGCGGGTAAGGCCCCCGATACCAACGCAGCCACCACTACCACGGTCCCGAAGCCCGTCGCGGTTGCCACGCCTCAAGAACCAACTTGGCGCTACCTATAGTTGTGCGTGCGAAGGCGAGCGCGTGACTTTTCAGTCGGCTCCACTCCCACGCCCCGGGGCTGAGCCTGTAACTTTGGCCGGGGGCGCGAAGCGCGAGGCGTCACCCGAGTAAGGGTCCAAGCCGCGCCATCTTCGTCCTCCCTCCACGAGGACGAAGATGTCCACCCAGTCGAACACCGAACGTCGAGCCTACGAGAGCTTCGCCACCCCCTAGGAGGTGCCCCGGGTCAGCCCCGTCCCCTTTCAAGGGCTCGGCGACAAGGTCCCCGATGCCCGCCGTCGGGTGCTCACTTCCGCCTCTTGGCCGGAGGCTTGTCCGCCTCGCGCCGCTCGGCGCTGATCCTCGACTGGTCCCTCTTCTCGAAGCACGGGGTGCAGACGGTGACGTAGCCCCCCTCCGGGAGGTGCACGTCCCAGTGGAAGACGGACCTGCTCGCGAAGCTCTTGTGGCAGTCCGCGCACTCCATGACCCGCGGAGGCTCGACCTTGGGCTCTTTCTTGGGCTTCGAAGGAGGCGCGGTTCCTTCCATCACGGGCCACCCGAGACGCCGCGGACCAAGGCGGTTGTGGTCGGCTCGCCATATCCGCGCAGGGGAGACGCCGGCGAAACTTGCGACCCCTCCTCCCCCAGTGAGGAGGTGCCGCCATGTCCAACCCCATCCGAGCGCTCTGCAACGGCTGAGGGGCCGAGGTCGACATCGCCCCGCCGAACGTGCCGCCGTCGGGGGGCTTGCTCGCTGCCCGCGACGACCCGGTGACGGGCTGGGTCGCCGAGTCCTTCACCTGCGGTCCAGTGCTGTACCGGGTGACGTACGACCTGGACCCACGTCTCCTGCGGGGACGCGAGCTACGAGCTCGCCCCGCACTTCCGAGGCTGCAGGCGACCGCGGCCCGGGCTGCCCCCCAACCAGCCCGACTGGGACTGGATCGGCATGGAGCTGGTCGACCGGAAGCGCGAGGCCGATGTCCTGGAAGCTGAGTGGGACCAGGAAGTCCTTGGGTGGCGAACCGCCGCTGAACATCGCGGGGTAGTCATCGGAGACGAGGACTCCTCGCGCAGTCCATGACCGCACGCGGGGAGCCCCAGAAGCCAGGTCCGCTGCGCGAGGCTCGCCCGCTCACCCACGCTACAGGCGCCCGGCTCACATCCTGGACGAGCTCTTACCCATCAAATGGTTGAAGAAGTTCGAGGGCCTCCCACCTGTCTCGAAGACCGCAGTATCCCTACCATGGACAGCATCCCCTCTGAGTTTCGCGCCATCGTGGACCTTGGTTCCGATGAGAAGTTCTTGGGGGCCTGGTTCACGGGCCGTCCCGGGCTCGTCGACTTTGGATGGATGAACCCAGGGGCCGCAGGCTCCCAGATGGAGAACATCTCGGGTCTCTTCGTCCTCTCCGACCGGCGCATTCGACACTACTTGGGCCACGACACCCCCCTCGGTTTCACACCCAGTCAACAGCGGAGCGACTTCCTTCTGGAGATTCCGCTCGAAAACATTACTCAGGTTTCGATCCAAAAATCACTCCTCGAGCTCCGGCCCGTCCTCCTCCTCACGCTGGCGAACGGGGAGCAGCAGGTCTTCTATCCGCCCCGGAAAGAGATACTCCAAGAACTCTACGACCAGGTGTTTGCCGCAGCTCAGGCGAGCGAGGCGACGGCGCCTCCTGGGAGTGGGACGGCCGGGCAAGATCCGCCCCTCCCCTCCTCGGACTCCGACGCGCCGAGCTTCATCCACTTGCACGCCGAGGAAGAGCCGTGAGCGTACACATCTGCCCTGCCTGCGGCAACGCGAACTTTGGCGATGCGCCATCGTGCAGTGCGTGCGGCGCGAGCCTCGGTCCGAGAGCGAACGAGGCCCGCGAGCAGGGCGGGGGCGATGGAATCGTGGAACCTCAGAGTGAGAAGCCCTTCACCGGAGTCGGGACAGGTAGGCCTTCGGGACGCAAGATTCACTTGGGCGCCGTTGTGGTAGTGGCAGTCGCGGTCGGGGCCTTCGTCTTCGCCGCAATCGTCCCGGTCAACACTCCCTTCTCGTTCAGTGTACCGATCTCGGGAAGCACGGCGTTCAGCACTTGTTACGTCACGAACTACCCCCATGGCGCACCCGTCTCGTTCGATTGGTCGACCTCCGATGGTTCGACCGTCAACTTTACTGTCTCATCGTACGGTGGCCAGTTGAACTACGATAGGGCGGGATCGAGCGGCTCCTGGTCGTTCACCGCGGACGGAACGATCACGAACTTTTGTGCCAGCGGGGCATCGAGCAACTCCGTCGACGTGCACGGCAGCGTAGACGAACCGCTCCTCGAGCCTTGGCAGAATCCGTAGCCGACCCCTCGGCCAGGGCCGCCGGGGCCCCCGACCTCCCTGTAGGGTCGCTCTCTCCCCCTTCCCGCCACGCGCGGCCGGCTGTCGCGCGGGCCGTGGCCACACTCCTGGCGCGAGGGTCGGCGCTCCTCACTCCCACTCGCCCCTGCTGCCCCAGCTTCCTCCCCACGACGAACTTGGTCGCCCGTTGAGGGGACGATGATCGACCTCGGACTGACCGCGGCCGTCCTCCTGGTGGCCGTGCTCGGCGGGCGGGGGGTCCGGACGTGGCGCCTCGCGGAGGAACGCCAGGAGGGCGACCTGTAGCGGCGCCGCTTGGGTCACCTTTCACCTCCGAGGAGGACCGAAACAGATGTCCCCTCGGAAGCCATGGTGCTCTCGATGCCTCAGAAGTCCTATCTCGAGATGACCTACAAGGAGATGCTGGCCGAAAGCGACCATCTTGTCAAGCTGAACCTGACGGGGCCGGAGGCACGGTGGCTCAGGCGAAGTCTTAGCGAGGCGTTCCCACGCCATCAGGTGACGAACGAAGGAGTCGCCAGGGCCGGAACCCACCTATGTGTTCCCGCGGACATCTGCGTCTTGGCGGGGTTCTTCGCGAGGGGGGCCCGCCGCCGTCGGGGCGCCGGTCGAAGCGTATCGTTCAAGCTCGCACGGATCGCCGAGAGGGAGGTCCTGCGCGAAGAGGGACGTAACGTCCGCCTTCTCTGACGAGCCCCGCCCTTCGCGTTCGTCAGACCGAGTGGCCGGGGAAACCGTTATGGGCCGCCCGGGCCCTTTTGCCCTCGTGGCATCCAAGGCATCCGCCTCCCAAACCCACGAGCCCCCAGAAGATCGGCACCCCGCCAAGGGGCGACCGCTCTCCGAGGTCGGGATGACCCCCTCCGAGGCGAAGGCGCTGCGCGCCCGTCTCGCTTCCTTCGCTCGGGAATGGGACGACCCCCGGATGGATGTCTACAATGACGCCGCGCCTTGAGAGGGGCGGGGTCTCCCTCGTCGAGTTCCCGAACATCGACTTTCGCTCCTGGAAGCCAAGACCCGCGCTCCTCGTCCAGGACCCCTCGGTGAGGGGACCTTACCCCGACGTCCTGGTCGCGGCGATCACCTCCGCGATCGAGACCACAGGGCCGACGAGGCCCCTGTTCCACGTCGAGAGCCCCGAGGGACGTTCCATGGGACTTCGTACGGACTCCGTCCTCGCGCTAGACAACCTCGCGACGGTCCCGGAGGACCGTATCCTCCGCCAGCTCGGGACATGCCCTGTGATGGGCATGGTCGACGACCTGCTTCGGGCCCTGTTGGGCCTTCCGTAGCCCGGGCCCCCGCGTGAGCTGTGGGGTCGGGCCCGAGATTTCCCGTCTCGTGAGGAGACCTCGGGGACGGGGATGCTCGGATGACGAAAGGGGTAATGGCGGAGGGACGATGAGATGGACGAGCAAGCCCATGCCCGGACGAGGACCTTCGGCCCCACCTGGGGCAGACATGCCACCGGACGCGGTGATGCGCCGCCACCGTGGCGAGTGGGTGGCCATCGTCAACCGGAAGGTGGTCGCAGCAGGCAAGGAGCTGCGCCGGGTGCTGGAGGAGGGTCGCAGGGCTTCCCCTGGCCACGAACCCATGATGTTCCACGTCTTGGAGCAGGACTCCCTCCTGCTGTAGGGGGGCCGCGAACGCCCTCTTCCTCTCGCGCGGGGCGGAGCCGCTCCCGGGCCTTCCCCTACCAGCCGGTAGTGTACGGGGCCCGGAAGGAGATGGCCCCCTCCCTGAAGGTCCGTCTCTCCTGGGGCCGCTCCCATCTGGAGACCCGGATGGTCATCGACACGGGTTCGACCTTCTCTGCCGTCCCGTCGGAGGTCGCGGAGGTCCTTGGGCTCGAGAAGGGGGACAGGACGCAAGAGCGTGCCGCGGTCGGGGGCCCTGTCCCCGCGCGCGCCTCCAGGGTCCACCTTCACGTCCTCAGCCCGGACCTCGAGGGGAAGGTCCTGCTTTCCTTCCCCCTGGACCCGATCCTGGTTACCGAGAAAGGACGGGACACCCCGGTCGCGCTCCTCGGGCGGAGGCCTTTCTTCGAGCACTACGACCTGATCCTGCGTGAGAGGCGACACCAGTTCGTCCTCCAAGAAGCGCGCGACTGAGCCCCCCACCCAACTCGTTCCTCCTTTCCGAGGAACGAGGTCCATGGCCCGCCGATTCTACGTCCACATCACCGACGGTTGCCGAACATGCCGCAACTGCGGCGAGCGCTTCCCGAAAGGGACCAGGTTCGGGGGGGTCTACGTAGCTTACGCACCCCGGCGAGGTCGGGGCGCGTCCTCCCTCCCGCATGAAGGCAAGACGCGCAAGGCGGGCCCTCGCTCCCCCCCCGAAGCGACTCGCGCGCGTGTGCGAGCTATGTGTCCGCACCCTTCATGCCGCCGTGAGCTACGAGCACCCCGTCATGGAGACGCCGCAATGACGGACCCGAAGTTCGTCACGCGGGAGCTGCGCGCGACCCCGGGGATCCGCGCGCTCCCCTCGGAAGATCGCACCGAGAACCGGATGAAGGCCCTGCGGGCCGCGCCGCCAGGCGGGTACGCCTGGCGGGAAGCGCGCGACCACTTCCGCGACCTCGCGCGAGGTGACCCCGATCACCTCGGTCGGCGCCTCTACACGGACGCGGGAAAGGCGAACTCCAAGTACGTGGCTCGGGTCGCCTGGAGGGCGTACCACGCGCAGCAGCTTCCTGCCACCGCGCGTCAGTGGGGGCTGCTGGAGGCCGCCGTGCGGCGGACGTTCGAGGAGCTGGAGTCGTGGGGCCTCACGGCGACGCGCGTCTCCCGCCCGTCCTCGACCCTGTGAGGGCGGGCGATGACCATTCCACTTCTTGACAACGATGGGAAGCTGCCCTTCGGGGTCTGGCCCTGCACCTACCACGAGCTGGAGGCGCGGTTCGGACAGACTCGACGTCGTCGTGAGTTGCTTCGGGAGCTCCGTCGTCTTTTGGCGGACCTCGAGCGCAGGGCCATCTCCGGATCTGTCCTTATCAACGGGAGCTTCGTGACATCGGAGCCCGCTCCTCACGACATCGACATTCTCGTCGTGGTCCCTCCCGCCCTCTATAGGGCGAGGAGGAAGGAGTTGGAGGCACTTCGTAGCCGGGCCAAACCTCAGCTCGACGTCTTCATCGTACCGGAGCGGAGCCTCGCCGGTAGGGAGCTGATTGCCACTTTTTCCGAGGGTTCTGTCCCCGATTCGGGCCGCGGCTCAGGATGTCCCTCGCCCGACCGTCCCCTTGGGCTCCCTGACCGTCCGCTCCTCCCGTGCCCTCGCGGCGCTGCCCGCGGGGTAGAGGGGGATCACCACATCCTTGGCCAGGGCGTCGAGGTCGAACCGTAGACCTCCAAGTTCGGCGGTCTCCCGCCGAGCCGTTGCGTAGATGTTGATCCCCGCGTTCCGCTGGCGGTCCAAGGACCACCCGCAGCCCGCGCAGTCGAACACCTTGCCCACCCTTTCGGCTCTCACGCCACATCTCGGGCAGGTCTTGCTCGTGTATCGAGGGTTCACGGTGATGAGGGGCACCCCGTGCAGGGCGCTCTTGTAGCGGATCTGTCGGTGCAGCTCCCCCTGCGGCCAGGAGGAGAGCCCACGACGCTGCCGGCGTCCGCGACCTCCCCCCTGGGGGGGCTTCAGGTCCTCCAGGACCAGGACGGCCCGATTCTCGCGGGCCGTGGCGACCAGGGTGTTCGTCAGCATGTGCAGGCGGGAGTTCACCCGGTCATGCTCTCGCTTTCCCTCGCGGCCGAGCAGTCGCCGCTTCACCCTGCGGTCGTGAGCCTTCTTCCTCCCCAGTCTCCGTCGGCGCTCGAAGTGGGTCTGCTGGACCCTCTTGACCTCGGGGAAGGGGACGACGACAGGCTCACAGCTCGAGGGGGTCGCGAGCACCCCGTCGAGCGAGCGCTCATTGGTGTCGAGAGCGATGGCGGCCTCGGGGACATAGGGCTCCGGAGCGTCGACCTCGTAGGCGAGGGAGAGCTTCCGTTCGGTGAGGGTGAGCGCCTTCAAGCGGACCTTCGGGTCAAGGAGGGTCCGCCGTGCATGCTGGGAGACGGGTACGAAGAAGGAGACCCACTCCCCGTTCCGGAGCGATAAGCGAACCTTCCCGGTGTCCGGGTCGATGTGAAAGCTCGACTTGGAGGTCTTCAGAAAGGGGCGTCGGCAGTAGGGGACGTGCCCCGCCCTCCCCTTCCGCAGGAGGCGTCGGTGCCCCTTGGCGCAGGTGAGGGCGACCTCGAGCGCGGCGGCGACATGGGTCGAGTTCACCCGATGCTCCCGCATGAGCGTCTGTCGGAAGGAGGGAGGGATGGACCCCCGGGCGGTCTTGTTCTCCTCGAGGGCGAAGCGGATGCCGCGATTGACCATCAATCGGAACTCGGCCATGACCGAGCGGACCGGGGGCGGCAGGTCGGCCACAGGGAAGGTCAGGGAAAGGACGACGGGGGGCACGGGAAAACTACGTGGTGGGCGACGGATAAAGGTGGAGGGGACCACGAGATCGCATGCTAGGTGAGGTGGCGCCCCGACGCGGGACGGGCGAGTGCCTGACCGGCCCACGGCCCGAATCTGGGACAGAACCCCGCTTGTAGAGCTTTATATTTTGTAGAAACTTCTACTCCGACGATGACCACGTCCGTGAAAATGCTGGAAGCCGACAAGCACCGCTTGGACCGGCTCCAGGGGGAGCTCATGGCCAAGTATGGCGAGAGGATCCCGCAGCAGCTCCTGCTCTCGTGGGTCATGGACCTGGCCGAGGCCGAACGGGACCGCCTGGGACCCGACGCGTTCCGCCCTATGACCCAGAGGGAGCTCGAGAGGCTCCACCGCCTATGCGTGCGTACCGGGAAACGCTCGCGCGAGGAGGATATCGACCGCGACATCGCCAAGACCTTCCGATGAGCGTCCTCCTCGACACCGGGGTGCTCTACGGGGCGCTCAACCATGATGATGAGGCCCACGAACGGGCCACCGCGCTCCTGGACCGTGTCGGTCGACGAGAGTTCGGGGCTCCCCTCGTGCTGGACCACGTGGTCCACGAGCTCTTCACCTTGATCCGCAGCCGAAGGGACCCCCCCGCCCTCGAAGAGGCTGCGGCCCGGCTCCTCCCGTTGCCCACTCCGGAGCTCCGGGGGCTCTCGATCGCCTCCCTCGGGACCTCGTTGATGCGGCCTGCGTGGGGGGTCTTCCGCAAGTACCGCGATCAGCGGCTCAGCTTCACCGACGCCGCGCTCCTGGCTTCGATGCGGGAGCTGCGGATAGATCGCCTCGCCACCTTCGACCGACGGCTCGCCTCTTTGGCGCCCTCCGTCCCCTGAGGCGAACCCAGGGCGATCCCCTGCGAAGGCTCAAGGGCCTCTCACTGCGTCTCTCAGAGGAGGGTCCGTTGTCGGAAGGGGTGCGCGCCTCTCCTGTCGTCCCCCTGGGCCCCGGACCGGCGCGTGGAGCGGCCCCGGGGGCCCGGGTCTACGCTCGAGTAGGCCCCGAGCTCTTCCGCGACCTCCGGGCCTCCGCCTACCGCAAGATCGTGCTCCAGGTCCCGGCGGGACTCACCCGCGACTTCGCGAAGCTGGGGGAGGAGATCCGAGAGGCGACAGGGGCGCGTGTGGTCCACGTGGCCCGCGCTTGCTTCGGCGCCTGCGACCCGCCCTCACCTCGGGAAGCCCCCGGGGCGGAGGCGATCGTCACCCTCGGCCACGCCCCGATCCCGAACATGCCGCTCGCGCTCCCCACGTACTTCGTCGAGATGAGGACGAGCGAGGGCGACGTGGAGCGGATGGCCGAGGCGGTCGAGAAGGCCGGACTTCCGAAACACCTCGGGATCGTCTCCTCGGTCCAGCACCTGGACATTCTGCCGAGGTTCCGCGACGCCCTCTCTCGACGTTCCTTCGAGACCTACGTGGGAGAAGGGGACCGACGCCTGGCCTATCCCGGGCAGGCCCTCGGGTGCAACTACACGACGGCCGAATCGATCGCGGAGAAGTCCGAAGGGGTGCTCTTCCTCGGGACCGGGCTCTTCCATCCCCTGGGGTTGGCCTTTGCGGTGGACCGCCCCGTGTGGGCGCTGGACCCGCTCCAGGTCGAGATCTCCCCTCCCCTCGATCGTGATAGGATGGTCGCCAAACGCCTCATGACCATCGCACGGGCGATGGACGCGAAGCGGTGGGGCGTGCTGGCGAGCAGCTTCGGGGGCCAGGACCGGCGAGGGATGGCCTTAAGCCTTGTCGAGAAGGCCCGCGCCAAGGGACGGAGCGCAGAGATCCTTCTGTTCGACCGTCTGGACCCCCGCGACCTCATGGGTCGGGACCTCGACGCCTATGTGTGCACCGCCTGCCCGCGGATCGCGCTCGACGACGCAGAGTCGTACGACCGACCGATGCTCACGGCCCCCGAGTTCCTCTCCGCGATCGGAGAGAGGCCCCTCACCCCCTACCGCTTCGACACGTTCCACTGAAGGGACCATCGGCAAGGGGAGCGAGGCATGCGAGCAGGTTGGCTGCCCTTCCTCCTTGCGCTCCTCTGCTTCGGCGCGGCGGTCGGCCTCATCGCCGAGGCCATCGTACACGGGGGGGCGACGGCGGGGGTCTTCCTCATCTTTCCCTTCGTCGCAGGCTCCTCTCCGCTCCTCGCTCTCGGGATCGTGCTGCTCATTGCGGGGTTCTTCGCGCTCTTCTTCTCCGCGGCGGCACGGGCTACTGAAGAGGACGACGAAGACGCGGGCTCCTCGCGCTCCACCACCGCCTCGACAGGTCCGGTCCGCTCCGCCCCGGCGAGCGGCGGCAACACGCGCACCCCGCGGGTCTCCTACGGAGGGTTCCTCCTCATCGGGCCCGTCCCCGTCGTCTTCGGGAACCGCCCGGGGTGGCTCCCGTACCTCATCGCGATGGCTGTCGTGACCCTCCTGGCCATCTTCGTGTTCGTGCTCGCGCTCCGGGCCTGAGCAGCGGGCTCGCTCCGGGTTTCGCAGCTCCCGGGCTGTATGCGTCACGTGCAAATTCTGTTCCACGCGGCGAGCGTGTTATGTAGCGGCTCAGCACGCGTCACCTTAGGTTGTGTTGTCATGACGACACACGGCTCTCCGCGGCGTGACACGCGATTCGCCTACTACGGAAACTCAGGGACCCCGGGCCCCGCCCGCGCCCCGGACCTCGAACATCGAGGCCGTAGCACCATGGTCTACCGGGCCTGGCCCCGCCCCGACGCCGGAGGACATCGCCCCCGGACGGGGTCGGCGCTCGTCCCCTCGTTGCCGCGGATGACCGGGACTCGGTTCGCGGCGGCCCTTCTCGCGAGCTTCCTGGTGCTCGTGTTCCTCGAGTCCTGGGTCGTCCCCACCCTCTCCTCCTCCCCTTCGGGGTTCGTCCTCTTCGGGGCGACCTCCGCGCCGCTCGCCCCCCCGAGCGGCCTCGTCTCGGTCAAGCAGGCGGATGCGCTGGCCCCCTCCGGCGCGTCCTCGCTGGGCCTCGTCTCCTCCTCCGTCCCCGTGAGCTTCACCATCGAGCTCAACCTGCCGAACTCGCCCGCCTTGCAAAGCTACGAGAACGGGCTCTTCGACCCGTCCTCCTCCAACTATCACCACTATCTCCCCCTCGACCGGTTCGTCTCCGACTTCGGCCCGTCGGCCTCTCAGGTGAACGGGCTCACGACCTACCTTGCCCAAAAGGGCCTCACGGTGACCCCGACGGACGGGCCTCTGCTCTACCGTGTGAGCGGCAGCGCGGGACAGGTCGACGCGGCGCTCCATCTCACCCTCACCAACTACCAGCTCGGGACGAAGAGCGGCATGGCGCCTTCGGGGGCACCCTCGCTTCCGGCGTCGCTCGCGGGAGCGGTGCTCGCTTTCCATGGACTGAACCAGTTCGACCTCGCCCACCCGGACTTCCATGTGGTCCCGGGGATCGTCGCGGCCTCGACCTCGCCCGCCACGATGCGCGGGTTCTACGACGCGGCGAGCCTGATCAGCGGAGGCGACACGGGCTCGGCGTGGGCCATCGGGCTCGCCGAGATGTGCGACCCCTCGGAGGGCACGAGCACCTACACGAGCGACCTCAACCAGTTCGATTCCCAGTACGGGCTCCCTTCGGCAACGGTGAACTATGTGGGCTCAGGGGCAACCACCTGCTCCCCGGGGAACCAGGGATGGGGCGGAGAGACGGACCTCGACATCCAGTGGGCCCACGTGATCGCCCCGGGCGCCACCCTCTACGTCTGTCTCGACAACAACGACCCTTCCGTCTGCGACCAGACCTTCGTCAACAACGCGCAGGCCTGGCACCTGGGCTTCGGGTCGAACAGCTGGGGCGGCGGAGGGCCCTACCACTCGATATGGCAGTCGGCCATGTCGGCGGGCGTCACGCTCCTCGCGTCCTCCGGAGACGCGTGCGCGGCCGTGGACTACCCCGCGGCCGAGCCCGACGGGCTCGGGGTCGGAGGGACCTCCATCACCCCCAGCGGGAACGCCTACGGGAGCGAGACCGTCTGGAACTGCGCCAGCAACCAGGGGACGGGGGGCGGGTGCGACACCAATGACGCACCTCCATCCTGGCAGAGCGGGATGCCGGGCCTTTCCTCCCAGTGCTCGAGCGGCCAGCGTGGAGACCCTGACGTGGCGATGGACGCGGACCCGAACACCGGGGTCCCCGTCATCACGAACGGCCAGAGCCAGCAGATCGGGGGGACCTCGCTCTCCTGCCCGATGTGGGCGGCCGCGCTCGACCTCATCTACCAGAGCTCGGGGGCGAGCGGGTTCGCCGCGCCCACGCTCTATTCGCTCGCGAAGGGCTCCTCGTACTCCTCGCTCTTCCACGACATCACCTCCGGCAGCAACGGGCAGTACTCCGCCGGGGTAGGCTGGGACGCCGCGACCGGGGTCGGGACCCCGGACATCGGAGCGCTCGCCTCGGCCTGGTCGAGCGGAGGCGGCGGCGGAGGAGGCAACCCGCTCACCGCATCGACGGCCGCGAACCCGCTCTCAGGTACGGCACCGCTCGCGGTCAGCTTTGCGGGGTCCGCCTCGGGCGGGACCGCGCCCTACAGCTACAGTTGGGCCTTCGGCGACGGAGCGACGAGCACCGCGCAGAACCCCTCGCACACCTACACGAGCGCCGGGACCTACAGCGCGACCCTCACCGTGACCGACAGCAAGGGCGCCACCGCCCAGGGGCAGGTCCAGACCATCACGGTCACTTCCGGCGGGGGTGGCGGAGGGGGAGGCAGCAGCTGCACGACACCGACCACGATCTCCATCGGCACCCAGGTGAGCGGCTCGGCCCCCACCGGCGGGTGCGCGCTCTACTCTGCCGCGCTCTCCCAGTCCCAATGGAACAACTGGTACTACCTCAACGCTTACGAGACCGATGGGACCGTGAGCGGGAGCCAGCCGGTCTTCACGGTCTACGCCGCGATGGGCAGCGCTCCCACGCCCACTTCCAACTCCCAGTCCCAAGCCGGGCCGAACGCCGCGCTATCCGTGAACTTGAACGTCCAGGCGAGCGGTCAGTACGGGGGCTGGGGGACCTACGAGTTCCTGCTCCAGGCCTCTGCGGGCGACTCGGGAAGCTTCTGTTTCGTTCTGCAGCTCGAGAACAGCGCCCCCGGAAGCTCCCCGGCGTGCGCAGGCGGCGGGGGTGGAGGTGGGGGCGGAGGAGGCGGAGGCAACCCGCTCACCGCGTCGGCCTCAGCGACCCCGACCTCCGGGACCGCACCTCTCGCGGTGGTCTTCTCGGGCTCAGCCTCCGGGGGGACCTCGCCCTACACCTACAGTTGGGCCTTCGGCGACGGTGCCTCGAGCAGCGCCCAGAACCCCTCGCACACCTACGCCAGCGCGGGCACCTTCACCGCGACCCTCACGGCGAAGGACAGTGCCGGCCACTCGGCGACCTCCTCCGTCGCCATCACCGCGAGCGCTTCGGGGGGCACCGCCTCCTGTGCGGGGTCGACCTACTCCGTCGCGTTCGGGAGCGTGAAGAGCTGCTCCCTCAACCAGGGGCAGACTACGGTCCTCCAGTTCACGCTCTCGCAGACGCAGTGGAACAACTGGTACTACGTCAACGTCTACGAGAACGACGGAACCGTCTCCGGGACCCAGCCCGTCTTCCAGATGGGGTCGGGGATGGGCGGCACGCCCAGCATTTCGAGCGCCCAGCAGACCGCGAACGGCCCCAACGCGCAGATCCAGATCGGGCTCTTCACCCAGGCGCAGGGACAGTACGGCGGTTGGGGAACCTACTGGGTCGTCGTGAGCGGGTCAGGAGGCTCCGGCGGCTTCTGCTTCGAGCCCCAGCTCTCCAACGGGAACCCCGGCAGCGGCCCGAGCTGCACCGCGAGCCTCGCGGTGAGCGCGTCCTCCGCCTCCCCGGCCTCGGTCGCGACGGGGATCACCCAGGTCGTCCTCGGAGGGAGCGGCCCCTCGTTCATGGGCGCCCCGCTCCTGCCGATCGCGCTCGCCCTCATGGTGGAGGCGCTCGCCCTGGGGCTCTACGCGAGGTACACTCGCGGCCCTTCGTCCGATGCCCTCGCTCCGAGGCCCTCCCGAGCCTAGTTCAGAACCGCTCGAGCGCACTTCGGTCCCGTCGGGGCCCGAGCCCTCTCGCGACCACCACCAGGAGCAACGTCGCCGTCGCAGCTACGGCGAACGCGAGGCCGTCCCCCTTCAGCCGCCCCCCCCCACCGCGGCGAAACGCCTGGCCCACCACCCGGGTTCTGGCGGCTGGAGTTCGAGTCGTCCGGGCCTTCCTGGCCGCTCCGCTTCGGGCCGAACCCGCCTCGGAACCGGCCCGCGACCCTAGTCGTGAAGCGTGAGCGCGAGCGGCAGCAGCACGAGGAAGGCTGCCCCCGCACCCAGGAACGTCCCATGAAGGCCCACCACCGGGATAAGGAATCCCGCGGACAGCGGCCCCAGAGTGTACCCGAGGTCCTTGAAGGTCGCGATCGCCCCCGTCATCGCGACCTTGTCCTTCTGCATCACGTCGGACATTCGCGAGTAGAGCGCGATGAAGATCGCGGTGTAGCTCACCGTGAAGGCCGTGACGACCACCAAAGCGTAGTACAGGTCGCCAGAGAAAGGGATGAGAAGCGCCGTGCCCGCCGTAGCGGCGATTGCGATGGCGAGCGTGCGGCGGATGCCGATGCGGTCGACGAGATTGCCCATCGGAACCTCGAGAGCGACCGCGGGGGCCAGCGCCACGGTCAGCACGACACCGATGGCGTCGTACCCGAGACCCTCGCCATTGAGCAGGATCGCGAGGAACCCGTAGTAGACGTTGATGATCGCGTAGAAGACCACCACCAGGAGGATCGTCTTGACGAAGCGCCGGTCCCGGAAGTACCGGGCGACCGTATCCACCTGGGTCCGCCAAGGTGTGCGCTGAGGCGGGGGAGACTCGTGCAGGAAGGCGGTCGCTATCCCGCATGCCGCGAGGCTGGTGACGGCCAGGAGGTAGAACGGAAGGAAGAAGGAAAGGAGCGCCACGAAGCCTCCGAGCACCGGGGAGACCGCCGAGGCCAGGTCGTTCATGTCGGAGAAGAACCCGGTCTCCTTCCCCTTGACCTGCTTCTCCGCGTAGCTGAGGACGTAGGCCCAGGAGGTCAGCCACAGGAAGGAGGAGGCCACTCCACGGGCGATGCTGAGTGCGATGAGCGAGGGTACGGTGTGGGCAAGGGGGTAGAGGACCGCGAGGCCCGCGTACGCCAGGAGGGTCACCTGGAGGACCCTCTTCATGTTGAGGCGGTCCTCTAGGATGCCGAACGGGATGTTGAGGAAGATCCCGGCCATCGTGGTCAGGGAAAGGACGAGGCCGGTCAGCGTGGGGCTGCCCGTCACCTGGTTGACGTAGATCGAGAAGATGGGGGAGACGATCCCCCAGCCGAAGGTGTAGACGAAGAAGGTCGCTGAGAGCGGAAGGAACACCCGGCGGAAGGAAGCGATGTGACGAAGCTCGCTCAGCTCCTTGAACATTCGTCGAGGGCAGCGCGCATCTCCTCATCTAGCTGTTGCGCAGGTGACCCTACCGGGGGAAGAACTCCAGGGCGGCCGCGCCTTCGCTCGATCCCCGATCCGCCCTCGGCACCCCGCGGTTCGTATCGGGGGAGCAGGTGACGCGTGCCCTCCATCGGCTCACAGCCACAGAAATTCCCTGGAGGTTTCCCTCGCCATCGGCAGATTCCTACACACCTCTGGATGGGGGGATTCCGCTCGCGGCGGGGAAGGACTATGCTGAGCGTTCGGTATTCTCCCCGGCGGACATGACGGTTCGAGAAGACTTGGAGCGGAGGCTGTGTGCCCTTGCGGACCTCTCCCGGCGCCCCTCGAGGTACGGGGACAGCCACTCTTACTTCGTTGGGGGACGAGAGATCGCCCACTTCCATGGCGACAGCCGCATGGATGTCCGGCTGATCCGGCAGCGGATCAAAGAACTGAAGGCAGAAGGGAACCTCGACCACCGTGTGAAGACGAGGGGTCCCTCGGCGGATTGGGCGACGGTTCCCTTGAACGGCCCCGAGGACGTGGCGCTCGCCCTCGAGATGGTCGAGGACGCGATGCGGGCGAACGCGTGACGGCGCGCCTCAGGACCCCACGCGCTGGCCCCGGCCCCTCGCCGACCACCCCCAGGGACCGGCCCGAGGAGAGGGAAAGGGCCCCACGCTCGATGGTTGAACACCCCAGGGCGAGCCCCATCGCGATCGAGAGGCGTTCTTCTCGGTCTGTCCGTCCCGATGAACACAAGCCCGCGCGCTTCCCGCTGTAGCGTGCGGGCCCCGCCCGAGGCGCGGGACCGCGTGCGCAACCTTGCCCGCGCCCACAGGTCCGTAGGATCCTGGGGGGCGGCACGACCACGCGAAGGCGAGCGCGGGTAGCGCGCGCCATCTTGAGTTGGTGCCTCGTCCCCGATCATAGAAAGTCGTACGGCGGGCCCACAACTCTGCCATTACGGGCGTTCGAATCCGCCTTGGCGCCTACGACCTCTTTATAGGTTGTACGACCTATATCCAGGTTGATGAGAGTTCACCGCCCACTGGATGATCTCCTGAGGGGGAAAGGTACCCTCCATGTTCTCCGAGTGCTGACGCGATCCCCGGGGGAGCCGTTCACCGCTCCCGAATTGGCTCGCAGCGGTCGTTTGGCTCTCTCCCATGTTCAGGGTGCGTTGGCGCTTCTCGAAGGCGAGGGGGTGATCGACCGTCGGGTCGTGGGTCGCATTCATCAATGGACGCTTGAGCCGAAGAATGCCCTCCTCGGGCCTCTTCGCGCCCTCTTCCGAGCCGAGGAGGCCCTGGAGAGCGAGCTCAAGAGGGAGCTGACGGAGGGCCTGCGCTCCCCACGGGTGCGGCGGGCCCTGCTGTTCGGTTCCGTGGCTCGCGGGACTGAGAAAGGCTGGAGCGACGTGGACATCCTCATCGAACTTCGACGGGCGTCCGATCGCCAAGGCGTGGAGGACCTGCTCTTTCCGGTCCGCCAGAAGATCCGGGATCGATACGGCCTCGTCCTGGCTCCGCTGATCGTGACCCGAGATGACCTTCATGGGCGCATCAGCCCGAGCTTCTTGGAGAGCGTGGAGCGCGAGGGCGTGGACCTGCTGAGATCGTCATGACACGACCTCCCCCCAGGACCGAGCAGGTCGCCTCCAGAGAGTCGACGAACTACCTGTCCAAAGCTCGTGAGTTTGAGGGGATGGCTCGATGGGCGCTCGAAGACCTACGGTATTCAGGCGCAGGACTGGCCGCGATACACGCCGTCATCTCCGCCTGCGACGCGTTCACCGTACGCAAGCTCGGCCTCAGGAACAAGGGGGAGGACCACCGAGACGTCGTTCGGTTGATGAAAGACGCTCCGACCGAGGGGCTGGAAGTGGTCACGCGGCGGGTGCTCTCCGTTCTGGACCTCAAGAATCGGGTGGAGTATGGGGGAGACGGACTCTCCGCCGATGAAGCCGAACGTGCCCTGGCCCAGGCCGAGCGTGTCCTGCGATGGGTCGAGCAACATGTGGGGCGGTGACCTGCAGTACGCTTGGCGGGGGACTCAAACCGCTCGGCTTGTGGGTCCGCCCCAGCCCAAGGGAGGTGAAGGGGGTCGGTTCGGTGCCGTTCCTCGAGGAGAAGAACGGCATCCGGGGGGCCGAGCCATCGGTCGTCGGGTCGGCTCATGTCCCTCCGGAGAACTCGACCCTCGCCTCGGCCAGACGACGCTGGCCGGGGGTCCCAACTCCTTCGAGATGAAAGGAGACCATCACCTGGGCCATCCCAAGGCTCACCCCGGTGTCGCTCCCCGGGACCTCTCCGTCGGGGATCTGCCAGACATCCACCGCCGAAGAGCCCGTAGGGGGAGCTCTGCCGTCAGAGCTCCGCTGCCTGGCGCCCCTCGGGAGGGCCCCGTGGTGAGCGTGGGGCCAGCGTCGATAAACTATAAGGACTATAGCCTGCCTGGGTTCTTGGATGGCGACCACGACGATCCAGGTCTCGACGGAGACGGCCCGGCGGCTAGCGGAGCTCAAGCCCGCGGGGGCCACCTACGACGAGGTGGTCTCGGTCGCGATCTCAGGCAAGAGCCGCGAGGAGGTCGCGCGGGTGCTCAAGGAGCGCACGAGCTTCTTCACCTTCTCTGGCTCGGACGACGCCGCCCTTGAGAAGGGTCGCCTCTCCCCACGCCTGCGCTCCGAACTGAAACGCCGCGCGCACCAGCCGCGCATTCCTGGTGAGGAAGTGACGCGCCGCAACGGCCTCGTGGTGTGAGCATCCCTTTCGAGTTCGTCTACGCCGCGGCCGAGGAGTTCGACGGGCTCGCGAAGGTGGACCCCTCGCTCCAGCGTGAACTGAACGAGCTGCGCCGCCGCGTCTGCCGCGACCCGCTTCATCCACCTCCCCCGCCCGTGGTGAAACGGCTGGTCCACCACCCCGGGTTCTGGCGGGTGAAGTTCGGCGTTCGTCCGGGCTACCCTCTGGGTTGGCGAGCAATCTACCGTTTCGACAACGCCAAGGTCGAGTTCTGGGTCATCGGTCCCAGAGGGACGGTGTATCGGCGGTTCGAAGGAATGCACACTCGGGCGCTCTGAACACCCTCGACGCAAGGCTCGCCTCGTAGGGGAGGTTAGGGGACGAGCCTGACGCACCGCTGGCCCACTTCGTAGGAGACGGGCGGCGAAGGTCCCGGCACCGAGGGACGCCCCTTTCTTCACCTTGATCGCCTCGGCGAGCTTTGTCCTTCGATCACCCAAGCAGAAGGCCGCCAGATAGCTGGGGCCGAAACGGTCTTGTTGCACGAGTGGCCATTCGCCGGCAAGCCGCTCCCGTTCTTGTCCGGAGCTCCGAAGTGTCCTGCCTGCGGCGTAGTCATGAGCTCGGGCTCGCTGACGGTCTGTCGGACCTCCAATTTCATTGGAGTCTTCGCCCCCGCCTGGGAGGATGGGTCCGGGCGCTGGGACCTGTTCAGCGATCGTCCTGTCGTGGCGTTGGGGGTCGGCCGAATGGCGCCCCGGATGGAAGGGTTTCGGTGCGACGAGTGCCGTGTCGTCACCTTCCGGTATTGACCGGGTCGTGGCCCTCGCCGTTCCGCCTCGCAAGCCTATCGGGGGGATCTCCGGGCCCCCTCGGATCTCCGGGTCCTGTGAGATTCTCCTCGGAGCGCTTTGGAGCCAAGGCGATCGGTCAGCGTGGAGCGCGCCCTCGGCTGCGTCTGCGTCTCGGGGCCATGGGGACCCAGGGCCGGGGGAGCGATGCGGTCGACCTCCAGTGGTCGGCCAGGAGCGCTTCGATGCGGACCAGCATAACGGAGAGGCTCCCCTTGTCGACCCCCAGCGTCTCTGCGAGGTCAGTGAGGGTGATCCTGCGAGGAAAGTCATAGTACCCGAGCGCGAGCGCGCGCTCGAAGGCCCGCTCCTGCCGGGGCGTGAACTGGGTCCTGGAAGGGAAGGTGGGGGTGGAGGAGATGGAACGCACCCGGCTCCCCGGTAGTCGGTGCTCGAGGACCCGGATCATGCCGTGCGAAGCGCGCTCGACGCCCAGGATCTCCCAGTACGCCACCCCCGAGCGTACGGCGAACGGGAAGCGCGGGAGGAGCCCGATCTCTTCCAGGATCGGGACGAGGACCGGCCGCCGGTAACGGACGCGGAGCATGGTCGTGGAGCGGCTCCGCTCGAGGGCCCGCACCCGGACGACGTCCGGGTGCTTCTCCAGGAAAGAGGTGACCGCCCCGGGAGGCCATCCCGAGCCCGAAAGGAGGGCGACCGCGATGCCAGAGCGATGGCGCTGGAGCGCGACGACCCAGAACGAGGTTTCAGAGAAGCCCTGGCTGAGCCGGGTCAGCCAGAACGAAGGGGGGAGCTGGAGCTCGACACGAAGTTGTGGCATCCTCCGACCGACCTTCCTCGCTCAGGTAGCACCGGTCTCCTCCGTCATGAGGCCTCCGGCCGACGCCCGGAGCTGCTGGAGGCTGCGTCGCGTGATCACCCCGGCCACCCGGATCTCCGGGCCGCCGGTCAGGACTGCCGCCTCTTCCGCGCCTGCCCGGTCGAGCGACCTCAGGGCGTCGGCCGCGGAGGACCCCTCGTCCACGGTGACCTCGAAGGGTCGGACCAGGTCCTCGACCGTACGGTCGGCCCGCTCGGCGGCGGGGACGGAGCGGAGGTCCGAGAGCGTGACCACACCCAGCCAGGTCTCCCCTTGCACCACGGGGAAGAAGGACTGGCGGGACCCGATGTTCTGCGCCAGGACCTGCTCCACCGTGCTCCCGGGGGGGACACGACGCAGGTCCGTCCGGGTGAGCGCGAGCACCGGCACCTCGCCCAGGACCGCCTGTCGGTACTCGTCCCGATGTGCGGGGCTCCGTAGCCGCGTCGAGATCTGTTCGATGTACAGGTGGTCGCTTCCCGTCATGACGTAGGCCAGGAAGATCGCGAGCATGGCCGGCAGGAGCAGCGTGTAGCTCCCGGCCATTTCCACGACCATCACGAGGACGGCCAGCGGGGCCTTCGAGATCCCTCCGAAGAAGGCCATCATCCCGACGATGACGAAGGCGGCCACGTCCGCCACGCTGACGAGGGCGGGAGAGAGCCAGTGAAAGAAGCCCCCCACGCTCGCCCCGAGCAAAGCTCCCACGACCACGCTGGTCCCGAAGAGGCCTGCGCTCCCTCCGCTGCCCACCGTGAGAGAGGTCGTGAACATCCGCAGCACGACCGCGACGACGATCGAGACGAGAGCGATGGGCGCGAAGACCAGGAAGCCCCCCTGGCCCATCATCGCCGCCTGGACGAAGCCGTAACCGACCCCCAGTGCGGAGAGCGCGGCGAAGTGATTGTAAGCGGGGAAGGCGAAGTAGACCGCCAGAACGCACGCGCTCGCGAGGACCGCCCCGCCCCCGGCTCGCAGCGAGAGGGGCAACGTGCTTTGGGAGAACCAGCCATGCATGCTGTGGAAGAGCCGCACGAACCCCACCCCCGCGGCGGCGCAGATGACCCCGAGCAGGGCGTAGAGGGGGATCTGCGGGACGGTCCAGCCCAAGTTGGACGGGGTCGCGAAGAGGCTCGTCCATCCGAAGATCTCCCCGAAGATGGAGTAGCTGACCACCGAGGAGATGATGGAGGGCACGAAGACGTCCGGCTCGAAGTCGCCCGTGTAGAAGATCTCGGCGGAATAGATGGCGCCTCCGAGCGGCGCACGGAAGATCGCGCCCACCCCGGCTCCGAGCCCGGACGCGAGGGCGATACGTCGCTCCCGGGCCGACAGCCCCAGGATGTCCGCCCACCAGGAACCGAAACCCCCTCCGATCTGGCTCACCGGCCCCTCTCGCCCGCCGCTACCTCCGGTGCCCAGGGTCAAGCTGCTGGCCAGGATCTTGAGGATCGGGACCCGGGCGCGGATCTTCCCCTCCCCTTGATGGAAGGCGCGTATGGTTTGGTCCGTCCCGTGTCCCGCGACCTCAGGGGCCAGGAGCTGGGCGATGTACCCGGCCCCGGCCCCCCCCAGACCCATCACGGCAGGAAGGAGGAGGACACGCGGGAACGAACTGGTCCAGCGGATGAGGTTCGGGCCAGGGAGGGGGACCGAGATCCCCAGGAGCACGCCGAAGAAGAAGTCCTGCGCCACGAGCCAGATGGCGTAGAAGAGCGCGGCTCCCAGCCCGGCCACCAGCCCGATGGGGACCGCGATGACGGCCCAGCGGGCGAGGTCGCGGGAGACCTTGCTCCACCCGCCCCCCCGGAGGCCGAGCTCCTTGGTCCAAGGTATGGAGAGCTTCCGCTTGCTCCAAAGCCAGAGCCGTCGTGCTTCCGAGGTCATGCTCGTGGTGGCGTCGGGTCGGCACCCTTTCACAGATCGGAAGGGGGGAAAGTTTTCAGGCTTGGCCGAGGGCACCGACGCACGGACGGGGGAGGCCCTCGACGTTCTTGGCCTTGGAATCCAACATGTTGGGGTGGTGGTTCTTCCTCTACCCCCCTCGATCCCGAGCTTCTTTCTTCCCTCTGCCGCCGGAGCGTGCCACCGCGACCGCCGTCGGGCATCGGAGGTGGTCGCTCCGAAAGGCGACGACATAGCGAGGAGGACAACGTCTCCGCGGGCTTCCGGTGGTCAGAGTAGTCTGCTGGACCGCCGGCGTTCGCGACCGCTCCGGGCCGCCGGGTCACGCCCGCACCCAGAGCGCGGGAGGCCCGTGGCGTAGGCGAGCGTTCAGCGACCCGGAGGCGGGTACTGGGGCGGGTACTGAGGAGGGTATTGTGCCGGGTAACCAGGAGGTAGGCCCCCGGGGCCCGCGACCGGCGCGCCGCAGCGTCCGCAGCTCGGAGCGCCCCACGCCAGTGGCGCCGCGCATGCGCGGCAGTATCCCGAGGCTTGCACCGGCGAGTAGGTGCCGGCCGCGGCGCTCCCCATGACCGCAGTGTCGCCACCGCGGACCTTCTTGCGGTGACGCGCCGCGACCACGGCGAGGGTCACGACGACGGCCACGATGACGATGGCCATGATCCCCCAGCTCTCCGCGGCGCTCGTCCCCGGGATGAACGGGGTCTCGTACCAAGCCGGCACGGCGGTCACGTTGATCGTCAGACTGGCGGAGACCTTCGAACCGCCCGAGTCCGTGACCGTGACCGTGACGATGTACGGGCCGATGGTGGTCGAGGAGAAACCGTAGCTCGCCGAGTTCGAGCCGACCGGCGCAGGTCCACCTCCGCCCCCGACCTGCAGCGAGGTCCACGAGTAGGAGTACGGGGTGGTCCCCTGGGCCACGGCCGCGTTCAGCGGGTCGGTGGCTCCCGCCTCCACGGTGTTCGACCCTTGCAGGCTGATGGTCGGGTCCGAGTTCACTTGGAGGGAAAGAGGCTGAGACGCCGCGGACCGCCCGACCCCGTCCAGAACGGTCACGGTGATGGAGTCGGTTCCAGGAGGAGGAGCGCGGAACGAGTACGTGCTCGAGCCGGCCCCGGTCTGGACGACACCGTTGATCTTCCAGGTGAACGTACAGCAGTTCGTCCCACCGTTCACGTGGGCTTGGAGCTGGACGTAGGTCCCGGTGTCGACGACCGGGCTGCTCAGCCCGGTGATCGTGACCGACGGGTTCGCGTTCACCTGAAGGCTCGCATTGGCCGAACGCGCGGTGAGGCCGTTCGCGTCCTTCACTTCAACGGCCAGCGTGTACGTCCCAGGGCCCTGGGGGCTCCAGGCGGTTGGGGTCGCGCTCGGACCGGTGTAGAGAACGGTCGTGCCGTTCGCGAGGAACGTGTAGGTGATCGGGGTCGCGCCTCCCCATCCTCCCGCCGACAGCGTCACGGGGGTGAGCACATCGATCGGACCGGCCGTGGAAACGCTGAGGGTCACCGTGGGGGTCGCGAACACATTGATGGTCGTGCTCGCGATCGCGCTGCCCCCGGCGCTGTCAAAGACCCGGACCCCCAGGGCCGCCGCGAAGTCGTGGTCGGGGGCGGTCCAGGTGTGGCTCCCCGAGGAGGTGGCTAGGAGGATGGTCCCGTTGAGGGTCCAGTCGTAGGTCGGGTAGACACCGCTCCCTCCGCTCGGTGTCGCGGTCATGGAGACCGCCTGACCGCCATCCACCGAACCAGGGGTGGCGGTGAAGACGACCGAGGGTCCCGGGGTCACGGTGATCGTCGCGGGCCCTCCGGTCGCGGTCTTGCCGCTGTTGTCCTTCACGGTCACCCCGACCGTGTAGGTAGCCGCGTGCAGGGGGACCCAGCTGTAGGGGGAGGTCGTGGTCGTGGCGAGGGTCGTCGACCCGTTGAGGGTCCAAGTGTAGCTATAGGGGGTTGAACCGCCGTTCGCCCCCGCGGTCAGCGTGACGGTCGCGCCGGCTTCGACGGTCGCGGGAGTCGCCGAGAAGCTCGTGGTGAGCGGGGCGATCCACCCGAGGGCGATCTGGTTGATGTCGGGGGAGCCGACCCCCGTGTCCGGGTCCCATCCAACAGTCGCGGCGTAGCCGTTGTTCCCGCTCGTGACGTCGTGGAAGTCGGTCGCGTAGGCCGAGGACTTGGCGAGGCCGTAGATGTTGGGGGCCATGAACCCGGTGAAGCTCGCCTTCTGGGAGACAAGGTCCAGAGCGGCGGCCCACATCGGGCAAGCGAGCGAGGTCCCTCCTACCTGGATCGTCCCGGTGGGCGTGACGACCGCGACCCCGGTGTTCGGGTCCGCGTCCATCCCCACGTCCGGGTCTCCGCGGTTACCGCTCGCGCAGGCCCCCGGATAGCCGGTCATGCCGACCTGGTAACTGGGAGCGGCATCCGCGGTGTCGCAGCCACCACCGGTGCCCGAGCCTCCCGAGCAGCTCCAGGCGGTCTCGCTTCCGTAGGAGTTGCCGCTCACGGTGAGCGATGTGCCGCCCACCCCGACCCCGTCGGGCTCTCCCGCGGGGTAGCTCACGCCGGAGCAGCTGTCACCGGACGAGGCGAGGAGTGTGTCGCCCGCCGACATGGCCGATTGCCAGATCGAGTGGTAGGGCCCTCCCCCGCCCCAGCTGTTCGAACCGAAGATGATCCCGCCCGAAACGAAGTTGCTGTCGCAGATCGACGGGTCGGTGTTGTCCAGGCAGACGTTCTGGGCCGCCCCCGTCGCGATGACGTGGGACCACTGGATGTCGAGGTCGGTCTCCGTCCCCCAGCCGGAGGAGCCGCTGGTGCAGCTCGTCGCGCCGCCGTCGGAGTAGGTGATGCTGTTGGCGGGGGTACCGTAGGAGGAGTCGAAGGAGCTCGCGTCGCTCGAGTACTGGCTCGTGGTCTCTCCGGGGTCGCACATCTCCGACAGCCCGATGGTGTGGGCGCTCCCGGTGTCCCCGCCCGAGAGGAGCGGGGTCGCGTCATACGCGCCCTGCATGGCCGCAACGGAGATCGCGGCAGCGGTGATCTTCGGCGCCGTCTGGTAGAGCGGGTGGGGGAGGTCGAAGCCGTTCAGGTTGTGGAATCCCTCGACCCAGGGGGCAAGGGAGGAGGGCAGGGAGGGGGCGGTGAGCGGCGCGACCGCGACCTTCCCCCCGGCCTGCTGGGTCCAGAGCGTGGTGTGAAGCGCGGAATCGAGCTCGCCCACGTTCCCGCTGACCGAGTAGAGCAGCCCGAGCTTGTCCAGCGAATGGAACGTGAGGCCGTAGCTCTCGAAGTAGCTCCCGAGCGCGTTCACGGTGCCTGGCTCGGCCCCAAAGAGCCCCACGTACTCCGCCCCGGGGATGTAGTGGCCGTACGAGGGTGACCCCGGGGTCGCGACCGCGCTGGCGAACGCCTGGGCCTGCGCCTCGTCCGCGAACCCCATCTCGATGTTGACGGAGATGGCCCGCGACGCCGGCACCGCGGAGAGGAGCTGCACGTGGGTCGGCATCACTCCGTAGCTCGCGGGCATCATCGAGAGACCTCCCGGGAGCGCCTGGCCGGACGCGGCGTGCGCGGCCGCCGAAGGCCCTGCCGCGGCTTGGGCTCCGGGGACGCCGATCAGGGCCAGCAGGGCCACCAGGAGCACAGCGCCCCGCAGCGCATGGCGCTTGGACGGAGCGAGCGCTCCAGCAAGTCGTCCAGAGGTCGGGGGGCTTTCGGCGATTCCGTCGTGCGCGCGCAGGCCCGGGGGTGAGGACGGCATGCGATGCTCACGCATGCATCTCCCGCCGGTATTTGGACACGATGTCGGATGAACCGACACCGTGCCGGACCCCTCGGGGTGTGTCGGGGGGTGATGCGGCGGGGAAGGGTCCTCCTCCCCCTACCTGTGCGGGGCGGCCTTCGTCGTGGTCTCACCTCGGCCGACGGGAGGGAAAGGAAGGTCCCCTGCGAAGAGCGACGCATAGCGGTGGTCCACCACCGCCCGCAGGCCCTCGACGGGTTCAATGAGGACCTCCACCTGGTCCAGGTGCGCGTTGATAGTGGAGAGGACGGAGCCCCGAGCCGACCGAACAGGGACCCGCCCCGGGTCCCGCGCACTGGTCTGGCCGATCCCCGCGAGCAAGACCGAGCCGTGTCCCTCCGCGAAGAGAAAGGGGAACACCCCCCGGTCCTTCGTCAGAGCGTTCAGCAGTCGCGAAGGGGCTGAGCGGTCCCGCGCCCTGCCCACCACGAGCAGGACCTCCCCCAACCGTCGTCCCTCCCACGGCGGCAGCCGCGCCAGGTTCGGCAGGCTCCGCGCCGAGACGAGCCCTCCCACCACCGCTCTCCGTTGGCTGCGCGGGAGCCGAAGCAGGTTCGTCCATCGGTGCGAGGTCTCCTCGGCATCGGGCGGGCCCAAGCCCCCCACGGCCCTCCGCGCGGCCGCCCGCTCCCGGTCCGGGGCGGGAGCGGGTCGAAGGTCCAGTCCTCGGGGGTACTCCGGGGGGATCGTCTCACCGGCGAACCGGGCCCACAGCCCAGAGTAGTCGAAATAGACCGGAACGCTCCCCTCGCGGGGGCGAGCTCGAACGACAAAGTCGCGTCCTTGACCAAGATGTCCCCCGGGCGCATCTCCGGCGTCCTCGCGGAACGCGACCGAAAGAACCCCATGGACCCCGGACCATAGAAGGACCCGCGAGAGGTCGGAGGACTGCACCCGTTCGAGACTGCCCCGTTCGGCGGCGAAGGGGCGCTCGAGCCGCAGCTCGACCTCGGAGAACCCGAGCGGGCCTGGCTGGGGGACCCACCGGTCCTCCACCCAACCCTGCGCGTAGAGACGACGCTTGACGACGTTGTAGGTGGAGCTCGGGAGGTGGGACCAGCGGATCCTCTCCCGTTCCGTGCTCCCTGGAAGGGCCAGGATCGCAAGAAGGGTCCGGTGCTCCGACGGAGTGAGCTCGCGCAACGACGATGCCCCTGGTGTTCACACCGTGGCACGGTGTACAACCCTCGACCCTGTACTTGTAGGCTCGTTGAAGTCCGCCGCGCCTCATCCTTCTCTCGATGTCCTCGCCCTCCCCTCCGGAACGCGAGAGTTCCTGGGGCCCGCTTCGGAGCTTCGTTTGGGTCGTGGGACTTCTCGCACTTCTCTTCTTCGCCATTGGAATGACCCTGACAATCGAGGGCCACTCCGGGCCCACGGCCGGCGCTCCTACCTGCCACGTGAACTGCACGGGGAACGGCACCCCCCCTAGCGCCGCGAATGGCCCGTCAAGCTTCTCCGCGTCTCCACTGCTTCTTCCCTTCCTCGGCTCCGGGGTTTTCTTCCTGCTCTGGGTGGTAGGGGCCGCGACGCTCCTCTCGCGACGCGGTCCGCTCCGACCCCCTCCGTCGCCGCCCCGCCCGGTGGAGGAGCTCCCTCCACCCGAGGAAGAGGACGATCCCCTCTCCCACATGGTATAGCTCGAGGTGCGGAAGTGACCCCCGAACCCTACGACTCGAACGCCAAGAACGAGCGAACGCGCGTTCCGATCCCTCCCCGCCCTGCTCCCGAAGCGATCCCGATGGGGCCGTTGTCAGCTGCTCCCACCTGGTCCGAAGGACCCAGCTTTGCGGACGGGACACCCCTTGCCTCCCCCGCTGCTCCAACCCCGTCCTCACCCCTCCCTCCCCCTCCACCTCGCAGGGCGCGCAAGCGTCGGCCCCGTCCGATCCCCCCCAAGGTCCTGGCGAGGATGCGTCGCTGGCATCTCGACGACCCCAAGGGGCAGCTCTGGAACCGCGGGATCGGCTTCGCGCTCGTCCTCCTCGGCCTGTCGGTGGCCATCGTGGCCAATGCGAACCCGGAGTACCAGTTCACGATGCTCGCGCCCTCGGGGAGCTTCTTCGCTCTCGCGGAAGCGAACAACCAGCTCTTCGCGGCCTCGTCCAACGGAGGCTCCGTGATCCTCGAGAAGAGCGCGGACCGCGGCCTCACGTGGAGCCCGAGCGCCGTCCCTTACCACGCGGTGGCCGGCGGGGCATCCTGGGACTTGGCCGTCGTGGCGGCGGACGGTAACCACATGCTCCTGACGGCAGCTTCGGGTCTCACCACCCCCCCAGGGACGGGCGGAGGTTCCCCCGGGGGATGCAACCAGGACTCCACGATCCTCGTGGCCACGAGCCAGGACGAGGGTTCGAGCTGGAATGCTCGCGTCGTCTCGACCCCCGGCGAGGTCGTTACGTCGCTTCAAGCCTCGGTCGAGGCCCGCGAGGAGGCCGTGGCCTGGATCCAGCAACCCGTCGGGCCCTGCGGTGGAGCTCCGGGAGAGGTGAGCGCGATCACCAGCGGGAACTACGGGGCCAGCTGGACGAAGGAACAGAACCTGACCAACGGGACCGCGACGCTCCCCTCCTCGGAGGAGAGCCTCGAGATGGCTCCCGAGTCTCAGGGCATCGTGATGGCGTTCCTCGAGACCCCCAACGGCCTCTCCAGCCCGGAGCTCGCGCTGTGGATGCACTTCCCTGGCTCCTCGGGGTT
The DNA here is from genome assembly GCA_028864975.1 of Thermoplasmata archaeon. GTDB lineage: Archaea > Thermoplasmatota > Thermoplasmata > Lutacidiplasmatales > UBA184 > JAKAAX01. Next base: position 25,414 of record JAGWLG010000013.1, on the reverse strand, counting down.
CGGGAGCGGCCCGCTCTCGCTCATCACACCCCCCGCGAGCTGGACCCTACAGGGGGATCCGGACACTCCCGCGGTTCTCATCACCCCGATCTCGCTGACGCTACTGACGGGCGACCCGAACAACTTCACCTCGCTACCTTTCTACCAGCTCCAGCAGGATGGGGGAGGGTTGAGCCAGCTGCCCGAGATCGTCTCGCTGGTCCCCCTCGACGGGACGACGGTCGAGATCGCGGCCACGATGCCGAAGGGCACAGGGGTTGACTGCTGGGACCTGAACACGTTGACCTTCGCTATCTCGCAGGCGTGCCATGTTCCCTTGGGCTCGCTCCTCGTCCCCGCGAGCGAGCAGTTCCCGATCGTCTCCCTCCTCGACGGAGGGGGGTACTGGATCGCCATCGGGGCCTCGGGGAACCCGAACTGCCTCGATGTCTGCCCGCAGAGCACCCAGAACCAGGGCGGGACGCCCACCGGCGGCGGTACCACGCCTTCCGCCCCGATGAGCGGTGCGGCAGCGGTCGGGACCTCGATCTGCATCGAGGGCTGCACCTCGACCCAAGGGCTCGCGGCCTACGCGTTCACGGAGAACGCCGAGATCTCTCCCGCCCTGGTGAGCGCGCTGTCGGCCCTCATCGTGATCGTCGGGCTGGCTTGGATCGGTACCGCACGTCGAGCGCGACGGCGCATCGACGCCGCGAAGCCCCAATCTCCAGGGCACGCCTCGACCTCCGCCAATGGCGGGGGGCTCGAGCCCAAGCGCATCCTGAGCGCGTACCGTCGTGGTCTCCAGGTCTGGGCCCTGGTCTGGCTCCCGCTCGCCTTGCTGAGCTTCGTCCCGAGCTCGGGCGGGGCCTTCGGTTGGGGCCCTTGGATCGCCATCCTCGGCGGGACCGCGGGCGCCCTCCTGTCGATGCCCTACCACGCGATGGTCCGTCGCAACCTCCAGGGGGTCTACGGCGTGGAGCCGGAGCGCTTCTTCACCGAGGACCCAGAGACCGCGGGCGAGGCGCAGGACAAGGTCCGCCTCGCGGCCCTGTTCGCCTACGCGAGCTGGTTCGCGGGGCTCGCGGTCGTCGTGCTCTTCCTCGTCGCGGCGACCGGCGGGTTCTCACGGACCGATGCCACCGTGCTAGGGGGGATGGGTCCGGGCTCCCTGTTGGGAGGGGGTGCCTGGGCGCTGCTCGTCGCGGTCTTTGGCGCGGTCGGCCTGCGGCTCCTCTACCATATCGAGCTCTCGGATGCGGTCGCGCTCGTGCGCGCCGAGATGACGACCGGTTCCGAGGACGCCCCCCTCGAGGCCGGGGTCCTACTGCGGAACCGGGTCGGCTCCGCGCTCTTGGTCTGCAATCCCTTCGTCGGGCTGCTCGTCGGCTGGTCCCTCCAGCCCGCCCTCCCGGGGGCCGCGACCTGGCTGCCCTGGGCCTTCCTACCCACCACGCTCCTGGGGATCGCGATCCTCCTGGGGCTGCTCGGTAGGTCCAGCTGGACCGTCGAGCCGGTGACGGTACCGGATTGACAGGAGAGGGCTTTGCGGTCTTCCTCCGTCTCCTCGCTGGAGCCCATCGGCCATGCCGGACCCGGGTCCTGAACGGAGCCCTGCCTCGACGGGAGCGGCTCCTGGAGCTTCCCTCTGGAAGGTCCTGCGTTCACCGGCCCATCCGTTCTCACTGCCGTCCCTCGTCCTCGTCGTGGTACTGTCGGCTGCGATGGCAGGCCTCGGCGCGGGCATCGTGGCCTGGACCCACCCGCCCCCCCCGTCCACCGGCGGCCAGGTGGTCGTCGTGTGGTACTGCGGCAACGAGGTCGGGCACTTCGCGGTGGCCTACATGGGAGAGCCCTCGGGCTGGCTCCAAGTCTCCTACGGCCCCACCCTTCTCTGTCCCGAAGGTCCGGAATCCCTCCCGCCGGGCTCGGAGTATCCCGGCCATCACTTCCTCGTGTTGACCAACACGATGAGCGCTGGTACGGGCGTCGTCAACTCCATAGAGCTCAATCAGTCCTACCGTCTCGTTTCCACGACGCCTTCGCTCCCGCTCTCGATCCCCCCGCGGGGGTCCACCCAGCTCAACATGACCATCGACGTGCCGCTCGAACCGGGGAGCTACGCGTTCCCCGGGGGCACCGTCGTGGCGAATTGATCGGAGCCGAGCCACGCTCGACGACGTCCTGTCGAAGGTCGAGCGAGCGATGGAGCGCTCAGGAGAGAAGCCCGCTCGCCCGGAGGAATGCGGCGTGCAGTCGATGGTCTCCGGTCACCTCAGGGTGGAACGTGAGCCCCCAGATCGAACCCTGGCGCACGATGACCGGGTCCTCGCGGACCCGTGAGAGCACCTGTACGCCAGAGCCCACGGAGAGGATCCTTGGAGCGCGGATGAACGCGGCGGGGATGTCCTTCCCCACGCCCTCGACCTCCAGGACCGTCTCGAAGGAGTCGGCCTGACGCCCGTAGTCGTTCCGCCGGACCTTGACGTCCAGGACGCGCAGGGGCTCGGGGTCCCGGCCGTGCGGGGTCGGCTCGAGCTCCCGGGCGAGAAGGATCAAGCCCGCGCACGTGGCCAGCACGGGGAGCCCCTGTCGGATCCTTGAGGTGAGGGGTACGCGGAGGAAGGACTTGTCCAGAAGTTGGGAGAGGGTCGTGCTCTCCCCTCCGGGGAGAAAGAGGGCTTCGACCTGCTCCAGGTCCTTCGGGGTCCGGACCTCGAGGACCCTATCGCCTCCCAGCACCGCAGCGGCGGCCTCGAGGTGCTGCGGAACGTCCCCCTGGAGCGCGAGGACCCCCGCTCTCTTGCTCATGTCCCTGAGGTCGCGACCTTCCCTCGCATCTCGACGAGGATCTCCTTGGCACGGTCCTGACGGCCCGTGTGTTCGGCGGCGAGACGAGCGGCGAGCGCATCGACCTCAGCCCCCTGGGCTCCCACCATCACCGCGACGTTCCGGGCGTGGAGCGCCATGTGGCCCTTCTGGATCCCCTCGTTCGCGAGCGCGCGGAGCGCGGCGAAGTTCTGGGCGAGGCCTACCGAGGCCATCACTTCCGCGAGCTCGCTCGCGGTCTTGACGCCCAGGACGCGGACGTTGAGCTTGGCGGTGGGGTGAACGGCAGTGGCCCCGCCGACGAGCCCCACGGCCATGGGCATCTCGATCGTTCCTACCAGGTCCCCGTCCGGGTTCTTCTCGTAGGTTGTGAGGGGAGCGATCACCCCGCCGTCCTTGGCCTTCCAGGCCGCGTAGGAGTGGGCCCCCGCCTCGAGCGCCCGGAAGTCGTTCCCCGTGGCGATCGCCACGGCGGAGACCCCGTTCATGATCCCCTTGTTGTGCGTCGAGCATCGGAAGGGGTCGTGGGCCGCGAAGTTCCAGGCGTCGAGGACCCCTTCCACGACGTCGGGTCCCTTCGCCCCCTCACCTTCAAGCCCTTCCCTCGGGAAGATGGCCCAGGCGCGCGCGACGCGGTGGATCGCGAGGTTGGAGATGATCCGCAGGTTCCTGCGCCCTCCCGAGAGCCTCGCGAGCTCGGGCGCCAGGGCCTCCGCCATGGTGTTGACGGCGTTCGCGCCCATCGCATCGCGGACGTCCACATGAAGGTGGACGATCACGATGGTGCCCCTCGGGGTCGGGACCAAGCGCACCTCCAGGTCGCGAGCGCCCCCTCCCACCTTGTTGAGGAGGGGGTCCTTCCCGTTCGCGAGCGAGAGCAGCTCGTTCTGGGATTCGAGGATACGAAGCCGGGCGGCGTTCGGGTCCGGTACGTCAACGAGCGAGATCTGCCCGATCATCACCGGTCGGCTCGTCGCCGCATGGAAGCCTCCCTTCCCCCGCGCGATCTTGGCCGCATGACTGGCGGCGGCGACGACGCTCGGTTCCTCGAGCGCCATGGGGACCAAGTAGTCCTTCCCGTTCACGCGGAAGTTCGTCGCGATGCCCAAGGGTAGCGGGAACGTCCCGATCACGTTCTCGATCATCCTCTCGAGGATCCCGCGGTCCACCCCCGGAGGAGGGAGCCAGGCAGGCTCCGCGCCGGGCTCGATGCCGGCGAACTCGAGAACGGTCTTCCTCCGCTCTTCGGCGCTCTTCTTGTAGAAGCCGCTCAGGTCGCTGGAACGCTCCGCCATGGCCTTCGTTCGAGGCTGCTCCGCGGGAAGATGAAGCTATTCGGTCGAGCTCGGCAGGTCCGGTCCCCTAGCGGGGGGAGGCCTTCGCGGCCACGAGGACCTTCGCGGGGCGCAGGAGGCCGGTAGGCCCCCGGTAGCCTTGCTGGACCACGACCGCCACGGTCCCCTCGGGCGCCTTGGGCGTCGCGGGGGACTGCCCTACCGCCTCGTGCACTTCGGGCTCGAACCTGGCCCCTTCCGAGGCGACAGGCTCGACCCCTTCCTCCTTCATCATCGCGTCCATGTTCCGCAGGATGAGCATGAGTCCTTCGCGCAGGGCCTTCGCTTCCGGGGGGAGGGAGGCGAGCGCCCCCTCGATGCCCTCGTGGAGGGCGACGACCTTCAGAAGGACCTTGCCGCGGGCCGCGGCCACCGCGGCCTCGGTCTCCTTCTGGACCCGGCGGCGGTAGTTGTCGAACTCGGCCAGCAGGTACTGGTAGCGGGACCTCCAGTCCTCCGCGGCGGGAGCCGCCGGCGTCTCGGCGGCACTCACCGTCCCGGCTGCGGAACCCGTTCCCTCCTCTTCTTCCTCCTCCGGGGGGAGGATGGCCCAAGAGAGCGGTTGGGCCCGGTCGGGCAACGGAGCCTCGGCGCCTTCGCCTCGTCCTCGCGAACGACGGCGCCGGCGCGGTTCCTCCTCCTCGTCCTCGGAGAAGGCCATCGCCGGCCTCAACGTGAAGGGGTATTTAGGGGTCCTTTGGGGGGAGGAGAGGCGCTCCCCAAGCTCAGAGGAAGCTGGTGATGAGGTAGGTCACGAGGTAGACGGCGGCGGCGGCACCCAGGCCGATCCCTACCATCTGAAGCCCGCCCCAGACCGGCCTCTCCCCTCCGAACCGTTCCTTGTACGCCCCAAGGACCGCGAGGGCCACGCACCCGAGCGCGATGGCGGCAACCAGGCTGTCCCAGGTGCTGGAAGCGCGCCGCATCCACCCTTCGACGAAGAGGAAGGGGAGGAGCGGGATCAGCGACCCGATGAGGTAGGCGAACCCGATGATCGCGCCGTGGCGTTTCGGAGGGCGCTTGAGATCGTCGCGGGTGAACCCGAGCTCCTCTTGCATCATGAAGTCGACCCAGAGCTCCTTGTTCATGGCGATCCGTTCGGTGACCGCGCGAGCCTCGGCCTCCGGGAACCCCCACTTTTCGAAGATCTCTCGGACCTCGGCCTTCTCGATGTCCGGGACGTGTTCGACCTCCTCTTCCTCGCGGCGCTTCTCTCGCTGGGCCAGCTCCCACCGTGCGTGGGAAGAGACGTAGGCCCCGACGAACATGCTCACGGCCCCTGCGAACATCGCAGCGATGCCGGCGATGGCGACCGCGCCCATGCCGAATCCGGCCGCGACGACCCCCGCGACCACCGCAAGGTTCGTGACGAGCCCGTCCAAGGTCCCGAAGATGTAGGCCTCCAGGTCCGCCCCGGTATCCCCCACGCGATGGGGCTCGACCACGGGCTGGGTCGGTCGGGCCACGTGATGAAGTCGTGCCGAGCCCCCGTCCGTCATCTGGGAGGCACGACGGTCCGTCGACTAAAAGCCCGCCGTGGACCGCCGTTGGACCCACCGCGGTCGGGGAGCTTCACACGTAAGACACGCGTGCGTCCGACCGAAAGGCGAAAAAACCGACGTGGGTTGGACCTTCGTGCTTCGGCTCCTCGGCGACCGCCCTATACCCCCAAGGAGGGCAGGCGCGTTCGATCACGGCGACGTCCACCTGCCGAGCGGCCGGGTCTTCGTGACGCACACCTCGGACGGCACCGTGGAGGTGCTCGACCCCTGGCCAGGGAAGCATCGGGTCTCCATCCCCGGGTGTCCCGAGGGGAGCGGCCTCCTCTGCCTCCCGGACCGGGACGAGGTCGTGGCCGCTTCCCGCGCCACGGGGCGGGTCGTGGTCATCTCGGCGACGACGTTCAAGGTCCTTCGGACGGTCCAGGTCGGAGCGAAGCCGAACGGGCTCGCTTGGGACCCGGGACATCAGCGCCTCCTTGTCGCCGACGTGGGCCCCAACCCTTCGGCTAGGCTCGTCGACCTCTCGGCGGGGAAGGTCGAGCACGAGGTCCCCCTCCCCGGGCGCCCACGCTGGTGTCTCTACGATTCCCTTTCCTCTTCGTTCCTTCTCAACATTCGGGAACCGTCTGCCCTCCTGTCTCTCCGCAGCATGGACCTTGCGACAGCGTCCTCGACCCCCATCCCAGCCGAGGGGCCGCACGGGCTCGCGATCGATGCCCAAGCCCGCAGGGCCTTCGTGGCCGCCGATGATGCCCAGCTGGTGGTCCTTTCGCTCGCCACCTCCCAGGTCGAGCGGACCCTACCCCTGACGGGTCCCCCGGACGTGGTCTGGCACGACCTCAGGACCCATCGTCTCTACGTGGCGGTCGGGGAACCCGGCAAGGTCGACGTGTTCGACACGCTCACCTTCAAGCGCGTGGACACGGTCGACACGCAACGGGGCTGCCACACCTCCGCCATCGACCCGAAGAGGGGGTACTTCTACGCCTTCCTTCCGCAGCAGAGCGCGCTCCAGGTCTTCTCGACGGCCGACGGGCCCCGCGGCGGACCCTGAGACCGGCTCGCGCACGCGAGGTCTCCCGAGGTGGCCCTCGCGTCGAGCTCCCGAGGGCCCGTTCGGTCCAAGCGGTAGCGCATCGGACGAGGCTTGGGGCGGCCACCGATTCTCGGCAGCAGGTCCCCCTTTCCGGAGGTCTCCGCACGGCGCCGGGGGTCTCGTTTCCAGAGCTCACTTTCGCGTGTAGGCGAAGGCCTTAAGGCAGGCCATCTCTGAGGAGAATTGACCTTCAGCCCACGTCAGGATAGGACGCTACCACATGGCCTCAGGGAACGCCGCGAACGGCTCGTACGGGGCCGAATCCATCCAGATCCTCGAAGGGCTCGCGGCCGTCCGGAAGCGGCCCGCGATGTACATCGGATCGACCGACGGGCGCGGGCTCCACCACTTGATCAACGAGGTCGTCGACAACTCCATCGACGAGGTCCTCCGCGGGGCCTGCAGCCGCGTCGAGGTGACCCTGGGGAAGGACGGCACCTGCACCGTCGAGGACGACGGGGGCGGGATCCCCGTCGAGGAGCACCCCCGCTATCATCGACCCACGCTGGAGATCGTGATGACGGTGCTCCACGCGGGAGGGAAGTTCGACCGAGGGACCTACAAGGTCTCCGGAGGGCTCCATGGGGTGGGCGTCCACGTCGTGAATGCCCTCTCCGAACACGTCGAGGTCGAGGTCCACCGCGGCGGGCGCCGATGGCTCCAGGTCTTCGAGCGCGGGGCTCCTGTAGCGCCCATCAGGGACCTAGGCCCGATGGACCCTCCGCATGCGACGGGGACGCGCGTGCAGTTCAGGCCGGACCACGAGATCTTCGAGACGGTCGTGTTCGACAAGCGGATCGTCGAGGGGAGGCTCCGGGAACTGGCCTACCTCAACCCTGACGCGGTCATCCGTTTCCGCGACGAGCGCGACGGGACGGACCTCACCTACCACTACCCCAACGGCATCAAGCAGTACGTGGAGGAGATCAACCAGGGGAAGAACGTCCTCTTCTCCCCCGCGCTCTACTTCCACGCCAAGCCCGACCACCTGGACCTGGAGCTCGCCCTCCAGTACAACGACGGCTACAACGAGCTCGTCCTCTCCTACGCCAACAACATCAACACCATCGACGGGGGCACGCACTTGGTCGGCTTCCGCTCCGCGCTGACCCGGGTGCTCAACGACTACGCCCGCAAGCGAGGGATGGTCAAGAACGGCAGCGACGGGTTCACGGGGGAGGACGTCCGCGAGGGCCTGGTCGCCCTGGTCTCCGTGAAGGTCCTGGAGCCTCAGTTCGAAGGCCAGACCAAGACCCGCCTCGGGAACTCCGAGGTGAAGGGGATGGTCGAGAGCGCCGCCGGGGAGAAGCTCGCCGAGTATCTCGAGGAGCATCCCTCCGCGGCCCAGTCCATCGTGCTCAAAGCGCTCCAGGCCGCCGAGGCCCGGGAGGCCGCGCGCAAGGCGAGGGAGCTCACCCGGCGCAAGGGGCTCCTCGAAGGGGGAGGGCTCCCCGGGAAGCTCGCCGACTGCCATTCGAAGGACCCTTCCGAGTGCGAGCTCTTCCTCGTCGAGGGCGACTCCGCCGGGGGGTGCTTCACCGGCGACACCATGGTCGCGCTCGCGGACGGCCGGGCGCTCTCGTTCCGTGAGTTGGTCGCCGAGCACGACGCGGGGAAGCGGAACTCCTGCTTCACCGTCTGCGCCGACGGCACCATCGGGGTGTCCGAGGTCCTTCAGCCGCGACGGACGCGGACCGACGCGGAGCTCGTTCGTGTGACCCTGGACAACGGCGAGGCCGTCGATTGCACGCCCGACCACATGTTCCTGCTCCGCGACGGGACCTACCTCGAGGCGGCCGATCTGGAGCGGGGCGACTCGCTGATGCCCCTCTACGCCCGCAGCCCCTCGAACCGCTGGGTTGCCCCTCTCCTGACGGAGCACGAGGCCCCCCCCCTCGCCGCCGCGCCCGGGGTGAACCACCGGGTGGTCTCGGTCGCCGCGCTCGACCGCCGGGAGGACGTCTACGACCTCGAAGTGGAGGAGAGCCACAACTTCGCCCTCGCGGCGGGGGTCTTCGTCCACAACAGCGCGAAGCAGGGGCGGAATCGCGAGTTCCAGGCGATCCTCCCGCTACGCGGCAAGATCCTGAACGTCGAGAAGGCCCGGATGGACAAGATGCTCCAGAACGAGTACGTTCGGGACATCATCACCGCCCTCGGGACGAACATCGGGGACGAGTTCGACATCTCGAAGCTCCGCTACCACCGCGTCATCATCATGGCCGATGCCGACGTGGATGGCTCGCACATCCGAACGCTCCTGCTCACGCTCTTCTACCGGAAGATGCACGAGCTGGTCGAAGCGGGCCACATCTACATCGCGCAGCCGCCGCTCTACCGGCTCGCCCGCGGCAAGGAGCACGTCTACTGCTACGCGGACGAGGAGCGCGATGCCAAGCTCAAGGAGTGGGGCGGCATGAAGGGGGTCACGATCCAGCGCTACAAGGGGCTCGGCGAGATGAACCCCGAGCAGCTCTGGGAGACGACCATGCGCCCGGACGCCCGGGTGATGCTCAAGGTGACGGTCGAGGACGCGGCGAAGGCGAACGACCTCTTCACGGTCCTGATGGGCGAGGAGGTCGAGCCTCGCCGTCGATACATCGAGGAGCACGCGGTCGAGGTCTCGAACCTCGACGTGTGACCGCGCATCGCTCGGGGGCCCCGCCTTCGTCGAGTCGTGGGTCTGTGTAGAAGCTCAAACGTCGCACGTACGGGGAAGGGGCTACGGTCCTCCTGGGACGAGGGCATATGGGGGGGGCAGGCCTCCTGAGGCCCTGAGGGGCCGAGCAAGGGTTCAAGGACTCGATGCCGTGCGACCCTTGTGTCCACCCCGCCCCCCTCTGGAGGTCCGAAGAACCTCGCCGAAGGGTATGCCTCGCTGGGGCTCCATCCCGAGAGGCGACCCGGCCACGTGGTTAACCGGCGCCACGGCCAGGTCATGCTTCATCTGGGGCTGCTGGAGGCGGGCTTCAAGCTCCGCCCTCTCGCCATCTGGTCCGACGGGACCCGGCTCAAGGTCCTCGTCCCGGAAGGGGAGTTCCGACCGGAGATCACCCCCTCCGCGGAGTACCATCTCAACGAAAGCGCCTCCCGAGTGTTCGACGCCTTCGTCCAGGTGAACCGGACATCGCTCGAGAGGATCGAGGATGTGGAGCGCGGCCTCGCCGAGCTGGAACAGGACGCCTTGCACGCGCCCCCGCTCAAGGTCCTGGAGCTCAAACAGAAGCTCGCGGACGTGCGGGAGGAGCTCGGACGGGCGATTACCGCGGTCGCCGACCTTGCAGAAGGGGGTCTCCTTCCGGTGCTGGGGGGTTCCGAGAAAGCGCTCCACTCGGTCGAGCAGGAGCTCCTGCGGCTTCGCGACCTCACCCAGGCGACGCAGAGCGCCCTTACGGACATCTTCATGATCCGGCAGACGGAGCAGGCGAACCAGCTGCAGGTCGTCGCGAACCGGATGAGCGCGGTGTCGAACCGCATCGCGGAGCTGGCGAACATCTCGAACATCCGGATGCTCGGCCTCTCCTACGTGATGCTGATCTTGGCCGTGATGACCTCGGTGATCGTCTTCCCGAACACCGCGGCAACGATCCTGGGCATGCCTTCGGCGGCGAACGTCCCGGGTTGGCTCGTCGCCTACGTCCTGATCTTCTCGACCATCATCCCGATGTACTACTTCTTCCGGCAGCGTTGGATCCGGGACCTCTTCCGCGGCATGAAGGGCTACGAGGCCCGCGTCGAGGAGGGGTTCGGCCGTCTCACCGAGAACATCGAGGGGGTCGACATCGACTACAACGCCTTGGAGGCGCGAGCGCCCCCCAAGCCGTCGAATCCCACGGCACGCAAGGCAGGGGCCGCCCGCTCCTCGAAGGAGAGAAATACCGAAGCCCCTCCCACCAAGGACGATGGCCGAATCCCCCCGTGACTGGGCGAAACATCCCTTCTTCGAGCTCCTCGAGAAGGCCGAGCGGGAGATCTCGCGACGCCACCCGGCGATCGGCAACCCTCCCGTCACCGCGGAAGAGATGGCCCAGGAGATCGCAGGAAAGGACTGGAAGAGCCCGCCCTCCGGCAGCTGTGTCCTCGCCGACTACACGCCCATCCATCTCCCCGCTCCAGCCCCCACGCTCATCTCGGCGATCGGCGACCTGGGCTCCGTGGGCTCGACGCTCAAGTGCTCCTCGGACTACCTGGCGCCCGCGAAGAGCCCACCGCTCCCCGTCCACGAGGTCGTCCTCTGGGCGCGGAAGTGGGAGACCCGCTACTGGGCGACCCGGCCCGGCCCCGGTTTCGAGGGCAAGCGTGTCTGGCTGAAGCTCTGGGGGGTCCCGGGCGTCCTGCTCCAGCCGTGAACCGAACGGCGGCGCTCGCGCGGCTCAGATGTCCGGGGCGTCCCCTTCGGGCCCGCCTTCCTCGCCGCCTTCCACGGTGACCTCGTCCTCCGGGCTCGTCTGAGGGGCGGGGGGGCCCGCCGTTCCCTGCTCCACGGGGGAACGCTCCTCCCCCTCGTCCGTCGAAGGCGTGGGAGCCCCCCTATCGTCGGGAGACGGGGTGTCGCTCGTCGAAGGTTCAGGGGGGGCCCCCTCCTGGGGCGGCTCGGTCGAAGCGGGCGGCTCGCTCGCCGAAGTACCCGCTTCCTTCGGTCCCACGGTGGGGGAGGCCTCAGGAGCGGGGGCTTTCTCCTCCGACGCCGCGGTGGCTCCCGCCGCCGCGGGCTCCTCGAGTCCGCTCGGCTTGGTCTCCTCCTCCGCGCCCGTCCTCGAGGTCCGTCGACGGCGCACGTAGAGCCAGAGCAGGAGGGCCGCCACGATCACCGCCAGCAGGGCGAGGAGCGCGTAGGTCTCGAGCGAAGTGGCCTTCGTCTGGGGGCCGGCGCAGCTACCCGTGCACGCGCTTACCGTCACGACGAAGCTCCGCCAGATGGTCTGCCCGTCCGTGTCGTTGATCCGGAGCGTGACCGTGTAGGAGCCGGCCGAAGCGAAGGTGTGCGAAGCGGAGGGGGCCCGAGAGGTCAAGTTCGCCCAGGAAGGCTTGGTGCCGTCGCCCCAGAACCAGACCCAGGTGTACCCCTCTCCCCCGGGAGTACCCCCCGAGACCGAGGACCCGAGGGTGACGGCGGACCCGGCGGTCGCGGACGAGGGGCCCGTCAAGTTCCCATAGAGCAGACGGTCGTAGGTGAGCGAGAGGCTCCCGTTCCCGGTGAGGCTCACCTGAGTCCCACCCGAGGCGAGGGTGACCCCTCCCGCCGTCGCGAGGATGGGCGGGAAGTAGAGCCAGGAGCAGTTCGTCGTCGCGAAACTGTACGACCCCGGGACGAACCAGACGGTCGAGTTCAGCACGGCGGAGCCGTTCAGGTGCGGAGCGCATCCGCCGGCGTTGACCTGGACCGCGACGCCTGCGAGGAGCGTGAAGCTCGCGTTCACCCAGCCCCGCCCGGTGACGACCAGGTTGGAGCCCACGATGGAGACGCCACCGCTCGCGCGGAGGGAGGCCAGGTGGGCGTAGGGTGCGACGTTCAGCGTGAACGCATCGTTCCCTCGGGCGAGGCTCGCCGTTGAGCCGTCGTAGTAGGAGACACCCCCCACGACGAACACCCCCGCCCCGACCGGGGAGATGCCGAACGTGACGGTCGCGTACGGGTTCGGCGTGAACTCCGCCTCCAGCGTCCCGTTCGCGCTGACGTTCACCGCGGTGGAGAGGGAGGAAGGGGAGGACACGCTCACCCCCCCGGTCGAGACCCACGACGTGAACGTCGCCCCCGCGCAGCTTGGTACCGAGGCGGAGTAGGGGGCGTGCGGGGGCGCCGCGTAGTAGCCCAAGGCCGATCCGTTCGCAACGGCGGTGCCGTTGAACGTGACGGGGCCGCACGTGGAAGGTGTCCAGGAGAGCCTCACGAGCGGGTAGGCCGTGTAGTTCGCGGAGAGGGCATCCCCCGCGGGGCCCGTGGGGGCGGAGACGGACACGTTCCCAGCTCCCACGACCACGTTCCCCTGGGCGTACCACTGGACGAAGTGCCATCCGGGGGTCGTGGTCTGCCCCAGGGAGTAGGTCCCCGCCGCGACCCGCGCCGTTCCACCGTTGAAGAAGAGCGCACCCCCGAAGTCGATCGCCCCCTCGCTCGGAGCGTTCACGTTGAAGGTGATCGAGAACGTCGAGGCGGTGGGAGCATAGTTCGCGGTCAGCGTCGCGTTCCCCGTGAGGTTCGCGGTGGTCGTGGCCGAGAAGGAGGCGGCGACGGTGAGGTTCACGTCCCCGGTCCAGTTGATGAACGAGTACCCGCCGCAGGTGGCGGCGCTCAGGGCATAGCTCGGAGGGGAAGTGAAGAAACGGCCGCTGGTCCCGGTGGAGTAGGTGGTCCCGTTGACAGCGAGGGTCGTGCACGGGGAGAAGGCCGGAAGGACCGTGAACCCGACCGCAGGGTAGAGCTCGTAGGTGGCGTTGATCCAGCCGGAGGCGGCCACCGTGGCGCTGCCCGAAGCTAGGGTGATGCCGGAGGTCGAGCTCCACGCGACGAAGTGCGACCACAGGTTCGGGATCTCTCCCAGCGCGTAGGTCCCTGGGGAGACCGCCGTGGACTGACCGTTGTAGTAGGGCAGGAAGTTGAACCAGACGGCTCCGGAGCCGGGAGGGCCCAGAAGGCCGAAGTGGACGGTGAGCGAACCCGTGAAGTTCGCCTGGAGGGTCGCGTTGGCCGAGAGCACCCCGTTGGTGCTCAAGGACGTGGGGGAGCCCACCGTGAGGCCGCCGGTCACCCACCAGCCCTGGAAGGTCAGGCTCGCGCAGCTGGGCACGGAGAAGGCGTAGGCCGTGGCCGAGGCGTAGAAGGGCCAGCTCACCCCGCTCGCGAAGGGGGTGCCGTTGAAGGTGATGGGTCCGCAGGACGAGGGGCTGGTCGTGAAGGCCACGATCGGGTAGGCGACGTAGTCCGCCGTGAGGCTCCCCGAGGAGTTGACCCAGACCCCGCCGTTCGAGACGGTGACGCCCCCGGTGGTGGCCCAGGAGGAGAAGTGCCATCCCGAGGTAGCGATCTGGGAGAGCGAGTAGAACCCGGCCGAAACGGACGCCGTGGACCCCTGGTACTCGGGCCCCCCGTTGAAGTAGATGGTCCCCGCGCCCTGAGGGCTGACCCCGAAGGTCACGCTCTGCTTCGCACCGCAGTTGAGCACGATGTTGAGCAGGTACGATTTCGCCTGTTCGAAGAAGTAGTGAGCGGAGGAGGGGGTGCACCCCACGTTCGAGACGTTGATCCAGTACCATCCCTCGACCATCTGGGTCGTGATGGCGCCCCCAGCATACGGCCAGGAGGTCTGATTGATAGGCCCGGGGGAAGCGGTCACGGTGGCCGTCCCGGGCGTGACCGCGACGGTGACGTTCGCCCAGGGGGCGCGCCAGTTCTTGGAGAGGTACTCGCTGGCCCAGTTCGTCGCGGAGGGGAACTGGCTCAACCACCCGTACGAGTAGTTCCTCCACGCGTGGTCCACCCCGAAGTCGTACGACAGGTTCGAGTCCTCGTAGCTGTACCACGGGTAGATGCACGACGTGGTGTTCGTGGGGGACCCGCAGCTGCTCGCGTTGACGGGTTTCGGGAGCCCCTTGTAGGGAGTGGCCCCGGTGGGGTACGAGGAGGTGAAGCCCAAGTTCACCGGGTACGACCCCGCCCCGGAGATGCCCAGAACCGGGACCGAGAGCTTGAGGTCCGGGAGTCCCTGCCAGGCCGCGTAGTCGTAACCGCCGCAGATGCTCCCCGCCGCGGGGCCGCAGGTCGCCCCCCCGTAGCCCGACGCGTAGGTGTGCCCGATCTCGTAGGCGAAGTCGACGGCGGGAGCGCAGTCGGCCCCCCAGTACATGCACTTGTCCGAGGCCGAGAAGTACGGGGCGAGGGTCGCACCTCCAGAGCCGACGAGGGTCGTGCTACCCCACTGGATGGCACCGGTCGTCTTGTCCCGGGGCGCGGACATGTCCTTCACGGAGAGCGTCCAACCCGTGGTCCCGTTCGTGACGCCGGTCATGTTGGCAATGAGGTCGTCTCCCGAGTGGAAGGTGAAGATGTTCGTGGTCGAGTTCGCGTCCATCGGGCCCCCGAAGGCCGCGTTCTCCTTGTTCCCGACGATCTGCCAGACGACGATGCAACTGAACCAGAGGTTCGCCCCCGGCGTGAAGGTCCCCTTGTAGCTCCCGGTCGACGTGCAGTCGTTGGACCCGAGGGGGCTCGTCGGCGAGAGCGGATAGAACTGCCACTCGAGGAACGCCTGACCCCCCAGGCTGTTGGCGTCGTTGACGACACCGCCGAACCAGAACGTCGCGTAAGCGTCCCCTTGCGCGACGCTGGGGCCGTCCGCGGGGAGGGTGATCTTCCAGCTCGCGTCCGCCCCGCTCCCCGGCGTCGTGTCCCAGTAGGTGAACGTAGGCTCGTCGTGCCCGTAGCAGTTGTTCGTGTACCACGCGTTGACCCAGGGGGCCCAGAAGTACCCGGCACACCCGGTGACCGGCTTGCCCGCGGAGAGCGAAGGAACGAGCGGCACCGTGGGGCTCCCCGCCGTGGCGGCGGACGAGGTGGTCGCGTGAGGCTCGTGGGGGAGGCCCGGGGTCGAAGGGGTCCCGCCCACGCTCGTGGAGGCGAAGGAGGACAGGGTCAGCAACAAGAGGGCGCCAAGGGCGATAGCGAGGCGTGACATCGCGAGCCCATGATTTGAGGAGGTCTTATGCCTCTCGGGAGGCACCTCACGGGTTCGGGTAGCCTTTCGCCCCTCCCTCCCAGCGCCGGAGCAGGTGCGTGAAGGCCCCTTCCCGGTGGGAGCAGGAGCCCTCCCTCCGTGATGCTTTCGCTCAAGGGCATGAGGGCAGGCCTCGATGGAATGTCCTACCTGCTCAGGTAGTCAGCGCTCTTGAGCCCCCTCCACGCAGGGTTCTGAGCACAGGTGATCCCGGTGAGCAGTTCTCCCCCGCCCGGCCTCGAGCCGGGCAGGCACACCGCCTCGGCCCGCGCCGAACCGAGGTGCTTCCGACCGAACCGCGGGCCCGAGGTGATCGCACCGAAGGTAGGCTCCTTTCGAAGGCCGCCTAGCCGCCGTCTCCTCGGCCCAAAGGCTCGCGGTCCGCAAGTGCGATCCCCGTATCCATTAATATCATGGACCTCATGAAAGGGTCATGGCGACGAAGGACCCCCTTTCCAGCATCCCGGCGCACGCGTCGACCATTCGCTTCCTCCAACAGATGAAGACCGGTTCTCAGAATTGGGACCAGTTCCTTCTTGACATGGCCGAGCGGATCGAGGACCTCCAGGACGTCGTGGAGGGGTTGAGGGCCCGGGAGGCCCTCCTGTCCGGTGCGGCACGCACCGTCCCCTTTGACAAGTTCCGAGCACGCGTCCTGGCGGGGCGCCGCTAATGGGCCCCGGGGTCCACATCTTCGAATGGGCACAGGCGGCCTTTGCGGCTTTTCCCGAAGCCGTGCAGGATGACTTCCTCGCCGTTATGGCCCTCCTCCACGAGGACCCGACCTACGACGCACCCGACCCGGTCCATCATGTACAGATCGAACCCCTCCGGGGTCCGGCGGAGCTGCGCAAACTCGTCCATAGGCTGTCAAAGGACGACCCTGGCTATCGAGGGCTCTACTTGCTACACCGAGGCACCGCCTACTTCTACCGTTTCCGCCGCCGCGATCCCCTGACCTACCGCAATCTCCACCGGGATATCCAACGTGCCCTCGCAGACATCCCGGAACTCGAGCGACAATGGGCGCACTCGGGAACGGATGGGAGCCAGGGTCAACGCCTGCGGCCGTAGCGGACCCCCGCTCCGTGGGTAGCTGCTTTGGTGGGCGGACAGACCCTCCTCGCAGCGACTCGAAACGGTCAAACCCCCCAACCCTTCCCGCCGCCGATGGCCGACCACTCCTCAACCGCCCTTCGGGGCGCCCTCCTGGTCACGCAGGATGACGAGCGGAAGGTGTTCCGCGGAGATGTCCTGCTCCGCGACGGTACGATCGAGCAGGTCGCCCCGGCGATCAAGGGGAAGGCAGACCACGAGCTGGATGCTCACCGGTACCTCATCGCCCCTGGCTTCGTCAACACCCACACCCACATCGCGAACGCCCTCCTCAAGGGCACGGCAGACGACCGTGGCTTCTTCCAGTTCCTGGAGACGATGTTCGCGGTCGACGCCAAGAGGACCGAGGAGGACATCGAGGCGGGGGCCCTCCTGGGGGCCGCCGAGATGCTCCTCGGCGGAACAACGGGGTTCCTCGACATGTACTACGGAGAGGACGCCGTGGCGCGGGCGTGCGAGCGCATCGGGATACGGGGGTTCCTCGGATGGGTCGTGCTCGACCCGGAGATCACCACCCAGAAGGGAGTCCCCGTGGAGAACGCGGCCCACTTCATCACGCGATGGAAGAAGCACGAGAGGGTCTCCCCCCTGGTCTCCTTGCAGGGGGTCTACGCCTGCAAGGACGATACGTGGCTCAAGGCCAAGGAGCTCGCGGAGAGGGAGAAGGTCCTCCTCCACTACCACCTCTCGGAGACGCGAGGAGAGGTCCAGGAGAACGAGAAGAAGCGCGGAAAGCGCCCCCCGGAGTGGTTGGACTCCCTAGGGTTCCTCGGACGCCATCAGGTGGCGGCCCATGGTGTGTGGCTCACCACCCGGGAGATCGAGCTGCTCGCGCGCAAGGGTGTCGCCGTCGCGCACTGTCCAAGCTCCAACATGAAGCTCGCCTCGGGAGGTGGAGGGATCTGCCCGGTGACGGAGCTGCGCGCAGCGGGAGCGACCGTCGCGATGGCCACCGATTCCTCGTCCTCGAACAACGGCCTCTCCATGCTCCGGGAGATGCACCTCGCGGCTCTGGCCCACAAGCAGCAGCGGCACGACCCGGAGAGCCTCCCCGCCCCAGTGGTGCTGGACATGGCCACCCGGGACGCGGCCAAGGCCCTGGGACGGGAGCGCGACCTGGGACAGCTCGCCCCCGGGTTCAAGGCCGACCTGGTGCTCTACGACCTCTCGCACCCTTCGCTCCTTCCCACACGGGTCGAGAACGCGGTCTCCAACCTGGTCTACTCCGCTCAGGACGATGCCGTGCACACGGTCTACGTCCAAGGGGAGAAGGTCGTCGAAGCCCGGCGGTTGCTCAAGCTCGACTGGGAGAAGGAAGCGCCCAACATCGAACGGATCGCCTCGGCCCTCCTGCATCCAGCTTCGCTGGGCTAGGCTCCCCCTCCGCTAGCGTAACAGTCATCCAAGGGAGCTTCGAGCCCCGCTCAGCTGACCCTCTTGTCGTCACTGGGGGACACGGGAACGCCTTCCACGCCCTTGAGCGTTTCCAAAGCTCGGGTCAGGTGACGGGCTACGGTGCGGAGCTGGACCAAGTCCGACGGTACGCCCAGCTCCTCCAAGGACGTCAGAAGAGCGAGTTCCTCCCTCTGGAGGCCGAAGATCCGCGAGAGCAGGTCGCGGTCGAGAGCGCAATTCACCACCCCGTGGTGGAGCAGGGCACGTTGGGTCACGTGCTGGCTTGCTCCTCCGAGCACCCTCCCGTCCGATGCCAGCACCTCTCCTCGCGAGGAGAGGAGACAGTACCCTTCGTTCGAGGCCGGGGGCGAGGTCCATCCCGCCGAGATCCCGTGTGTCGCAAGGAACGTGGTCCAGCCGGCCCCAAGCCGGGCGTAGTTCCGGACGAACCCAGCTCCGGCGAGCGAGTGGGCGCGGGGGAGCACCAACGACCAGAAGAGGTCCCCCGGGCCATGGAGCAAGGGGCCTCCTCCCGAGACCCTTCGGACGACCGGGAGCCCTGCCTCGGCCGCCCGGTCCACGAAGGGCTCGCTCCCCTTCTGCGAAACGCCGACCGACACCACGGGCTCACGGAAACGTCCCACCCTGACCACCGGCGACCCTCGTCGCAGGAGCTCCTCGTCCCCGGAGATCACCTCCTCTCCCGACCTTGGCCGCTCCTCGAGCAGCGTCTCCATCGTGGTACCTCTCTGGTCCGAGTTCCGGAGGCGGACCGATGCTCCACCCAAGTTTAAGGAGGAAGAGGGCCTCATGGCTAGTGCATGGCCGAGCTCGACGCTTTCAAGCTCAACGTCGGGGACCACGCACCGACGTTCCGCGACCTGCCGGGGACCGACGGCAAGAAATGGGGACTCCGGGACTTCGACCGATCTCGGCTGCTCCTGGTCGTCTTCTCCTGCAACCACTGCCCCTACGCCCAGGCTTGGGAGGGACGCATCGTCGAGGTCGTCCGCGACTACGCCGTGAAGGGGCTCGGGACGATCATGATCAACCCGAACGAGACGGTCAACTACCCTGACGACCGGATGGACAGGATGATCGAGCGCGCTCGGGCCAAGGGCTATCCGTTCCCCTACGTGCGGGACGAGGACCAGAGCGTGGCCCGGGCGTATGGGGCCCTCGTCACCCCCCATCCGTTACTCTTCGACAAGGACCGCCGGCTCATCTTCCAGGGGAAGCTCGACGACAGCTGGCAGGAGCCCTCGAAGGCGAAGCACAGGTTCCTGCGAGAGGCGTTGGACGCCGGTCTCGCGGGACGTCCTGTCCCCACACCGACGAGCTCAGTGATCGGCTGCACCGTCAAGTGGAAGTGACGGTCCCTCGGCGCTCCGCGCGGGCCTGAGGGTTCGACCCCCCCGAGCGCCCCTCGGCGGCCGGGCCGCGGGTGGAGGACGGTCCGCCCTTACGGGGCCTTCGGATCTCCGCGAGCCGTCGCTCGAACGCCTCGGAGAGCGCGGGGAGGGCCCCCACCCCCTCAAGGTCACGTCGAGAGGCGATGGCCACCTTCCCCGCGAGCGCGCGCGCGATCTTCCCCCGCTGGGCCCGGGGAGCGGTATGCACGGAGGGGTGGAGGAAGAGCAGCCCGTGCCGCGGCGGGGGACCGCGACCGCGCAGATGTTCGAAGAACGCCCGCTCGGCCCCAAGGACCTGAACGGTGCTTGCCGGCATCCGCGCGAGACGAGAGAGCCCTCCGGCCTGGGAAAGCATGCGCGCTGTGAGGAGCGGCCCCAGGAGGGCCGTCAGGTTCGGGAACCTTCTCGGCGCCTCCAGCTCGACCGACTTCTCCAAGGCGCGACGCACCTCTTCCGAGCGGAGCCAGAGCTCCGCGAGCGAGCGGCGGGCCGAGGAGAGCTCGGGCCCGGGGGCGAGCGATCCAGGTCCGAGCTCCGAGGGGTGCTCCGCCTCCTTTCGGAGGGCTTCGGAGACCGCCCTGGGGCTCTCCTCCCCTGCCGCCTCCTCCGGCCGCTCCCTCCCCCACCAGCTCGAGAGCCGCTCCCCGAGGAGGTTGAGCGTTTCATCGAGGTCGCTCAGCGCCCGAACGGCCTCCTCGAGGTGCACTGAAGGGTCCCAAGCGCGGGCGAGGTCCTTCCGTCCCTGCTCTAGCAGGAGCCCCCGGCCCATCTCGCGCGTGAGTCCACCCTCCCCCGGTGGGACGATCTCGGGGAGGTGGCCGAACGCGCGGTGGACCGCGAGGACCGAGAGCCGCCGGTCGCGGGAGAGCAGTTCATTCTTCCCCTGGGCACGGAGCTCCCGGACGAGCGCCTCCTCGTCGGGAAGGATGCGGCCTTCACGCCGCAATGCCCAGCGCTCGAGCAGACCCGCTTTCTCTGCCGGGAAGGGACGCGCCAGGGTGATCCTTCCGTTCTCCACCGCGTAGACCCCGAACCAGCGGGTCACGATCTCGACGCTCATCTTCGCTTCCTTGGGTCAGTCCATTCGGAGCCCGCCGTTCACGTGGACCGTGGTCCCCGTCATGTAGCTGGCGGAAGGGGAGGTCAGGAACGCCACGGCTTCGGCGACCTCACGGGCCTCCCCGATCCTCCCCAGAGGGATGCGGCGACCCCGCTCGGCCTTCTGCTGGGCGCTCTCGTGGGCCATGATGGCCGTATCGATCGTCCCCGGGGCCACGACGTTCACGAGGATGTCCGGGGCGAGCTCTCGGGCCAGGGAACGCGCCAGGCCGAGCAGTCCCGCTTTGCTCGACGCGTAGTCCGCCCCGTGTTCGCTACCGTTGAAGGCGAGGACGCTGCTGACCACGACCAATCGGGCAGGCGCAGGTGAAGCGGAGCGCAGGAGCGGAAGCAGCCGTCGCGTCAGCGCATAGGGAGCCCACAGGTTGGTGCGGAGCGTCCGCTCGAACTCCTCCTCCGAGAGGTCCGCGAGCTTGCGACGAGGGTACTCCCCCGCGTTCAAGACGAGGCTTTCGAGGGAGGGGAAGTGGCGCGAGACCTCCTCGACCATCGAGGTCAGTTCCGAGGTCCGAGTGAGGTCCGCCCGGACCAAGAAAGCCTCTCCTCCGTCCCGCACGATCTCGTCGACCAGCGCGCGAGCCTCGGCCTCATGGCTTCGATAGTGGACCCCGATGGCATCTCCTCGTCCTGCGAGCAAGAGCGCGGTCGCGCGCCCGATGCCCGTAGCCGCCCCGGTCACCAGGGCGTGCGCTCGAGGAGGGGCCACGCCCTCGCGAGGGGCACTCCCTTTTCAACCTGCGCTGGGGGCGCGCGCACCTTGCCTTGAAGCCCACCGCGCGCGTCGCTCTGCCGACTCCCATGCCCGAGCTCCTCACGGTCGAAGAGGACCGCATGTGCCAGGCCTGGGCGTTGGACAATCCGTTGCGGCGGACCTTCGTCCCCGCCCGCAGGGACCTGAAAGCCCTCGGTCTCCGCCCGGGCCAGACCGTGGTCGACCTGGGGACCGGGGTGGGCTTCCTCCTGCCGGAGATCCTCAGAGATCTTGGGGTCGGCGGGAGGGTCCTCGCCGTGGACATCGACGAGGAGAATCTGGAGGTCGCGAGGAAGCGGGTCGCTTCGGACCCCCGCGTGACGTTCCACGTGGGGAGCGCCGCGGAGCGGACGCCCTTCCCTGACGGCTCCGCGGACCGCGTGCTGCTTTCGCTCGTGCTCTGCTGCCTCGTGGACAAGTCCGGTGCGCTCGCGGAGGCGTGGAGGCTCCTGCGGCCGGGGGGACTCTTGCTGGCTTCCTATCCTCGGTGGGGGGAGGGGCCTCGCCGCTCTCGGCGTCCCCTGCGCGTCACCCCTGAGCTCTGGGACCGACTGGTCCGTGAGCGGCCCTGGGAGGAGCTGCCGAGGCCCCGCGGTCGGTGGGTCCTGCGCCACCTGATTCGAAAGCCCCAGCGTCCGATCGGAGCCTCCGAAGAGGAGAAGAAGTAGCCAGGGCTAAAAAATTAGGGTCCACCTCAAGTAGGGGCACGCTGTGCTCCACCCGTGGAGACCCTGCAGAAGCTCACGAGGCGTCAGGTGGACGCCCTCCAGGCGGTCGCGGCCCACGAGACGGCCTCACGAGGGGTCCCGCTCGGGGAGGTCGCGGAGGTCCTCGAGGTGAGCGCCCCCTCCGCCCTGGAACACTTGGGGGCCCTCGAGCTGCACGGGCTGGTCTCCCGCTATCGCGGGAAGACCCGGACCACCTCCAAGGGGCTCGCGACCCTGGAGGAGTACCAACGGCACCACCGGGTGGCGGAAGCGATGTTCGGACGGATGGGCCTCGCCCCCGAGGAGAGCTGCACGGCGGCCCGGGAGGTCGACCTCGCCCTCACGCACCGCACCGTCGAACAGCTCTGCGAGGCCGAAGGGCATCCCGAGGTCTGCCCGCACGGGGAGACGATCCCGCACGAGCACCGGGCCCGAGGAAGGCGATAGTCATGGACCTCAACACCTTGGGCTACCTCCTCGCCGGTTGCTTCGCCCTGGGGATGCTCCACGGGGTCCTTCCCGACGAGCACACCTGGCCGATCACTTTCGCCTACTCGGTCGGGACCGCCACCGGGCGCGGCGGGATACGTTCGGGCGCCTTCTTCTCCGCGGCCTTCACGCTCCAGCGGGCGGCCATGAGCGAGCTGGTCTACTTCGCGGTGGCCGCGTTCCTCGTGACCCGGGAAGCGCTCAACGGCCCTGTCTACTTCGTGGTCGGGCTGGCGATGGCCATTGCGGGCTACCTCATCCTCTCGGGCCGGGTCATGCACTTCCACCCCCTCATGCGTCTCTCCGAGCGTGACCTCAAGCGCCACACCGCCGGCGGGGAACGCCACGGCGCGGGAAAGGTCCCTCCCGGGACCCCGGAGGGTCACGTCCCCGCGCACTGGGCGGTGATCCACGGGTTCATCTCGGGGTTCGGTGTGGACACCGGGCTCTTCACGGTCTTCGTCTACCTCACCGCGGTCCCGTTCTTGGCGAACTACGGGCTCTGGGAGATCGGCTGGCTCCCGGGCGCGCTCTTCGGCCTGGGCACGTTCCTGGTCCTGATGCTCGTGGGGTTCGTCTTTGGCGGGACGCTGCAGATCGCCAAGCGGTTCGGCACGTACCGCATCGCCCAGTTCGGACGGGTCGTGGGGGCGCGGGTCCTGCTGCTCGGGGGGATCGCGTTCATGGTGTTCGGCCCGCTCTACTTCTACGGAGTGGGGAACTGGCTCTCCGCCCACCTGGGCTGGGACCCGGGCACCTTCATCGTCGTCCTCGTCCTGGTCGCCATCGCCGCGCCGGTGATGTTCTTCACCTGGCACGAGGTCCGCCAGCTGCCCAGGGACGGCCCAGAGGTCGAGCATGGCCGTCGAGACCACCACCACGGGGAAGCCTTGGAGCCCGGGGTCCCGGTGGGAAGTGAGGGGTCCCTCCCTGGGCGCGCGCCGGGTGGTCCCGGCTCCGCCTGACCCCGAGCAGTTCCCGTTCGGGTCCTCCGATGCGGCCCGGGGTTCCGTTTCGGAACCCCCGCTTCATGCCCCCCGCGACCGAAGCTCTCCCCATGACGCCCCTGGAGGTCGAGGATGCGATGACGGTCAACGTGATCACGGCCGGACCCGGTGAGACCCTGTCCACCGTGGCCGGTCGGATGCGGCAGAAGAGGGTGAACGGCCTCCCCGTCGTTGGCCGCGACGGGAGGCTCGTCGGCATCATCACGGAGCGTGACGTGATCCACGCGACGGGACTGGGCTCAGGGGCCGACGCCTCGAGAGGATTCCTCGACCTGCTGACATCCGACCCCCGCCGGGACCCACGGCGCACCTTGTTCCTCCTCCGGAGCCGGCTTCGCACCACGCGCGTCGCGGAGGCCATGACCGCCGACCCGGTCGGCGTGGAACCGACGATGCCCTTGGAGGAGGCCGCGCGCCGGATGGAGCGCTACGGAGTGAACCGGCTCCCCGTGGTACGCGGATACGCCGTCGTCGGAGTCCTCACCCGCGCCGACATCATCGCGGCTCTCGCCCGGGAGGACCTTGAGGCGAAGGGCTGCCCCACGGCGTGGACCTCCCAGCAGGAGAGCAGCGGGTGCGGGGCTCCCTCTTCGGCCGGGGCCGCCTAAGAACCGTTCCACCGGGGCCCTTGGCTTCCCAAGCACCTGGGGGCGGGTGCTCTTGTTGCAAGCTCATGGGGGAGGGGCCCCCCCTCGGACCGACTTCCCGAGCGGGGTCCGGTCTTAGGAGCACAGTATCGGTTTTGTGATTTTTTCATCCCCCCACGACTGCTTGTGATTCTATTCGTGCCTCTGTGATTCTATTCCCAGGAATCATAGATGAACCAAGAAGAGGAGTCTGGCTGCGAACAGCGCAAGAATCAGGCCGAGGACAATAGTCTCTGCCACACGGATGTAGAGCGGCTCCAGATGAGGAGTGCCGTGAAGGACCACCACATTGCGGTAGAATGTCTCCGAGTACCAGAATCCTACGGGCATGCCGGCAAACAAGGCCATCAGGGCGACCAAGCCCAAGGCGGTTGCCCAATCCGTAAACAGCAGGGCCACAAGGGTAGCCAGGACTAGCGGGCCAAAGTATCTGGGGGCGAGGAACCTGATGGACTCCACGACCACATTTCGGGATTTCCTTGTGAAGAGTGGGTCAATACTTCCCTTCACAGAGGCAATCCACTCGCGCTCTCCGCTGAGATTGATGGAAACGGGTTCTGACCGGGTGACCGACACGGAAACCGTGCGCTTGTAGGCAAGGGCCCATGGTTCACCGTCGGCAGGCTGATAGTACCCCACGAGGTTGATTCTCAGGCTGGTCAGAATCTGTCCTACAAGGGTGCTTTTGAGGAAGTCCTTGACCATCGGGGTATTCAAGGACTCACCCTCAGCCCAGGTCCCTGAGATTGAGTGGTTGATTCCGGTGCGCTTCCATCCTTCCGGGGGCGGCTCTAGAGTGGCCCATATTGCATCCCATAGGATCTGAATGTCCTCCGAGTCGAGGCTGACTCCGGGAAACCGATAGGACAGTTCAGCGCTTTCCGGTTCGGGGACTACTAGCTTCACGGAACGGACCTTACGAGGTAGATTGCGGGTTTCGCGACTTGGGGACTCGCTTCTGAGGTTCTTCCCCTCGGCTGGTGACGAGAGAGCCAACCTTCTGACCCATCTCGGTCGCATGCCATTTCTTGGATTTCGTCCCTGGAACGTCAGCCCGCCACACGAGCCCGGCCTTCTCAAGCAGCTGGAGTTGTGCAGATAGGTGCGTTCTGGGAATGCCATACTCGCGAGAGAGAGTAGCCGCATCCGCAGGGTTACGCGAGAGTCTAGCCATGGGCGCCTTCCGATCGATTCTCGAGGTGACCCACTGGTACGCGTCTTCGAGGTTCTTCGGGACGAATGGTCCAACTCGCAATGTGGGACGAAACAGGACCACCTGTTTACCCCTATCCCCGAAGAGGACCAGATTAGTCCACTATG
>JAGWLG010000085.1 GCA_028864975.1 Thermoplasmata archaeon | reverse complement strand
GGAGGCGTAGGGGAGGGTCCGCGGCCTGCAGAGCGTGGTTGGGCGCGACCGCAGGGTACGCGGACCCTCGTGGGCCGATGGGAGCCGGGGGGTTCCCCTCCGACAGGAAACTTCCGAACTGGGTGGGAGCGCTAGGCACCCACAGGCGCGGGCCGTCGACGACCTCTCCCGAGGAGAGGTCCCGGGTCCGAAGGCCGGGGCGGGTGGTCGGAGAGAGCCCGATCCGCTGCTCCATGGGTCCTCACGCTCCCGCGACCGGGTAGGAGCGCCGGATGGCCGTGAGGAAGGAAGGACGGGCTCCCGTCCAGGGATCCCTCTGAGCGAAGGGAGGGGGCTCGTAGGCCTTCGAAGGACCTGTCGGGGACCTCCGAGGGGAAGGAGCCCGGCCCGAAGGGAGGACCGGCAGCGGGGCGGGGCGCGGGAGCGCGGCCCGGTGGTGGTCGCGGCGAAGCTGGTCGAGGCCTCCGAAGTTCCACCGGATCGTGCCTACGGTCAGGAAACCGATCAGGCAGGCGTGCGAGACCCAGGTCAGCCCTGCGCTGTCGCCGACCATCGCTTCGCCCAAGGCGGGAGCGACCCGGAGGGAGAGCTCCTGCAGGAGCAGCGCCACGAGCGCCAGCACCGCGAAAGCGGCGAACGAATACAAGGTCGCGACCTCGAGCGCATACATGCCCACCCCCGCGTCTTGCGCAGGGGTCCCGTCTTGCGCGGACACAAAGGGAGCTTCGGGCCACCCCCTCATGAGGAAGGGGTGTCAATCTGGAACCTTCCCTACGCGAGAAGTTCCAGAAGCGTCCCTTTCACCCGGTTCGGACCAGAACAGGGCTTATCCTCTCCCGATCCTCGGCCCCCCGCCGATGACCGGAACCCCGGCCCCGCTCCCCTCCCTGACGGCGATGACGTTCCGCCGGGGCATGCGCATCGGTAGGCTCTACCTCGTCCTGGGGGTCTTCTTCACGCTCTTCCTGACGGTGGTCCTGCTTCGCAGCACGAAGGGGGCGTTCCCGACGGCGTTCCCCCTCGAGATCCCCATGTTCGCCGCGCTCGGCTCCATGGGAGGGCTCATGCTCTTCACCAACGACCGCTCGAAGGGGGTCCTCGAGTACCTGATCGCCTACGGGGTCCCGCCCCGCACCCTCCTGCTGAACGCGTTGGCGACCGCGACCGGCCTTACGACCATCGTGCTCGGGGCCGCCTTGGCGGTGGGGCTGGGGGGGTACGTCGCGGTCGGGAACACCCTCTCGACCGACCTCGAGAACGCGATCCTGTTCTACACCATCCCGATGGCCTACGCGGGAGGGCTCTTCGCGTCGGTGGCGGGGATGGTCTGGTCGACTCTCTCGAGCCCACGGACCGGTATGAACAGCCCGGTAGGGGTCGCCCCCCTCCTCGGGGTCGCTCCCCCGGTGCTCGTCCTCGTCCTCGCCGAGGCCTCCTCGAAGTCGGACTACTATTACATCACCGCCGGGTCCGCCGCGATCTTCCTGGTCATCGTGGTCGCCCTGCTCCTCCTCGCCTCGCGGCTCATGGGACGCGAGAGGTTCCTCTCCCCCTTGTGAGGTTCGATGGCCACCACCGACCTTCCTCCCCTCCCGGCCTCCCCCTCACCGACGCCACGCCTCGCTTGCGCGGACCTGAGCTCGGGCTACCTGGGGAAGAAGGTCCTGGACGGCGTCTCCTTCTCGGTCGAGGAGCCTGCGATCTACGTCGTCCTAGGGCCGAACGGGGCGGGCAAGACCACCCTCTTCCGCACCATGGCGGGGATCCTGACCCCGTACCGAGGCTCGGTCGAGATCGGGGGCCGGTCGATCGAGCAGCAGGCCACCCGCGACCGTCTCCACTTTCTCTCGCATGTCGACGGGATCCCTGACGGGCTCACCGTGGAGGAGGCGCTCGAGTTCTACGCGGCGGTCCAGCGCGCTTCCCACGGGGATGTCGACCGGGTCCTCGGGCTGCTGGAGATCGAGACTCTTCGCGCGAAGTTCTTCTCCGAGCTGAGCGCGGGACAGAAGAAGCGGGTCTCCATCGCCAGGATCTTCCTCAAGGAGCGCGACATCTACCTTCTCGACGAACCCACCGCGAACCTCGACCCTAAGGTCGCGACGGAGATCCGCGACCTGGTCCTCAAGCTGAGCCGGGACCGGATCGTCCTCTACTCCTCCCACAACCTCTTCGAGGCGAGGGAGATCGGCCGGTACGTCATCGCGCTCAAGAACGGCCGGTTGGCCCTCTTCGGTCGGATCGCGGACCTTCGCTCCGCCCGCTACACCGTGGGGATTCGGGCCACCAAAGGAGAGGGCCAGCTCCCTTCGTCGGCGCGCAAGGGGGACTATTTCATCTTCGAGCTCGCGGGACCGGAGGAGGTCCCGAAGCTCCTGAAGGAGCTCGAGGGGAAGGGCGTCCAGATCCGCGAGGTCAAGGAGATGAGCAATCCCCTCGAGGACCTCTTCACATGAGGGGCCCCTTTGCGGGGAGGAACGTGGACGCGAAGGCTACGCGCTCGCCCCATCCCCGTTCGAGCGGACGTTCCCGGTCTCGCGCTCGCCCACCGGGACACGAGCCAGGATGCTGACCGGGCTCGCCGCGGCAGGGATGCGCTTGCGCAGCCGAGGGACCCTCTTGACGAGGTCCACATCGCGGACCTCGAACCGGGCCTTCGCACCGTTGGCGAGCGCCCGGAGGCCGATCAGGGTCAACGGGGGACCGGGGGGAACGCGGGGATCGCGGTTGACACGGATCACGATAGGGAGCTCGCGGTCCGCGCTGTCCAGCAGCAGGGCTTGAGTGGCGGCCGGGAGCGCTCCCAGCGCCAGGGCGGAAAGACCCTGCATCGGGTCCTTGAGAAGGGAACGCAGAGCTTCCCACTGGGCCGGACGCCAACGAAGGACGCCCTCGGCGTCCTCGGGGGGCAGGCGCAGATAGGCCGACCCCAGGTCCCCTTCTTGATCTGCGGACAAGGTCGAAGGGTCGTTGAGAAGCGCCTCGTCACGGCAGGCACAGACCCATGCCTGCGCTGGTCCGAGGTCGATGCGGACCATCAGACTGCTCTCCCCGCGACCCCGGCCGGACCGGAGCCGAGGGCAGAGCTCAGTGTCTCGCCATGGGCATGCGTCTCGAGGGCTGTTGTTTGCTCCCATCCCTTTCCATTTCCTTTCCCCTTTCCCGCATTCCCCTTCTGACGGGCGGCAATACAGGACGGCCCCGCGATTGACGCTACGACCTAACCGGTAAGGAGGTGGCGTCCCGACGAGGGCGCGACCCAAGGGTGCCGCCCTTGGAGGGCCCCCGGGCGCCCGCCTTTCGGACCCCCCCCGAAGGAGAGCCCTCCCGGGGATCGCGAGCATGATTGATTGACGTGTCAATCAACGACGAAGGTCGCGACAGGAACGTTCATGGGTGAGGTTTCCTGGCCTTGAGCAGAGACCCTTCGATGGCCCGTTTGAGAGCCTTGCGGGAGGACATCCTGGCGTTCCTGGCCACGCGCCCGGTCTCGGGGGACGTGGCGGACGGCATCTCCCGGGACGACCTCGCGAAGCGGCTGGGATACCGGCCGACGTCGGTCTGGGGGGTCCTGAAGGAGCTCGAGGCTCTGGGAGACGTGGTCTCGGTCCGGGCCCACGTGCCCGGCGCTCCCTATCGACGGCAGGTCTTCCGTCTGACCGAGGAGGCGCTCCGCCGCGTTTCTGCGGATGCGGTTCCGATCCCGAAGGGTCTCCCCGAGCTCGCCGAGCCCTTCGTGGGTCGTGCGAAGGAGCTCGAGCAGCTCCACCGGCTCTACAAGAAAGGGGGACTCTGCGTGGTGGATGGTGTCCCCGGTGTGGGGAAGACCGCCCTCGTGCGCTGCTCGCTCCGCTTCGTGTGGGGGAGCCGTCTATTGATCTGGACGACTCTACGGGGGATTTCCCCCTCGGGACTGGCGGCCCGGATTGCATCCGAAGTGGCGGCGCTCCAACGGCAAGGCCTCGCCGAAAGACCTTCGGTCTCCTCCGACGGAGGGGAGGGTTCCTGCATCTCGAACATCGTGCGCGGAAGCCCGGTGGGGGTTGTGTGGGTCCTCGACGAGCTGCAGGATGCTCCCCCCGAGACGCTCCTGAGCCTGAGGGAGGCGCTCGACGTCTTCGTCCCCGGTTCCTCGCACTCCGCGGTGCTGGTGACGCAGCGGGAGCTTCCGTGGTCTCTCTCGGGGGACGTGAGCCACCTGGTGCTGCGGGGACTCTCTCGCAGGGAGGCCCTCACCCTCACCGATGCGCTCGGGCTTCCTGAGGACCGGTTCGAGGTGCTCTACCAAGGGACCCTGGGGAATCCTAGATTCCTTCGCCAGGGCATCGGAACCCCCCAGGGAGGTGAGGAGCTCTTTGCGGACACGGTATTGTCGAGTATCTCGGCCGAGCAGCGGAGG
>JAGWLG010000012.1 GCA_028864975.1 Thermoplasmata archaeon | reverse complement strand
CGACCGGGCGCTGGAAGCGGCCTTGACGGTGCAGAACGCCCTCGCGGAGGCCCGGGCGAAAGAGCAGCTGTCGGTCTGGGAGGACTCCTACGGCGACCGAGCGAAGGGCGCCGAGCTTCGTGCGGAGGCGAATGCGCTCTTGGAACGCTGCGGGGCGCCTCCTCGCTCCCCGGAGGGTCCGATCCTCTCCGGGGGACAGGTTCCGATCTGAGGTCGGGAATACTATGTCGAGCACCGGGAGGGAGGTCGCGGGGCATGCGACGGAGGAGGGCACGCGCGAGTTCGCGCAGCGCGCGGTCGGAACCGGGAAGGTCTCGGCAGAGCACTTCCGGACATTCGGGGGGCTTACGGTCTCCAGCCTGGGGATGGGCACGTATCTTGGGAACAGCGACGCGCGGACCGACGGCGCCGTGGAGGACGCGGTCCTCTCTTCGCTCCGCACCGGCGCGGTCAACGTGCTGGACACCGCGATCAACTACCGTTACCAACGGGCAGAGCGTTCGGTGGGGAGGGCGCTCACGAGGGCCATCGAACAGGGTCTCGTCTCGCGGCAACACCTCCTCATCTCCACGAAGAACGGCTACCTTGCCCCGGACGCCGAGAGCGGGCTCTCCCCTCGCGACTACGTCCAGCAGGAGCTCATCGGCACCGGGGCCCTGACCCCCCAGGACATCGTCGGGGGCAGCCACGCGATGAGCCGGAACTACCTCCGGGACCAGCTGGCCCGAAGCTTGCGGAACTTGGGGGTCTCCTGCGTCGACCTGCTCTATCTTCACAATGCCGCGGAGGCCCAGCTCGAAGAGGTCGGGAAGAAGGTCTTCTTCGAGCGGCTTCGAGGCGCGTTCGACTTCTTTGAGGAGGCACGCCGCAAGGGTCGCCTCGTGAGCTACGGCCTCGCCACCTGGGACTCCCTGCGCAAGGCCCGCGGCGAGACAGGTCACCTTTCGCTCGACGAGGTGGTCCGGGTGGCCGAGGAGGCGGGCGGGAAGGAGCACGGCTTCCGCTTCCTCCAGTTCCCCTTGAACCGGATGATGGCGGAGGCGGCCACCCTGCGCAACCAGAGAGTGGGCGAGGACCGCATGACGCTCCTCGACGCCGCGCACCACCTCCGGCTCGGCACGTTCTCCTCCGTACCTTTGCTCCAGGGAGAGCTCTGCCACGGGCCGGGATCGGTCCCCGGTCTCAGTGCGTCCCAGAGCGCGCTACAGTTCGCGCGGTCCGCGCCCCACCACCTCGCCCCACTGGTGGGCCAGAAGGACCCGGCCCACGTCGAGGAGAACCTGGCGCTTTCCCGGCGTTCTCCGCTGGGAAGCGAAGAGTTCTCGCAGCTCCTGGGCTGAGTCCAGGACCTAGGGTCCCGCGGCCGGGCGCCCTTGCTGAGCGGCAGCGAAATCCCTGACGATCGCGTGAGCGTACGCTCGGTAGGCCTCCTCACGTCCGCGACGGAGCTTCCCCCGGAGGAACGTCAGCGCCAGCGAACGGAACGGGTCCTTCCCCCGGAAAGCGAACCTCGCGATCAGGCGGGAGCCGGGACCCACACCATCAACTCGGAAATCGACCAGCTCCTTCGCGAACGCGCGTCCCCGAACGTACAGGTCGCCGTCCAAGCTCCATGTCGTCCGAGAGTCCCTCGTCACGATGCCGTCCACCCGTACCGCGTACCTGCCGTAGTGGAGGTCCGTGACGACCCTCTGGCGCCGGTCGTCGAGCTTCTCCACCGTCCTCCGTTCCAGGTCGTCGGTCAGGGTCGTGTCCGAGGGACCGTAGTCGTTCCACCAATCTGCGACGAAGGTCGGGGGGACCTTCTCCAGGTCCATGACGACGGTGAAGCAGGGCATCGGCCCGGACCTCGGCCTACCCGCTCGAGCCGGAGGCCCCTTCGCCCGACCGGAGGGTCTTGGAAGGTGGGCTCCCGAGAGCGTCGAGCCCGCTGCGCTTCATGAGCGCGGCGAGGATCCCGAGGAGGGGACCGCCGATGAGCAGAAGCTCTTCGAGATTGTCGGGCCCTAGCCCCTTCGGGGCCCAGCCCGGCGGCGGGGGCGGCGGCGACCTTCCCCCGGGAGCTGCTGGGACGCCGGCCACCGCGACGACCTGCCGGTTCAAGCGGTCGACCTCGCGGTTCATGAGCGTGAAGAGCTCGGTCGCCTCCTCCATCGTGATCTGCTTGTTCACCAGCCTCTGGGTGAGGTAGATCCGGCGTGCAGTAGGAGGGGAGGTCGCCACGGGTGTTCCGACGAGCAAAGCCGGTCTCGGCCTTCAACCCTTCGGCGCGAGCATCGACGGCCACCCGAGCCGATTGAAGGTGCCATATACCCGGAGTGCGCTCGAGGGCGCGATGGTGGCCCACCCCTCCACTCCGCCCGAACCCCGAAAGCACCTGCACGTTCGGCTCCACGAGGAGAGCACCTCCATCTACGACCTCGTGACCGAGTACCTGCAGATGGCGGGAAAGGCCCCGGATTGGTACTGGAGGACGGTGGGAAGGCTGGAGGGACAGGACGAGGAGAACATGGAAGAGCTCCTCTCGAGCGCCTTTGAGGCGGGGGCCTACTTTGCCCATGACCACCCGGAGTCCGTCCATTTCAAGTGGGTCACCGAGCGCGAGTGCGAGGCCGAGCGCAAGGCCCACGAGCGACCGGAGGCCAGCAGCGCCGAGGTCCAGAAGCGCGAGAAGGCCGCGATGAGCCACTACGCGTAGCGGTCGAAGAGAACCGGAGCGTCGCCCGCCCTAGGAGGCGATGACGTGCAAGCGGGGCCCTTCAGGCTCCGGGACCTTTCGCTCGGAAGGAGCGCGACCCGGAAGCCAGCGACGCTCCGGGTCTTTGGCCAGGAGGAGCACCTTCGACTCGGGCGACTCGTCCACAACGGGATACCCCGTCAGCTCGGACAACCGGGAGGCGAACCTCTGGATGTCCGGATGTTCGGGAACGTGGTCCCGGGTGAGCCGCTGGCGCGAGCGTCCCATGTAGACGTACCCCTTCGGCTCGATGAAATCCGGTTGGGCCATCCCGTCGAGCTCGGCGTACTGCTCTTCCCAACCTAGGTTCCATCCTTTGACCAGGGTGTGCCGGATGACCCGTCGCGTCCTAAGCCCGCGAAGGACCTCGAGGCTCTCCAGCAGGCGGTCCCAGGCGTCCTCCTGGGCGGGCAGGGTGAGGCGCTGGAAGACCTCGCGGTTCGGCGCGGTCACGGAGCAGTACAGTTGGGTCGGCAAGGGATCGAGGTGGCGAAGGGCATCGGGGTGGGTACCGTTCGTGACGAGAAAGGTCGTGATGCCCTTCTCGTGGCAAAGTCGAAGGTACTCGGAAAGCATCGGATAGAGCGTGGGTTCCCCTGTGAGCGAGATCGCAACGTGCCGAGGGCGGTTCGCCTCCTCCCAAGTGGCTCGGTCCACGTTCGGATTGCCCCCGAACCCGCTCAACAGGAGCTTCTGAGCCTCCAGGGACTTCTTGAGGAGCGTGGCGGGGTCGTCGAACTCCTTCATCGTGTCCTCCTCCTCCCATCCTTGGTACCGCCAGCAGAACCGGCAGTGGAGATTGCAGGCGTCGATGGACGGGCTCATCTGCATGCATCGGTGGCTCTCGATGCCGTAGAAACGCCCTTTGTAGCAGTGGCGGCCCTCGGTCAGGGCCTTGGTCGTCCAGTAGCACACCTTCACGGCGGAATGCTTCCCGGTCAGCTGGTAGCCCTGCTCTTCGAGCAGACCGCCCGCAAGGTCCTGGTCGCCCACGGGTTGTTCGCACCTTTCCGTCGGATAAAAGGAGGTGGGAGCTACGGGCGCGGGCGCTTCCGCTTCAAGGTGTCGGTGCGACCCTCGATCTGCAGCTTCGACCAGTCCAGCTCACAGGAGCGGCAGACGGACTGTTCGCTGAGGGGACTTCCGCACAGCGGGCAATGTCGGACCCCAGGAGGGGCCCTGGCCCGCTCCTGGGCGCCAGCATCGGGGCGCCCGGTCGAAACGGCCGCCTCCTCTTCGGGAGGAGCTTCGACCACCGAAGGTCTTGGAAGGAGTGACACTGGAACCTCTGCGGCGCCGAAGGCGGCCGGTCCTTCCAGGGGGGGAGCGGGGGGCTCCCCCGATGGTTCCAGCCCTGCCTCGGTGGAGAGGGCGAGCGGGAAGAGGGGGACCCCCGTGGACGAGGGAACCGCAGAGGAGGTCGGGAACTCGTCGTCCGAGGGAGCTTGAAGCTCTTCGGGCCGGCTCTGTTGGGCCGGGGCTAGCTCCGCGCCCTCGGAGACCTCCTCGACCGGAAGTTCGACCTCGGAGCTCTCTGTACCCCCCTCCTCGCCCCCGGTTACTTCTCGTTCCTCCGGAGCTTCCTCCTCAGGGCGGCGATGCCGCAGCATGGGGATGGCGACGAAGAGCCCGACGCCGATCCCTGCCACCACCCCCCCCAGCAGCAGGTAGCCGTAAGGTCCCGAGAGCCCGAAGATCCCGACCGCAGCGGGACGATGGAGCACCTGCAGGGAGAGCGAAGAACTGGCGGTGAACCCGTGAGCATCGGTCACCACCACCTCCACATCGAACGTCCCGGTGGCGAGCGGGACGCAGGAGATACGAGCAGCGTCCGAGCTCTCGCAACCCGAGGGGAGTCCCGAGAAGGAGTAGTGGAAGGGAGCGATGCCCCCCGCGGTGACCACGGTCAGGGAGATGTTGTTCCCGACCGTCGTGGGCGCGGAAGAGGAGAAGAAGGAGACGATCGAGGGGTCCTGGACGATGGAGAGGTTCACGGAGGCCGAGGCGGAGACGGCGCCGTACCCGTCGACGACGTACACCTCCACCATCCCCTGGAGGGCTTGGGTCGGGGTGCAGTCGACGACGGGACCGACGGCGGCCGAGCATCCAGCGGGGAGACCCGACCAGTGGAAGGCGTAGCTGCCCGACCCCAGCGTGGCCTCCGTGGAGATCACCAGGGGTCCGCCGACCTCCTGGGGGGACACCGAGGCGGTCGGTGTCGCCACTGAGGGCCACGCCTCCACGGTCACCGTCACCAGCGGCCCCTGGACCAACAGGCCGTTGGAGTCCCGAACGGTCGCCCAGACCCGGTCGGTGGCGTTCACGCTCACCCCCGAAGGGTGGCAGACGATCCTCAGAACATCGGCCGATCCGCAGCCCGAGGGGAGGCCCCACCACGAGAGGATGTACCCTCCGCTCCCGCCCGTCACGTTCTCGAGAAGGGAGAGGTTCTGTCCGGCATCGAGCGAGCGGGGGCTCGCCCAGATGGCCGAGAGCCGGGGAGCGATGTCGACCTGGAGCGTGAGCGGTCCCGACGTGAGCACGAAGCCGGTGGAGTCGGTCGCTCGCACCCGGACGACGAAGGTGGAGTTCACCGAAAGGGTCGGTGAGGGCTCACAGACGAGCCTGACAGAGTTCACCCCGACGCAACCGGTCGGCAACCCCGCCCATGTGAAGCCGTATCCTCCCGCTCCTCCCGTGACGGAGACGGAGAAGGTCGTGTTCTGCCCTGCGTCCAGAGCCACCGCCGAGGCCGAAAAGGACGAGATGAAGGGGTCCGCGTCGACCTGCAGGAAGAGCGGACCGCTCACGACGTACCGCCCGTTGCCATCGGTGACGTTCACCGAGATGAGGTAGGTCGAGTTCGTCAGCACCCCGGTGGGGCGGCAAGAGATCGTGGGCGCATCCGCGCTCGCGCATCCCGAGGGGAGGTTCAGCCACTGGAAGACATAGTTCCCCACGCCGCCGCCCGCGACCACGGAGAGGTTGACGGTCTGGCCAAGGTCGATGAGCGCGGGTGTCGCTCTCGGAACGCTCACCGAGGGCCCGGCCACCACGAAGAGCGAGAACGAGCTGCTCACGACCCAGACCCCGTTCGTGTCCCGCACGGCCGCCTGGACCGGGAAAGTGTTGTTGAGCGGCACGCCGGAAGGCCGGCAGGCGAGCACCGGAGCGTTCGAGGATGTGCAACCCGAGGGCAGGCCCATCCAAGTCCAATGGTACCCTCCCGACCCGTTCCACGCGGCACTTTGGAACGTGACCGCGGAGCCCACTTCCACGGAGGCGGCGGAGGCCCACGGGGTCGCCACGGTGGGGAGGGAATCCACGAGGTAGGAGAGCAGGGGACTGGTGGCCGATCCCCCATTGCTATCGGTCGCGACCACGCTGACCGAGAAGGTCGCGTTCACCGCGACCCCGGAGGGCACACATCGCACGACCTTTGAGTTCGAGCCCGCGCATCCTGTGGGGAGTCCGCTCCACGCGAAGCTGTACCCCCCCGACCCTCCGGAGACCTGCGCCGAGAAGCTAATGTTCTGGCCGTCGTCCGCGCCCCCTGAGGCCGGGGAGGGGAGGATCCCCCCTTCGACCGGGTCCGCGTGGACCGTCAGATTGAGCCGAGGGCTCTCGACGACGGTTCCGCTGGTATCGCTGACGAAGACCCGGACCGGGAACGTCGTGTTCGTCGTGATCCCCGTCGGGGTGCAGGAGAGCGGGTCCGCGTTGGACGAGGAGCACCCCGTGGGGAGCCCGCTCCAGGTGTAGGCATACGGCGCGCTCCCACCGGACACGACGCTGTCGAAGCTCACCGTTTGACCGACGTCCACCGAAGCCGGGGTCGGGACCGGAGCTGCGGCGCTGAGACCGTAGTGGAACCCCCAGGCGTCGGACAGGGCAGCACCGTTGGTTCCCGAGAAGAGCAGCAGGGCGCCGTCGGAGACATCATCGGCCACGGATCCCAGCTCGCGGGCCGGAGGCGAGGCGGCGAGGGTGAGCGAAACGAAGCTGCCATCGAGGAACTCCCACGTGTCGAAGAGGTAGGCGGAGGTCGAAGCGTTGTAGCCGCCAAAGAGCAGAAGGTATCCGTCCGACGTGTCGTAGGCCATCGAGCCTCCGTGTCGCGCGGGAGGGGCGCAGTGGACGCATAGCGCACTCCAGCTTCCGCCGCGGAACGTCCAGCCATCGCTGAGGTCCCCCCCGGAGCTCGAGCCTCCGAACAGGACGACCTCGCGGTCCGCAGGGTCGTAGGCCATGGAGGCGTTCTGCCGCGCAGGGACCGGGCAGCTCCCCCCGCAAAGGGCCGACCAGGTCCCGCCCCGGTAGCTCCAGGCGTCCCCCAGCGGGCAGGTCGCGCCACATCCGCCGAACAGGACGGTGAGTCCGTCGCCCGCGTCGTAGGCCAGGGAGGCCGCGCTCCTTGCGGGGGGCGCGCACGGGGAGCAGCGTTGGGTCCATGACCCTCCTCGGAAGGTCCAGGTGTCTCCGAGAGGGGCGCCGTTGAAACCCCCGAACAGGACGATCACCCCGTCGGCCGCATCGAAGGTCATCGAGGCATACGATCGGGGCGCGGGGCCGCAGAGGGTGCACAGCACGGTCCACGCCCCGGCGTGGTACATCCAGGTCGTTCCGCTGAAGGCCCCTGCGGTTGCGTTGTAACCGCCGAAGAGGACGACATAGCCGTCCACGGGGTCGTAGGCCATCGCTCCCGCCACCACGGCACCCGGACTGCACGGGTTGCAGAGCGCGGACCATCCGGGGGCACCTGTGTGCGGAGCATCGGAGGAACCGTGGGTCGATCCAGGAGGAGGTCGTCCGATCGCGGGGGACCAGGGGTGCCCCGCCCTGGCGAGGGGGTTCGGAGCGCCGGAGGCGGAAAGGTGGGAGGCGTCCGAGGCCAGTGCTGGGCGGGGGGTCGCGTGGACCGCCGGGAGCGGCGCCGAGGCGGAAAGGAGGAGAAGGAGCAGGAGGAAGGTGGACAAGAGGAGATACGGAAGACCACGAAGACCCCGCCGCTCCGAACGGGGGCAGGGGGGTACGGACCGCGATCCCATGGTCTGCTTCACCAAGGTCGGCCGCCGGTCTAAAGCGTATCGGAGCGCCTTCGCGGCGGACGTGGCGCCGATAGGCGGCGCGCCGCTTCGTTCGCCACACGGATGGCCTGCTCTTCTCCCGCGGGAACGAGAGCATCGCGGTCGCCGACCGAGTAGACCGCGCACACGACCCCGGCGCGCAGACCGTAGACGTTGGCGACGGTCAGGAGCGTCGCCGCCTCCATCTCGACGCTCACCACGCGGAGCCGGCGTAGCTCCTCCATCATCGCTCGGTGCGCGGAGGGTAGGAATCCTTGGTACCCCGGGCGGGCCTGCCCGACGTAGAAGGTGTCGAAGGAGGCGGTGATGCCTCCGTGATGGCGGACCCGGAGCTCCTCCGCACAGTCCATCAGGGCCAGGTAGGCCTCCGGGTCGGCGGACGCGGGATACCCCGGAGGAGCGTACGCCTGGCTCGCGCCATCGAACCTCACCGCCGCCTTCGTCACGACCAGGTCGCCCAAGCGCATGCCGGACTGGAGCGCCCCGCAACTGCCCACCCGCAGGATCGTCCGAACGCCCAGACGGGCGAGCTCCTCCACGGTGATCGACATCGCCGGGCCTCCGATCCCCGAGCTGACGACCCCGAGCTCCGCCCCGTGGTAGCGCCCGCGGTAGCTCACGAACTGGCGTCGACGGGCCAGGAACTCCGACCGCTCCCAGCTCGCGGCGATCTTCTCAACGCGGTCGACGTCCCCTGGAACGATGACGGTCGGGGGTAGGTCCCCCGGGGCGAGCTTGAGGTGGTAGACCTCCCCCCTCTTCCTTTGGCTCCTTCGACTTTTCCCTCTCCCGGGCACGCCAGACCGAAGGGTCGGACCGATATAGAGGACGGCGCCCCCCGAGTAGAGCGCGAAGGGAGGGCGCCCCCTCCGCCTCGGGTCACGCTCCCAACAACCTCGCTTTATCCCCAGCTCTTTCCAAGCTCCCTTGGTGGCCGCCGTGGTCGGTAGCGAAGTGGTCCTCCGAACGGAGGACCTGGGATTCTCCTACACGCCCGGGCACTACGCCGTACGCCACCTCGACCTGGAGATGCATCGGGGAGAGGTCTTGGGCCTCCTTGGGAGGAACGGTGCCGGGAAGACCACGACGGTCCGGTTGTTGACCACGCTGATCCCCCCCACCGAAGGGACGGCCTACGTCCTCGGAGAGGACCTCCGAAAGGCGGGACGGGCCCTGCGTTCACGCATGGGGGTGGTGTTGCAGTCCGACTCGTTGGACTTCGTGACCGTGGAACGGAACCTCGTGCTCTACGCCTTCCTGTGGGGGGTGCCCCGAGAGACGGCCAAAGCGCGGGCCGAGGAGATGCTGGAGCTCTTCGAGCTCGGCCATGTGCGCCGCCGGAAGCCCTGGGCGATCTCGGGGGGAGAGCGCCGAAGGTTCCAGGTCGCGCGCGAGCTGATGCACGACATGGACCTGCTCTTCTTGGACGAACCGACGGTGGGCCTCGACGCGGTGGCTCGTCGACGGATCCTCCGCTACCTCAAGGAACGGGCGCGTGGTGGGCTCTCGATCGTCTTCACGACGCACATCCTGCACGAGGCGGACGCGCTCTGCGACCGGATCGCGGTGCTCCACCAGGGGCAGCTGCTGGCGGTGGATACGGCGGACGCCCTCAAGCGCCGCTACGGAGGCTCTCGCGAACTGCGCGTGACCTTCGCGCAAGCGCTCCCCCTCGCCCTCGGACGTTCCTTCGAGGAGGGGCTCAAAGAAAAGGGCGCGGACCCCCTGCCGACGCACGACCCCCCGACGGCGGAAAAAAGCGTCTTCGCCTTCCGTTCTCCCCGACCGGAGGAGCTGCTGCCCTGGATCGTCCAATGGGGGGTCGCCCAGTCGCACGAGATCGAGGAGCTCTCGCTCACCGAACCCACCCTCGAAGGGGCCTTCCTCGGCATGGTGGGGGCGGATGAAGAGGGCGAGTCGGAGGGCCCTCCTGGGTCCGCGGCGCCCCCCTCGGCCCGGCCTGGCGGCTTCGGGTGGGGGAGAAAGTGACGCTCCCACCCGTTCTGCGGCTGGTCGTCCGGAACTTCGCGTCGAACTTCGATGCGATCAGCGTGGCGGTACGGTTCGGTCAGCCCGCGGTCACGATCGTGGTCCTGGGCACCATGTTCAGCGCCTACATCTCGGGGCAGGTGACCGGGACCAGCTCGTACACCGCCTTCCTCGTCCCGGGGATGATCGCTTTCCAGATGGTCTCGGGAGGGGTGGTCTCGGGGAACCTGTTCTGGCTGGACCGTCGCTGGGCGATGGTGGAGCAGATATTCTCCGGTCCCTTCCTTCGCTCCGAGTACCTGGCAGGGCTCGTCCTGACGACGCTGCTCTTCTCCATGCTAGGGGTGGGGCTGATGATCCTGGTCGCGGTTCCGCTGATCGGCCTTCCCGCGCTCTCCCCGCTCGCTCTGGCTTCCGTTCTGGCCACCGTGGGGCTCGGCGGGATCTTCTTCGCCGGTCTCCTGATCGCCCTGGGCACGCGACTGCGGTCGGCGAACGCCTATTTCTCGATCCAGTCCTTCTTGCAGCTCTTCCTCATCTTCCTCTCGACGGTCTACTACCCGGTGAGGGCGGGGAAGACCCCGTGGCTCCTGGCCGATGTCGTTCAGGCGAACCCCTTGAGCTTCGCGGCCGATGCCATCCGGGCCGCGTTCTCGGGCACCCTCAATGGGACCGTCGCACTCGGGCTGGGGGTCCTGGGGCTCCTCGCGGCCCTAAGCTTCGGGGCTGCGGTGTGGGGGTTCCGGACGATGAACCTCGGCCCTATCCAGTGAGGGGGGAGGGGGCGAGGTCGCCCTCACTTCTTCTTCTTGGATTTCTTCTCGGTCTTCATGACCGAGGTCTTGCCGGACGGAGGGGGAAGGTCATCCAACGGTGCCCGAACGGCGTCCCGCTTCTGGAAGCACGGGGAGCAGACCACGATGTAGGTCCCGTCGGGCATGTGGACGTCCCAGCGGGTCTCGAGGCGGTCGGTGAACTTCTTGTGGCAATCCGCGCAAACGCCGATCACAGGGGGTTCGTTGGAGCTTGGCGTCATGGAAGAGGTCTCGCACCTTCAAGGGAGGCAGGATTTGAAACTGTCCGCTCCCGGCGAGAAGCCTAGGAGAGGCCTGCGCCGCCCTCCAAAGGCCGTTCTAGGGGGCGGTCCCCTGGAGCTTACGGATGAGTTCCTCGACCTTGGAGAGGGTGGTGGCCGCCAGCTCCTCCGCGGCCTTGGGGTCTCGGGCCTCGGCGAACACGCGGTAGATCGGCTCGGTGCCGGAGGGGCGGACCAAGACCCACCCCTTGGGCGTGATCACCTTCACTCCGTCCAAGGTGACCACCCTCGTCGCCGCGTCCTTCCCCGCGTCGAGCATCGAGGGCACTTCGGAGAGGACCTTCTGTCTCAGGGGGATGGGGCAGGCGACCTTCTTCTTCACGAGGAAGTACGGCGGCAACTCGTCCAAGAGCTGCGAGAGCTTCTTCCCCGTGCGGGCGACGAGCTCGAGGACCTTGGCCAGGGTCATCGCCCCGTCGCGCGCGCACTGGTGCTTCGGGAACAGGTAGCCCCCGTTCTCCTCCCCGCCGAAGATGGCCCCCGTCTCCACCATGGCCCGGGCGACCACGGGGGAGCCGACCCGCGTGTAGTGGACCTTCCCCCCGAACGGGGTGACCACATCCTCGACGGATTGCGAGGAGGTCACGGGGGTCACGATGGTGCCCCCACCGGCATGTTGGACCTCCTCCCGGGCGAGCAGCGTCAGCACGCGTTCCCCGGGGATGAATCGCCCGCGGTCGTCGACGAAGACGGCGCGGTCCGCGTCGCCGTCGTGGGCGACCCCGAGGTCCGCTCGCGTGGCGGGTACGCTCGCCACCAGGTCCCGAAGGTTCGCCTCGGTGGGCTCGGAGGACCGACCCGGGAAGACGCCGTCCAGGTTCCCGTTGAGCGAAACGTAACGAAGACCCATCTGGCCCAACTGGAGAGGGGCGGTCGTCGCACTCGCCCCGTTCCCACAGTCGACGACCACCCGGAGGTTCCGCTTGCGGATCGCCTCGACATCGACCAGGCTGCGGATGCCGTTCAAGTAGCGTTCGATGCCCCCGGTCTCCGCGCGGATCGATCCCACCTGGTCGAACCGGACCGTGCGGGAGCGGCCCTCCAGGTAGGCCTTCTCGACGGCCTCCTCGGTCCGGGTGGTGAACTCGAGCCCATCGTCGGCGATCCCCTTGATGCCGTTGAACTCGGGGGGATTGTGCGACGCGGTGATGACCACCGCGCAGGAGGCCTTCAGGCGCGGTACGCTGTACTGGGCGCACGGCGTGGGCATGGCCGCCAGCTCCAGAACGTCCAGACCCCCCACCGACAGGGTGCCCGCGGCGATCCGGGCGAAGGCCGGGGAGGAGGTCCGTCCGTCCCATGCGACGAGCATCGGACGGGAGTCCCCCACGACCTCCGCGATCGCGCCGACCATGCCGGCTACGAAACGGGCGTTGAGGTTCTCCCCCACCACCTCGCGGATCCCGTTCGTTCCGAAGAATCGGCCCATGGAGCGGTGGCGACCCCTGGGCCGATATTTAGACTTCGCCGCGCGAGCTCTTACGAGCGGACGGGGTTCGGGGGTCCGTGCGGCCGGCGGAGGGCGAACCGCGTTGGATCTGCGACGAGATGCTCGGGCGGCTCGCTCGCTACCTTCGCTTCCTAGGGTACGACACGGAGTACGCCCGGAACCGGACCGACTCCTCGATCCTCCAGCAGGCCAAGGAGGAGGACCGTAGGGTGGTGACCCGCGACCAGGGCATGGCGGAGCGCTCCCCCCGGGTCGTCCTGCTGAGGTCCCTGGAGATCGAAGGCCAGCTCCTCGAGCTGCGGGAAGCTTTCCCGGCGCTCCGTAGGGAGGTACGGTTCCTGCGATGCTCGCTCTGCAACGCTCTGCTTGAGGAGGCGGACCGCTCCTCGCCCAGACCGCCGAAGGGGGTCCCGGAGGGTCCCTGGATGTCGGCCGCCCCCATCTTCCTCTGCCCTCGTTGCGGGCAAGCGTACTGGGAAGGGAGCCATACCGACGAGATCCGCCGAACGCTCGAGCGTGTCTTCGCCATGGACCGGTCCCACCGGTCCCCATCCTCGGAGGCCCCCCGTCGATGAGCCCCTCCCCACAAGGGACGGCCGTGTGGGTCGAGCTCTCCGGAGAGAACCTCCCGCTGGCGGAGCGCGACCTCTCAGCGTGCTCCTCCGTCCTGGAGACCGGGGTCCCTCCCCCCCAAGCCCTCCCCTGGGGCGACGGGCGGTTCTGCGAGGTGGGGTTCTCGCGGCCGGGTCCCGGAGCCCTGCTGGCCCAACGGCTGGCCTTCGCTCACCGCGTCTTGAGGCCGGTCGCCGAGGGGGACCTCGACACCCTGGTCGACGCGATGGTGCTGGAGGGGGGAGGGGGCTCATCGGCCCGGGTCCGGGTCGCTTCGGGGGGGCCGCCGAACCTCTCGCGCAAGCTCCCCCAGGTCCTGGGGCATGCGTTCCTCCAAGGTGGGGGGCGGATCGACCTGGAGTCCCCCGACCGCGACTTCCTGGCGTTGCTGCCGACCGGCTCGGACGACCTCCGAGCGGAGAACCCGGCAGGACTTGCCGAGGTCATCGGGGAGGTCCCCCGTGGTGAGGCGGAAGCCCGCCGCGCGAAGAACCGTCCTTTCCGAAAGCCCGTCACCTTGCCCCCTCGGCTCGCGCGTGCGCTCGTCAATCTCGCCAGGGTCCCCCTGGGAGGAACGGTCCTCGACCCTTTCTGCGGGACCGGGGCGATCCTTGCCGAGGCCGCCGACCTCGGCTACGACGTGAGCGGGGCGGACCGCGACGCCGAGATGGTCCGCGGCTCCCTTCGGAACCTGTCCGCGCAGGGGATCGCACCGGCTCGGATGGTGCAGTCCGATATCGGGCGCCTGCCCTCAGCTCTCGAGGGCC
Source organism: Thermoplasmata archaeon (assembly GCA_028864975.1). GTDB lineage: Archaea > Thermoplasmatota > Thermoplasmata > Lutacidiplasmatales > UBA184 > JAKAAX01. Next base: position 66,006 of record JAGWLG010000012.1, on the reverse strand, counting down.
AGAAGTTCGATGGAGTGGTCTTCGACCCTCCCTACGGTCGCGCCTCGGGCACCGGGGGGGAGGGGAGCGAGAAGGTCCTGAGCGACACGCTCGCTCGCCTGCCGGAGCTCCTGTCTCCGGGCGGACGTGCGGCCTTCCTGGTGCACGGCCCCGAGCTTCTACCGGAACTCCCGTCGACCCTTCGCAGAGAAGAGCTGCTCGTCGGTGAGCGGGTCCACCGTAGCCTCACCCGGTGGGTGGTGGTCCTTCAAAGGGGCCCCTGAGGGGCCCTGCAACACCTCTCCGCCCAACTCCGGGGCCTTTCCTTCGTCGCCTCAGGAGGTCGCGCCTGAGGGGGCGGGCTCCATACGGAACGACCCGAGGGCCTGCCGGGCGGCTTCCGCGCTCGAGAAGCCCTGGAAGGCCCGCAGGACCCCCGACGAGCCGAGGGCCAGAACGACCACCCCGGAGATGAAGAGCGAGTACCACGCGTCCGAGATGAAGCCGTTCTCGAGCATCAGCAACAGGATCACGGTCGCGCTCGTCAGCCGGGTGTTCATCAGGACGGCCACCTTGGAAGCCCGAGCCGTTCCGAACACCCGACGGAGCCCAGGGAGCAACGCCGAGATCTTGGCCGTGGAAGCCACAGCCACCAGACCCAGGAGTATCGGGAGGTTCGCCAGGACAAAGGGGAGGTCCACGTTCAACCCCACGTTCACGAAGTAGAGGGGCACGAAGAGCGCAAAGGCGAGCCCCTGCACCTGTTCGAGCGACTTCTCGTCCAGGCTGCGCGAGACCACGAGTCCCATGAGGAAGACGAAGAAGATCCCCGGTATGGTCGCCAGCGAGGTGAAGAGTTCGATCGCCGCCAAGGACAACAGGATGCCGCGGGCGGGGATGTTGGCAAAATAGGTCCCTCCTTCCGACTGGAGCCGCGCGATCAACCTCGGCAGGAAGAGCGCCAGCACCAGAAGGACGCCCAGAATGGCCAGCAGGGTCCAGGTGAGCCCCGAGTAGAGCAGCGTTCCGGACGTGATGGTCGCATCCTCGGAGAGGTTGACGACCAGGGTGGCGGCGAGCACCATCCTCCCGAACGGGAGGTTGGCGAGCCGGTACTGGTGAAGGGTGGTGTAGACGATGGAGATCGAGGTGTCCGCGAGGGCGGTGGCCCCCACGACAGAGACGAACAGGGGTGCCCCCAGGCCCTGGCGGAGAAGGAAGAACAGGACCAGGGCCGGGACCGCGAACCCCGGGAGGCCGATGGTCCATGCGGAACGCCAGTTCTCCTTCAGGAATTCGATCCGGGTCTCCAGCCCGGCAAGGAAGACGATCAGCAAGCTGCCGAAGGTGGCGAGGACACCCGCCCCGAAGGGTAGGTGGACCCCCAGGAAGTACACCAGGGCGACTCCCATCACGATCTCCAGCGCGGTGATGGGCGCCCCGGTTCGTTTGGCGACCAGGGCGGTGCCCAGGGTCGCTGCCAGGAGAAGAACGATCAGTTCCCACTCTAGCACACCTTGAGGTCAGACTGCTGGCGTCCTCTCTTCTCCCTATGCCCTTGGAGAGGTGTAACCACCTCACGAGGAAGGCGAGGAGCTTCTCCCAAGGTCAGTCGGGGAATGCGCTGTGGGGCGGCCAACAGCTCGGGTGGGGCCAGGGTGGCCCCTGATGCCGTGTCGGACACCACGACCGACGTTTTCGAAGCGGAGCTAGGCGGGGTACGTGAACGTGGTGGTCCAGGGCTGTCCGTTCTGAAGCCCCTGGGCCGACGCGCAGAGCTCGACGACCTTGACGTTCGCCACGAATCGCGGGGTGGTCGCGGGCGAATCTGGTGGTGGCGCGGGGTTGCTGATGACGAGGTGTACGCTGTAAGGGGAAGGGCAGCTGGCCTTGCCCGTTCCGTTGCTGGAGACACAGAAGAACGCCTCTCCGGGGACCGAGTAGTTCGCTCCCACGGTCGCACCCGAGGTCGTCCAGGTCGTCCCGTTCGGTAGTTGGATCGTCCAGGTCAGGTTCGACACCCAGGCGTTCCAGAGCGCCCAGGTCGTGTTGTTCTTGGCGAGACCGACGAAGAGCCAGAACGCGTGGGGGGCGAAGTCGTCGTTGTTGATCGTAAGGCTCAGATTGGCGTAGGTGGAGTTGTGGATATTCCCACCGGCCACGAGGTTGTCCTGGGTGACGTGGAAGCCTCCGGTGGGCGTGGAGAGCGGGACGGCCACGAAGCCCGTGATCAGGATGGCAGCCGCGGCGATCCCGATGCCCTGCCGTTTCCAGTCGAGCGGGGTGATGTCGTTGAGAGGGGGTGGATGGCGCGGCCCCAGGATGAGGATCAAGAACCCGAAGATCCACCACCCCGGATACCAGATGCCCAGGAAGAAGAGCGCCCCAACCGAGACCCAGCTCACGAGGACGGCTCTCGGTCCGAAGAGGGCCCGAAAGACGTGCCCTCCATCCAATTGGCCCGCGGGGAGGAGGTTGATCGCGGTGACCAGCAGGCCGACCCAGCCCGCGATCGCGAGCGGGTTGAGCTGGACCACCCAGGCCTTGGGGAAGAAGAGCGCCAGGGCGTAGAAGAGGGCGGAGGACCCGAACGACAGGTTGCCGTACGGGATGGAGAGGAAGCTGGGCCCGCAGTTGTTGAGCGGGAGGGCGATCGGATGGTGCTGGGTGAGGAAGAGCCCGGCGAGCGTGATGGGTACCGCGAGCGCGAACCCCGCGATCGGCCCCGCCGCCCCGATGTCGACAAGAGCCTTCCGGTCCGGTATCGGCTCTCGAAGGGAGATGAACGCCCCGAAGGTCCCGAAGATGACGAAGGGCGGGGGCATCGGGATGAAGAACGGCAGCGAGGCCTCGACATGGTGCCGACGCGCGACCACGAAGTGGGCAAGCTCGTGGAACCCGAGGATCGCCAAGAGCGGGATCGCGAAGGTCAGGGCCCCCCAGAGGAGGGCCGAAGCGTCGAGGCTCGAGCCTCCGACGTACGCCACCCAGAGGAAGGCCCCGGCGAAGAGGCTGGTGATGATGGTCGCGACGAGCATGACGACGTTCGTCAGGGGCTTCCAGGTCGTCCGCATCGGACGCCGGAGCACCTCGATGATCGTCTCCCCCGAGTGCTCCCGGACCATCGGGACGTAGTTCATCGGCCAGAGCTCCTGGCGGAGCTGGTCGAACTTCTGGGGCATCGTGGCCTTGTCCGTCTGGACGGCCATGATGAGCGAGTTCTGGGTGACGCGGACCTCGTAGACCGGGAAGTACTTGGCCACGAGGGCCTTCAGCCGGCCCGCCTCGCCGGTGGTGGCCGTCGAGGGGAGGACGTACGCCACCCTACGCCTCGGCGCCGCCCTTCTTGGCGGCCTGCTGAAGCTTCTTCGCGCGTTCTTTCGCGGTGTAACCCGTGGCGCGCTCGAGGAAGCTGTTGTAGCGTCGGATCGTCTCCTGCTGGACCTCCGAGGGCACGGTGGGGTCCATGACGGTCTCGACGAGCATGGACTTCCCCTCGAAACCGACCTTCAGGTCCTTGAGCGCGCCAAAGCTCGCGTGCGCGAAAGGCTCCTCGGTGCTCCCGTTCCCGAAGACCTCCTGGAGGACCGACTGCAGCGTGGAGAGGCTGAGCGATTTCACGACCTTCGGGCTGACCGGGTACTTCTGCATCCTGGACCGGTCCTCTCTGAGGAAAGGGCGGATTTGACCTTTGCCTCACGTGGCGTCCACGACACGCCGTGGAGCGAAACCCGAACCGCGGCGACGGCCGGTCCCCTAGGCCCTGAGAAGGAGCCAAGACTCCTTGAGCGGAACGTGATGGCGCTGGGGGTTGGACCGCCACTTCCCACCCCGGGACCTGAGGCGTGTCGTCCGGTAGTCGGAGAACCCCACGCCGAGCCCGAGCTTCCCGAGGTACTCCTCGGTGGGGATAGGCACCCCGTAGGGGGCGGAGTCGCCCAGGATCATCACGAGCCTCCCTTCAGGCCGGAGAAGACGTCGCGTGGCGGTCATGGCCTGCGCCATGTCCTCGAAGTAGCGAGCGACCATCAGGTCGTAGCTCTTCTGCCCACGCCGGTGCTTGCGAACCTCCGACAGCTTCTCGACCTTCTCCCCAAGCTCCCTGGCGACCTGGGGGTCGAGGCCCTCGAGCGCGCCTTCCACCCGTTCCCTGGCGGAACCCTCCCGGCGGTCCACCTGGGTTGTGGCGGCCACGATGAGCTTGGACCGGAACCTTTCGGTGATCTCTCCCCAGGTCGAGGCCATGCCCAGGAAGTAGGTTTCCAAACGAAGCCGGTCGGCGTAGTCGTAGTTGTTGAGATAGGGGGGAGAGGTGAAGGCCAGGTCGACCGAGCCCTTCCCTAGGGGTGGGGCTCGCGCGTCCGCTTCAAGGGCCCGGGCGGGGACGGTCCTCCGCTCTGCTCGGGTCGCGCGCAGGTCCTCCAGGCAGTGGGAGAGCTGGAGCGCGAAGGTCTCGAGGGCGTCCTTCTCCTGGATCCTCTTCCGGGGCGCGATGTAGGGCCACCCTGTGGCTGCCGCGCTGGCCGCCCGCAGCGTGCCGATGAGCGCGACCTCGAAGAGGTCCCGATGGACCTTCTCCACCCGGTCCAAAGCGTCGCGGATCGCGAAGAGCTTCGTGAGGTTCTTGGGACTGTAGCACTTCTGCAGGAGGGCGGGAAGGTCCCGTGGGAGTCGGGACGAGCTCACTCGCCTGGGAAGCGACCGAAGCAGCGCGTCCGCTTCGCGGCCGAGCTTGTCCAGGTCCAGGTCCCACGTCACCTTGGTCTGCGCGATCCTTGCGACCAAGGGGTGGGCCTCGACCCCGACGCTGGAGATCCCCCGCCCTTTGCAGACGACGAGGGTCGTACCCGTGCCGGCGAACGGGTCGTACACGGTCCCTCCTTCGGGGACGGGGAACGTTTCGAGCGCGTGTTCCACCGCTCGATAGCTGAATCCCGCGGGGTACTGGAACCACCGATGGATGGGCGCTGACTTGTTGTCCTTGAAGGTCCCAACGAAGGCGTCCACCGATGACGCTCGAGGGAGGATCTCGGGACGGGAGGGAGCCCTCGAAGCAGCTCCCGTCGCCAAAGCTCCGCTCCGCACCAAGGCGCTCAAGGTGGGGTTCCAGCGGACCCGGCTTGAAAGCTCATCGGGTCCGGGTCAAGGACGACTCAGGGGGTTCAGGGTTCTCCCCGTCCGATCGCGACGTAGCGTAGCCCGACCTTCCGTAGTTCCTTCCCCTCGATGCTTCGGCGGGCGTCGACGACCAGTCGGTCCTTGAGCTGCTTCCAAAGGGGAAGCGGGATCTCCCGGTATTCTGGCCAGTCGCACTGGAGCAGCGCGAGGTTCGCACCCGTGAGCGCTTCCTCCGCCCGTTCGCAGAACCTGACGCGAGGTCCGGGGTCCGCCGAAAGGAGCTGGGGGAGACCCTTTCGGAAGTTCTCGAGGGAGCGGGGGTCATGGAGCCGAACCATCGCGCCTCGCTTGAGCAGTTCGCCCAGGATGGGGTAGGCCCGGGATTCACGCACGTCGTCGGTGCCGCTCTTGAAGGCGAGCCCGAGCAGCGCGACCTCCCGGCCCGCGAGCAACCCGCCCGAGGCTTCTTCGGCCAGGTCGACCACGTGGCGCGCCTGGGTCTCGTTGACCGAGAGCGCCCCCTCGGTCACCGGCATCGCGACACCCATCTGCCTCGCGAAGGCGACGAGTCCTCGAAGGTCCTTCGGAAAGCAGCTACCTCCAAAGCCGGGCCCCGCGCGAAGGAAGTGGGGGCCGAGGCGCGGGTCCATGCCCACGGCCTCGAGCACGGGATAGACGTCCGTCCCCACTTTCTCGGAAAGACGCGCGACCTCGTTGGCGAAGGAGACCTTGACCGCGAGCAGGGCATTCGAAGAGTACTTGACGAGCTCGGCGGCCGGGGGGGGCAGGACCACGACCTTCCCTGGGAACCCCTGATAGGCCTGGCGAAGGGCACGCTCGGCTCGGGCGTCCGTCGTCCCGAGCACGATGCGGGAAGGCTCGAGCGCGTCCTTCACGAGCGAGCCCTCGGCAAGGAACTCGGGGTTGCAGGCGACGGCGAAGTCCTGAGCGGGGTGCTTGCCGCTCTCCCCCGCCAGGATGCGCTCGACCTTGCGAGCGGTTCCCGGAGGCGAGGTGCTCTTCACGACGAAGAGCTTCCACGACCTTCCCTTCCGGAGGAGCTTACCCAGCCGCAGCGCTTCCTCTTCGAGGAAGGAGGTCTCAACGCTTCCATCGGGACGGCTTGGCGTGGGGAGGCAGAGGAAGATCACATCCGCACGACGAAAGAAGCTCTCGCGGTCTGAGGCGACTTTGAGCCTGCCGGTGCGGACCGCGCTCGAGAGCGTTTCCTGGAGTCCCGGGTCGAAGAAGGGAGCACGCCCCTTGGCAATGTCCTCGCGTCGGCGGTCGACGACGTCCCATCCGACCACGTCGTGCCCGTAGTGCGCGAAGGCGACCGCCATCGCGACCCCGACGAACCCCATGCCGGAGACTCCGAGGGTGAGCGGCCCTTCCTCAGCCCGGGCGACGTCGAGCTGCCCCCTCGCCTTCTCAGGTGGGTCCGCGCGCGGCCCGCGTCGAGCCTTCCGAGTACGAGGGCCACGAGAGCGATTGCGGGCCGTCATCAGGGGGAGCCCTCCTTTACACGTCGGACGCGGGCCGCCGCGCGGGAAGCGCGCCGCAGACGTTCCTGAACATCCAGGGAGGTCTTCTCCAGCCCCTCGGTGAGGGGGACCTTCGGCGCCCAGCCCAGGAGCTCCTTGGCCCGTGAGATATCTGGGCGACGGCGCTCTGGGTCGTCCCGTCCTCGCTCCGTGTGGACGATGGTCGACCGCCCACCGGTGAGGGCCCGAACCCTCTCGGCGAGCTCCCCGACGGACATTTCGGTCTCGGGATTGCCCAGGTTGACGGGTCCCTTCACGGAGGAGTCGAAGAGCTTGCGGAAGCCTTCGATAAGGTCGGAGACGTAGCAGAACGACCGGGTCTGCTTCCCCTCCCCGTGGACCGTGATCGGTTCGCCTCTCCAGCCCTCCACGAGGAACTGGGTCACCACCCGCCCGTCGTCCAGGGCCATGCGCGGGCCGTAGGTGTTGAAGATGCGGGCGATCCGCGCGTCCAGTCCCTTGCTCTGTTCCCACGCGAGGGTCATCGCTTCGGCGAAGCGCTTCCCTTCGTCGTAGCACGACCGCGGCCCGTAGGGGTTGACATGACCGAAGTAGCTCTCGGGCTGCGGATGGACCTCGGGGTCCCCATAGACCTCGGAGGTGGAGGCCAGGAAGAAACGCGCCCCCGAGCGATGCGCGTGCTCGGCCAGCTGGGCGGTGCCGAAGGCGTTCACGGCCAGGCAGGCGATGGGGTCCCGCTGATAGTGGGGAGGAGACGCGGGGGACGCGAGGTGGAAGACCGCCTCCGCGGGCGGGAGCTTGACCCGGCGCGAGAGGTCGCGGCGGAGGAACCGGAAGCTCGGGTGTTTCCGGAAGGTCTTCAGGTTCTCGGTCCTACCGGTCGAGAGATTGTCGATCCCAATGACGGTCCACCCATCTCGGAGCAGGTTCTCCGTGAGATGCGAACCCAGGAACCCTGCGGCTCCGGCGACGAGGGCCGTCCTCTCGGTCATTTCAGGAGCTCCTTGAGGTACGGTCGCAATCGGTCCCGTAGCTCGGGGTCCCGCATAGCGAACTCCAGGTTGGTCCGCAGCCACAAGAAGCGGTCGCCAATATCGTATCGGGTCCCCTGGAAGGTCACGGCGTAGACCTTCTCCCGTTGGCGGAGCCGGTCGAGCGCGTCGGTCAGTTGGACCTCCTGATTTCTCCCGGGAGGGGTCGAACGGATCGCGTCAAAGATGGCGGGGGTGAGGACGTAGGCCCCGGTGATGCCCAGGCGGCTCGGCGCCTTCGAGAGCGGGGGTTTCTCCACCATCCTCTGGACCTCGAACACTCCCGGGCGGACCTCCGGACCCGCGACGATGCCGTAGTCCGACACCTTGGCATCGGGCACGGGCTCGACGGCAATCACGGAGGAACGGGAGCCGAGTTCTTCGTAGCGGTTCCAGAGCTGGCGGAGCAAGGGGGGTCGGCAGAGGTTGATCGTATCTCCCAGAAGGATCCCGAAGGCCTCCCGCCCCACGTGCCGGGCCGAGCAGGCGACCGCGTCGGCCAGCCCGCGGGGGGTCCTCTGGCGTACGAAGTGGATCGTGGCCCGGTCGGCGAGCTCCTCCAGGCTCCGCATCGAAGGGAGATCGTTGAACTTCCCCAGCTCCGGGTTGTGGTCGAAATGGTCCTCGAGCGCCCTCTTCCCCCGACCGGTGATGATCGTGATGTCGTCCGCGCCCGAGGCGATGGCCTCCTCGACCACGTACTGGATCACCGGTCGGTCGATGACCGGGAGCATCTCCTTGGGCATGCTCTTGGTCGCGGGGAGGAACCGCGTCCCCTGACCTGCGGCGGGGATGACCACCTTCACGGAATCGATCTCCCCCCTTCGCCGCGTGCACCCGTGAGCTCAGAGACCCCGTCGCCTCGGGTCGACCGGGAGCCGGGGCCCGGTCAGACGGTCTCCATTTCGAAGAGGACCTTGAACCCGCGCAGCGTGCGGCTGACCTCGTCGGCGAGGTCCATCGCTTCTTCGAGCTTCACCCCGGCCTTCCAGTCATAGATGAAGTCGTAGTTCCCCTGGGTCGGGCGGAACCCCAGCGCGTGCAGCTTGTCGGCGATCTCGGACGGCTTGGACCCCTCGCTGGAGAAGGCGACGCGCAGGTAGCTCTCCACGGAAGGCTCCTCTACGCCCCCCACCCCCGGTCGTAGTTTATACCTTGCCCCCGAACCGGGGGACGCCTCGTGAAAGGAGGTCGACCCCGGCGTCATTGCAGCCGGCTCCCTCCAACAAGTGGGGGCCAGAACATGACCGCGACGGAGGTCGTCCCGCGTCTGGTTCGGATGAGCGAGACCGCGATGTGGGTCCTGTTCGTGGGCCTGATCCTGATCCTCGCCTCCATCGTGGACCTCCTGGATGGCACGGTGGTCATCTCCGCCGGAGGGAGCGCGGTCCTTCTGTTGGTGGGCGCCCTGCTCAGCGCGGTCGCGGTCTACGATCTGTGGCTTTCGAGGTCCGCGTGGGCCTACGACCGCTCAGCCCCTCGGCGGGCGTAGCACGTCCACGTCGGGGAGCCGCTCGGCGCGTCGAGCGAGCAGCGGCACGAACGCAAGACGGACCGCGTTCGCGATGACCTCCTCGCGCGATATCCCGTTCCCGGTCAGGAACGCCAATGCCCCTCCGGTCGTATGCCCGACCTTCGGGGGCCCCCCGGTCCTGCGGACCGCCTCCTCGAGCGTCCTCCTTCCCTGCATCTCGCGCGCCACGCTGGAGGGAATGGGGTACGCGGCCGAGGCGCTCTGCAGGTGAGCTCCGTCGGCGCCGAGAACGCAGATACAGTGCAGATCGAACATCGGTCCGCCCTTGCGACGTTGGAAGATCGTCGCCTCGACCCCCACGCCCCAGTCGTGTCCTCCTTTCACGGCGAGCGTGGCGCGACGTAGGGCGCCCTGGAACCCCTCCTCGAGCCCCCAGGGCTGGGGATTGGTGCCTCCAGGGCTGACGCCTTCCACGGTCACGGGGGTCCGCTCGAAGAGCGCACGGAAGGCCGCCTCGACCCCCGCCTTCTTGACCGAGTTGGTCGAGCCCACGCCGACCCGGATCGGGAGGAGCCTTCTTCCGGTGCGGTCGATCCTTCCTACCCGAACGCGGGTGGAGGAGACTCGGAGCAGGTCCTCTCCCAGGACTGCGTGACGAACGATCAGCGTCAAGGCAGGGACCCGGTGGCGCTTCCTTAGCCGGTTCGCGAGCTCCCCGACGGGCAGGGTCTCGTCGCTCACGACCAGCGCCTTGGTCTGGGGCTCGAGCGCGGCCCCCCAGCGCTCGACCAAGGGGATGAGGTACCAAGTGCGACCGGGGAAGCGTTGTTCGAGGAACGTTTCGAGCTCCTTCCGTCGTTCGTCGAAGGGGCGGACCCCGCCCGATTTCGCTTGCCGGCCGGGGGCGCGGAAGAACTCCTCGGTCGTGATGCCGATGCCGACCTCTTTGGCGTGGTCGAAGGCCGCCGCGAGGAGGGCCTCATGGCCCACATGCAGGCGGTCGAACGTGCCGCCGAGAACGGCCCGAGAGAGTAGACCCACCGACGCGCTCCTCCTCCGTTCCGGTCTACACTCTCGCGAACAGGGCGAGGACGATGAAGATGGTCAGAGCGGCGAAGAGCAGCGTGTAGAGGCGCTGCTGACGGACCTGGGAAGCCCGCTTCTCGGTGCAGGCGGGAGAGCAGAAGGGATCCTCGGGGGGGGTCGGCGTGCCGCAGACCTTGCAGTGCCGATGGGCCGGGACCGACTCCATGCTCCCGGCGGCAAGTTCCGGGGGTGGATGAACCTCGCGATGTGCCCCCTCGCGACGAGAAGGGGCCCCTGTCCCCCCGAAGCGACCCTGTTCCGACACAAAGTCCGCCGGCCGCGCGCAACCCATTTTAACGGCACCCCTGTCCGAAGGAAGAGGCACGACCCACGTGAGCGCGGCGGCTTCCCGAACCACGACCGACCTACCGGAACCCTCGCTGCCGGACCCGGACCTCCTGAAGGTCCTTCGCACCATGGCCCTCGCCCGTGCGGTCGACGAGCGATGCATGAACCTGCAGCGCCAAGGCCGGCTCGGCTTCTACGTGCCTCTCGAAGGGCAGGAAGCTGCTCAGGTCGGGTGTGCTTGGGCCCTGCAACCTGGGGACTGGGTCTGCCCGGCCTACCGCGAGCTCGCGGTCGCGCTCACCCGGGGCGTCCCGCTGCGCGACATCTTGAACCAGCTCTATGGGAACAGCGCAGACCTCTCGAAGGGACGCCAGATGCCGAACCACTACGGGTTTCGACAGCACCGGTTCCTCAGCGCCTCGAGCCCGATCGGCACCCAGATCATTCATGCCGTCGGGCTTGCGTATGCTTCCCGATACAAGGGCGAGAAGGTCGTTGCGGTCCCCTTCTTCGGCGATGGGGCGACCTCGTCGAACGACTTCCATTCAGGGATGAACTTCGCCGGGGTCTACAAGGCCCCCGTGGTCTTCTTCTGCCAGAACAACCAGTGGGCCATCTCCCTCCCTCGGGAGAAGCAGACCCACAGCTCGACGCTGGCGATCAAGGCGAACGCCTACGGGTTCCCGGGCGTGCAGGTCGACGGGAACGACTTCCACGCCGTCTACCGCGCAGTCAAAGAGGCCCGAGCTCGGGCCGTGGCGGGAGAAGGGCCCACGCTCATCGAAGCGGTCACCTACCGCATGGGCCCGCACTCCACTTCCGACGATCCCCGACGCTACCGAACTCCTCAGGAGCTGGCCACGTGGAAGGCCCGGGACCCGATCGAGCGGCTCAAGTCCGAGCTCCTGGCCCGCGGGGTCTTCAGCGAGGCCCAGTTCGAATCGCTCCAGGAAGAGCTCCGTTCGATGGTCCAGAAGGAGGTCCAGGAGGTGGAGAAGATGGGGCCCCCCGCGGCGACCTCCCTCTTCGACGATGTCTGGGCAAGCCTTTCCCCGAACCTCGAGGAAGAACGCAAGGAGTTCGAGGAACTTCTCCGGGAGGGCGTGATCCGACCATGACCGAAGCCACGTTGATCCAAGCCGTGAACAAGGCGCTGCACCATGCGATGAAGGTCGACCCGGACGTCCTGTGCCTGGGCGAGGACATCGGGGTGAACGGCGGGGTCTTCCGTGCCACGGAGGGCCTTCAAAAGGAGTTCGGAGAGTCCCGCGTCCTCGACACTCCGCTCAACGAGAGCGGCATCGTGGGGATGGCCGTCGGGATGGCCCTCTACGGGCTCAAGCCCGTGGCCGAGATCCAGTTCCTGGACTTCATCTACCCCGCCTTCGATCAGATCGTGAGCGAGCTCACCAAGTTCCGCTACCGGTCGGGGGGACAGTTCCCTGCCCACGTGGTCATCCGTACGCCCTACGGAGGAGGGATCCGGGGGGGACTCTACCATTCCCAGAGCACCGAACAGCTCTTCGCGAGCACGCCCGGGATCAAGGTGGTCGTCCCTTCCACCCCTGCGGACGCGAAAGGGCTTCTGCTCACCGCCATCTTCGACGAGGACCCGGTCCTCTTCATGGAACCGAAACGGATCTACCGCACGGCGACCGGGGAGGTCCCCGAAGGGGACCACCGCGTGCCATTCGGCAAGGCCCGCATCGTGCGCGAAGGGAGCGACGTGAGCGTCTTCGCCTACGGATCGATGGTCCCGACCGCGTTCCAGGCCCGTCAGGTGCTCGAGAAGACCGGTATCCATGCCGAGCTCGTCGACCTTAGGACGCTCGTCCCGCTCGATGTGGACGCGGTGGTCCGGTCCGTCGAGAAGACCGGAAGGGCCGTGATCGTTCACGAAGCGCCCAAGTTCTGCGGTTTCGGTGCGGAGCTCGCCGCGATCCTCGCCGAGAAGGCCCTCTACTCCCTCAAGGCCCCGATCGTGCGGGTCACGGGGTACGACACCCCGTTCCCCTACACGTTGGAGAACCTGTACCTGCCGAGCGTGGACCGCATCGGGCGCGCGATCCAGCGCACCGTGGCGGCGGGGTAGGACGGGTCCGGAGGGGTGGCCACGATGGTCTTCGAGTTCCGTCTCCCCGACATCGGTGAGGGGGTCGCCGAAGGGGAGGTCGTCGCGTGGCACGTCAAGGCGGGCGACTCCGTCAAGGAGGACCAACCTCTCGTCAGCGTCCTCACCGACAAGGCGAACGTCGAGATCCCCTCTCCTCGCACGGGGAGGGTCCTCTCGCTCCACGCTAAGGAGGGTGAAGTGGTGAAGGTGGGGGGTCTTCTCGTCTCCATCGAAGAGGCGGGCGGCGGAGGATCGGCGCCGCCCGTGGCGGCCCCCTCCCACGGTCACGGGGCCGGTGGGGCGGTCGCCGCCTCCCCCTCCGCCGCCAGTTCCCCTTCGCCTCCCATCTCGCCTTCTACGGCCCCAGCGCAGGGCGTATCCTCCGCCGGCGGACGGGTCCTGGCATCCCCCGCCGTCCGCCACCGAGCGGCACAGTTGAGGATCGATCTCTCTCAGGTGCGCGGGACCGGCCCTCAAGGCAGGGTCACCGACACGGACCTTGACGCGTTTGCAAAGGGCGGATCGGTGGGGGCTTCGGCTTCGGCCTCCGCCGTCGCGGTCCCCGCGACCTCCCCATCGTCTCACGCGCCTCCCTCCCGGGTCGATGTGCCGATCCCCTCGGCTCCGGCTCCCGCCCCCGTCGCCATTCCCGCCGCCCCGGGTCCGCTCCAGACCCGCGTGCAGATCCGAGGGCTCCGCCGCGTGATCGCCGAGCACATGGCCATCTCGCACGCCCGGGCCGCGAACTTCACCTACGTCGAGGAGGTGGACGTCAGCGAGCTCGTCCGCGTCCGCGAGAAGTCGAAGAAGCGGCTCGAGGAGAAGGGCGTCCAGCTCTCCTACCTGCCGTTCATCGTCAAGGCGGTGGTCCAGGGGCTCAAGGCGCACCCCTCGATGAACGCCTACGTCGACGACGCCAAACAAGAGATCGTCCTCTGCAAGTACTACAACATGGGCATCGCCGCGGCGGCCCCCGACGGCCTCATCGTTCCTGTGGTCCGCGATGCGGACCGAAAGAGCATCACGGCACTGGCCCGGGAGATCCAGGACCTCTCCGAGCGCGGCAAGGCCGGGAAGCTCTTGCGGGAGGAGCTCTCGGGGAGCACGTTCTCGATCACGAGCCTGGGGGCCTTGGGGGGCGTGCTCGCGACCCCTATCCTGAACTATCCCGAGGTCGCGATCCTCGGGGTCCACAAGATCTCGAAGCGCCCGGTGTACGCCGCGGACGGCTCCATCGTCCCGGCGCACCTGATGAACCTCTCGGTCACGCTGGACCACCGTGTCCTGGACGGGATCACGGGCGCGGAGTTCCTCGCGGTGGTGAAAAGCCACCTGGAGGACCCTCACCAGCTCTTCCTGGAGATGGCCTAGGGGTCCTGCTCGATGCCCCCGGCCGAGCCCTCCGCCCCCACCGCGTCTCCCGCTGACGGAGCACCGCGGGTTCCCGCCGTCCCTCCTCTAGAGATCGTCCCTCTGCCGTATGGGAAGAAGGAGCTCAGCGACCGCCTTGGACCTCCGTGGGAAGAGCGGCTGCACCAGATGTACCGCGGGATGCTCCTGGGCCGCGTACTGGACACCCGGATGCTCGGGCTGCAACGTCAGGGGCGCGTGGGGTTCTACGGTCCCGCGACCGGACAAGAGGCCACGAGCGTCGGGGCCGCGATGTGCATGTCCGGCCAGGACTGGGTATTCCCTGGATTGCGCGAGCAGCTCATTGCGCTCCTGCGAGGGCTCGACCTGACCCTCTACGCCCACCATCTGTTCGGGAACGACCTCGACACGGCACGCGGTCGCCAGATGCCCTGCCACCCTTCGGCGCGCGAGGTCCGATACGCTTCCATGTCGAGCACGATCGGCACGCAGATCATCCATGCCGTGGGGACGGCGTACGGGATCCAGCTTCGGAAGGAGCCGGCCGTCTCCTGGGCCTTCTTCGGCGACGGCGCGACCTCGGCCAACGACTTCCACTCCGGGATGAACTTCGCGGGGGTCTGGAAACTCCCGGTCCTCTTCGTCTGCACGAACAACCAGTGGGCGATCAGCGTCCCGAACGAGAAGCAGACCGCCGCGCCCTCCTTCGCGACCAAGGCGGACGGGTATGGGTTCCCGGGCCGCCGCATCGACGGCACCGACGTGGTCGAGGTGTTCACGACGCTTTCCGCGGCGAGGGCCCGCGTGCTCTCTGGGGCGGGTCCGGAGCTGATCGAATCGGTCCTCTACCGGCTCACCCCTCACTCCTCGTCCGACGACCCCTCCCGCTACCAGCCGAAGGGATGGATGGAGAAGGCCAAGGCCTACGATCCCCTCGGGCGTTTCGAGGCCATGCTCGAGAAGCTGGGCGTCTTCCCGGCTTCGGAGCGCGAAGCCCTGCGCGCCGACCTCGACGCCAAGGTCCGCACGGCCATCCAGGAGGCGGAGGTCATGCCTCCGCCCAGGACCGACTCGCTCTTCGAGGACACCTTGAAGGTTCCCGCCTGGCCGCTGACCGAGGAACGGGACAGCTTCGACAAGGAGCAAGGAGGGAACTTCCCGTGACCCGCGAGGTGGACGTTCTGATCTTGGGCGGCGGTCCGGGGGGCTACGTCGCCGCGCTCCGACTAGGGCAGCTCGGGCGGAAGCCCTTCCTCGTGGAAAAGGAAGAGCTAGGGGGAGAGTGCCTCAACCGTGGCTGCATCCCTTCGAAAGCGCTGATCCACACCTCCGAGCTCTACGACGAGGTCCGTCGCTCGGGGGCCGAGATGGGGCTCGCGGCCCCCGCGCCCACGCTGGACCTCCCCGCGACGCAGCGTTGGCGCGAGTCGATCCTGGAAAAGGAGCGCAAGGGCATCGAGACCCTCCTCCGCGCAGCCGGAGCGAGCTGGGTGCGCGCGACCGGACGCCTCACGGGACCGAACAGCGCCCTCCTCGAGGGCAAGGAGCTTCCGGGGGGCCGGGAGGAGGTCACCTTCCAGGCCTGCATCCTCGCCACCGGGGCCTACCACTTGAGCCTCCCCGGGTTCGAGCCGGACGGCAAGCGCGTGCTGACCGCCAAGGACCTTCTCCTGCTTCAAGCGGTGCCGTCGAGGCTGGTCGTCCTCGGAGGCGGTGTGAGCGGGGTCGAACTAGGAGAGCACTACGCCAGGCTGGGGAGCCAGGTCGTCGTCGTGGAGATGATGCCTCAGCTCGTGCCGGGTCTGGACGCCGACCTCTCCCAGGAGCTGCGGAGATCGCTCGAGCGAAGAGGGGTGGTCGTCCACACGGAATCCCGCGCCGAGTCCCTCGAGCGCAAGGAGAACGGCATCGTGCTCCACGCCAAGACCCCTCAAGGCCCGGCGTCCTTGGAAGGCGACCTCCTCTTCCTTACGGTGGGCAAACGCCCCGAGACCCGCGGCCTGGGGCTCGAGACCGCCGGCGTCAAGCTCGCTGAGCGCGGAGGTTTCGTCGCGGTCGACGACCGTATGGCGACGAACGTCCCGGGGATCTATGCCGTCGGGGACCTGGCCCGCCCCCCGATGGTGGCTCACAAGGCCTACCGAGAGGGACGCGTGGCCGCCGAAGTGATCGCAGGATCCCCTTCCAGTTGGAGCCACCAGGCCGTGCCGTCGGTCGTCTACACGGACCCGGAACTGGCGACGGTCGGGCTCACGCTCCCCCAAGCACGGGAGCAAGGCCTCACGGCACGGGAGGTGAAGTTCCCGTACGCGGCCCTGGGCAGGGCCCACGCGAGCCACGCCACCCAGGGGTTCGTGAAGCTGCTCGCGGAGGAGGGATCCGGGCTCGTGCTCGGAGCCCACGCGGCGGGACACGTGTCGGGGGAGTTCGTGAGCGAAGTCGCCTTCGCCATCGAGATGGGAGCGACCGTGAGGGACCTCGCGGGCACCATCCATCCCCATCCCACCTTCGCGGAGCTCTTGCAGGAGGTCGCGATGCTCTGGCTGGGCGAACCGATGCACGTCGCCCTCCCCCCCTCGGCCCATGGTCGCCGATAGCGAAGGGGGGAGCGCCCCCTCCCCCAGACCCCTTCCATCACCCTCCCGGTGCGTTCCCCACTCCCTCCCCTCCCCGTCCCCCCTACCCGAAGTGAGGGACCTGGGCCACCGACCCTACCAGGAGGTCTGGGACCTGATGCGGGAGCTTCGACGATCCCGGCGTGCGGGCAACATCGGGGACACGCTGTTGCTGGTCGAGCATGAACCGGTCATCACCGTGGGGGTCCAGGGGTCGGACGGGGACGTCCTTCCCGAGGACCTTCCGGTCTACCATATCGAACGGGGGGGGAAGTCCACCTTCCACGGCCCCGGCCAGCTCGTCGGCTATCCCATCGTCGACCTGACCCCTCGGGGGAGGGACGTGCGACGGTTCGTTCACGAGCTGGAGGAGATGGTCGCTCGCGCCATCCTTCCTTACGGGATCGCGGCCTCCCGCGTCGCGGGAAAGCGGGGCGTTTGGGTCGCGGGGGAGCGGAAGATCGCCTCCGTGGGGGTGGCGGTCGAGGAGTGGGTCACCTTCCACGGCTTCGCCCTCAACATCTCGACCGACCTTCGCTTCTTCGAGCGCTTCCATCCCTGCGGGTTCGAAGGGAGGATCATGACCTCGATGGAGCGCGAGCTCAAGCGGCCCGTGGCCCGCTCCGAGGTCGTCCCGAGGGTCGTCGGGGCATGGAAGGAGCTCTTCGGGACCCCGGGATGACCCGAAGCCCTCCCGAGGTCGCCCGGCAGGGGGCGTTGCCCGGACCGAAATGTCCTAAAAACTATCCCACGTATTCGTCACCAGGGGGGACGCCGAGTGCCCGCGGTGGGTCGGGAGGACCTTCGCCAGAGCGGAGAGGACCTCCGCGACCTAGGACAGCGGGTCGCGGCCTTGTCCGAGGAGGTCTCGCTCCTCGCACAATCCTACCGGAACCTCTACGAGCGTCTCCGCGTCGCTCAGGTCGCGCAGGAGAAGCCCCCGAAGCCAGAGGGAGGTGCCCCAGAACACTCCCGGGGGCGCCCGCAGCGCCCGAAACGTTCCTGGGCGCCGACCCCCCAACCGCGCGAAGCGCGCTCCCCCTCGGAGGAGCTGACCTCGGTCCGGGCCTCCCTACGGGCGCTCTTGGAGCGGCAGGGGGAGCTCGGGGCCCGGCTCCAGTCCCTCTCCCGCCATCCGCTTTTCGCCGCGGGCGGCGAAGAGCCCCGAAGGATCCGCACCCGCCTCTCCGAGATGGGCGAGAGGTCCACGAACCTGCGGCTCTCTTCCGACGCGCTGGTCCGTAACGACCCTCGCGCGGTGGCCGGCCTGCTCGATGACCTCTGCGAGCTCAACTCCGGAGCCTCGGAGGACCTCCTGAGATTCGGTCAGGGGCTGCGAAGTCGCGGGGAAGGGATCTTAGCGGGTCGGAACGAGGACCGCCGGTATCTCCAAGGGGACGCTTGGCGGCGCCCGCTATAGGTCGCGGCCGCGAACGCCACCTACCTGCGGCCCGGGGGAAGACCGTAGGGTGGGGCCGCCGGGCGCCCGTAGACGGGTGGAGGGCGACCGTAGGGACCGGGAGGAAGCTGTTGGACCGGGGCTCCGCCGTACATCGGGCGGGGAGGTACCCCCGGAGGTGATGCCGGGGGCGTTGGGGGCCCGCCGGAAGCTGGAGCCCTACGGCTCCACTTCCGCTGCATCTGCCACGCCACGATCACTCCGACGGCCACGACGAAGAGGCCGACGGGGACCAAGACCAGCGGGTAGGTCGCCAGGACCCCGATCCCCTGGGGGGTCGAGGTCAGACCTAACGTGGCGTTGATCCAGACGACCAGCCCCTGGATGCCCGTGGGAGTGCCGTTCACGAAGAAGGTCTCGAGAGGAGCCGAGGTGAACGAGGCCGCCGTCGCGTTGACGGTGTATTGTCCGTAAACGAGCAGCACGGACCACGCGCCGCTTGGGCCGGTAGGGCCGCTGAAGTTCACCTGGTTCCCGCCATAGAAGACCACGACGTTTGCTCCCTTGACGGGCGAGTTCGCTCCCCACTGCTCGACGATCCCACTGACCACGAGCCAGTTCGGAGAGAAGTTCACGGTGACCGTTCCGCTCCCGTTGACCCAGACGATCCCGGAGTACTGGGAGACCCCGACGTTCGCGTCGCCGGTGTAGCTGTCAAAGGTGAACCCTTGACAGCTGGGGTTGGTGACCAAGTAGACCCCGAACTTCACACGGGCGCCGTGGGAGTCGATGAGAGGGAACGTGCTGGTGTTGAACTGCACCGTCGTGATGGCGCAGGGAGCCTGGGGGGTCGTGAACGTGACCGTGTAATAGATCGGGACGAAGAACGCCTTCACCACCCCGCTCGCGTTCACGAAGATGCTCTGGTCCTGGATCTGCCAGCGGATCCCGCGGGAGAGGTTGAACGGGTCCGACCCCGCGGGCCGCCAGTGGGGGGCCGGGAGCGCGTTGATCGTGCCGACGGTCCCATACGGGACCTGGATCGTGGTGCCGTTGCGGTAGGTCGTCCCCGCGAATTGGATCGTCCCCGCGTTCCCCGGGAGGTCGAGGAAGGTCAAGGTGAAGATCTGCGCGATGAACGTGAGGTTGAAGAAACCGTCCGAGAGGACCGTGAGGTTCCCCGTCGACGGGAACGGGTTCGGCTGCGCCGTGACGGTGCTCGTCGGCGAGGTCGAGACCCCGCTCAGGTTGTAACCCACGCAGCCCCAGGCGGCGTAGGTGTAGGTCCCGGCGATGACGAGCTTGGTCCCGCCGGAGGGGATGCTCACCCCTCCCACCGTGGCCCCTCCGCAGTACTGGGGGGTGGAGTCGACGGTGAGATTGAAGCTTCGGGGCTGGAAGACCGCGGAGATCGTTCCGTTGCCCGTCACGGTCGCGGTCTTGGCCGCAATGCTCACGCCTCCCGACGCCGTGAGCGCGGAGGTGTAGTAGCCGGTGCAGGGGGTCGCGGTGACTGGGAAGTTGTTCCCCGGCTGAGTATGGAGCGTTGCCCCGTTGCCTCCCGTAAGCGTACCGTTCAGCGTCACCGTCCCGCAGTTCGCGGGGTTGGTCACCACCTGGACGTTGTAGAGGGGACCCATGAACGTCGCACTGATGTTCCCGTTCCCGGTGACCGTCGCCGTCCCTCCCGTGATCGAGACCCCCTGCGTCCCGTTCAGGTACTTCTGTTTCCATCCTGCGCAGGGCGTCGTGGAGACGGGCCAGGGACCGGTCGAGGTCGTGATCGCCCCGCCGTTGACGTAGCCGCTTCCGTTGTAGGTGATGGTACCGCAGTGCTGCGGGGTGGTGTGGAACCGAACGGTGACCAACGTCGAGGGAACCTCGGGGGCTTGGGGCGAGGCGACCGATGCCGCGAGGGCTGGACCAACTGGGTAGGAGGGGGGCCTCTGGACCCCACCGGAGCGTGGCTCAAGGGAGGATCCTGCACGGGGCATCCCCACGTGTCCGACATTCTCAGGCAGAAGGCCCGGGACCTTAGGGGCGGACAGCAAGGCCACGAGCAGCACCGCGCCGACGAGTGTCCACGCGCGGTTCGAGTCCATCGTGAGGGGGTCTCCGGTCCAGGGTGGGGCCGAGGCTTGCGAAAGCGTACCAAGGGGGGATAGATAGGGGTTTTGCCCGAAGCGATGACCTCGACCTGCTCGTGGCCGGGGTGCGCGATCCGATGCTCTGACCTGCGCTCGGCAGGGCCTTCCCTCGTGTCCAAGCGCGGCGCAGGCTCGCGCAGCGGGGTCCCGGAGAGGGGACCCGACGACCTCGCAAGGCTCCTCTCCTGCCCGAGTCCGGGAGTTAGGCGTATCGACCGCCGCTGCGGCAGGCTCTCCCCCAGTGCCCGGGAGGGCCCCCAGTCGCCCGAATAACCCTACTTGTCAGACACGCCCCCAAGCCTCAGCGTCCCAAGACCGCGGAGTCTGCCCCTCAGGCCCACCTCACCCAAGGCGGGCTGATGGCGTAGTCATGCTTGGCGACCCGCTCCGTGGCGTCCGCGGCCGCGACCCGGCAGCTTGGGCGAGGAGGGCCGGGGGATCACCGGCTCGCCCCGTCGGCCCGGCCGTTCGTCAGTGGGCGCCGACCTTGTGGCCGGTCGTCCGCTCGACGTACCGGCGGGCCCGCCCCATCAGGGAGGGGACCTCGCCCACATCCCCGAAGTAGAACGCGTCGCCGTGAAGGAGGCCCTCCAACGCGTTGTACTCCTCCTTGAGCTCTTCCTCGCCTTGGTCGCGGAGAGTGCGCTTGCGGAACAGGTGGGCGGTCTCGTCCTGGGGTGCCCGCACCCCGTGGCGGCCCAGGAGGTACTGGTCCGTGGCCTGGACGACGGCGAGCCAAGCCTTCTCGGCCGCCTCACGGACGTGGAGCTCGTCCCTGGCGGCTCGGCGCTCCCGCTCGGCGACCTCCATGGTGCGACAGACGGGGCACAGACCGGCGACCATCGCCGTCACGAGCGCGGTCACCGTATTAGAACTGGCCGAGCTGAGGCGCCGCTGGCCCGACGCGACCCGTCCACAGGCGGAATCAAACGCTGCTCCCTCCCCCCAAAGGCGGGTGTGCGACATTCGAGTGGAGCAGATGGTCGACAGGGGAGGCGCCCGGCTGCCCGTCGCCTGGCGCGGGTCTCGGACCACTTCGGTCGGCTCAGCGATCTGCTCCGCCGCGTGGACCCGTCGTGGACGCAGGTCGACGCTCCCCGGAACAACTGCCAAGCCGACCTCCTCCGCTGGTCGGAGCAGGCGCTGAAGGCGACTGAGCGACTCGCCGCCGTCGCCGGGGGGTGGTCGAGATAGCGTCCGAGGAGTCGCCCTGCCCCCGAATATCAACCCTCCCGTGGAGTGGCACTAGTTTTGATCGCGGAGAGCCCGCTGCGGCAGGTGCACTTAAATACATGGACCGGGGTGTGGTGTCTTGGGCTGACACGCGTCGGACAAACGGGGTCCGTTCCGGCGACAGAGGCCCGACAGAGGCGGCAGGTAGCGAGGGAACCCGATGCATCTCACCCATCTCCGCATGAAGAACTTCAAGTCCTTCGCCGGAACGGTCGAGATCCCCTTCACCAACGGGTTCACGGGGGTCGCCGGCCCCAACGGGATGGGCAAGTCTAACGTCGCCGACGCCATCCTCTTTGTCCTGGGTCCGCGAAGCTCGAAGGTGCTCCGAGCGGACCGCCTCTCGGACCTCCTCTTCAACGGCGGAGCCAGCAAGAAGGCGGCGACGGAATGCGAGGTCTCCCTCGTCTTCGACAACCGGGACCGTGCGCTGCCCGTCGAGTCCGACTCGGTCGAGATCACCCGTTACATCAAGCTCACACCGGGCGACCCCCCGTACAGCTCGTACTTCTACGTCAACGACCGGCGGAGCACCCAGACCGAGATCGAAGCGCTCCTCTCCCACGCACGGCTCTCCGGGGACGGTTCGAACATCGTCCAGCAAGGGGATGTGAACCGCATCGTCGCGATGTCCCCCCTCGAGCGCCGGGGCGAGGTCGAGAAGCTCGCGGGCATCGCCCAGTACGACGAAGAGCTCGACCACGCGGCCGACAAGCGGGAAGGGCTCGAGCAGAACCTGGGCCAGCTCCAAACGCTCCTCACGGAGGTGCAGCGGCACCTGGACGAGCTCCAGGGGCAGCGTGAAGGGGCGCTCAAGTTCAAGGACCTCGACACCCAGAAGCGGCGCTACTCCTCTCAGCTCGCCCGAGCCACCATCTCTCGCGCCCGGGGCGAGGTGGCCTCTCTCGAGAAGCGGCTCTCCGACCTGAAGGGAGAGGTCGACGCGCTCACGGCCTCAGGCAACGAACTCACCCAGGAGCACGACCGTCTCCAGGCCGAGATCGACGGGATCGATGCCGAGGTCGCCCATCAGGGAGGGGCGGAGGCCGCGAAGCTCAAGCAAGAGACCGACGAGCTCTCGGTGGAGGTCGGCCGCCGACAGACCGCGGCCGAGAAGGCCGAGGAGAGCCTGAACGAGCTCACCGAACGGAAGGGGGAGCTCGAAAAGGAGCTCGCCGGGCGACGCAAGGAGCTCCAAGCGAACGAGAAACAGCTCGCCGAGCTCAACGGGCGGCTCGAGGACCTCCAGAAGGAGATCGACGTGCATCACAAGGCCCTGCTCGAGGCCCACAAGGCGACCGATGCGAGCCAAGGCAAGGCCGCCCAGTACCGCCGCGCGGTCCTGGAGAACGAGCGCCGCCAGAAGTCGAAGCAAGAGGACTGGCAGGAGGCCGTCCAGAAGCTCGAATCCCTGAAGGGTGAGCTCACGACCTTCGAGCACGACGAGGCCGGCGCGGAGGAGGAGGCGAAGCTCAAGGAGGTGGAGGTTCGAGACCTCCAGTTCCGTTTCAAGGGGGTCCAGGGGGCCCGCAAGGGAACGGAGCGCTCCTCCCAGGAGCTCAGCGAGGAGCTGGAGGCCTTCCAGAAGAAGGAGAAGGACCTACACGCCCGCGCATCCTCTCTGCAGGAGGAACTGGTTGAGCTCCACCGCGCTTACGCTTCGCTCGAGGCGCTCGTCCGCGACCGCGGGACCGGAGCAGCCTCTCGCCTGGCGGCGGTGGACCATCTGCTCTCGCTGCGCGACACGGGAAAGGTCCAGGGGATCCGAGGGACGGTGGAGGAGCTCGCCTCCTTCGACAACCAGTTCGCAACGGCATTGACCGTCGCCGCCGGGACCCGGTTCCAGGCCCTGGTCGTGGAAAGCGACGAGGTCGCCGCGAAGTGCGTCCAGATCCTCCGGAACGAGAAGAAGGGGGTCGCGACCTTCCTCCCGCTCAACAAGATCGTCCCGGGTCGCCCGCATGGGAAGAGCCTGCTCGTGCAGAAGACCCCGGGTTGCCGCGGCTTCGCGATCGACCTCGTCAAGTACGAGGACGCGCTCGCCCCGGCCTTCTGGTACGTCTTCGGGGAGACGCTCGTCTTCGACGGCCTGAACCAGGCGCGCGCCCAGATGGGCGGGGTCCGTCTCGTCACCATGGACGGCGACCTGATCGAGTCCGCCGGGGCGATCACGGGGGGCTACCTGGCCGCCGAACGGGGCAAGGGCACGAACCTCCAGGTCGACCTCCGCCGACGCGGAGAGGAGCTCCGCAAGAAGTCGGCAGAGGAGGAACAGGTCCGCAAGGAGCTCGACGGGGTCATCCAGCACCTGCGCGAACTGACCGAGGAGCTCGGGAAGCACACGGCCGAGGCCGAGTCCCACGAGACCTCGCTCTCCACCTTGGAGAAGGACCTCGCCAAAGCGAAGGAGGCGCTCGACGCCGCTCAGGAGAAGCTCAAGGGCTCGCGCGAGAGAAGGGCCCAGACCGCGAAGAAGGTCGAACAGGCCCAGACGCTCCTCACGGAGCTACAGGGCGAGATCGAGACCCTGAAGGCGGACTGGGAGAAGGCCCAGGCGGTCTACCTCCAGGCGCTCCCCCAGAACGCCGCGGCACGCCTCAAGGAACTGACCGAGTCGGGGGAAGCCTACAACCAGAAGCTGGTCGACCTCCAGTCCCAGGTCAGCGCGCTCGACTCCACGGTCAAGAGCGCCAAGGCGACCCTGGCCGAGAAGGAGGCCGAGGTCTCCGGGCTGGAAGACCGTCTCCCGGTCCTGACCAGGGAGCTCAAGGTCGCGAAGAAGGCGCACGTCGAGGGACTGCAGAAGCTGGAAGCTCTGCGGGCTGTCGGGGAGAAGCAGTCCAAGGCCTCGAAGGCCCTCACCGAGAAGCGGAACGCCCTCCAGACCGACCTCACCGAGCTGGTGGGCAAGCAGGGGTCGAACTCGTCGACCATCACCTCGAAGAACGACCAGGCCCACGACCTCGACGTGAAGCTCTCCACCGCCCAGGTCGAGCTCTCGAACCTCGAAGCGGCCTCCGCGGACCTCCCGATGGAGGAGGCGGACGAGGCCGCCGCAAAGGTGGAGAAGCTCTCCCCCACGGAGCTCACGCGCCGGCTCAAGGACGTCGAGGAGAAGCTCACCGCGCTCGGCCCGGTCAACGCAGCCGCCCTGGAACAGTACGACGCCGAGAAGCAGCGCCTCGAGGATTTCCAGGGGCAGGTCGACCGGCTCCACGGGGAGAAGAAGGACCTGCTCCACCTCATCGACGACCTGAACGACAAGAAGCGGACCCGGATCCACGAGGTCGTGGAGGTCGTCGCGAAAGGGTACTCCGAGATCTACACCGAGCTCTCGGGCGGGGGCGAAGGCGAGGTCGTTCTCGAGAACCCGGAGGACCCGCTCGCGGGAGGGCTCTTGATCCGTGCGAAGCCCCTGGGGAAGAAGGTCCAGCGCCTGGAGCAGCTCTCCGGAGGGGAGAAGTCGCTCGCCTCGCTGGCGTTCATCTTCTCGCTGCAGCACTACGACCCGTCGCCCCTCTACGTCCTCGACGAGGTCGACATGAGCCTCGACGGGGTCAACGCGGAGAACATCGGACGAATGGTCCGGCGCAACAGTGCGAGGGCCCAGTTCATCGTGATCTCGCTGAGGAAAGTGACGCTGAAGTGGGCCGAGCACCTGCTCGGGGTCACCATGCATGGCGACGGATGCTCGCGCCTCGTCTCCATCCGGCTCGATGACATCAAGGACGTCGACGAGAAGGAACTGAGGGCCATCGCCGCCTCACCCTCCGCCCTCGCGGCGATGCGACCGCCCGAGCTGCGGGCCGCCACCGCGGCCCGCGTGTCCGTCTCGGGCGGCCTCGCAGCCGCCAGCCCCGCGTCCTCCCCTTCGCCGGGGGCCCCGTCCTCCAAGGGCGCAACCGCGGGTGCCACGGCGGGTCGTCGACGAGGAGGTACCAAAGCCGCTTCCCCCGAAGGCCCGGTGGTCGACCACGCCCCCGCGACCGAGGCCGCGCCGCCGCTCGCCACCCCTCCCCCTGGGGGTCCCTGAGGTCCTCGAAGTCACGTCAAGAGAAGGAGGTAGAACATGACCCTGAGTGCGCAGGAAGCCCACGAGCTCGCCCTGACCACGCCGCCCGTCTCACGCGAGGCGGCCCAGCAGGTGCTCGACTACCTGCTCTACCACAAGGCCCTCATCGGAGAGTCGATGGAGGCCGCGAACGCGGTCGACCACTATCTCGACCTCGTGCGCGGGATGAAAGAGGGGGTCCACGTCGTCATCGACGACCCCTACCAGAAGGCGACGGCCCTGCTCTTCGAGCTCGTCCTCTCCGAACAGTTCAACCCGTGGTCCATCGACCTGACCCGGTTCGTCAGCGTCTACCAGGACCGAGTGAAGCAGGACCACGAGGTCGACTTCGCCGTCGCCGGACGGCTGATCCACATGGCCTGGAGGATCCTCCTGCTCCAATCCCAGGAGGTGCTCACCCAGCGAGAGAACGAGCTCGCCCCTCCGACGATGGAGGCGGCCCTTCCCGACGGAGCGCTCGACCAAGGCTACCTGGGAGAGATGTCCTCCCCCGAGCAGATCGATGTGACCGAAGCGCTCCTGCGGGGCGAAGATGTTCCGATCGACCCGATGGTCCGCCACGAGGGGACCCGGCCGGTGAGCCTGATGGAGCTCGCGAACGCCTTCCACGAGGCGGAGGAATCGGCTCGCCTCTTCCAGGTCACTCAGGCCGAGCGCGACCGCCTACGGGCTTGGCAGAAGACCGCACCCGAAGTGCTGGCGCACGGTGACGTCCCAGAACACGACCTGGCCGAGACCTGGGAGAAGGTCGCGGAGCACCCGGTGGGGGAACCCTTCTCGGTCGAACTGCTCCTCGAGGGGGTCCCTTCCCGCGAGCGGGTGGTCTCGCTCTTCCTTACGCTGCTCTTCTTGGCGAAAGAGCGGGTGCTCTCCCTCCGCCAAGTCGACCTTAGCGCGAGCGGATTCATGATCGAGCGCGAGGCGGTCTCCCGTCGACCGAACGGCGAGGAGGCACCTCCCCCCGCGGAAGAGGCGGCGCTCGCTTCGCCCGGAGCGTGACCATGGCGAAGGGATCTCCCACACGGTCCAAGGGCAAGCGACCGGTGGCCGCGCGCGGGAGCGCGAAGCCCCACCCTCGTCGCTCCTCCCCCCCTCGAGAAGCTCCCCCCGACCATGCGCCGGAGCCTGAAGCCCCGGCGTCCCCCACCCCGCCCGAGGCCGCCGCCCAACCCCTCGCGCCGCCCACCCCTTCGCCAGGACCCCAAGAGGCCGTCGCTCCCCCGACGGCCAGCTCCGCCCCCCTCCCCACTTCCGAGGCCCCGACGGGGCCCGAAGAGACGACGGGGGCGGGGCCCAGTCCTGACGAGGAGACCGAGTCCGACCCCACCGAAGCGGACACCGACGAGGACGACGAAGGCGGTGGCGAACCTGCTCTCGCCGAAGCACGTACCCCTCGGCCAAAGGGGGTGGCCCCCGAACTTCCTCTACGCGTAGAGTCGGTCCTCTTCGCCGCGGGCAAGCCGGTGAGTGTGCATGACCTCACCGCACGGCTCGGAGGGGAAGTCGACCACGTGTCGGTCAAGCGTGCTCTCCGCAAGCTCCAGCGCGCCTACGCGAACCGCAACACCTCGCTGGAGGTCCGACGTGCGGGAGAGGCGTGGGCGCTCCAGGTGCGTCCCGACTACCTCGAGGTCGCCCACAAGGTGACCCCCGTCGACATCCCCAGTCGTTCGCTGAGGGTCCTCGCGCTCATCGCTTTCCACCAGCCCATCCGCCAAAGCGTGCTCGCGAGGATGGTCGGGGAGGCCGCGTACACGGAAGTGAAAGTCCTGAAGGAGCTCAACTTCATCCACGCCCTTCCGAAAGCCTCGACGCTCGAGCTCACCACGAGCTCGCACTTTGCCGAGTACTTCGGTCTCGAGACCACCGACAAGGACAGGATCCGGGAGCGGCTCGCTCAGCGCCTCGGCATCTCCTTGAGCGCGATCCCGCCACCGCCTCCCGACCCCTCGGACGGGAACGGGGCGGAGGGTGCCCCTCCGAGCCCCGAGGGCGCGCCGAAGGGACCCGACCCTTCCCTCCCCTTGCCCGCCGAGTGAGCGGGCTCGCACCCCCCTGCCCGGCGCGACATGGGACCGCTCTGAGAAGCCAGAGCTGAGCGATAGCTATCCTCAACCCCCCACTTTCTTGTGGGAGGTCCAGAGGTCCGCGCCGCCACAGAGACGCGGGAATGGTGTAACGGCCGGGTGGGACTCGCGTTCGCCCAGATGGCAGAAGCAAGAGGGAGGCGAACTGCTGCGTCGTTAGGTAGCCCTGCTTGCCGCCGGTCTGGGAGCTCGGCGATGGAGCGACAGGACCTTTTCCTGGAAGTCTCGGGGTAGCTCTAGGCTTCTCCATCCTCGGAGTAGGTCTCGGGGCCGGTCCCGGAGACAGGCTCCGCCTCGCCGCCCGCGACGGGGGAGGGGGGCGGGGGGGTCGCAACCCCTTCGGGGGAGGCCGGGGGAGTCTCGAGCACCGCAGGACGGGCGCGCGGCCGCGGCGGTCTGGCCTTCCCCGCGACCCCGGAGGCCGGGGGCCGAGAGCGCCGGCCGAGGGCCTGCATCAGCAGGATCGCCACCGCGAGCGCGACCAGGATTGCGAGGAGCCCCACCAGCAGGTTGGACTCCGACGCGAAGGACGAGGGGGAGAGTGTCGGCGCCGGGGGCGTAGACGCTGGGGGGACCGGCGGGCTCACCGTGACCGATACCGTGGGGGCGATCGCGCGCGAGCCGGTCGCGTCCGAGACCGCGACCGACACCGAGTAGGTCCCGGCGTGAGCTCCCGCGATGGTGAAGGTCGACCCCGTCGCGCCCGCCTGCGCCGTCCCGTTGAGCGACCAGGCGTAAACAGTCGGCGAACTCCCGCCCGCCGCGGACGCCGTGAAGGTGAGCGTCGCCCCGTTCGAGGCGGAGGTGGGGCTATCCGACAGCGCGACAGAGAGCGGGGCGTTCACCGTGATCGAGACCGAGGCCGAGGAGGTGGCCCCGTTCGTGTCCGAGACCTGGACCGCGGCCGCGAACGACCCGGCGGCCGAGGGGGAGCAGAGCAACGTGGCGACGTCCGCCCCCGCGCAGCCCGTGGGAAGCGCGGACCACGAGTAGGCGTAACCCCCGCTCCCGCCCGAGACTTCGGCTGTCAGCGTGACCTCTGACCCCGCGTCCACGTCCTTTGAGCTCGCGGTCAGCGTGACCGCCGCGAGGGCCCCGTCAACGGTGAGGACGAGAGGGGCGCCCACGACGGTGACCCCGTTCGAGTCCTTGGCCGAGACCCAAATCGAGAACGTGCCGGTCGCGGTCGGCGTGCAGGAGGGGAGCCCCGAGGCCGGGCAGCCCGTCGGGAGTCCCGACCAGTTCAGCACGAGCCCGCCGCTCCCCGGGGTCGAGGGCACCGTGAGCGAGGTCGTCTGCCCCAGGTCCAGCGACGTCAGCGTCGCCATCGGAATCCCCACCGTGGGAGCGGCCGAAACGGTGAGCGTCAGAGCTGCCGAGGTGGCCGTGCCCCCGTTCGCGTCAGAGACCCTGAGCGACACCGAGAAGGTCCCGGTCAGGGAGGGCGCGCAGGCCAAGGTGGGCGTGTCGGACCCTGTGCACCCGGTCGGGAGCCCGGCCCAGGCATAGGCGAGGGGGGAGGACCCCCCCGCCACCGTCGCGGCGATCGTCGTGCCCTCGCCCAGGTCCAGCGCCGTTAAGGAGGCCGCCAGGACAGGGGTCGAGAGCGCCGCCGACACGCTGAAGGAGAGCGCGGGGGAGCTCACGTTCTCTCCGTTCGCGTCCAGTACGCTGTAGCCCACCATGAACCTCCCCGGGGCCGCGGGCGTGCAGGGGAGGGTCGCCAGGTTCGAGGAGAGGCATCCGGAAGGAAGGCCCCACCATGCGTAGACCAGGGTGCCCGCCCCTCCGGAAGCCAGGGCGGAGAGCGTCACGGCCTGCTGCGCGTCTGCCGCCGAGGGGGAGGCGGAGGGCGCAGCCACGGAGAGGGCCGCCGACACGGTGAGCGAGACGCTCGCCGAGACCGAGGCGCCGTTGGCGTCGGTCGCACGGACCGTCGCAAGGCCGGTGCCGCTAGCGGTGGGCGAGCAGAGGAGCGTGGCCGAGTTCCCTCCCGCGCAGCCCGCGGGAAGACCGGACCACGCGTAGGTCAAGCCGCCGGAGCCGCCGAAGACGGAGAAGGAGAGGGCAGTCGACTGCCCCACGTCCAGCGCGCCGGGGGAAGCCGAGAGGGTCGCCCCGGCGAGAGCCGGAGAGATGGGGAGCAGAAGTGGCGCGGAGGAGACGTTCATCCCGTTCGAGTCCACAACGCTCAGCACCACCGTGAACGACCCCCAACTCATGGGGGAGCACGTGAGGATGAGCGAGCTCACCGACAAGCACCCCGCGGGGAGGCCCCCCCAGGCGTAGGTCGGCGAACCGCTCCCCGCCCCCGCGGTGGCGGCAAGGGCGGTCGTCTGCCCGACATCGAGAGCGCTCGGGCTCGCCGTAGGCGACCCGGCCCAGGGCGCGGACGAGACCGTGAGCGTCGTCGAGGCCGAGACGCTCGCTCCGTTCGAGTCCGTGATCACGACGGACACCGAGGACGTCCCGGGGGAGGTCGGAGCGCAGGCGAAGGAAGCCCGCCCCCCGCTGCTGCAGCCGGTGGGCAGCCCCGACCAGGAGTAGGAGAGGCCGCCCGACCCGCCCGAGGCGGAAGCGGAGAGGGTCGTCGCCTGTCCCACGTCCAGAGCGCTCCGCCCAGCGCTGAGCGCCGCGGCCGCGAGCGCGGGAGAGACCGAGAGAAGCAGCGACGGCGAGCTCACGTTCATCCCGTTCGAATCGATGACCGAGAGCGCGATGGAGAAGGTCCCGGCGGCGGTGGGCGAACAGGCCACCGAGGGCGAGTTGGAACTCAAGCACCCCGTGGGGAGCCCGACCCAGGCATAGGCGTCCCCGCCGCTGCCGCCGGTCGCCGTCCCTGCGAGCGTGGTCAGCTGTCCCACGTCCAGGTCGAGGCGGGTCGCACCGAGCGACCCCACCGAGGGGGCTGCGGAGACCGCGAGCGACACCGGCGCGGGGGTCGCGCTGGCCCCGTTGGTGTCCGTGATCGTGAGAGCCACCGAGAACGTCCCCGCCGCGGTGGGGGAGCACACGATCGCGACCGCGTTCGAGCCCGAGCAACCCGAGGGGAGGGAGCCCCAGGAGTAAGTGTAGCTCCCCGTTCCGCCGCTGACGGCGCCCGAGAGCGCGGTAAACTGCCCGACGTCCAGCGCGCTCCGGCTCGCCGAGAGGGTCGCCGACCCCAACGCCGGCGAGACCGCCAGGGTCAGGGGGCCGGAACTCACGTTCATCCCGTTCGAGTCCACGACCGACACCGCGACGCTGAAGGTCCCTGACCCCGAGGGCGTGCAGGCCACCGACAGGGCGTTCGAGCTCAAGCAGCCAGCGGGGAGGCCCGACCAAGCGTAGACCGGGCTCCCGCTTCCCGAGGTCGCGGTCGCGCTGAGGGTCGTGGATTGGCCCACGTCCAGCGCAGTCCTCGAGGCGGTCGGGAGGGAGATGGTCGGGGCGGAGGAGACGGTCAGCGGGAGTGTGGCCGAGGCGGTGGCCCCATTGCTGTCCGTGACCGTCACGGAGACGGTGGGGGTGCCGGCGCCGCTGGGGACGCAGGATAGCGTCGCCGAGTTCGCCCCGCCACATCCGGTCGGGAGCGAGCTCCAGGCATAGGAGTCGCCGCCCGATCCTCCCGAAACCGAGGTCGTGAGGAGCACCGTTTGACCCGCGTCCAGGGCGAGACGACTTCCGCTCAGGGTCGCCGTCCCGAACGCCGGGGAGACGACGAGGGTGAGGGCGCCCGAGCTCACGTTCATGCGATTGGAGTCGCGCACCGAGAAGACCGCCGTGAAGGTCCCCGGGGCGGTGGGCGAGCAGGTCACCGAGAGCGCATTGGAACTGAGACACCCGGTCGGAAGTCCCGACCACGCGTACACGGGGCCGCCACTGCCCGCGGTGGCCGCGGCGGTGAGGGTCGTCGACTGGCCTACGTCAAGGTCGAGTCGGGTCGCACCGAGCGAGGTCACACTGGGGGGCGCCTGGACTATCACCGTCACGGGCCCCGAGCCAGAGAGCACCCCGTTCGTGTCCGCGACGGACACGACCACGGTGGTACTGCCGGCGCCCGACGGAGCGCAGAGGAGCGTAGGCGTGGACGACCCCACGCACCCGGAGGGAAGGGATCCCCACGTGTAGGTGTAGCTGCCCGTGCCGCCGCTCACCGAGACCGAGAACGTCGTGGACTGCCCCACGTCCAAGTTGTAGGACGAGGCGGAGAGCCCGACGGCTCCCAGTGCGGGGGAGACCACCAAGGTCAACGTAGTCGAGCTCACGTTCATCCCGTTCGAGTCCCGGACCGAGATCGACACGCTGTAGGTGCCGACGGCCGTCGGGGAGCAGGTGACCGTGAGGGCGTTCGCGCTCAGGCAGCCCGTCGGCAGACCCGACCAGGCGTAGGTGGGTCCACCGCTCCCCGTGGTGGCGGTCGCGGAGAGGACCGTCGACTGGCCGATGTCGAGGGCCAAGCGGGTTGCGCCTGGGGAGGTCACCGTGGGGTCCGCCGACACGACGACCGACGTGGAGGCCACGAGCCCGCCCATGCCGTTGCTGTCGGAGACCGAGACCACGACGCTCGGGGACTGGGAGAAGGTGGGGGTGCAGACGATGGTGGCCGCGTTCCCCCCCGTGCACCCTTCGGACGAGGCCGGGTTCCCGGCCCACGTCCACGTGAAGGTGTAGGTCCCACTGCCGCCCGCCTCGGTCGCCGTGAAGGTGACGCTCTGCCCCACGTCCAACGTCGCGGTGGAGGCCGAGAGCGAGGGGGTCCCTAGCGCCGTGGAGACCAGGAGGGTCAGCGTCCCCGAACTGACGTTCATCCCGTTCGAGTCCTGGACCGTGACCCGTACCACGAAGGTCCCGGCCCCCGTCGGGGCGCAGCTGAGCGTGAGCGCGTTCGCGCTGAGGCAGCCCGTGGGCAGCCCCGACCAGGCGTACACCGGCGTGCCGCTCCCTGGCGTGGCGACGGAGGAGAGGCTCGTGCTCTGTCCCACGTCGAGCGAGCTCCTCGAGGACGAGGGGACGCTCACCGACGGGTCGCTGGAGACCGTGAGGGCCACGTTCGCGGAGGCGGTAGCCCCGTTCGCGTCCGTCGCCACGATGCTCACGGTGAAAGGTCCGCTGGCAGCCGGGACACAGGTTACAGAGGACGAGCTGCCCCCCGAGCAACCGCTGGGCAGCCCTGACCAGGCGAACGTGTCGCCTCCCGCACCGCCCGAAGCCGAAGCCGCGAAGAGGGTCGTCTGGCCTACGTCGAGGAGGCTACGGCTCGCGGTGAGCAAGGCGCCCGCGAGAGCGGGGGAGATCGCTAGGGTGAGCGTTCCCGAGGTGACGTTCATCCGGTTCGAGTCCAGCACCGAGAGGCGCACGCTGAAGGTGCCCGCGACCGTGGGGGTGCAGGTCAAGGAGAGCAGGTTCTGGCTCAGGCACCCGGTGGGGAGACCGCTCCAGGAGTAGACGTCGCCGCCGCTCCCTCCGGAGGCCAGGGCGCTGATCGAGGTGGTCTGACCCACGTCCAGGGAGGGCTTGGAGGCCGCGGGCGTCCCCGCAACGGGAGCCGCCGAGACGGCGATCGGAATCATGGCCGTGGCCGTCGCACCGTTCCCGTCGGTGACCGTGAGCGCGACCGAGGGGAAGGTCCCCGCGGCCGAGGGGGAGCAGGCGAGCGTCGCGCTGTTCGCCGAGGAGCATCCCGTGGGCAGGCCCGAGTAGGCGTAAACGTAGACCCCTGTCCCGCCCGAGGCCGAGGAAGACAGCGTGGTCGTCTCGCCTACGT
This sequence comes from Thermoplasmata archaeon, assembly GCA_028864975.1. Classification (GTDB taxonomy): domain Archaea; phylum Thermoplasmatota; class Thermoplasmata; order Lutacidiplasmatales; family UBA184; genus JAKAAX01. The sequence goes on along the minus strand of JAGWLG010000012.1, from coordinate 32,742 downwards.
CGAGGGCAGATGGCGCGGCCGCGAGGGCTGCGCTTCCCATCGCCGGAGAGACGATCAACGTCAGGGGGATCGAGCTCACGTTCACCCCATTGGAGTCGCGCACGGAGACCGTCACGCTAAACGTGCCGGCCCCCGCGGGAGCGCAGGTGATCGAGAGAGCGTTCGAGCTCAGGCACCCAGCGGGGAGGCCGGCCCAGGCGTAGGTCGGGCCACCACTACCCTGGGCGGAGGTGGTCGAGAGCAAGGTCGACTGTCCGAGGTCGAGCGTCGTCCGGCTCCCCGTGATCGGCTGGACCGTCGGGTCCGCCGAGACCGTCACGGTCGTCGACCGGGTCTGGGGGGGGGCCGCGTTGCTGTCCGAGACGGTGACCACGATATTGGGAACGCCCGAGCTCGTGGGCGTGCAGGTGAGGCTCGCGGTGGCCTGCCCCGTGCAACCAACCAGGTCCGCCCGGATCCCATTATAGGTCCACGAGTAGCTGTAGCTGCCGGTCCCTCCCGACTCGGCGGCGAGGAACGAAACGGTCTGTCCCACGTCCAGGTTCGGGGTGGAGGCCGTTATCGAGGGGGTCCCCAGCGCTGGGGACACCACCATGGCCATCGTGGTCGAGCTCACGTTCATCCCGTTCGAGTCCCGAGCCGAGAACGTGAGGGCGAACGTCCCGCTCGCGGTGGGGGAGCAGGACAGCGAGAGCGCGTTCGAGCTCAGGCACCCGGCAGGGAGGCCCGCCCAGGCGTAGGCGAAGGAGGGGCTTCCGCCCGCGACCGTGGCCGTGAGCGTCGAGCTCTGGCTCACATCCAGGTCCCAGCGTGTCGCGGAGATGGAGCCCACCGTGACCGCCGCGGACACCACGATGGCCGCGCTGTGGCTCGAGGACGCCCCATTGGAGTCCGTCGCCGTCGCCTGGGCGCTGTAAGAGCCCGCGGCCGTTGGCGAGCAGGTGAGCGTGGCAGCGTTCGCGCCCGCGCACCCCGTCGGGAGGGTCGCCCAGGACCAGACGTAGACCCCGGAGCCACCGGAGACCGAGGCCGAGAACGTCAAGCTCTGCCCCACGTCGAGCGCGCCCGGAGAGGCGGTCAAGGCAACCGCGGAGAGCGCGGGGGAGACGACGAGCGTCAAGGGGCCCGAGCTCACGTTCATCCCGTTCGAGTCCCGGACAGCGACTGTGACGGTGAAGGTCCCGGAGGCCGAAGGCGCGCACGAGACCGGGTTCGCGTTCGAGCTCAGGCAGCCCGCAGGGAGGCCCGCCCAGGAGAGGACATCCGTGCCGCTCCCCGGCGAGACCACGGTCGAGAGGCTCGTGGACTGGCCCATGTCGAGCGAGCTCGTGCTCGCCCCCGGCGAGGAGACCGCGGGGTCCGCGCTGACCACGACCGCGAGCCCAGCCGACGGGAGCGAGGCTCCGTTCGTGTCGCCCACGGAGACCGACACCGTGGTGCTACCGCTCCCGGTGGGAACACAAGTGAGCGTGGCCGCGTCGACCCGCGCGCATCCAGCGGGGATGGCTCCCCACGTGTAGGTGTAGACCCCGGAGCCGCCGGTCGGGCTCACGGCGAAGACCACGGTCTGCCCCACGTCAAGGGCGGGGCGGGATTCTGTGAACGAGGAGATCCCCAGTGGGGGGTCGACCTCGATGGTCAGGGGGCCGGAGGTGACGTTCCAGCCGTTCGAATCGACGACGCTGACCGTCACGTCGAACGTCCCCTCGCCCGACGCGCTGGGAGCGCAGACGATGGAGAGCGCGTTGGAAGAGAGGCACGGGGTCGGAAGCCCGCTCCAGGCGTAAACGTCCCCACCGCTACCGGGCGTAGCGGTCGCAGCCAGGACCGTCGAGGACCCCACATCCAGACGGGTCAGGGTCCCGGTGGGTGGCGAGATCGTGGGGTCGAGGGAGACCGACAAGGTCGTCCCAGCGGAGGTCGAAGCCCCGTTCCCATCCGTAACGATGAGGGCCACCGCGAACGACCCCGCGCCCGAGGGCACGCAGCTGAAGGCGCCGACGTCGCCCACCGAGCATCCGGTCGGCAGGGTCGACCAAGCGTACGCGTAGCTGCCCGCGCCCCCGCTCACGGAGGCCGAAAGGGCCGTCGTCTGTCCCACGTCGAGGGCGAGACGGGAGACGGAGACGCTGGCTCCTCCCAGCGCGGGATCGACCACGAGCGTCAGGGTCCCTGTCGAGACGGTGAATCCGTTCGAGTCCGTCAGCTGGAAGTATAGCTGATACGAGCCAGGGGTCTCGGCGAGACATCCGGCACTAAGGTTCGCGTACCCGTAGGGGTCGGCGATGCAGGTAAACCCCGCGGCGGGGGAGACGGAGAGGGACACCCGGTCCCCACCGCTCCCCTGGCCCGTCAAGGAGGCCGAGAGGAGGACCGACTGCCCGACGTCGGCGCTCATGGAGCTCGGGAGGGAGACGGAGGAGAGCGTGCGGACCGTGAAGAGGTCCCCGTTCCCGAAGCCGCTCCCGTACAATCTTCCGTTGGAGCTGTCGTAGGCGACCCCGTAGGCCGTCGTCCCCAGCCCCACGGTCCCCACGAGGGTGTTGGTCCGCGTGTCCAGGGCCTGGAGTTCGTTCGCCGACGCGCTGATGTCCGCCACGTAGAGGTAACCGTTCGCCGTGTCGAGCGCGCTCTCTTCGGGGTTGAACGTCGTGGCGACGGTGTCGACGATCGCGTCCGACGTCGCATCGATCACGTCGATGGACTGCGTGGTCCCGGTGGGCACGTACATGTCGCCGTTGGCCGGGTCGTAGACCAGGAACACCGGGACCGAACCGGCCGCCAGGGTCACCGTCCCCGCCACGGTGTTGGTGGCACCGTTGATGATGGTCACGGCGGCACCGTTCTGGTCGCCGACCCAGACGTCCCCGGTCGCTGGGTCGAAGGCCGCGCTGTTGGGCCCCGACCCCACGCCGATGAGCGAGACGATCGAATCGGTGGCGCCATCGATGACAGCCACTCGGTTCGTCGCATAGAGCGCCACGTAGACGTCGCCGTTCCAGCTGTCGTATCCGAGGCTGAGCGGTTCGTCCGGCATCGGGATGGTGGCCACGAGCGCGTTGGTCGAGTCGTCGATCACCTGCACCTGGGCGTTCCCGTACTCGGCGACGAAGACCTCGCCCCGAGCGCTGTCGTACGCCAAGGAGATGGGGAGGTTGCCCGTCGTGATGGTCTTCACCAGCGTTCCTGTCGAGGGGTTCACCACCCAGACCGTGTTCCCCGCGCCGCAGCAGTTCCCTTGCCCCACGTAGACCATACCGTTCCCGGGGTCGTAGAGGACCCAAGAGGGGGTCGATCCCAGGGTGAGCGGAGCGCTTGCCGACCCGAGCTGAGGAAGGCCCCGCAAGGAGGCGACGAGGCTCCCCGCCACAGGGTCGGGGCCCACCGTGAGCGCGATGGCAGCCGGGGACACAAGATTGTTGTTCGAGTCCACGACGGAAACTGTGACGAGGAAGGACCCGGTCGCGGTTGGCGTACAGACGAGCGTGCCGGTATCGGCGGCCGCGCACCCTGGAGGGAGCGCCATCCAACCGTAGGAGTAGCTACCGGTACCGCCATTGACATTGGTCACGAACGTCGTAGCCTGGCCAAGGTCCAACGAAGCCGGGCTCGCGAAGGAACCCCCCGGATTGAGCCTGGGCGACACCACGACGGTCAGCGGCCCCGAAGTGGCGTTGTACAGGTGCGTGTCCTGGACATTGGCGTAGACCGTGAACGTCCCGACCGCCGTGGGGGAGCAGCTGAACGACAGCGTGTTCGAGCTGAGGCACCCCGTCGGCAACCCGGACCACGAGACCACCAGGGTCCCGCTCCCTCCCGCGTCCGTGGTGGTCAGCGTCGTGGCCTGTCCCACGTCCAGGGTCGCCCTCGAAGCGGTTGGAGCGGTGATGGTGGGGTCCGCCGAGACGGTCAGAACGACCCCTAAGGCGGCGGTCGTGGCCCCATTCGTGTCCGTCGCCACGAACGCCACGGTGAACGATCCCGTCGCGGTGGGCGTGCAATCGACCGTCGACGCCGAGGTCGTCGGGCACCCCGCCCCGGACAGGGCGGACCAGGCGTACGAGTAGGTCCCTGTCCCTCCGTTCACGGAGGCCTGGACGGTCGCGGTTTGCCCCACATCGAGCGAGGTCCCGCCCGAGATCCCGCAAGGGCTGGCGCACAACGCTGGGTCGACCGTGAGGGCCACGCCCATCGAGGTGGCCGTGAAGCCGTTCGCATCCGTGGCGGAGACGGTGATCGTCCATTGTCCCACCCCTGAGGACGAGAGCGTGATGGCGCAGGTGAGGCTCCCGGCGGCGGCGCAGCTGCTTGCCGTGGGAAGGCCGTTCCAGACGATGCCTGAGAACGGGCCGAGCCCTCCGGAGGTCAGCCCGGTCAGGGTCACGGTCTGGCCTGCGTCGCGCGAGGAGGCCGACCCGGACGCGGTCGCGCTCGGGTCCGGATAGACCGTAACCGTGGTGGTCGGTCCCGTCGCCAGAGGTATACCGTTCGACTCCGAGACGACCGTGCCCACGTAGTAGGTCCCGGCCTTGGAAGGCGTGCAGGAAACGCTCACGGTCAGCACTGCGGTCGAGCATCCTGGGGGTAGCCCCCACCAACCGAACTCGTGAGAGGCGCCCTGGCCCCCGCCGGTGGCGGACGACGTGAGGAGCAAGGCCTGGCCGACGTCCAGGGAGCTGGGCGACGCCGAAGGCGTAGCGTCCGTCAGCGGAATCCCAAAGCTCCAGGTATCCTGGAGCCAGTTGCAGGCCGTGGAGCACCCGAACCCCCCGAACAGCATCACATACCCGTCCGCAGTGTCGTAGGTCATCGAGGCGTCATACCGGGTTCCCGGCGACGTGGTCGGGGCGAACTGACTCCAGGTCGTCCCCGTGAACTGCCACGTGTCCTGGAGGTAGTCCACCGTGCAGCTCGAGCCCGTGTAGCACCCATATCCGCCGAACAGCACCACATACCCGTCAGCCGCGTCGTAGGTCATCGAGGCGTATTCCCTGGTCCCCGGCGAGGTGGTCGGTGTGAGCTGGGTCCAAGTCGTCCCCGTGAACTTCCACGTGTCCTGGAGGTAGCCCACCGCGCAGCCCGAGCCCGTGGAGCACCCATACCCCCCGAACAGCGCCACATACCTATCCGCCGAGTCGTACACCATCGAGGCCGCAAGCCGGGTTCCGGGCGACGTGGTAGGAGAGAGCTGAGTCCAGGTCGTCCCCGTGAACTTCCACGTGTCCTGGAGGTAGTCCACCGTGCAGCCCGAGCCCGTGGAGCACCCAAACCCTCCGAAGAGAACCACGTACCCGTCCCTCACGTCGAACGTCATCGTCGCGCCAGTCCGGGTTCCCGGCGACGTGGTCGGAGCCAGTTGCGCCCAAGTCCCTCCGGAGAACTTCCAGGTGTCCTGGAGGCCCCCTGCGGACCCGGGCCCGTGGCCACCGAAGAGCACCACGTACCCGTCCGTCACGTCGTACGTCATCGTGGCCCCCTCCCGGATTCCCGGCGAGGCCGCGGGAGTGAGCAGGGTCCAGGTGGTCCCCATGAGCTTCCACGTTTCCTGGAGCCAATGCAACCCGCAGCTTGACCCCGTGAAACACCCATACCCGCCAAACAGCACCACGTACCCGTCCGCCCCGTCGTAGGTCATCGAGGCGCCATTCCGGGCTCCCGGAAGTGCGAGGATGGAGAGCTGGGTCCAGGTGGTTCCCGTGAACTTCCAGGTGTCCTGGATCTCGTTCGCCGCGCAGCCCGAGCCCGTGGAGCACCCAAGCCCCCCGAACAGCACCACGTACCCGTCCGCAGTGTCGTAGGTCATCGAGGCGTCATACCGGGTTCCCGGCGACGTGGTCGGAGTGAGCTGGGTCCAGGCCCCCCCCGAGAACTGCCACGTGTCTTGGAGGAGGCTCGCCACGCAGCCCGAGCCCGTGGAGCACCCAAACCCCCCGAACAGCACTACGTATCCGTCCGCCGCGTCGTACGTCATCGTGGCGCCATACCGTGTCCCCGGCGATGAGGTCGAGGTGAGTTGCACCCAGGTCCCTCCGGAAAACTCCCATGTGTCCTGGAGGGACCCTGAAGTCCCAGCCCCTTGGCCCCCGAAGAGCAATACGTAGCCGGCGGGGATGTCGTAGACCATCGCCGCCGCGTAGCGGGCCGGCGGAGAGATTGGAGAGTCCACCGGATACCAAACGCCGCCGTGGTACTCCCAGGTGTCCGCCTGGGTGAGACCGCTGAAGTACCCCCCGAAGAGGACCACCGTGCCGTCCGCCGGGTCATAGACCATGGAGGCAGCGTCCCTCATTCCCGGCGTACCCATTTCGGTCCACGTGGTGCTCTGGGTCCCCAATCCTAGATCCGGAGATGCGTCAGCCTTCGCATCGCACTCGAAGGACCCCGCTGCCGACGCCGCACACGACATGGCATGGCCCTGCGCCGGTCCTCCGCCTTGACCGAGGGAGGCGCTCGCCTGCGCAAGCTCCGCGGCGCCCGCCGCGGAGGATGAGGAGAAGGTGGAGGGGGAAGAGACTGAGGAAGAGGGGGGCGGAGGCAGAGTGGAGGCTCCCGACGAGGGGGCCCGGGATGCCGTGGTTGGGGGAGTCCCGGCAGAGACCGACGCGGAAGGCGGAAGGCCGAGGGGCGCGCCCAGATCGCCCCCGGGGCCGTCAATCACGCCGGGGAGCCGGGCCGAAGGCCCGGAGCCAAGGGGCGGGGCCGGGAAGTTACCAAGAGCCGAGAGCGAGAGGCTTGCCACGCCCTGGACCGTCCCCGGAGGGGGCGCCTCCGCGGAGGGCAGCTTCGCCAGCAAGGCCCCCGTGGTCGTGAACGCCGTAGTCGGTGCGACCAGCAGCCCCAATAGAAGCAATATCCCGATGAGTCCGGCACGATCCCCGATGCTACCCGATCGTCGCGACAGCGAGCTCGTTCCTCGAACCTTGACTAGGTGGACGACGGGGTTCGCTAGGTCAGACTGCCGTGTCGGGGTCTTTGACATGCGAACCCATTTCGGTCCGTCTATTCAAGTCTAGTGGAGAGCCCATCGACCTCCCGGGAGTCGGTTCGGCGCCTTCCGAAGCAGAGACCCTCGACCAGGTCCCGGCCCCCCCGAAGGGCAGGCCTTCTTCCCGACCATTCTCCGCACTCCTTCCTCCTCCCCTCCCTCCCCCGGGGAAGCAGCCGCCAGGATGGTAGTCGGGACCATCCCGTGGGACACGAAAAAGCCCCACGTACCGGACGCGTAGCGCCCGGGCTCCCACGAGTTCCAGGGGGGTGTTCGCGTCGATACGTCGATGATGCGTGTCGTAGGGGGGGCGTTCTCCTCAACTGCTACACAAGCCAAGGGGGCAATTGCGTCGTGCCTTCTCCCCGACGGTGGGACCAGGAAAGGTGGGCTCTTCCTCGGGCGTCTTGCGCCCTGTGCGCGGATATTGGCAAGACTGGAACCGGCACCCGATTTCACGGGAGCGCTAGAGGGGCGAGCCGCAGGTGGGGCAATTCGACCGGGTGTAGGGCCTCGGGTTCCCGCAGTAGCCGCAATAGAAGACCGGACCCGCCGTCGGTGGGGGCGGCATCGGCGGGGGCGGGGCGGGAGGAGGGACGGGCGCGGGCATGGGGTAACCGTAGGTGGGCGGACCATAGGCGTAGGGGGCAGGGGCGGCGTACGAGGGCGCGGTGGGGTAGGGGGCGTACGCGGGGTGGGGGGCCGCCATGTAAGGTGCTGGTGCGGCCGCATGATACACGACCTGCGGCCCGGCGGCAGGGGCCGGGTGGTGTCGGCGCCGGGAGACGACGACCGCCACGACCGCGATGACCACCACGACCGCCACGATGACCACGAGAAGGAAGAGCAGCCCGCCGTACCCGGGACCCGGCGCGGGGTTCGAGTTCGACCCCGCCTGGCCCGGCACGGCATTGGGGTTGTAGACGAAACCCGTGTAGGTGGGATTCAGGAGGGCCGAAGCGAGCCGAGCGACATTGGGCGTCCCCCAGCCGGTCGTGGGATCCCAACCCACGGAGGCATTGAACACCCAGTTCTGCCCGGAGGTCACGTCGTCCAGTCCGCCGAAGGGGTCCGCGAGGCTCCCCGGGGCCTGGCTCTCGAAGTAGCCGCCGATGGCGTAGAGCTGGGGGTCGAGGAAGCCCAACCCCTTCCCGTTCGTGCTGTCCATCTGGTCGAGGAGGACCACAAAGCCCGCAAAGACCGGGCAGGCGATGGAGGTCCCTTCGACGAACGTCCCAGAGAGCGAGGGGGTCGTGTCGGTGTAGATCACGGTCTCGTTCGCGATGGAGGAGATGTCCGGGACGCCTCGCGCGTAAGAGACGCTCTCTCGCGGCGCGGCGTACTTGATGGCGCTCTGGGCGGCCGACTGCGCCTGCCAGAGCGGCTCGTTGTACACCGAGCTGATGCCCCCCTCGCTACCCGCGGTGGCCCGCCCTCCCGTCGTGAGGTCCGTCTGGTTCAGGTACCACACGACCTGGCTCGTGAGCCCGGTGATCTGATTCGCATCGTAGCCCATCGGCGGAAGGTAGCCCGAGGCCGGGTTGTAGCCCGCACGGTAAGGCGCCCCGCCCACGGTGATGGTCGTTCCCCCGACCGCGATCGCACCATAGGTGTCGAACGTGGCGGTGGCCGGCCAGGTGGGCCACTCCCCCTGCGACCGGCCCGTCGCGAGATCGGGGGCATCCCCGGAGTCCCCGGAAGAGACCAGGAGGGTCACCCCCTGACCGGCGGCCTTCGCCTCCAGCTGGTCCCAGAGGCTGTCGTTCGCATCGGTGAGCCCGTAGGAGTTCGAGATGGCGGCGAGGCCGTGCGGTGAGCCGTTCACCGTGTAGTTGAAGTCGAGCGCGGCGCTCAGGCCCAAGTCGAACCTTCCATAGAAGGGGGCCTCGGACTGGCCCGTCAGGGCGCTCCCGGGGATGTACCAGTTGTACACGTGGGCCCCCGGGGCCGTGCTCGCCACCATCTCGAGGTCGAGCGAGTTCTCCATGATAGCCCCGGAATCGTCGTTCAGGGAGTAGGTCCCAGGCGGCGGCGGGGTGGCCCCGCCAACCGCGACCGCCTCAGGGGTGATCGTCGGTAGGATGGCCCCGCTCGGGAACGTTGCGGAGAGGTACTGGGAGATCGCCCCCGGGTCGTAGGGAGGCATGTTGCTCTGGGCGCTGTTGTTGAAGCCCGACCAAAGCAGCGTGTCCACAGCCCAGCCGGTTCCAGTGATCCCGCTGTTGATGAGCCCCTGCGCGCCGTACGCCGCGGGGTAGTCCGTTCCCCAGAAGACCTGGGACCCGTCCGTCGTGGTATCGAAGAGGGCGGGGGATGAGAGCTTCCCCCCATTGGGAGCGACGGAGAAGCTTCCCATGGAGTGAAGGAACGTGTGAACTCCTGTGTTCTCACCGCTCGTCAGTCCGTCGACCTGCGAGACCGCGCGAGCGATGGGAGCGGGAAGATGCGGGGGAGCCATGGGGGCGTAGAACTCCGTCCCCGAAGGTGCTCGGAACCATGCCAGAGAGGTCCCGAAAGTGGTCGCGACCTTGCCCGCCGGCAGCACGAAGTTCATGCTGAGGCGATCGGGAGTGACGGTGAGCGAGGTCGCCCCCCGGGAAAGGAAGTACCCCCGAACCTCGTCCACGGTCGTGGAGGGGGGCGAGAAGCGCTGGATGAACTGCTCCGACGTCAGGAAGTGATGGTAGTTCGGTGACGAGGGGTTCTCGACATCGGCGAGGAACCTCTCGACGGCCCCAGGGTCCGGATAGGCCATGCCAATGACGAAGACGAGCGGTTGACCAGAGGAGAGCGCAGCGATCTGGGAGGCGTCGGAGGGCGACGCCGAAGCGTCGAAGCGCGTCGTGGGAGAGCTCACGGAGGCTCCCGTGCCGCTGACCGGGCCGGCCCCTGGCAGGTGGACCCCACGGAGGACCCCGGTCGGGAGGACCATCACCAGGGCCAGAGCGAAGACCAGGCCGATCCGCAGTCCCGAGCGAACGCGTGCGTTGAGCATGGAACTCATCGTATCATCCGTCCTATCGAAGATAAGGCTGTGTCCGTCCCCTTGCGTGGGCGAGCTTTGGACCCGCGACCTCTCGCCAGAAGGGAAGGCTCTTTCAGGAAAGCCGCGTCCAGAGCTTCCGATGCCTCCGGAAGCCTCCCCGGCAGGACCCTGCATCTTCTGTTCCATCGCACGTCACGAGGCCCCGGCACGGATCGTTTACGAGGATGAGGGCACGATCGCCTTCCTCGACAAGTTCCCGCTGAGCCGGGGGCATACCCTCGTCGTCCCCAAAGGCCACGTCGACCGCTTGACGGAGCTCCCGCGCGAGCAGTATACGCCTCTCTTGAGCACCCTCTCCGAGGTCTGCCGTCGGGTCGAGCGGCTGAGCCGTCACTACAATGTTGGCGTCAACCAGGGGGCCCTCGCCGGACAGATCGTCTTCCATCTGCACTTCCATGTGATCCCACGGTACGAGGACCAGCCGACCTTCCCCCGACAGCGGCGGGGCATTTCGGACGAGGAAGGGAAAGAGGTCCATGGGTTGCTCTCTCGAGCGTAGGAGCTAGGGGACATGAGCGACCTCAAGGACGCCGCCGCCGACGTCCGACCCACGCGCCCCTCACGGGTCCGTGTCCCTGCGGTGGCCGGAGGATTCTACCCGCGCGACGCACGCTCGCTCCGCGCGTCATTGGAGGAGTGCTTCTCGGGGAAGCGAGGTCCCGGTCGGCTCCCTGTCCCCGCTCCGGGGAGCACGGGCCCTCGTCGTACCCTCGCGGGCATCGTGCCTCATGCCGGCTACATCTATTCTGGGCCCATCGCCGCGCATCTCTTCTCTCGGCTCGCCAAGGAGCCGGTCCCGAGCACGGTCCTCCTCTTGGGCGTGAACCACCATGGGAGGGGCTCGCTCTTCTCGGTCTCGGACGAGGAGTGGAGCACTCCTCTGGGTGTGGTCCCGACGGACCGGGACCTCGCAGGGGCCATCGGCCGCGGTCCCGTGGATCTCGACGCCGATGCCCACCTGCGAGAGCACTCGATCGAGGTGGAACTGCCGTTCCTGCAGACGGTCTATCCCACGGGAGGTTTCCGAATGATCGCCTTGCAGGTTACGTTCACCCACTTCGACCTCCTCGCCGAGCTGGGCGCGCACCTGCGGAAGGTCGTGGGCGACCGGGACGTCCTGTGGCTCGCGTCGACCGACTTTTCTCACTACGTCTCCCCCGAGGTCTGTCGCCGACAGGACGACCGGGCTCTCGAGCCGATCCTGCGGATGGACCCTAGGGCACTCTATGATCGCGTCGTGCAGGAGGACATCTCGATGTGCGGGATCGCTCCGACCACCGCGCTTCTCTGTGCCTTGCAGGGGTCCCATGCCAAGGCCGAGCTTCTGGCGAAAGGGCACAGCGGGGACGCGGAGCCGATGGACCAGGTCGTCGGGTACGCTTCGATCGCGATCTCACGGTCCGGCTGAACGCGCCGGCCCTCGGAGGCGCTGTTCAGAGCCACGACCCGCACTTGGTGCAGCGAGCTGCGGGAGGGGGCACCTGGATCAAGCATTTGGGGCAGACCCGCGCAGGACCTGAGCTGGGCGCGACGCGAGGAGCGACCGCAGCTCGCCCTACAAAGCCCGGAGCGTTCGCGGTCGAGACGGGGGCAGGAGGAGGGACGGGCCGTGCGGGAGGGGGAAGCGCGGCCGGGCGATACCCCGGGGCCATCGCCGGTGGAGGGGCGCGGGCCCAGCCGACCCCTGGAGAGAGGGACTGGTAGCCCGGGTACCCGTAGCCCGAAGGCATGCCTGGACGCATCGGGGGCGGCAGGACACGGCCAGGGGCCCCGACGGCCATCGGGGCGGGGAGACCGGGGGTCCGCATGGGGGGAGGGAGGACGCGGCGGAGCGGCGCGCGGATCTTGAGAAGCCCTTGCCGGATGAGGTCCACCCGGGTCACGGCCTCGTGCCGCGTCAGGTGAGGAACGAACCCTCCTGAGAAGAAGAAGACCCCGCCGAAGATCGAGAGGAACCAGCCCCAGGAGGGACCCCACTGCATCGTCGTGTACTGGATGCCGCCGTAGGTCGCAGGTCCTGAGCTTCCGTAGAACGAGTTCCCCGGGTTCGGGTTCATGGCGTTGGGGAACGAGTAATCGGCGTGGAACGAGGAGGTTTGCGCGACCGCGAGCATCACGGGGGTGGATAGCGAGATCGCGACGGCCAGATAGGAGAGCAGGACCGCACGGTCGATCGCCTTCGGGTAGGTGGAGTAGCCGCGCGCGACACGGAAGATCATTGCCGCGGCGACCAGGGCGAAGATGGCAGCAATGATGGCCATCGTCGCCACGGTACCGTAGAGGACCCCGAGGTTTGGCAGGAAGTTCCCCGCCTGCATCGTGGGGTTGGTGGGGGCGTTGAGGGGAGTCGAGGAGTACCCGGCGCAGGAATAGCCGAAGCAGGCGACCCCCCAGACGAACAGGTACAGCCCTGAGCTCTGCGAGGTGGAGCTCATGCTCCACGACCACCAGGGGGCGACCAGGGAGATGAACATCATGAGCGCCCCGATCACGAGCATCCACGCGGCACCGTGCCGCGGGAGATGGACGTAGGGCCCTTCCTTCTCCTCGATCTCTTCCTTATGCTCAGGCTTGAAGAGCTGAGGCTTGTCGCCGGAGGGCCCACCACCTGGACCGGCCGCGCCCTGCATCTAAGAGAGCCCTTCGCATGGCGGAGCGTCGCAGGGCTCTTTAAGGTAATGCCGCGCGGCCCCTCGGCCCTTCGATGCGCCGAGGTCCGGGCCGCGGGGCTTCTGTCCTCATCTCCGGTCCTGCCGGGGCGGGGAAGAGTCACCTCGCCCGGTACTTTCGAGAATGCGGGCTCAACGCCTTCGACGCCGACGATGTCCCCGACCTCTCGCACGTCGTGGACCTCTCTGGTCGGCGGCGGACCCTCACCAAGGACGAATGGCACCGATGGGAGGGGTTGCAGTGGGTGTGGGACGCTCCCCGTCTGCGCAAGCTGCTCTCGGGGAAAGAGGGGGTCTACCTCTTTGGCCACGCGGACAACATGTACTCCTTCCTTCCGCTCTTCGCCAGGTGCTACTACCTGAGAGCGAGCCCCTCCTTGATCCGGCGCCGCCTGAATGCTCGAAAGGGCAACGACTTCGGGAAGAGCGAGCCTCAACGCCGGCAGGTGTTCCGCACCCTGCGCCCCTGGGAGCTCCAAGCGCGGAGGGCGGGGTTCACCGTCCTTGACGCCGCGCTCCCCCCGGCTCGCATCATGGCGCTCCTCCACGGACCTGTGCGGTCGGCCCGGTCCGCGCGAACAAAGGAACCTAAATACCACGCCTCTGTGCGCGCGCGCGAGGACGCACCGTGATCCTGACCGACGCGCAGATCCGCGAGGAGATGCGCAAGGGGTCGATCGTCATCCGCCCCTACCGAGAAGATTGCCTGGGGACGAACTCGTACGACGTCCATCTCGGACCGTGGCTTGCGACGTACAGTCGTCCCGAGCTCGACGTCAAGAAACCGACGCCCATCCACACCTTCCGCATCCCTAAGACCGGGTTCGTTCTCATGCCGAACCAGCTCTACCTCGCGGTCACACGGGAGTACACGGAGACCCATCGTCACGTGCCCTTCCTGGAAGGGAAGTCGAGCGTCGGGAGGCTGGGGATCGATATCCATTCCACGGCGGGCAAGGGCGACGTCGGCTACTGCAACTATTGGACGCTGGAGATCTCCGCCAAGGTCCCGGTGCGGATCTACTCCGGGATGCCCATCGGCCAGCTCATCTACTTCGAGGTCAGCGGCAAGGTCGACGTGGACTACGCACGCAAGAAGAGCGCGAAGTACCGGAAGATCTCGAACCGCCCCGTGCCGTCGAGGATGTACCTCAACTTCCGCAAGAGGGGCCGATAGACTTCCTCGAGGCCCTCCAGCAAAGCCTCAACTCGCCCCTTGGGCTTTCCGTTCGGATGCCGCTCCCCGACCGATGTCCGCTCTCCGTCATCTGGGACCCTCGGTTCCTGGAGTACGACTTTGGACCCTCCCACCCGTTCACGGAGAAGAGCCGCTACCTCAGCGTCCGGTTGTTGGAGGAGAGTGGATTCTTCCGCTCTCCACCTCCCCTCACTCCAGGGCGGGTGGAGAAGGTCCAAGTGGCGAGCGACCCCGAGCTGCTCCGCTTTCACGAACCTTCGTACTTGGAGCTCGTGCGGAACGTCGGACGCAGCCGGCATCCCTCCGCCCTGGACGCGGGCGACACTCCAGGCTTCCCGGGTTGCCACGAGGCCGCGGCCCGGATCGCTCGGGGTACCCTGGTCGGACTGGAAGATGTCCTCGCACATCCGGGGAGCCACGCGCTGAACCCGGCGGGCGGGCTCCACCACGCACGTCCCGGCCGCGCCAGCGGGTTCTGCATCTACGATGATGTGGCCCTCGCGATCGCCACGGCCTTGGAGGGTCCACATCCTCTCCGACGCGTGGCGTACGTGGACATCGACGCGCACCACGGCGATGGCGTGATGTACGGGTTCTACGAGGATGGTAGGGTCCTCGACATCGACTTCCATCAGGACGGCCGCACGCTCTTCCCCGGCACGGGGTTCACGAACGAGACCGGGAAGGGGGACGGCAAGGGGCTCAAGGTCAACGTTCCGCTCCCCCCCACCGCCGGCGACGACGCGGTACTGCCGATCTTCGACAAGATCGTCCCTCCGCTCCTCCGCGACTTCAAGCCCGAGCTCGTCGTCCTCCAGACCGGGGTGGATGCCCATGCGGGCGACCCGCTCGCCCATCTGCAGTATACTCCGCGCACGTACGACCACGCGGTGGGCACTCTGCACGAGCTCGCCCACGAGCTTTGCCAGGGTCGGCTCTTGGAGACGGGAGGTGGGGGGTATCTCGCTTCGAGCGTCTCACGAACCCTCGCCCGTGCCGCCGGCATCCTCTCCGGCCGCAAGGTCGGGACCAACCCCGCCGAAGCGACGCCCATCCCCTGGCAAGAAGAGTTCGAGAGGACGACGGGCGACGAACCCCCCAGAAGTTGGGGAGAGCTTCCGCCGGTCTATCGCTCATCGTGGAAGCCGGAGCACGGGGAGAAGCTCCTCAACGTGCTCGGGACCGAACTAGGACGAAAGTTCTGAAGGACGAGTCCAAGGGGACGCGCCGACTACCCCTTGACCTTCACCACGGTAGAGAACTCTTCGAGCTGACGGACATCGCCCTCCTTCAGGATCCCGGTGTTGAGGGCGACCAGTACCGTCCCCTTGTTCGTCTCGGCGGTCTCGCGGGCGACCTCGAGGAGCCGCATGGCGACCTTCAGTCCGCAGGCGTCCACGACCTTCTCGAGCCCCACCAGGACGACCGCGCGGCCGCTCGTCTTCTCGAGGTGGCGGACCATGAGGTCGCCCAATCGATCCGGGTCCGCGGGAGAGATGTAGCTCTCCCCCTCGCTCCGGGTGAGGCGCCACATCGTCGCGCCGACGAGCGCGTAGGTCCCCGCGAGCGCGCCGCCGGCGTCGGGGGCGATGACCAGCATCCGTTCGCGCTCGAGTCCCGACGAGCTCGCCATGGCGTACACCTTGGAGGGGTCCGAGGTCTCCACGGTGGTGAGGGGAGTCAGCGGCCACGGAGGCAGCCCTGAGGTCCCTGACGGGGGCACGGGTCGCGCGGTCGCCGCGACATTCGGCCGTGAACCAAACCCCGGTGCAGGTCCCGGAGGAGGGGGAGGAGGAGAGGAGGGCAAGGGCGATCCTGGAGGAGGCGGGACGGGCGGCGGAGGTGCCGGTGGGAGCGTCGTCGCGGGTGGCGTTGTGGGGGGTAGGGGAGTGGGGGCCGTCGGAGGAGGGACTAGGGGGGCGCCATAGGCCGGGGGCGGAGCTGCCTGCGGGGGCCCCACGTAGACCGCGACGGGCGCGGCGCCGAGGGTTTGGACCGGTACCTTCTCCCGAGTGAAGTAGTAGATGAGGGCGACAGGCAAGCAGAGGATGATGAGGATGATCAAGAGCGCGAGCGAGTACTTCCGTTTGTACTCGACAGGGACGACCGGGAGCGCGGCCACCGTCGGTGGAGGGGATGGCGGCGCACCGTAGCCCACGGGGTCGCGTAGCCCCGAAGGCCTATTTCAAGGGCGCAGCTCGGTCTTCCCCGCGGGGTACGCATGATCGTGGGCGCTCGCAGGTCCTCCCCCTCCACCGCGAACGACCTTGCCCCACGCCCTGCGGGGATCGGCTTCATCCTCTCCCATCACCGCCCTGAACGATACCCGCGGACCCTCTGCGTACCAGGGACCTCGTGTTCGGTACGTCTCTGCGCACGATGCTTCGGCGCGGCCCTAGGCCTGCTGTTGTTCGCGGGGCTGTGGTTCCTCGCGTCCTCCCAGGGCTTTCCATCCCTCGCACCGCGGGTCCAGGTCTTCGCGGCCTTGGCTCCGCTGTGGGCGGCAGGGGACTGGACTCGGCAGTCCCTGGGCAACTACGAGTCGCGGAACTCCGTTCGAGTGGCTAGCGGGACCCTGCTCGGGCTCGCGTATGCGGACGCGGCCGCCCTACTCCTCACGGCGCACTGGCTGTACGCCGCGATCGCTGCGGGGGTCCTTGGGGTCTATGTCCTGGCGATCGTCCTCGTTCTGCACCGCAAGGGAAGGCTCGAGCAAGTCGTAGCCGAGCATCTGCCCGGGTTGCGAGCCTGATGCCGTCCAGCCTCCTCCTCCTCCTTGTTGTCCTCCGCCCCCCCCGCCACCCTCCAATGGGACGAGCGGCCCGCAAAACGTGTCGCCGAGTCCGCCGCCATGCCGTCCACCTCCCTTGCCACCCCCTGAGGGGAACGGCACATCGGCACAATCCATCCATGGCAACGGTACAGGACTTTCTCCCCCTTTCTGTCCCCCGCCTCCCCCACCCCCCGGACCTAACGGCACCGGCTCACCGCCAACGGGGAATGGCTACAGGCCCACATGCCCCCCGCACCAACCCCCGCCCTGCGTGAGCCAGGGCGGGTCCGGAACGGCCTCGGCTGCGAAGGGATCTGAGGGAAGCTAGGGTCGGGCGCTCACCGGGGGCCCGGGAGCAGCCCTTTGGTCGCAGGCTCGACCAAGAAGAGCGCCGGACGACCTGGGCGAGCCCTTAGCCGTCGCCCCTTAGGATCCGCCGAAGCAGCGTCCTCCTCTTTCAGGACCGAGACCGTCGCCAGACCGAAGCGCTCTCGAAGGTAAGGCACAGACTCGTTCCACAGGGCCTGTTCCTCCGCGGGAGCAAGAGGAGGGCCACGCTTCGACGATGCCACGGCGAGCTCACGAAGGTCGTAGAGCTTGAGCCACGCAGGCAGGTCAGGAAGGTGGGACTTCAGGGTCTCATGCGTCCGCAGGACCTTCATCACGCTCCCAAGGTCGTGCGCCGTCCCCCCTCGGAAAGCGTCCAACAAGGCGCGTTCCGCCTCGGTCTTCCATCCCGAGGCCACAAAGACCCGTAGCTCGGCCACCGGGCTCTTCCAGGCCTTGAGCAAGGACTGCACATCGTCCTCCAGCAGGTCGACCATCGCCTCCCGGGCCATCGCTTCCGGGAAGATCGGGAGGACGTCAGGTCCGGGGAAGGGGGCTGTCGCCACGAGGCCCAGCCCCGAGCTGCTCGCCGCCTCCTCGGCCAGATGGGGGGTGATGGGGGAGAGGAGTCGGACCCAGAGGCTCCCCGCCCCCCGCAGCAACGTCGCCTCCTTGCCGCCCTTGGCGCGGTACCTCCGTATCAGGCCTGGGATCTCGACGTAGACCACTTCCGCCGCGCTACGCAGGTCGTTCTCCTCGAACGCTTCCCGTGCGCGCCGCGTGGCCCCCGCGAGGGCGCTCGAGAACCATCGGTCCACGTGGGTCGAGAGCTCGAGCGAAGGGAGGGTCCACGAGCTCAGCCCTTCCAGGAGGGGCCGAACGGACCTGAGCGCCTCCTGGGCGCGCTCGGCGTACCGTTCCGCCGAAGGAAGGTCCCACTCGATGTCCTGGGAGGACGTGGAAGCGATCGCGTAGTAGAGGCGGAGCCCGTCGGCCCCAAGGTCGGAAAGGGCCCGGTCCACCGTCGGGAGCGCCCCGCCCTTGATGTCCTTCTTCGAGACCTTGGCCTGGTCGCGGGTGATCCACCAGTTCACAAAGATCCCGCGGGGACAGAGCTCGGGGGGGAGGAGGGCCACGTGGTTGTAGAGGAAAGGAGGGAAGTGGACCCGCTTGTGTTCCTTGCCGCCGAGGTTGAGGTCCAGGGGGTAGAAGTACAGGAACTCCCGGCGTACCTCCTCCAGAAGGTCCGAGCCTACGTGGCCCCCTCCATCCCCCTCGCCTCGGAAGACGTAGTCGAAGAACTCGGGGGTAAGCTCCTCTACCTTGAGCTTCCCGGCGGAGACGAAGCGTCGGACCACGTAGTACGCGGGGTAGAAGGTCGAGTCGGCGATCGGTTCGATGATCCAGCGCGGGTCCTTGGGGAAGGGGGTGCCCAACCACTTCCCTCGACGGACCGCGGGGCGGTCCTCGAACCAGTCCAGGATGCGGGGAAGCTCGTCCCGGTACTCTGCCGGGTAGACCGACATCCCTCGCAGGTGGGCTCGGACCTGGTCCTTCCACCCGCCGTTGCCATAGGCGAGGAACCATTGGTCCGGAACCTTTCGGATGATCACGGTCTCTCCGCATCGGCAGACGACCGGTTCGGAGAACTCCCGGATCTCCACCGCCCCGACGCGAGCGAGCGCCGCCTCCGCGACCCGTTCGCGGGCACGCTGCACGCTCTCCCCTTCATGGCCGAGGACGGTCATGACGCCGTGGGCGTGCTCGGCGCGATACACCCGCTCCGTGGCCTCCTGGAGCCTCTCGGTGTCGGAGAGCCCCTTGACCCCGAGAGAGCGCACCGCCTGGGCTGCGGGGGGCCCGTCGCCTCGAAAGAGCTCTCGTTCGGAGGGGGCGAGACTCTCTTCGGGGAGTGTCAGCAGCACCTTGGCGTGGGAGGCCAGGAGACTTCGCGTCGGTTCCTCAAGCTCCTGCACCGCGACCCAGTCCGCGGGGGCGTGGGCGGGGACCGACATCACCGCCCCCGACCCGACGTGGGGGTCCACGAGCGGGCTCTTCAGCAAGCGCATCTTCTCTCCGGTGAGCGGTGCCTCCACTTCCTGAGTGATGAGAGCGTCCACGGCGACGTCCGCGCCCCGTTCCCCTCCCACCTGTTCGAGGAGCTTCTCTCGCCCGGTCTCGCTGACAAGGTACGTGCGACCGTCGTGACTCCATTCGAAGAGCGAGCCTTCCGTCGGGACCCAGACGTTGGTGGCCCCGTACACCGTCTCGGGTCGCAACGTGGCGCACAGGAGGAACCGTCCGTCAGGAAGTCGGAAGGGAAGGGCCGTATACGCCACGATCTCCGCGTTCCCGCCCCGCTCGAGGTCGGTCTCGGAGGGGTCGACGCTCACCGGGCCCGAGCGCGGACAGAAGGCCGCGAAGTAGGGCTTCTGAACGAGGCGCCCGAGCCGCTCCAGCCGCAGGAACTGCCATCGGATGAACTGCTGGTAGTCCGAGTCGATCGTGGAGACGTTGGCGCTCTCGTCCAGGATCAGTCCGAAGCGCTCCCAGACCTTCCAGTAGGTGCGAGCGAGGAAGCGGGAGGCGGTTGCGGGGTCCTCGAGCCCCGGAAGGTCTTCGTCGCGCGCCCCCCAGTGCTTGAGACCTTCGATCGTGTCGGGGTCGCGTCGCGCCACCTTCCCCGCAAAAATGACGGCCGGCAGTCCGCTCGCGTGGATCCCGGCGGGGAAGAAGACCTCCTCGCCCTTCATCCGGTGGAACCGGGCGATCATGTCGGCGAAGGTGTAGCCGCGCATGTGCCCGACGTGCATGAACCCGGAGGTACCGGGGTAGGCGAAGACCAGGGAGAACTTCGGGTGACCGGGCTGCGCTCGGGCCTTCCCGAGACCGACCTCCTTCCATCGGGCCTGCCACGCCCGCTCTCGGGATTCGATCTCCCCCGTCATGGTCGGCGGGGCTCCGGGGACCCCGCGACTATAAGTTGCTCCCGATGGATTCGAGGGGAAAGCCCCCGGCTTCCCGCTCGCTCCACCATGCGCATCATCGAGATCTTCCACTCGCTTCAGGGGGAGGGCCCCCTGACCGGGGTCCGCACGAGCTTCATCCGGACGGCACGGTGCAATCTTCGTTGCACGTGGTGCGACACGCCGTACTCTTTCGGTCCAGGAGAGGAGCGGACGCTCTCCTCGATCCTCGAGGAGGTCGAGGGCCATGGCACCCGCCACGCATGTCTCACCGGCGGCGAGCCCCTCCTCCAGCGAGAGAGCGTGAAGTTGGTGCGGGAGCTCGCCCGGCGAGGGTACGATACAACGATCGAGACAGGAGGTTCGCTCGACGTTGGCCCCTACCTGCCGTTCCCCCGGACCCATCTCAGTGTCGATGTGAAGTGCCCATCCTCGAAAATGGAACGACGCATGCACTGGGAGAACCTCCCTCGTCTTCGCCGCCGAGATGTGCTGAAGTTCGTCGTAGCCGACCGGGCGGACTACGACTATGCGAAGGCGGTGCTGCAGCGGCACCAGAGCAAGGCCCAGGCCGTCATTCAGCCCGTCTGGGGATCGCCGGCCGGAGCAATCGCGGACTGGGTCCTCCAGGACCGCTTGAAGGTGAGGCTCATGCTCCAGACACACAAGGTGCTCTGGGGAGACGTCCCCGGCCGATAGGAGTCAATATGGTGGGGAAGACAAGGGATCAGCCGATCCTACCTCTTCCTTCCTGTCGGGTCCATGGGTCCCCGCACCTGTGGCGCCCTGCCAGCTCTCGGCCCGCGGAGCCGAGGGGAGCCCGGAGGTCCCTGGCCCTCGCGATGCTCCTCGCGGTGATCTTCGTTCTTTCGCCGGCTCCCGCCACCGCCGATGCGGCCGTGCCTTTCTGCAACAGCTCGAGCTGTGGTTGGACCTTCGCGCAGGTCCCGACGAACGTCAGCTCTGCGCAGACCGTACTCTCTTCCGTGACCTATGTCTCTGCAAAGGTCCTTGTGGCGGTGGGTTACCAGGCCACGATCCTCCGGTCGACCGACGGAGGACGTAGCTGGGGGTCGGTCCCCGACCCTGTCGCTTCCACCAGCCTCCTGACCCTCGCCCGAGACCCCTCGGGAACCCTCTGGGCGGCCGGCAACTCGGGCGTGGTGCTGCGCTCCCTCGACCAGGGACTCTCATGGTCGATCCTCCAAGTGGCCGGACTCAGCGGCAACATCACCACACTTGCCTTCCCGGATCTCGCCGATTCATGGTTCGCCTACGCGGGGACCTCTCAGGGTCTCTTCACCAGCCGAGATCGCGGCAACACCTGGTCCGGGGTCGCGTCGCCGGTGGGGGACCAGCTCCGGAGCGTGGCGTTCTTCGACCCCGATCATGGGTGGATCGAGGGCGGACCTTCGCCCGGGCAGGTGTATTACACCTCGGACGGGGGCGCGACGTGGGAGGCGGGCGTCACTGGAGGCCAGGGGACCGTCTCGAGCGCGATCGCCGCCCTCGGGCCCACGAGCGCTTGGATGCTCGGGGTGAAGGACATGCTGTTCGAGAGCTCCGACGGGACGAACTGGTCGGGCACCCAACTGACCTCGGGTCAGCGGTCGCATGCTCTGTTCGTCGAGCAGGGAAGATACGGCTGGGTCGGAGCGGAGGACGCCAACCTGTTCTACACTTCGGATGCGGGCAGCTGTTGGGTGGAGGAAGGTGTCCCCCAGATACCAGAGATCTACTCGTTCTCCTTCTACAACACCACCTGGGGAGTGGCGTCGGGCGATGGGGTCATGTGGTACACCACCGACGCGGGCCTGTCGTCCGCGGACGTTCCGGGGGTCGACGGTCAGGGCCTCTGTGGCGCCACGGGGACGAACTGGGCGCTGGTGAGCGTGATCGCGCTCTCGGCCGTCGCGGGGCTCTTGGCCGCGTCGGCCTTCTTCGTCCTGCTGTCCCCCCGCCGCCGAAAGCCTGACGGGGAACGGACCGAGCCGGAGCATCGCGAGCATCGCGCGATGAAAGGACGCGGGCGCTATCGTTCGCGAAAGCGGTTCGTTAACGCGAGATGATCCTAAGAGGGCTTTCAGGGAGCGAACCACCGCCCGGGACCCGCCCTTGCCTTGATTCCCCGGGTCCTCCTGACGGTCTTCGGACCGAAAATCGCCCGGGCCTATCATAAACCGGCACCGGTGTTGTCTCGCCTCAGACCTCAGTTATATATGACGGGAAAAATCGGCGCACTGTCTGGTGAGGTCCTTCATGAGGATTCCCCTGCGACTCTGGGCTGGCCTTGCGGTAATCGTCGCCTTCGTGATGCTGACCTCCGCGTTCGCGGGGTCGGCCCAGGGGACTTCTGCTCCTGACGTCGCATTGGCCGCTGCACCCGGAAGGGGAACCGCACCCGCCGACCTGACACCCCTGGTCAGCGGGCTCCCGCTCTTCCCGAGCAACCTCACCCACTTCGTCTACATCGTGCGCGAGAACCACGTCTTCGACGATTACCTCGGCGACTGTCACTCCACGATCAACAAAACCTGCAACTATGGCGCGGACTACACCGCCGGAGGGTACAACGGAGGGGCCAGCGGGTCCCACGTAACTGACACCCCGTTCCTCCACTCTTGGGGGCAAAAGGGGACGGTCTTCGACAACATGTATTCCTCCATTGATCCCTACTCCACCCAGGCCCACGCCTACCTCATTTCCGCAGATGTGAACGGAGGCAGCGACAGCTGCGCGAGCAGTGTCCAAGGGACCGGGTCCGGGACAGAGTGGGGGGTCTACAACTCCTCGAACGTCGTCAAAGGATCGTGCTCGTTCTCCCCTAACAGTGGGTCCCAGACCTACCCGCCCGACGGGACCATCTTCGACCGATTCACTGGTGCTAATGTGAAGCAGTCTGGCGGACCGATCCCCTTCCTCTCGGAGGAGGACTGGATGTGGATGTTGAGCGGGGCCTCTTGCTCCGTCGCTCGGACGGGCGGCATCCCGGGCAGCCTCCCCGGCAACAGCAAGGCCGTGGAATACACCTCCTGTACAGGTTCGAACGGATTCTGGACCAACGGTTCGTCCGTGAGCGCCATCCCCCCCACCACCAACCCTGCTACTGGCATCCCCGAGATGCTCTGGGACTGTCAGTATACCTGCAACGCTCAGTCCCCTCTCTTGGACCAGTGGTCCGCCTACTCGTACATCAGCTTCCTAAGCGACTACGGGCTCCCCACCTACTCCTTCGTCGAGCTATTCGATGACCACCCCGGTTCGTCCTGCGGCTCCGCGTTCACGGATGCCCAGTGCATCCAGTGGAACGACCAATCGATGAACTTGGTCGTGAACGCGATCGAGAACAACTCGGCCTGGGCGAAGAGCACGGTCATTGCCGTGGCGCAGGATGACACGCAGAACGGTCAGAACGGCGGCGACCACATCAACAACGGGCGCCGGTTCCCCTTCGTCCTGATCGCCGACCCGAGCGTGATGAAGACGGGCAACCCCAACCCCTCCTCCTGTGGGCTCACGAGCGGGACCTGCGGGAACATCGTCCATCAGACGTTCAACACCTCCAACGTTTTGGCGGTCATGGAACGTGTCGAAATGAACGTCAACCCGACGAGCTTCAGCAGCTCGATCGGTGCGATCACCACCTTCCCGATGCAGCAGAACGACCAGCTGGCCGAGGGGAACCCCTTGGAGCCGGTCTGGCGGTGCCATGACCCCCGCGTCCCGTGCAACACGGGAACGGGCGCACAAACGCTCACGTCGACCGCGATCTCGCCCAGTCCGATCACCTCCCAAACTAGTGGTACCGTTTCCCTGACGGCGAACGCCCTCGATGCCTCCGGCAACCCGATCACGGGAGCCACGTGGGCCTGGTCCAACCCTTCTATTGGCTCCGTCTCGCCGAGCACCGGCTCGAGCGTCACTTACACCGCCCCGTCCTCAGCTGGGGGCGGCCACATCTGTGAGAACGCGACCTACAACTCTGTGACCTTACTGGCCTGCGCGGCCATCACCGTGACCTCGACGGTCACCCTCTCGACCGTCTCGGTTACACCCAGCCCCACGGCGACAGCCCTCGTGAACAAAGTGGTCTACTTCAACGCGACGGCGACCTCCTCCACTGGGAGCTTGGTCTGGCCACCGTCCGCCACGTTCGCATGGAACGCTCTCAACCTGGTGGGGAATCTGAACAAGACCTCGGGAACTGCGGTCGCTTATTCGAACGGGCCGCAGCCAGGGAACGTTACGGTTTGCCTCAATGTAACCTACGGGAGCCCCACCCCGAACACGGTCACCTCGTGCACGTGGCTGCAGGTGGTTAAGGGCTCGCTCCCGCCACCGGTCCTCACAAGCGCGACCCTGACGCCTCCCACGGCGACCGTTGCGACGGGGACCCTGGACACCTCGCCCTTCATCGCGACGGGGCTCGACCAGTACGGCAATCCGCTCTATACCAACACCCATTACACTTGGTCCCTCTCTTCGAGCACGGAAGGGTCGGTCAACGTGACCTCAGCCTCAGGCTACAGCACCGACACGTGGTTCACCGGGGGGACAGCGGCCGGAGCGGAGACCCTGACGGTCACGGTGACCAACGGGCCGGCGACGGTCCAGACCAAGACCGCGGCTATCAGCGTCACCACAGGACCAGTCCCGCTGCAGGCGTCCTTCGTTCAGTCAGCAAACTCAGGGGCATCACCCCTCTCAGTGTCGTTCACGGGCTCGGTTAATGGCGGGACCGGCCCCTACACCGACGTGTGGAACTTCGGGGACGGCAGCGCTTCTCAGACGACGTCCGGGGCGAACCCGAGCTTCACCTACACCTACTCGACCGCCGGGGGCCCATACTTCCCAACGTTGTATGTTACCGACAGCGCCTCCCCCCAGCACACACTCTTGATCAGGGGACATGGGATCAACGTCACAGGGACGACGGGCACTCCGCTCTCAGGGCAAGGGTCGTGCACCCCCCTGACGGGCTACCTCCCACTGAACGTCGCTTGCCAAGGTGCCGGGACGGGTGGGACCTCCCCCTACGCGATCGCTTGGACGTGGGGCGATGGCTCTGCCTCGACTTCGGGGGGAAACCCTCCGTCGCACATCTACTCCGCTCTGGGACAGTACACGATCACCCTATTCGTGAACGACTCCGCGAGCGGGCACTACAGCAAGCAGTTCGGGGTCGACGTGAGCCCTCAGACCTCCGCGGGGATGTCGGTGGCCATCACCTCAGCGCCGCAGTCTGGAGCCGCGCCGTTGTCGGTCAACTTTGCCGCGGCGGCCTCAGGAGGCACCGCCCCCTACACCTACTCCTGGAACTTTGGGGACGGCTCGGCGGCGGGGTCCGGCCTCGCGGTCTCCCACACGTATCAGTCTGCCGGGAGCTTCACGGTGACCGTGACCGCAACGGACAGCGCGAGCCCGGGGCACACCGCCTCCGCGGGCATCACGATCACCGTCACCGGTGCGCCTCCCCCGCCCCCCTCTCCCAATGTGGGACCCTTCGGGCTTTCGTGGACCGACACCTTCCTGCTCCTCATCGTCGTGGTACTGGTGGCCGCTCTGTTGATCGCGCTCGCGGTCAAGCGTGGGCCGCGCCACCACCATGAGGAGGACGCGGCCGCTTCAACGCCGGGCCCCGCGATGACCTACGAGCCCGCTCCGATGGCAGGACCACCCGGTCCAGCTCCCGCCCCGGTCGCCCCGCTCCAGCCTATGGGTCCGGGGCAGGACGAGCGGGCTCCTGACCCGTTCGGTGGTAGAAGGTAACCACTATCTCCGGTCGGCTTCCCTGCACAGAGCGCGGGGACCCCTTCGGAGCAGCCCGCATTTCACGGGCAGCCCCCGTCACCTTCTTTAGAGGGCCGTCCTGCCTCGAGTCTAATGGTTACTGGCGGAGCAAGTCCGCTCCGGGCCGCGGCGACCGCCGCAGGCGGTCCTCTGGAGGACTTCCACAAGGTCCGGACGATGAACTTCCCCCGCACCGTCCTCGCGGGTCACGGGGTGCTCGAAGAACTTCCCAAGATTTGCCAGACACTAGGGTTCGTGGGTCCTGGGGCCGTCATCACAGGCCCGACGACGCAGGCCATCGCGGGCGACCGCGTAGGGCACCTCTTGGAGAGCTCCGGGCTCAAGGTCCGGATCATCCCCGCAGGGGACGCCACCCTGGACGAGGTCGCTCGGATCGCTTCCGAGGTCGAACAGCAGGGGATACGGTTCTTGGTGGGGGTCGGTGGAGGTAGCAAGATCGACCTCGCGAAGACCGTTGCTGCTCGTCAGCGGATCCCGTTCATCTCGGTTCCCACTTCGGCGGCCCACGATGGGATCTCCTCTCCGCGCGCATCGCTCAAGGGGTCGCGTGAGGCCTTCTCCATCGAAGCCGCGGTCCCCGAGGCCATCGTCGCCGACACCTCGGTACTCGTACGGGCACCCTACCGCTACCTTGCGGCCGGATGCGCGGACGTGATCTCGAACGTGACCGCGGTCCTCGACTGGCAGCTTGCGCACCGTCTGCGCAACGAGGACTTCGCTTCGAGCTCGGCCGCCCTGGCAGAGTACGCTGCCCACGGGATCCTCGACCATGCCCGCGACATCCGCCCCGGCAAAGAGGAGAGCGTCTGGATCGCGATCCGTCCGATCATCATGAGCGGGATCGCGATGAGCATGGCAGGCTCTTCCCGGCCTTCATCGGGCTCGGAGCATCTGTTCGCCCACGCTCTCGAGCGCATCGCCCCCGGCCGTGCGCTGCACGGTGAGGTCGTCGGCCTGGGGACCATCATGATGGCCTACCTTCACAACGCCGACTGGAAGAGCCTCCGGGTCTCCCTCAAAGAGATCGGGGCGCCCACGACCGCGCACGAGGCGAACGTCGAACGCGACGAGGTGCTGACCGCCCTCGTGAACGCCCACACGCTCCGCCCCGAGCGTTACACCATCCTCGGGGACAACGGCCTCTCACGGGAGGCGGCGGAGCGGCTCGCGAGCCAGACGGAAGTGATCTGATGCCCGAGATCACCATGATCGCCCGCGGCCAGGCCCGCCCAGGGTTCACGTTCTTCTATCAGGGAGGGGCTCCCCCCTGCCGTCCGTGCCCCTATCGGAACGCGTGCCTCACCCTCGAACCCGGTCACCGGTACCAGGTCCAGAGCGTCCGTCCGGTCGCTCACCCCTGTGCCCTGCAGGAGGTCGAAGCGAGCGTCGTGGACGTCGCTCCGGCCCCCCGTGCGCTCCTGGTCGAGGCGGGGGCGGCGATCGAGGGCTCGACCGTGGAGTCCGGCCGCTTCGAGTGTGCGCGCCTGGACTGTCCGAACTGGGACGCGTGCGCGGGACCATCGCTCTCCGCGAAGAGCAAGTTCAGGATCCTTCGGGTCGACCCCGCCAAGGCGACCTGTCTCATCGGCCGCAATCTCAAGCGCGTCGAGGCGGTCTGACACGGACGCGCTCGACTCGAGTGGAACGCCAACTGTCGGAAACTCTCACGAACCTGACCATGACCCGAAGGGCACTTCCAATGGGTGACCGGTGGTGTTCGCAGGGTTCTTAGAGGGTGGTCGACTCGTTCTGCTCATGCTGTCTGGAGTGGGCTCGGTCGCGGTCCTCGTTCGAGACGCAAGAAAGGCTGCCGACTGGTACTGCGAGAAGTTGGGTTTCGAAGTGGTCGCGAGGGAGCGTCACTTGGTGTTCCTGCGTCCCCCGGGGTCCTCGCTTCCCCTGATCCACCTCTGTGGAGAGGGCGACGACTGGCAGGGGGACAGCCCCGGGGGGAGGACGGGGATTTGGTTCCGGTGTGGAGAGACCCGGAGGACCGAGATTGCACCAGGGGTCTTCCTCCCCGCAAGCACGCCAAGAGATGTGGAACATGCCTATCGTGAACTCAAGGCGCGGGGCGTGGAGCTCGTCCAAGAGCTGACGGACACCGGCTGGGGGAAGATGGCGGTCTTCCGGGACCCCGACGGCAACGAGTTTGAGATCTCATAGACCCGACGGCCAGCCCCCCCCATTCGAGGAGAGCGTGCGCGGAAGCGCGGTCAGATCGGACGGGTCCCACTATCGGTGGATGGAGGAGTACTGGACGCTCAGATCCGGGGGCTCTTGAGGGCAAGGCCCTGACATCGAAGGCAACTCACCGGGGCATCTTCTTCTCGGACGTACCAGTCGTCGTTCCCCCGAAGGTCCATCGCTCCCGTCCGCGCGCCGCACAGCGTGCGACGATCGGTCATGACGATGTGGACGGTGCCGGTCCCCGCGTGTTCGAACGAACCCAGGACCTCTGGGCGACCTAACGCGCCGCGCCCGTCCCCTTCGTCTCGCGACGTCCGCTCTTCTGAACCCATGTTGGTCTCTCGGTATGATCGGGTCCTAGAGAAGCGTTCTGCTTGTGTGGAAAGCCCGGGCTCGGGAAGCACCCTCAACGTCGGTGCGGGCCAAGGTCCAGGGAAGGTTCAAGGGCGGACGGCGGTGCCCGCATGGGCATGGGGCTGTGGGGTAGTTTCGTCCAGGGGTCTTCCCCCTGGTGACGCTACAATGGTCCATCCTGCGTGGTTTGGGACCACGCGACCCCGATTCAAATTCGGGCAGCCCCATTACGATTATCGTAAACGCTGGCCGTTATTCGTATTGCTCGCTCATCAACTACCTGCTCGTTGATGAGCGTCGATAGTCGAGCGAAACCCCTCGCCGACGAAGTTCCTCGAGGAATCCGCTAACCCCAGGCTTCAAACTCCCTTCACCCGGGTCCGAAAGGCAGCGTCGGAGGCTCGGGTGCCTTTGGCGGGGGTACCGGAAGGGCGCTCGCTGGGGTGAACCCCGCCGCGTGACCGTTGCCCCCGTTGGAGGGGGCGGGGTTGGCGGCCGAGCCGTTGCCCTTCCACTTCCCCGCGTCGGGGCTGTGGTCCGGGATGTAGCTCTTCCGAGGGCGGTATGTGTCCATGTCGATCACGACACGGACAGCCTCCCCGGCGGGGATGGTGGTCCCGCAGTTGGCGGCGCAGGCGCACTTCACCGGGTAGCGGTTCCCGGTCACGGTCCGGAGCTTCACTGAGCCTCCGTGGGGGTGTTCGTCGCGGGGCGGTCTGGGGTACGCTTGGAGCGCATCTTCTCACCTCGCGGAGAGAGGTGAGAAGGGCGCGATACCAGCGGGAGCGTTACTCGGGTCAAATAAAGCAGAGTCGAGGGAAGCCAGACTACAGTCGTCGACGCTCACACAGGGTAACCTGTCGGATCGGCAGCGTCCGACACGAGAGGGAGGGCAACGCTCTTCCACGCCCGTTCCTGATCGCCCTACGTGCCTCTTACCGGTTCATCGCGTACCTTCCTTACGGTGGGGCTCACATCCCTCTCCTTTGCTGGGGTCCTTCTCACGTTGAGTGCCGTCGGCCGCGGCCCCCCCAACACGTGGGACCCACTGCTCTGGCTCCTCCTGATCGGGTTCGTCCAGGCGACGACCCTGGGATTCTCCCTCCACCTCTTCCCTTCGATCTCGCGCCGAGTGCTACCCGGCCGCATTCTGGACCCGCTTCCTCCGGCCCTCCTCACCGGTTGCATCGGTTTGGGGACATTTTCTCTCGCCGAACCCGGGCTCGGTGTGCCCTTCAGCACGAGCTTCGCCGTCGCGTCTGTCCTCCTCGGAGCGGCTGTCGGGATCGAACTCGCTCGATTTGTCGTGGCCCTCCGCCGGCCCGTGCTTCAAACCTCAGGACCGAGCCATCGACCAGGCGACGTGGTCTCGCTACCGCTCTTCCTGCTGGCGTGGGCGTCTCCTCTGGCGGCGTCCGCGCTCTTCTTCCTATCGGCATGCTCGAACGGTCCGGGCTTCGGTTGGTGGATCGCCGGGGTCCACCTCTTCGTCCTGGGCCATGCCACCCTGCTCGTGGCCGCCGTGAGCCTTCGGATGGTCCCGCGCTCCGTGGCGGCGGATCCCCCTCGTTTCCTCGTGGGAGCGATCGCTGCTTCCGGAGCGGTCGGCAGTATTCTCGTCCCCCTAGGGATGCTGGCACCCGGGTGGCTCGGGATGCTGACCCTACCCATCCTGGCGGCCCCCGAGGGGCTTTTCGCCGCGTTGCTAGCCTTGAGCTTGGTCATTCTCGGTGTGAGGGCGAAGACCCCGCGTCCGCAGCTCGGGCTTCACCTGACCGGTGTCGTCATCCTCCTCGTGGGGGGTGGGATCGGCTTGTGGATGGTCTCGACCTCCAACTACATGCCCTACCAGACCCATGCCGCATTGAACGTCCTCGGCTTCCTCGGCTTGACGATTCTGATCATGTGGTTCGGGATGATCGCTCCCTTCCAGAGGGTGTCCCACGAGTGGACCCGAAAGATGCTGTGGACCATGTCGGTGGCGTGGGTGGCCTCGGTTGCCTGCCTGGCCGCGGGGTGGGTCGACCTAGGTAGGATCTCCTCGATCGCCCTTCTCATCGGGGGGATCCTGCTCCTGGGAACCTCTGTCTCGTGGTGCATCGGGACTCTTCCAGTGCTGTATCCGAGCTTGAACCCGCTCCCCGGGGTCCGTCTTGAGAAGATCCGAGAAGCTCAGGGCCGCTGGAGCGGAAGGAAGTAGACCTAGGCAAGGTCACCGAAGTGAGCCTCGGGTCTTGACTCCAGGGAGGTCGACGTCGAACGTCTCGGGCTGGCGGACGTGAGACGTCAGGTAGAGCATTCTTGTCTCAGCGATGATCGCCCGGGTCGAGCCCCGCGGTATCAGTATAACGGAGCCAGTCAGCACGGGATGTGGATTGGCATCGATTTCCACTCGGCCCCGACCATGCAGCCCCACCAATAGGACGTCGCACGCCTCGTTGACGTGGGGATCGACACCATGGGAGGGGGACCAAGCCACGAGGTTCACATTGAGGTCGGCCGTCTTCTCGCTCCAGCAGACCCCCTCGTCCGGGCTGTCGGCATAAAGGGCGATTAGGTCGGGGGTCAGACCGGCGGGTCGCTTCATGGAAGAACTGTCTCCGGGCTGGAGGGAGCGCTCTCGGCCCTCGGAGCATGCGTGGTACTTAGGCACCATCGTAGGAGGCCCATGAGCAGGAACACGCGGGTCCCCACGAACACGAAGTGAACAGGGACGCAGGCACGGCCGCTCGGTGACAGGAACTCGTCCACCGCCCGGGGGACCGCGAACCAACCCTTTCCCCCTGGATCATTTCGGAACTCGCCGGCCCGCGGCTTTGCCATGCGCACCTCCCAAGAGAATACGCGGGCCGGAGGAGACTGTCCGCAGGCTTACGCGGACGGCGTGAACGAGCCTCGCCTGGGAGGGAGATCGACCGGTTCTGCTCCCTTGGTCGCCCCCGAGGAACCTGTCCCTCCCTCCGACTCGAGCGACCGGAAGTATCTGGCGGGACTTCCGTCAAGACCCGTCGCGTGCAAGATCTCGGTCTGGTTGTCGTAGAAGACGACCAGCTCGAGCTCGAGGCCATGCTCGGCGAGCAGGGCCTGGATCTCGTCGGCCACTTGGTCGACCCACGAGTCGTCTTGGGGGTGTTCGTTCGGCGCGGGGCGGTTGGCGCTGGGTTTCAGGCGGCTCTTGGAGCGCATGGTCTCCCTCGCGGGAGCGGGGAGACCGGTGCGGTCGAGCCCCGAAGCACGAGTGCTCGAAACGTCTAGCGCTACCGAGATGGGATTCGGGCAGATGGCTCTCCTCGGTGAACCATGTCGCGCCTCATTCGCCACGATGCAACGGGACCTGCGCTGATCGAGATCGGAGGGCAAACCGTCGCGGTCTGTCAGTGCGGCTTGAGCCGGAACAAGCCGTTCTGCGACGGGAGCCACTCGAAGACGAAGGGCGAGGAGGCAGGGAAGCTCTACGTCTACGATGAGAACCGCAACCGAGTCTCCATCGAAGACATGTTCCCCACCCCGAAGGAAAAGCTCCACCCCAAGTAGTCCCTCGGTTGGGGCGGCTCTAACGGTGCCGGTCAGCGCCGCCCCGCCTTGCCGCTCGGACCCTACCAACTCCGAGCGCCCTCATAGAACGACGTTCCATCTAGACGTTTCGGGTCCAGCAGAAAACGGGGTGAGGTTCCGGAGACGGATCCACCATGCGACAGGGCCGTAGCTCGGGACCGCTTTCGGTCACGGGTCAGGTCCGTCGCTTTCGCGATCTCGGGGATTTCACCACGGTAGATCGTCGGACCGTCTACCTCTCGCTCCTCGCGGTGGTCACAGGGCTGCTGGCCGCGATCGCCGCCTTGGTCTTACTCGACCTCATCGGGTTCTTCACGAACCTGTTCTACTACCAGAGGATTTCTTTCCGATTTGTCTCCCCGTCCGGAAGTTCCCTGGGCTTCCTCGCAGTCGGGGTCCCCGTGATTGGTGGCCTGATCGTGGGTCTCATGGCCCGCTTTGGTTCCGATAAGATTCGGGGCCATGGTATCCCAGAAGCCCTCGAATCCATCCTCGTTCGCAAGAGCCGCATCGAACCGAGGATGACACTCCTGAAACCCCTCTCGGCTGCAATCGCGATCGGGTCGGGGGGGCCCTTCGGCGCGGAAGGCCCGATCATCATGACCGGGGGGTCTCTTGGATCGGTGTTCGGGCAGGCGCTCCATCTTTCGGCTGCCGAGCGCAAGACGCTCCTGGTAGCTGGGGCGGCTGGTGGGATGGCCGCCACCTTCAATTCCCCCGTGGCCGCGGTCCTCGTTGCCGTCGAACTTCTGCTCTTCGAGTGGAGACCAAGGAGCCTTCTCCCGGTGGGGGTCTCCTCCGTCACCGCCACGGTGCTTCGATGGCGGCTCATCGGAATCGATCCGCTCTTCCCGCTCTCAACGACCGC